>CAZQTW010000185.1:0-1670 GCA_964596165.1 uncultured Planctomycetales bacterium | reverse complement strand
ACCGCACCCGTTGCCCCTGGCCGTTGTACTCGGCCACCTCGTTCTGGCCCGACGAGAGGTAGTATCTCACGGCACCCGGCGTCGGCAGCCCGGCCGTCGTCACCCGCCGTCCCAGCGGGTCGTATTCGTACGTCACCAACGTGGTCTGGCCCTTCTTGACCTCGATCAGCTTGTTGTCGTGGTCGTCCACCAGATTGTGACAAGCAGCAAACATCATCTTACGTTCCGAAAAGTATCCGTCCTCGTTTCCATGCTTCTGATTTCACCGGCCAAAACGCACCCTCGTGGAACCGTTGTCCCCAACAAGAACGCTAATGACTGTATCGCCACCAAGATACGGCCGGGGCTCCTTGAGCTCGTAGATTATCTGCCAATCGCCCGGATGTCGGAACACACTCCGTCGGAAATATCGGCCCACATCAACGCCGACCGCAGTGATTGCCTTTTCGGAGGCAGCTATGGCCTCATCCCTGCCTAATTGCCCACGCCGCGTTGCACGCTCTGTAGTGGCGCGCAATGTTGTCTGTGCCTTCTCGGGTCTCGTAGTCGGCTGACTTCCAGCACGCGTGGACGAGACGTTACTGGATACTGTGGAGCTCAGATGCTTCGGACATCCAGGCGCAAGGCATATCCAAGCTAGTCCACACAGGAGCCAGCGGCATCGGCCTATCGAGAGAATGCGATCCAAGGCGGCAACTCCCCAACCGGGTTCACGAGCTCTCCTGTCTGATCGAATGGACAAGGTGCCACTGGCGTCGCACCGCCCCAGGGGCAATGCTGTAGTGCTAGGCCGTAGGCGCTCTTGATGTCGTCCTTCAAATCCTGACAACACGTCTTGCTGAGGGCGTTTCCCTTGTCGTCTCTGCCAGTCAGTAGCATCTTGGTGTAGCAGACGATGTCCAACAAGTACGCAGCGCAATCCAACTTGTCCCTGCTTGCCGCTATCCATCTGGTATACTCCTCCATGCACTTCTTCTCTCCCAGCTTCGCAACACATGACTTGACTCGACGACAGCATGATTCCGTTTGACCTTTGTGCAACTCTTCGTGCTTGCGTGTGCAGGACGCCGAACATGACGTATCGGTAACCGAAATCTCAACCTCGCCGGTCTTGGGGTTGCACTTGGCCGAACCGACAGTCTCAAGATCGTACAGCACCCCACCATACCGATCAGCCACGACATCTCTATCGGAGGCATCCCGCAACTCCGTAGGGGACCCAGTTCCGCCAAGGGAGTAGCTGTTTCTGGCCGGTTGGAGACCACTTCCAAGCCTCTGCCCAAACCTTCCCACGACGGGGTCGTACGCCCTCGCTCGATAGTCATAGAGCTGTAAGCCCGCGTAGTCATCCGTGAAGTGGTGCGGCGTGCCGGCGTCTTGTTTATCGAAGAGGTCCAGGCGGCGACCGGTGAAGAAGAACGGGTTGCCGACGCGACCGACGACCATGGAACCGGAGGTGATCGCCATGGACCCGACCGAGACGGTCGGGCTCGGAGGACGCGGCGGATTCCCCGCGCCGTTGTACGCATCGGCGAACAGGAGGTAGTCGCTGCCGTCCACGTCGCCGTCACCATCCAGGTCCGCTCGCCATCCGCACGGACCGTTCGGCGCCTCACCGGAACCTCCGTAGGCGTCGAGGAACACCGTCAGATCGTTCTGATCGACATCCC
>CAZQTW010000184.1:0-1695 GCA_964596165.1 uncultured Planctomycetales bacterium | reverse complement strand
GGAACACTTGGGGATGCTCGATCGTGATGACTACGCTCACGATTGGCAGAAGCGTCGGGATGCGTACTCGCAAAGAGGATTGAGTGGTAGCCTCATCACCAGCGACGACAGTGCGGGTATTCGCGGGGAACAAGTGGCGGAGATCATCCAACACCTCGTCGATGGACGACCTGCGGACACGCTCGACAGTCCTTTCTCGTATCCATTCACGGGGGAATGGGTAGGAGGGAGGGGGGAGATTGCTTCTTGAAGTGGACCAGGAGGGATTGGTGGAGGAAGGCGAAGGCGGAACGGCCCTGTTGCACGCAGGTGGCCAGTACGGTCCACATCCGCTCGCACCAGCGGCGGCCCCGGTCGCCACGCGTTCCCTGCGTCATCCGGCGATCTATCGCCACGAACCGCATCCGCTGTTCCATGGCGTTGTTCGTCGGTTCGATGCCCGGCACCTTGAGGAAGGTGAAGTAGTACGCACCATGTTCGCGGAACCGCTTTCGCATGTTCTGGGCCTCGATCCGCGAAGGGGCTCGCTTGGCCCGATCGAGCACGGCGTCGGCGGCCCGCCGCATCATGCGTTCCCACTTTTCCCGGGCCATCTCGTCGCGGCGGTGCCAGAGGCGAAAGAGCGACTTGATCTTGCTCAACAGCTTCTGGCCGTAGCGAGCCGTCACGGGATCGGTCAGCGTCGTGAGGAACTTCACGTCCCGGATCAGGTGCGCCCAGCAGAACTGCATCACCGCATCGGTCTCGGCGAGAAACTTGCGGTAGACGCTGTAGTAGTCGCAACCAATGACGCCCGAAAAGGTCTCGCCCAGGAACTCGTAGAGCACGTCCGAGCTGCGCGAGGGGTCGATGTGGAACCAAGTGAAGCCCTGGGACCCAGGTACGTGAAAGCCCCATGTCCAGAGCTGCTTGCCGTTCTCGGGATGACCGGTCTCGTCGATGTTCATCGCCTCCTGATCGGGCAAGGCCGCCTCCAGTTCCGCGTGACTGGGACCCAGGGCGGCGCTGGCCTTTTGCACGATCTTGGCGATCTGGCCCGTGGAAAGCGGCAAGCCCAGCACGTCGCCCAGAAACGTCTGGATCGAGGTGTACGACATGTGGCACGCCCCTTTTTGAAACGCCAACAGCGCCGTCAGCCGCGGGCCGACCAATCCAGCCAACCGCACGTCCTCCGGCAACGGCGCGGCCACGATCTCGCCCGTGATACGCGAACGATACAGCCGCGCGCGATGTTCGGTCACCTCGAACAGTTTCTCGACCAGTTCCACCTGTTGCAGCGTGCGGAACTCGTCCAAAGGCTCCCATTCCGCGCCCGGCTCCGGCCACTCATAGACCCAAGCGCGGTCGACTTGCTCAGGCGGGAACGGCTTCCGCTCGTGCCGCGAATGGCCCGCCTGGCCGCCGCGTTTTCGCTTCCGCCGCTTGCCGACAGGCGGCTTCGGCTTCGGCGGCTTGACGATGTCGCTCGACGGCGGTTTGGAAGAAGTCGAGGAGTTCTTCTTCAATCGAGCAACCTCGGCACGAAGTTGTGCATTTTCCGTCTCCAACTCCGTAATCCGGGCCTTCAGCGACGCTACCTCTTCCGCCACCATCGCACGAATCACGTTCTTCGTAAAAACCCGGACCATGCCCCATACATAATCGCTTCTCCCGCAGGAACCAATACCAGTTCGTCGGTCTTCCGTGAACGGTTAC
>CAZQTW010000183.1:0-1753 GCA_964596165.1 uncultured Planctomycetales bacterium | reverse complement strand
CCGACCATACCAAACCCTTCACGACGATTCATGCAGGCTTGCCGAAAGGACACCAAATGGCAGATGTGGTGGAAAGACGAAGGGCCAGCATTCGTGATGCCTCGCAGGAGGGCAACACAACCGACTTCCGAACCGATTAGGAGGTAGACAACATGCGTCGACGAAACTTGGTCATAGGCATCTCGTTCCTTGGCGTTGGGTTCCTGCTCTCACCGGCGCTAGCTTGGTGGCCCCTGGCGCATGGTCTCATTGCGATCGATTCAGGCTCAACTGCCGGTCCCGGTTGGCATCAGGCACCCGACATTTGGTCCTCTGTGAGTTGGGAGTGGACAACTCTTGGCGTATCCGATGATTTCTGTTGGGGGCACCTTAATCGCAGAACATACGGGAACTGGCCCGGGCGCAAGCTCGTGCAGCCAAGCTACTATCCCACCGCAGGCCAGCAAACCGACAACAACCCTTGCAGGCACATGAGCGTGCTCGTGAGCAAGCTCCTGGAGGACAATCGACACTGGACGATGCAGAGCTTGTACATCGGCTTCGGCGCGCACAACGCCGAGGATATGGCCGGACCAGCCGCACAGAAGACCCACTTTGACCTCGCCCCGGGGGCGCTGAACCCAGCCGACGTGGCGAAGTGGCTGACCCACAAGGGTGTGGAAACCGCGATAGAGAAGGTGGCCTACGTGGCTATCTGCTACGCCGGGGACGCCAATGTTGCCTTCGATACGAACGGCGAACCGGTTGGTCTGCCCGCGCCCTATGACTCGATCATCAGTGCTCCCACGGGGTGCGATGCGTCGGACGGGTTGCTGTGCCTCGCCATGAAAGCCTTTCGCAAGAAACAGCAGACAGTGGATACGGTCGATCCTGTCGGCGTGAACGTTCGCACCAGGGAACAGATCTTTCAGCTTCGGCTCCACGAAATCGACCTAGTATTGATCGAAGACGCGCTCCTTGGGTTCACGCGCGCGGATTTCGACTCTGCATGGATCGATTTGTACGGATACTACCCCCTTCCACCAACGGTCCCGGAAGATCCCGTCTGGCCAGAAGCCCCTTTCTGGCGACTCTACTACAATGCGGCAGTCGCCGCAGCGAGCTTGGTGTGGTGAGGTAGACGCCCTGAGTGGCTCCGTCCTGCCGGGCCCGGGGGGCGAGGATCCGAGTGAGGAGGTCGCACGATGTCCGCGGATTCGAGAACACGTTCAATGAAGGTAGTCTCGCGTTACTACCGTCCGGTCGTCCTCGCCCTGGGCGTCGTCGGCATCGGGGTCCATCCGTTCTGTTTCCCCGCCGATATGATCTAATGGTCAGGGCGGAATGACGCGGGCGCCCAAAGGCTGGACCGACCCTCTTGCGGAGCGGAATGGACCGCCGCGGGGAAATCCCGCCGGACCCGCTTCAGCAACGCCTCGGGGTCGTTCTTCATGACGTAGAACTTGAGTCGCCACGACTGGTCGGCGGCGGGCCAAGCTGCGGATCGGCGTCAATCACGGTCAAGGTGTTCAAGGCCGATCTGGACGTCGACTCGAATAACGACGGCCAGATCGCAGCGGATGATGATGTCATCGAGTCGAACGCGCCCGGCAAGATCCTCGCGTGCAACAACGACTTCGACGACGCCGATGGGTTCACGGACGTACGACAACAACGGGAACTTGCTCACGCGGACGGGTACGAACCCGCCGGCCGGGGCGTTCGCGTACGACTACAAGAACCGGATGGTGCGGTTCGTCGAGTCAGTCAGCGG
>CAZQTW010000182.1:0-1767 GCA_964596165.1 uncultured Planctomycetales bacterium | reverse complement strand
CACCAAGCCGTGGCCGCTCATCGCTCCGGACAATCCGCCCCGTCCCTCGTCGGCGTCAGGGCCTGAACGGTTACCAGTTGTCTACACCAGCCTGTTCATTCTGCGACGGGCGCATGCGGGGCCAAGCGGTTCCGGTCAGACAGCGCCTGGCACGGGAAGCGTCGACTGCTGTCTTGAGTACGGGTGTGGCTTCTCGGATTCCTGCCGATTGATTTCGCTTGATGGGGTGTGTTAGACTTCCCGGCGGCGGGGCTGTTGGGTGGTTCGTCCGACGAGGCGTACAGAAAAAAAGAGGGTCCGAGCTCGCCGTTACTCGGACCCTCCAAGCCAGGCTGTCCGCTCAATCGAGCGGAGACCCACAGCCTCGCCATTAGTATCGTCAACCGGGCAGTATTCCTTTAGGTATCCGGCCGTGAATCGCGGTTTGCGGCGGTCTTTCGGGGTTGCCTTCGGGCTTGGCCGGCGGTAGAGCCCATGAGCGGGTGCATGAATGGGCATCTGTAAGCTTGCCCTTGAAGACGGGACTGTTCTGACGGGGCAACACTTCGGCGCCCAGGGTACGCGCTTTGGGGAGGTGGTATTCAATACCTCGATGGCCGGATACCAGGAGATCTTGACCGATCCTTCCTACTGCGGGCAGATCGTCACCATGACTTACCCTCTGATCGGGAATTATGGGGTGACGATCGAGGACACCGAGTCGGCAGGTCCTCAGGTCGAAGGTTTCGTCATCAAGGAATTGGCCAGGAGACATTCGAATTTTCGGGCGGGCCAGTCGCTTGAAAGCTACATCAGCGAACACGGGATCATCGGTTTGGAGGGTGTCGACACGCGGGCGATCACCCGCAAACTTCGAATCCAAGGCGCGCTCAAAGGCGTTATCAGCAGTGAGATCCTCGACGATGCGGAGTTGGTGAGGCGGGCGATCGAGTCGCCGGGGCTGGTCGGCCGCGACCTCGTGCAGCGGGTCAGTCCGAAGGAGGGGTTCGAGTGGGACCGCGGGTTCGAATCTGCATTTTCCGCCGCCTCGCGGAGCCTGAAGGGTGGACCGAGTTTTCATGTGGTGGCTGTTGATTGCGGTGTCAAACGCAATATCTTGCGGAACCTGGTGGATTGCGGCTGCCGGGTTACCGTAGTTCCGGCCGGCGCGAGCGCCGAGAAGATCCGCAGCCTGAATCCTGACGGTCTGTTCGTCAGCAACGGGCCGGGCGATCCTGAGCCTGTGACCTATGCCGTCGAAACGCTTCGCAAGCTGATCGCGGATCGGATACCGACATTCGGGATCTGCCTGGGGATGCAGCTTCTGGGGCTGGCGCTGGGTGGGCGTACTTACAAGCTGAAGTTCGGACATCGGGGTGGCAATCAGCCGGTCCAGAACTTGGCTACCCGTCGGGTGGAAATCACGGCGCAAAACCACGGTTTTGCCGTCGACATTGATTCGCTCGACCGCGATAGCGTTGAACTGACGCACGTCAACCTGAACGATCGAACACTGGAGGGGATGGCCCATCGTGACTTGCCGATCTTCGCCGTTCAGTATCACCCGGAGGCCAGTCCGGGGCCGCACGACGCGACCTACCTCTTCGATTGCTTCATCGACATGATGATGACCCGCCGGGCACCGACTGCCCAACAGATGGCCGAGGCGCAGCGGCGTCTGGAAACGCGACGATAGGAATCGCCAATCCCCTGGATTCGCCCACATTGAATTAGGGTAACCGTTCAGGCCCTGGGGCCGACGAGGGACGGGGCGGATTGTCCGGAGCG
>CAZQTW010000181.1:0-1788 GCA_964596165.1 uncultured Planctomycetales bacterium | reverse complement strand
CCACCGACGGCGCGGGGTTGTATTTCAACCGCAACCGGTTCTACAGCCCGACGCTGGGTCGGTTCATCCAGCGCGATCCGAACGAGACGGCCCTGCCGATCCTGACGGCCCTGGCGACCAATGCCGAAACCCTCGCCGTCGCCTTCGGCCCCTTCGACGCCCAAGTCCTCTACGCCAACGGCCCCAACCTCTACCAGTACGAAGGCTCGAATCCCGTCAACAACCGGGACCCGAGCGGGCTGGATTGGGATCCCTTCGACGAGGCCGACGACGTCTTGATGCAGATCCAAGCGGAAAAGGCCGCCTGGGGGGAATTTGCCTACGAATCGGGGTACGCGTTCGGCAAGGCGGTGATGATGTTCGCCGCCGAAACCGCCATCACGGCCATCTGCCCGCCGGTAGGGGTGTTCTTCGCGGCTTACGGCGTCGCGGACAGCCTGAACGACATCATCGACAACGGGCTGACGATGGGCAACGCCTTCGGCCTGGCGGCGAACGCAGCCGGCCTCCGGGGGAGCGTCCAGGCCTATCAGAAGTTCAACCACCACCTGAACAAGGCTCGGGCGCCTTATCTGGCTCGGGGCCGGACGGTCGCCGCCGCGCGAAGCGGCTACCGGGCGTTTACGCTCGGCAACTTCCGACATAACCTGGAGGTACTCACGGGCCGCATGCCGAATAACGCTCATGCGCATCACGTGTTTCCGCAACAGCTTGAACCTCAGTTCAACCGCCTTGGCATCAAGAACATTCATGAGCCGAGGTTTGGCGCATGGTGGAATGCCCACGCGCATCAGGTGAAGAGCTATCAATACGCTAAGGAATGGGAAGTGTTCTTGGGTACCCACCCTAACCCCGATGCCATCATGCAGAAGGGACGCCAGTTGGCAGACAGGTACGAGTTTGCTGTCAACTACTGAGGTGCAGTATGGATTTCGCAAGGCTGTATTATTGGTCGCACACGATGAAGCGCACGGCGCTGCACGTCCATCCACAATACAGCGACGATCCGCAACTTGACGCGCTGAATCTGTTCCTTCGCGACCCCGACCGCGGGGCGTTGCCTGAACCTTGCCGAAAAGCCGCCGGCCGGGATGTCGATCAGATATCCCAGGGCGAGCTGCACCTGTCAGCGCCGATTGTCTTCCATCCTATGAAGCATGGCGGCGGAAGTACACCGTATGATCTGATGGGCACGACCTTTCCGCCCCTACTGCTCATATCCGACCGAGTGGTATCCGTCCTCCGAGAGTTCTCCGGCTGGACGACGTATCCGGTGGAGGTGCACGGTAAGAAGGGCGAACGGATCCCAGGCTACCATGGCCTGGCCGTCACGGGCCGATGCGGCTCACTTGACTACACCCAGAGCACGCCGCGCGTCTGTGAGCCGGACACGCCGTACGTGCGCCGCACTCGCGAGTGGTTTGGTGTGCGCTTCGATAAGAAGACCTGGGACGGGAGCGACATCTTCGTGCCCGAGGGAACGAGCATGACTGTCGTGGTTGACGCCGTCAAGGAGGCTCTGGAGAAGGCCAAGATCACCAATATGCGGTTCATTCCGCTGACCGAATTCCCGAACCCCAAGATCCCGCTAGAGCTCCTGTAGGGTGAGTAAGAAAGGGTGTCGGGATAAATTCTCCAGACCGGGCAGTTCTGTGACCGGCGTGTCGGGTCTGCTCTTTGAAAAGTGAAGATTGTTCGTCGCAGCGAACGCGCCCGCTGATCCGCCTCTACACCTACGACGGCGTGCGGCGCATCCAGGAAGTGATCACGCGGCCGATCGAGTCGCCC
>CAZQTW010000180.1:0-1798 GCA_964596165.1 uncultured Planctomycetales bacterium | reverse complement strand
TCTGCTACGGCCCGAAAAGCTGCTCGTTTTACCGGCCCGGGCCCGTGCGCAAGGTTCCGGGGCGCAAAGGCATGTCCTACACCGAGGAGGACTGGGTCGACGAGGACGCCACCGCCCACCGTGGGCCGGATGATTGAGGATATGAGCATGGCCAAGACCTTCAAACCCATCTTCACCATCACCAACCGGCTCACCGCCGGGCTGACTCGCATCGAGCGGGCCCGAGGGTTCCTGGATGCCGCCGCCCTTTCCGAAGCCTGGGTGCGGGAGATGGGCCGCCGTGCTCTGATCTTGGAAGCCCATCACACCACGCACATCGAGGGTACGCGCCTGACCTTGGATCAGGCCGAGCAACTCCTGGAAGGCAAGCCGGTCCCCGAGGCCGATCCCGATGATGTGCGGGAACTGCTGAATTACAGGAAGGCCTTCGATTTTGTCTCGGAGTATCTGGAATCAGGCGGGCCGATCACGGAGGGGCTGGTCCGGGAAATCCACAAGCGGCTCGTCGAGGGCGTGCGGGGAGGAGCCGCTGCTCCAGGCGAGTACCGGAGAATCCAGAACTACGTGGTCAACTCGACCACTGGCGAGACGGTCTACACTCCGCCCCCGGCGCATGATGTGCCGATCATGATGGCGGAGCTGGTGGACTGGCTCAACCAGGAGAAGGAGGTTCACCCGGTTCTGGTGAGCGGCATCTCTCAGTTCCAGTTCGTGCATATCCACCCGTTCCTGGATGGCAACGGCAGGACATCCCGACTGCTCTCGACCTTGTGCCTCTACCGGGCCGGGTACGACTTCAAGCGGCTGTTTACGATCAGCGAATACTACGACCGGGACCGGCCGGCATTCTATCGGGCCATCCAGAGCGTCCGCGAGCACGGCATGGACATGACCGGCTGGCTCGAATATTTCGTCGAGGGGCTGACCGCCCAGCTTGCCGAGGTGAGGGAGCGCGGCGAGCAAGCCATCCGACGGGACGTGCTGGCCAAAGAGCACCGGCTTTCGGATCGCCAAGCCAAAGCCATTGCCCACATCCTGGAGCACGGCGGTCTGACCATCCAGGATTTCGAGGGTCTATGCCCCGATGTCAACCGTCGGTCTCTGCAACGAGACCTGAAAGCAATGGTGGACCGAGGATTGATCGTCGCCGAGGGTGAAACCCACCAATTGCTCTACCGGCTTGCGGAGAGGGATTAATCTTTGCGACAGGTTTGCGACAAAGTTTGCGACACGTTTACGACATCCTTTGCGACAAGCACATTGGCGCCGTGGTTATGAAATGTGACCTGACGCCGCGTCCGACTCACAGGGAACGGCATGCTCTTTGATAAGCCGTTGATATTGAAGGTCTTCGGTTAACAGCTGGAGAACGAGAAGGATTATGAAGAGGGTTGCACACGGGGAGCTCTGAAATCCGTCGCGGACCCACGAGGTTCGTGAGCCGACGATCGGCGCATGGGGAATGGAAGGTGATGACCTTCCGTTCCCCGTTGTCGTCTCGGACGGTGGCGGATCGAACACCGGCTCCCCGTCGCGGACGACCAGGTCCCGGACCTGGCCGAAGTTGAGTTCCTGCATTAGCCTCACCAGGCGTTACCCCGCAGGAGGAAGGAACGCCAACGCCACCGTGTCCGCCATGTCGGACCTCCTATCGGCGCCGTCCGACGCACTGTACCTCTAGGTAAGGTCCGACGGAGGGTTCCCAAGGGCGGGTTCGAGCTTCTTCGTCCTGATGTCGGATATCTGTCAGGGGGCACCCAAAACCGGCCAGTGATGGGCACCTGAAAACCGGCCATCT
>CAZQTW010000179.1:0-1902 GCA_964596165.1 uncultured Planctomycetales bacterium | reverse complement strand
GTGCTTATACAAAACGACTTACGTTTCGTCAATGCAGGTTAGACAGTAGAACTACGAAAAGCTCGACGAAGACATTCGCACCGAGGTTCCCTTGAAACGAATCTGGACGGTCACCGAGGCGGAAGAGGCCGAGGAAGAAGTCTGATCGTCATGCTGTTGATGTTCATTCTCTCATCAGCAACGAGGTCGACGAGCCGCCAAAAATGGTTGTCCAACCGCGACCTTGACAGTTGAATATCAGAGTCCGGCAATCCCCCCCACAGGCCACAAATCGGGTGGCATGATTGGAATGACTTGCACCCTTTGGTATAGTTGTGTCCGCTGCTCTTGGCGAATCATGTCGGTTGAGGACTTGTCATGGCAAGACTTGACGAATATGTAAAGATTGCCGAGGCCGCCAGGCTCCTGGGGGTTTCCAAGAACACGCTTCGGGCGTGGGCCGCAGCCGGCAAGATACCCTGGGTGAACGGTTGAAAACACGCAAACCCCGACGGGGTTTCGTCGTCGATGCGACAAACTACGGAAGCCGTTCCGGGTACCCGCGTTGGGGGGGCGCGTTCCCAGGGCAGCCGCTGCGCGGCAACCCTGGGTCAGGTTCCGCAAGCCCTTCGGGCTATGAGAAAGCCTCCCGGCACGCCTGTGGCTTTCTCCGGTTCCGCAGAGTGCGGCATGCACCCGGTCAGACGCCACATGGGCCAACTGGGATTGGGCCGTAGGCCACGATGTGGTATACACCACAAGTAGGGTGCGTGCTCACACGCACCACCCGACCGAAACATCGCCCTCACACGCCCCACGGACGAGGCAGGGAGCCATTCATGGATGGTTGGCAGACCGAGGTAATCACCGCGCCGTGCGAGGAGGTGGCCTCGACGCCGGTCGTGACGGTGCTCTTGCCGGCGTACAACGAAGAGGAAGCCATCGTGCGGGTGCTCGACGAGATTGTCGAGGCCTTGGGCGAGGAGGGCCCGGCCTACGAGATCCTCGTCGTCGACGACGCTTCGACCGACCGGACGGCCGAGCTGGCCGAGCAGTTCGCGGCCGCCTGCTGGCGGTGCCCGGTGCGGGTGGTGCGGCGGCCCGAGCGGCGTGGTGCCGGGGCGGCCCGCAAGGTGGGCATCCGCGAGGCCCGAGGGCAGATCGTCGTCATGCTCGACGCCGACGGCAGCTATCCCGCCGCGGCGATCCCCGAGCTCCTTTCGTACTTTCCCGCCTACGACCAGGTCAACGGCGCCCGCACGAGCGAGCAGGGCACGTTGCGGTGGCTCCGCGGGCCGGCGAAGTGGCTGATCCGCAAGCTGGCCTGCTACTTAAGCGGCCACGCGATCCCCGATCTGAACACGGGCTTGAAAGCTTTCAAGCGCGAGGCGATGCTGCCGTGGCTCTGGGTCGTGCCCGACGGGTTTAGCTGCGTGACGACGATGACACTGGCCTTCCTGACCAACGGCCATTCGGTGAAGTACGTGCCGGTGCCCTATCGGCCGCGGATCGGGCGGAGCAAGTTCCACCCCGTCAAGGACACGCTCTCCTACTTAAGCACCGTGCTGCGAATCGTATTGTACTTCCGGCCGCTGAAGGTGTTTTTGCCACTATCGGGCCTGGTGATCGCGGCGGGCGTGGCCAAGACCGCAGCCAGTTTCTGCCTGACCGGCACGATGCAGGAGTCGGACATCGTCGTGCTCACCGCGGGGTTCATGACCTGCATGTTGGGCCTGCTGGCCGAGGTGATCGTCGCCCATCATCGGCGGTGAGTGGGATGTTCGGAGAGTCTGTCCGAAACCACAGCGTTGTCCGTCTTCCTGAGCGAAGCGAAGGATCTCTATTGTCACGGGAGATCCTTCGCTTCGCTCAGGATGACGATTGCAGCTTGGAGGGCCACGCTCCGTCGTGGCCGTTGTGCCA
>CAZQTW010000178.1:0-1996 GCA_964596165.1 uncultured Planctomycetales bacterium | reverse complement strand
GATCTTTGTTGCCCGCCCATTCACCGTGGCCGACCACCCGGGATAGTACGCGTCGCTGACGACCAGAAGCCCCGGTGCTTGCGAGGATACGTCGATGTCGAGGCTATCCGGACCGTATTGCACCCGCTCCACCCGATGCGTTACCTTGCCGATACGAAGCGTAAGAATAGACCGGTCATCGCTGCTTTCGCGAACGATCAGCGCCATCCGCTCGGGATCAAAGACGCGCGATTCCAGCGCGGGCCCCACTTCCTTCTTGCCGCGGAGGGCCCAGACCCCACCGACGACATACGCCCGCGGCATGGCCGGTTCGTAGTGCCACACGTGGATGGGACCTACCGCAATGCGATGCGTGTCAGCCGGCTCCGGCGTCAGCAGCACCCGGTCGCAATTCAGCATCCTGAGCAGGCGGGATTTCACCTTGGGACTAACGCTCGGTTGGGTGATCCGATCGATGACCGAAGCGGCGTCCTGCGGGGGAAAGGTCCCCGCCACGGTCAGGCCGAAGGCCTTGTCGACGACGGGCCACAGTATGCACAAGGCCTCTCGCTTCATGCGGATCCATTGCGTCCACGAATCCGTCAGAGTCTGTGAGAAGGCGTCCGGTTCCAATACCTCGACGGATTGCGGTCTGGGCAACTCCGCCGTCATCCGTTTCCGTTTCTCGAGGTGGAAATCCGGCCTGAACGTCATGAATCGGCTCACACGATCGGGGGGAACCAGTCTGTCATGGTGCGACGACGGTCTCTCCAGGACAGACGCCGGCCCCCCCTCCACCAGATCGGAATTCGTCAAATAGAGGTCCGCGAAGGCGACGATGATGATAGCGGCGGCCGAAATCGAGCGGCCTCGCCGGCGGAAAGCCCATACCTGGAGCAACAACGCTGTTACGAAACCTACGGCGATCATCTTCAGGCTGTCCAAGACGGTCAGCGACCAATCGATTTTTTCGATGAATGCAGGCGCAACGGAATCGAGGTTGAAACACTGCATCAGGACGTACTTGCCCAATTGGCCTCCATTCAACAGGCACGCCCCGACGAACAGACCCAAAGCCACGAACGCCAGAACGCCCCCCCACCGCAATAATACCCCGCGCCGCCCGGGCATTTCTTTCATCCGCCGACCTGCTGTCCCGCCGATGACATCCAGTCCCACGCCTGCCAGGCAACTGAAGGACAAGAGGACCCAGAACAGGCACTTCGCCGGCGAGGAGAAGCCTTTCATTACGGGGATCAACATGCGAAGCAGCTCGAAGAGGTGGGTGTAGCGTCCCATCGCCATGAGGAAGAACAACAACAACACCGTCGCAAGGTAAGGGGTTCGCAGGCGGGCCACCCGATCCAACGAGGTCTGTGCCCCGGTGGCGTATCGTCTGGCGGATACCGCGTAGAGGGCGGCCGTGATCAGAATCGCGGTCGCCGCCACGCTCGTGTAGATGGCGCCCGTCGAGTAATCGCGGCAGGACGGCGCCCAGTACGTGTCGCCGGCTCCGTATAGCGTGGACATGACGAGGGAGAAGACCGCCAGCGGGTGGAGCGACGTCAAGTCCAGCCGGATCTGCACCTCCTCGCCTCGTATCGAGAGGCGGATCGCTTCCCAGGTCGGCAGAAACTGGACCATTGACAGAAGAACCGCAACCACGCCGGCTCCCCCCAGAACCACGATCGGCACGGCCGGCCGCCACAGCTCCCCGCGGGCTCGCCAGTCGCTTACTCCGGCAAACAGGGCGAGGACGATCAGGCCCAGGACGGTGAATGCCACGATCTCCGGAAAACCGGCCAGGAACTGCAGGCAAAGCGCAACGGCAATCAACAGAAAGGACCGGAGGCCACGGTGTCGCAGCCAATGAATGAACGCGGCCAGAACGAGGGGCGCCCATGACGCGCTCGCGAGCTCGGGGGGGAATTCCACCTTCGTAATGGCGTAGCTGCTGAAGCCATAGAGCACCCCGGCCAGAAGCGAACCGGTCCTGGAAATCGCCAGCAGGCGACAC
>CAZQTW010000177.1:0-1996 GCA_964596165.1 uncultured Planctomycetales bacterium | reverse complement strand
GGCAACAAAAGGGGACATTCTACTTTTCGATGATCGCACGAATCACTGACAGAGTGTTCGAGCCTGACGACGATGCGTTAGGGCAGAACGAGGTGCCCTACCTCTTGAAGGACCTGTACACGGTGGCCGGTTTGGCGGATGAGCGTGGCTGGCCGGTGGAGCGGTACGACTACGACGCGTACGGGAAGGTCCACATGGAGCGTGTGGCCGTCTTGCCGTGGGCGGCGGATTTCGATGGCGATGGGGATGTCGATCAGAACGATCTGACGGTGTTCCTCGACGCCTACGGAGGTTCCGGCCAGGCGCCGAACGGTCCGCGCGGTTGGCGTGCGGACCTGGATGGCGATGGCGACGTGGACGGCAGCGACTATGTCCTGTTCGCCGATGCGTACAACGGCGCGGGAAATCCCCCACGTCGCCCACAGAGCCCGGCTGTGTCAGCCGGGTGCGTCCTCACCACCGGTTCCATGGTCGTCGGTCGCGTCGGCAACCCGTTCTTCTTCACCGGTCGCCGCCTGGACGTCTTCGATAAACAAGACGCCGGCACGCCACACCACTTCACCGATGACTACGCGGGGCTACAACTCTATGACTATCGGGCTCGATTCCTTCTGCCGGATTGGGGGAGGTTTGGGCAACGAGATGCGATTGGGTACCAGGATGGTGCTAACCTTTATCAGTATGTGAAGGGGATGCCGATGGTGTTGACGGATCCCAGCGGTCAAGTCGTTCCTATCGTCATCGTGGTCGGAGGTGGCATTGGGATAGCGGAAGGGGTTGCGGCAGCCTTTGGGTTGTCCCTAGCGGCCTGCATCGCAACACCGCCGTGCGCGCGAGCAGTCCAGAACGCAATAGAGGCTGCAATCGAGGAGGCTGAAGAGGCGGCCGAGGAGATCGCACGCGGGGCGATGCGTTGTCTGTGCAGCAAGCGCCATCCGACCTGGATGAAGTGCACAGGGCCTTCCGACCCGCACAGTGCTGCAGAGACGTCGGCTTTGACCGATGCCGCTACGGCCGGCGGGCGCGCGTTTGTCCAGGAGTGCAAGGAGTCGGGGCCCGCCACCAACTGTCCGGGAGGCGCGCCAGGCACCCGTTACTATTGTAATGTGGCGTTCTGGACGGGCGGCTCACAGGTTCAGATGAGAACCTACAGCATCAACTGCTGCAGTTGCTGCAAATGGATTAGGTCCGGCATCTCGTGCAAGAGTCTACATATGAGTGGCGGGGGCAATCCCGGTGGCGGGCAACCGCCCATCGAGCCGAGGTATTAGATGGAGTGACGTCATGAGGATCGAGTTCAAAGGCGAGTACTGTGGCGAACACGGCGAAATAGTCCTGGACATGCGAAAGACTGAACATGGCACTGTTGCGGTTACCATACATCTCCGATTGTTCAACCATTGCGAATTCGTCTTTCCGTGCGTTCTTCTGGGCTACGATCTTGCGAAGTTTGTGAAGGCGGTTCAACAGATTCACAAGTCGCTTTTGGGCACGGCACTTCTAGAGAGTCAGGACCAGCACACTCAGTTAAACTTCACAGTGGAGCATTCAGGCCGTGGAATCGTGTCCGTACGCGGAAGGCTATCCAATGCAGCCTACTATGTGCCGGGCAACGTACTGCCCCACTCTCCGGTGGAGGCTGGGATAGACTTCCGGTTTGGTGGTCTTCTTACGGATCAGTCCTACCTCCCGGGATTAGTTGAGAGCATTACCCAATTCCTCGCTGATGAAGACATATCGACAGCTTCGCCTTGGGGAATAGAAGATACTCACCCTGTTTCTAGGATCACAAACAACAATAGGGGACAGTCATCTATTTCTGAGGCCGGAAGCGAAGAGAAGCGAGGTGGAAGGACGTAGAAATAGGGGACAGTCACCAACTCCTGAGAACGTACGCGAGAGGATTGAGGTGGCAGGACGTAACGACATGGGCTGAAAGGGGAACAAAAGGGGACATTCTACTTTTCGATGCGCGCGTGCATGACTGACAGACTGT
>CAZQTW010000176.1:0-2006 GCA_964596165.1 uncultured Planctomycetales bacterium | reverse complement strand
CCGAGCTTTTTCGCCGCCTTCCAGCGGGTATGGCCAGCGATGATCACGCCCTCGGCGTCGATCACGATCGGCTGACGGAAGCCGAACTCCTTCAGACTTGCCGCCACGGCGTCCACGGCGTCGTCATTGACGCGGGGATTGCCCGGATACGGCCGGATTGCGTCGATGGGCCGCAATTCGACATCGAACGTCCTGGTCGTCATGGTTGCACCTCCGTGTGCGTTGTGTGTCGTGGTCAGAAAACGGACAGCCAAAACAAACTCTGCCTATGCTGGTGACTGTTCCCGCCGCCATCTTCCGAGGCGCTGGCCGGGAAGTACCTAATCGCAAGATTCACCCTTTCACCCACCCCCTCGCGTACACACGCGAAAATGCGCGGGCAGGCATCGCGCGAGGGGGTGGGGGTGAAAGAGAGAAACATGAAGAGTGAGTTGTTGTTTTCTTTGTTTTCACGCTCTTTTCGCGGTTTCCAAGATTCACCCCCACGAGGTGAATCTTGGGTGAATCTTGGGGAATCATGAGCTGGTTTTGGCCGTTCATGTTTCACCCCCTGGCGATGTTTCACCGTCAAGATTCACCCCGCCCGTCAGGCGATAGGCGCGATTCGGCCAGCCAGCCCGTTTGGTTTCGACGGGCTCGATGTCACCTTGTTGGAGCAGCGTGTCGATGAGCATGCCGAAGCTCTTGGCATCCATTTTCATCCGCTTGAGCAGTACGCTGTGAGGCAGCGTGTGGCCAGGCGCTTTACGCAGCTTCTCCACCGCCTTGAGGCACTCAGCGTGGAACGGGTTCTCCGCAACGTGCTGACTGGCCATGAACAGCATCCGCCGGGTCTGGTGCATGACGAACGCCGAAGCCCATTGGACCGCTGCGAGGCCGATACATGGCGACTGATGGTTCTCGCTGATGGCGTATAGCAGCGCCAGCTTGCGGACCTGTTCACTGACGCGGCCCCAGACGGTGGTGCCGACCGGATCACTCTTGCTCTCGGCCGTGTTGTACTCGGCTTCAGCTTGCTGGCGCGTTTCGACCAGCACGCGCCGAGCCTCGTCGCTGTGCTCGATCACCGCAGGGACCGGATGCCAGTCTTCGAGGTTGCCCGTGCCGGGCCGGTAATCCGCCCACCATTTGGCCGTCGCCAGTACGCGCGGCGGGAGGTCTCGGATGCTCGGCTCCTGGCCCGTGCCACGTGGCCCGGCCTCCAGGATGATCATGCGGGCGAAGAAGCCATTGGTGAGCATCCGCTCCGACAGCGCCTCGTAGTAGTGGTTTGGGATCGCCGTGCCGAAGATCACCAAGTTGGGCTGATTGATGACTCCGGGCGACTCTTTGCCCGCCTTGCGGCGCATGGGAAAGACGCTGTTGGCCGACGAGTACATCGTCAGCAGTGTGGACATGATGGCTTCGTGCCGGGCGTCCTTGGCCTTGTTGATCGATTGGAGCATCCCATCGATTTCGTCGGTCTGGAACAGCATGCTTGGCGTCTGGAATAGCGCATCCTGGATGCCTTCGCCGCTGGCGAAACGTTCGCCGAGACAATTGGCCATGCCGACCTCGTGGACGATGCGAGTATTGACCTTGCGGGGCCAATCCTTGCCGGCCGCCGAATGGGCCAAGCCCAGCAGGTAGATGTTGGTGCGGTTGTCGCCCGAGTCACGGACCTTCCGCCCAGCCAGGAACGCCAGCAGTGATAGCGCTCCCGCGAAGGCCATGACGGGGTTCGGGTATGGGGCCGTCGTCAGGCAGTAGTCCATCACCTCGCTGACAAACCCTGGCATCCGCAGCATCTCCGGCGGCATCGGCCCGGGGTCGGGAATCTCTGGCACCGCTGAAGAGGTGTCGGTGTTGTCGGCCACATCGGCTTGGCTCTGGTCGATGATGCCGGAGATGTCCACGCCTCGGGTGCTGTCCAGCAGAGAATCGCCGCCATAGCCAGAGAGCCGCAGAGAACTGGCGGCCTGTGCCCAATCGCCTCCGTGGTTCAGGAGCGTGTAGACCGAGAACGG
>CAZQTW010000175.1:0-2172 GCA_964596165.1 uncultured Planctomycetales bacterium | reverse complement strand
TAACCCACAAGGAGGTCGTAAAAAAGAGGCCAGTGTGAATAATCCGGGCTAGAGGGAGGGACAGTACACCGTCGGTGCCCTTGTCCGGTTCTTGCGCGCGGACCTCGCCGATGAATGCGGCAGCCGCCACAAAGAAGACACCGAAGCCGACCGGCAGAAACGCCCGCCTAGATCTCTTGCGCATCATCGGAACCACTCCTCAGACAAACCAAGGTCGATGTCCGAGCGTCTTACGCACCGAATGCAACGAAAACAGCCGTTGTGTTGTCTTAATTGGGGGGGGGGGTAGAAACTAGCCTGAATGGCGTTAATTGCCATGGCACCACTCTCCCGAGATGTCAACTACTACAATATACACGTCCGATAATGCTAAGGCAAGGTGTAAATGCTGGATTTTTGCGAAATGACGCTAATCTATTGGCGTTTCTCGAAACGATTTACACATTCCAAGTAGGATTATATCCAGTACTCCAGACCGCTGGTGGTGACAATAAACTTTCTTGGTCGGCAATACACGACCTAGGAAATCGGACGCCCTTTGGTAAAGTTTGCTGCATTCAGGTAACGATCGCACCGGATTGGGGGAAGTCACGCGAACCCGACGGCGGTCGGCTTCGCCGCTGAAATTACGATGGCGACCCGACCCGTGCGGCGGCATTGTGGGTCGAAGACCGATCGGTGCGAAAGAGTCTCGACAAGAAGCCTCTTCGACGTCTCCGTCCGGCGGGTTGCCCGGCCTGGTAGATCGCGAGTCGGTTGACCAGGAGCTCCCGGTGTTTGTGCTCTTCGGCGACCAGCGCGTCAACCGTATGCTGACCAACCTCCGGCGGGACTCTGTCCTTGAGCGCGGTCATCAGGATAGCGGCGTTCTCCTCGAACGCGATGGCGATCCGCAGGATTTCGTCGGTGGTCTCGTTGCCCGTCAATCGTGTGTTCGGATCGATCTTGAAGGGGAGAAAAGGCCCCCCGGCCAGCGCGGCGAGGGGCACCTGCGCCTCGGGCGACTGAGATAGCCTTTGTTGGCCACCGGTCAGCCGTTCGCGCATGGTCAGCAGGATCTTCTCGTGGGTCATTTCGATTTGGCTCAGTTCGGCCAGGAGGGCCTTGCAGGCCTCATCGGTCGTCTTGCGAGCGGCCTCCGCGTAGAGTCTGGCCGCACTACGCTCCTGCGTGATTCCCAGTGCGAGCACGTCGTCCGCGCTGAATGTGGACATCGGCGGGATCTCCTGTGAACAGATGGACCTGTCCCTGTCTCCCATTTGTCGGGATTTATGTGACGGGTCTGTGGGCAAGAATTCGTCTGGGTGGTCCCCCGAGACGTCAACGCCGAAGAGGGCCACGGTTTTGTTGCGGGAATCGCTTGACGGCAAATAGGTTAGATCCGTATCTATGATGGCGGAGGGAATGGCAAGAGGCGGGACGGTTGTGGTTTGTCTTCGACGCAGTTCCAATAATCCGCGAGGGAATGACGCATGAAATTCTTTATCGACACCGCCAATATCGATGAGATCAAGGCCGCCCGCGAGATGGGGGTGCTGGACGGCGTCACCACGAATCCTTCACTTGCCGCCAAGGAGGGTCGCGACTTTATGCCGCTGCTCAAGGAGATCTGCGAGATCGTGCCCGGCCCGGTCTCGGCCGAGGTGATCAGCACTGACTGTGAGGGCATGCTCCGCGAGGCCCGCGAACTGAGCAGGGTGGCGCCGAACGTTGTGATCAAGCTTCCGACGATTGTCGAGGGCGTGAAGGCCTGTGTCCGTTGCCGCGACGAAGGCATCAAGACCAATCTGACGCTGGTCTTTCAGCCGGTGCAGGCCCTGATCGTCGCCAAGGCCGGAGCGACGTTTGTCAGCCCGTTTCTTGGTCGTTTGGACGACATCGCTCAGGAAGGCATGGAGCTCATCCGCGAGATCCGTCAGATCTACGACAACTACGACTTCAAAACCGAGATCCTGGCCGCCAGCCTGCGGCATCCGCTGCACGTCGCGCAGGCGGCCCTTGCGGGAGCCGACATCGCGACCATCCCCTATGGGGTTATCACGCGACTTTTGGACCACCCGCTCACTGAAATTGGCCTGAAGCGTTTCCTGGCCGATTGGGAAAAGCTGAAGGCACCCCCAAAGGGCTGAATGCCAAAGTAGGGTTCCGACAGAATGACGTCGATTCCAGAAC
>CAZQTW010000174.1:0-2217 GCA_964596165.1 uncultured Planctomycetales bacterium | reverse complement strand
AGGGCGTGGATCAGGTCAACACGGCCGTTGCCCAGATGGACAAGGTGACGCAGCAGACGGCCGCCAATGCCGAGGAATCGTCCTCGGCGGCCGAGGAACTGAACGCCCAGGCGCAGACCGTCAAAGGTATGGTGGAGGAACTGGTGGCCTTGGTCGGTGGAAGTATCAACAAGAGCGCCGGCGCGCGGCACGTGTCGGCCGGAAAGTCGGGGGCGCCCTCTCATCGCCCCGCTCATCTGGAGTTGTCCGGCTTGCGTCACTCGACGAGCAAGTCGAATGCCGACACCGAAATAGATGCGACCGAAAGTGAACTGGCGGGTGCCCATTCCAACTCGGATGAGGCGTTTCACAACTTCTAACAGCCTTCAGCGCCAGGCAGTTCCCCGACGGGTGGCGAGCCGAATGCCCCTTTGTCTCCCGCCCGTCGGGTGAAAGGCCATCCGCCCGTGAAGCAGGATGGGCCGGCCAACGGCCGTCCCTTGGAGATGACTCATGATCATGCAAGCCACACTGATGGAAGAGCACGCATCGGCGAAGCAAAAGCTCGGCGGGAGGTTTCTGACCTTCAGGCTGGCCAACGAGGAGTATGGCCCTGAGATCCTGTTGGACATCGACAAGGTGTTGACCGACGGCCAGGTCATGAACGTGCGGGCAATCGGCACGGCAGTCTAATCGGCCACGTCGTCCCACGGACGGTGGTCGATCGGCGATAGATCCAATCTCATGTTCTCCTGAGAGAGGCGGCGTCCATCCAGAAGCGGACGCCGTTTCTCTTTGCGGACGGTCTGAACCATTCGTGTGCGACACGTCTCCCTAATCCTCCCATGGAGGCTACCGCTCTTGCGCAACGCGGACCGTTTTGAACCACCCGTTGAGGGGTAGTCCTCACGTGCCTGAAGAAAAAACCACAGGCCCCTTTCGCACATGACAGCGTTTCCACTCGTGCTTTATCAGACGCGTGGAAACCCACGATGAAGAGCCCCCTATCTCAGTCCGACCCAATTGCCGGACAGGAGGAGAGGCGGAATATGATGGCTTCCGGATGGTCCGGGGGCCACGGGGCTCGCCAAAGAGATACCGGAGAACGATGATGAACAAGAAATGGACAGTGGGTCGGCGGATCGCGGCGGGCTTTGGGGTCGCCCTGTTCGCGCTGGCGATCGTGGGTGGATGGGCGGTTTTCGGTTTCAACGGGGTTGTGTCCAACCTCGGCCAGGCGATCGCATGCAATGTGCTGCAAAACGAGATCGTCCAGCGAGAGGTCGACCACCTGAAGTGGGCCAAGGCGGTCAGTGACCTGTTTACCGACAGGCAAGTGACCAAGCTGAACGTGCAGACCGACCCGACTCAGTGCGCGTTCGGCAAGTGGTACTACGGCGAAGGGCGCAAGGAGGCCGAATCGTTGGTGCCCGAGATCCGCGAGACACTGGCGGCAATCGAGAAGCCCCACCGTTGCCTGCATGAATCCGCCATCGAAATCGCACGGCACTTTCGGCAGGCGGACTTGACCCTCAACGCGGAGTTGAAGCAGCGAAAGGTGGACCACATCGATTGGGTTCGCCAGGTAATGAACGCGCTGCTCGATCAGACGAAGAAACAGGTTGACGTGCAGGTGGATCCCCGCAAGTGCGCGTTTGGACAATGGTACTACTCCGACGCGGTTCGGAAGATGCGGAAGGACGATCCGGAACTGGACCGCATTCTTGCGGCAGTCGAGGAACCGCACAATAAGCTCCACGCCGGCGCGGTTGAGATCAATAAGCTGTTGGCGGACGGCAAACGCGCCGAGGCCATCCAATACTGTGTGAAGCATACATCGTCTTACGCGGACGCGACGTGCGATCAGATCGACAAGGTGATTGCCTTGAACGCCGCGAAAGTGGCCGGTCTTGAGAAGGCACAGGAAGTCTTCGCCGCCAAGACGTCGCCGTCCTTGAAAGAGGTTCAAGGACTGCTTGGGCAGATCGTCGAGAAGGCCCACAACGCCGCAGAATCGCGTAATGCGGCCATTTCGAGCCAGGCAAACACCAGCCGGGCAGGCGTAATCGGGGTTAGCTTGGCCGGCATTCTGGGTGCACTAGTGCTGGCCTACGTTGTGGCACGAAGCATTATCAGGGTCCTCACACGCGTTGCGGCCGGCCTGGATGAGGGGGCCGAGCAGTTGAACGACGCCTCGGCGCAGGTGGCGACGGCCAGTCAGTCCTTAGCGGAAGGCGC
>CAZQTW010000173.1:0-2254 GCA_964596165.1 uncultured Planctomycetales bacterium | reverse complement strand
CCTGGTGCGTGCGCAAGGTCGTCCCATCGCCTGCCTGGCCTGGTCCTCGGCGCCGGGTCGAACACGATCTGGCCCTTATCCGGCCGATTCACCCCCGTCGACAACCAGTAATACGCCGGCCCATTCACCGTCACCGACACCTGGTTTGCCTCGATCGTCATCGTGTCGAAGAATGCCCCGTTCGGGTCGACCTCTGTGGATACCGCCGTGAAGTTCGACAGCGTGATCGTCAGCGAGCCCGTGCCCGTCGGCGTGATCGTTATGGTTTCGAGCACCACGTTCGTGTTCGGCTCGATGCCGTCCGATTCGCCGCCCGGCTCGTCGCCGTAGTCCATATCCGCCATCACCTCGGATTGGCCGCCGACCGTGAAGTTGTGCGCCAGGTTGTTTTCGAATGGGAATTGCAGCGTCTGCGAGATGTACGTCAGGCCGTTGATTTCGTTGGGGTCGGCCGAGCGGCCGTTGAGCCACGCCCGCGCATCGCCGGTGCCGGTCACGCTCAGGTCGTAGGCCACCGCCGATAGGCGAACGTCCGCGATGTCGGCCACCACCCGCAGCTCAAACGGCGTACCCGACGTCACCGTCGACGAGCCGGGATTGACCAGGCGAACGGCCACCGCGTTCCCCCAGGCGCAGTTGCACCATGCCGACAAGGACATCCCAGCCACCACCATGCGTATGCCTGCGTCCCGTTTCATCGAAATACCTCCAGACGTCGAGCTATCAGTCGTCAGCGTTCAGCTTTCAGCCATCAGTTCTCACTTTCACATCATCCACCATAGCTATCATCAGGCTTCATCTGCTCGGGAGATGTAGGTGGCCACCTCCGGATCCTATCCGGTATGGGGGCGGAACGCGTCCCGACACTCCCACTACGTTCCTTCCTCTTTCGCAAGCGACACCCCTCTGCTGAGACGCGGCTACCTCGCTATGTCGAACGCCCTCACGAGCGCCGCTCCCAGCGCCTCAACCGGCGAATCCTTCGGAACAGTGAACTCCCACTCCTCGACACCCTCAAATCCCCTCCCAGCATTCCTATTCGGCCCGAATCGCAGTGTCGACCCTTGCTCCACAACATCACAGCAAAGGGAATCCCTTCGCATAAATGCCTTCCAGCTCCGGCAGCCAAGCGGCTCTATGAGTCGTTGGACCGACCTCTTCAGTTCATCCGGGTTCGGATGTGAGACGCGTGACGTTGAAGCTTCCAACGCGCGAACGAGGGCCTCTCCGATTTTCGCGTCCGACTGATCCGCATGGATGAAAGTCGGCGATTCCGCACAGTACCGGAATAGGGTCTCGGTAAGCGTCTGTGGACAAAACGCTATAGTCTTCCCAAGTCGATATACCACCACCCACTGCATTCACCATGTCTCCACAATTCTCAGTGCCACCCCGTGCTGTTGACCATACTGGGATGCCCTCTGCAGTTCCATCCACTGCGCCGATGTCATTGATCCAGGTGGCACGAGGAGTTCAATCTCTCGCGCCCTAATCTGCAGGGCGCTGAGGGACATTCCTTCCTGATGCCATCGTGTGAATCTCAGGGTCTCGCGCATATACGCAGTCACCTTGCTGTACACCTTCTTCGGGGTGTCTCGGTACGTCGGGTCCCTCAGATCCAGGGACTTCTTACTCGTCGCAAGTCCCGTCTGCCAGTCCATATTGTCGAAGGTCTTGAAGCCAAAAGGCAGGTTTCCGGCTCCTTTAGTATGAAATGCCTTGCCGCGAGCAAACGGGTCCGTTAGTCGCCACGCTGAGCGCGATGCCGAGCTGAAATAGTACCCCAAGCCTCCTGTAAGAGTACCGATCATGCCACCGACAAACGAGTCCGTCAGAGCAGCCTCAAGGTCCCGGCTTCGAACGTAGCTCTCAACAAAGCCTCCGGCCACACCGGCCGTCCCCCCTGCTACCATGCAGCCAAGGACTCCTGCACCGGACAAGAACGCGAAGGCTGGCGCTCCAACAAGTCCAGCCACGCCTCCGCCCACTGCACCCGCCAAGATGTCATCTATGGTTCCGCCATGTAGGGCACTGCCGAGTGCACCCATCAGCATCCCCACGACACCCCCCGTAGCCGCAATGTCGAGGTAGCTAGTCAGTCCGGTGGGGTCACCGCTAATCAGCGGATTCCCCAGGAACGCCAGATACAGGTTGTAGCTATCCGCGTATTCGGCGGGGTCGCGTTGGAGGAAGCGGCCATGCGTGGGGTCGTAGAAGCGGGCGCGGAAGTCGTAGACCGTCACCGTCTGCGGCG
>CAZQTW010000172.1:0-2318 GCA_964596165.1 uncultured Planctomycetales bacterium | reverse complement strand
ACCAACGAGAAGGTCGATACCCCGACCACGCCAAGCAGCATGAATTCAACGAGCGGTTGGTACAGGTGCTTCGCGACCACGGCAAGCTCTGATCCTCCCGATTCGCCGACCGCCAGAGCCCCGCCGAGGTCGATTCCGAGGATGCAGTCCCGCCGCGCTGGGAGCAAACGTCCGCAGCAGAGGACAACGTTCTAGGATGAGCCAACCAAACCCCGTACATGCGGATCGAGCCTGGGACGTCGGAGTTGTCGTGGGGGTCCTCGCGGCGGCCTTCCCCCAAGACCACCCGGTCAAAGACCGCCTCCGAACGATCAGACCAGTTCCTACGCACACTGCCTATGCAGTATTATCGGACCAAACACTAACATCAACTGTGCCATCAAGTTAAGTCTTGAACCAGTCGATAGGAATCATGGCGATCATAGGGTTGTGCCGCCTTCTCAAGGGATTTGCCTGTTGAACCCGATAGCAACCAACCCGATGTGCCTGGACCTGCTTCGTGTGCCTGATGGCCATCTCGAAAAGATCCTCGTGAACATGGATCGGCAATGCGGCCCCTGCAAGGGCGCCGAGCTCCGGAAATACAGGCGATTCAGATATCGGCCGGCCAGAGACCCCGTGATCCAGTTGAGGCATCCGGGAGGATCGGGTGGGCAATTCCGTGTCAAGGCCCGGAACATCAGCGCCAGAGGGCTCGCATTCCTACACGGTGCTTTTGTCCACACCGGCACGGAATGCGAGATCACGCTGTACACCGTTGACAACGAACCGATTCTTCTGCCGTCCAGAATCGTTCGTTGCAGACACATCGAGGGGCACGTGCACGAGGTAGCCGCGGAATTCAGCCAGCTCATTGACCTGGCCAACTTCGTGGTCGGGAGCAGGCTGGAGCCGGAACAGCCGGTGGAGAACACGTCCCCTCCCTATGACGCGGTGCTCTGCGTCGACGACAACGTGGACGATCGCGACTTGTTGGCCTACTGGCTGAGCAGGCTGAACCTGCACGTTCACACGGCCTCCGACACGAAGACGGCCTTGGAACTCGTTGCAAAGGTCTCCTTCGGCGCCGTCATCACCGTGCTTGACTTGCCGGACGGCAGCGCCGCGCAACTGACCGAGGCGCTCCGTGCGCTGCGTTACACGGGCCCGATCTTTCATCTGACAACCGAAGAGCAACGCACCGCCACGCGACCTTCTGAACGGGACAGCACGCCGTCTCTCGTCAAACCTTACACATTGGACCAACTGTCGGCTCTGCTCAGCAAGCATCTCCCTCGAAAGGATTCGTCCAACCCCGGTGCCGGTCTGCTCGTCAGCGACCGCTGGGCCGACGGCTGCATGCGGCCGCTCATTCTCCGATACCTGGAGCGGCTGGAAATCCGACTCCGCAAGATCGAGGAGTCGGAGCGGGCGGGCGACATCTCGGGCCTTGCGCAACTCTGCCGCGAGATCAGGTCGTCGGCCAAGGGGTACGGGTATGACGCAATCGGTGCCGTCGCACACCGCATCGTTCACCTTCAAAAAACCGGCGCCGGAATGGAAGGCCTTCGCAAACCCCTTTGTGAACTGCTCGGTCTGTGTCGAGAGGCCTGTGCCTTCAGGACCCGGACGTTCGGGCGCAAGGGGGCTCGGGACTGAGGCTGTGTCCTTGCCTGTTGTGGGGAATCCGGTTTACCCAGCGAACGCGTAGAGTCCGGCCGCGCGAAGCTCAAAGCGCAGCCGCACGGACTTGCCGATGAATGGAGCCAAGCCGCGTCCTTTCTTCCAGCGCACGATGCCATCGGTCACGTTCGCGGCGATGGGCTCACAGTCGTCCACACTGAGTCCGCTCTCGCCCTCGACCCCCACCCGTACGGAGCCGCCGCCGGCAACATCGGCGCTGATGCGCAAGTCCTCGCCTGTGAGAAGGATCGGCTTGGTGACAATCACCCCTACTGTGTCCGACTTGACGGGCTCCATCGCCGCGAAGCCGTCCGGGCGAAGCCGAGCCAGGCAGAAGAACCCGTCGCGCCATGTGGTGTGCGGGGCGTTGTTGCCGCCGTAATAGAGGCGGATCTCGCCGTCGAGGACGATCGGAGACGCGGCCGCGTAGATGCAACCGCCGTCATAGCTCCCCTGCGGTCCGCGCGGAATCAACGGCACACCCGGACACACGCGATCCCACCGCACGGTATCCGGGCTCCACGCCAACTCGCAGTCGACGAGGTCGGTCTTCGTGTCGAGCAGCATGACCAGACCCAGATAGACGTTGGCGTATTGAAAGACGGGAGAAAAGGGGACATTCTAGTTTTACGGCAAAGTAGAATGTCCCCCCCTCC
>CAZQTW010000171.1:0-2345 GCA_964596165.1 uncultured Planctomycetales bacterium | reverse complement strand
CGATTCGCCGCCCGGCTCGTCGTCGTAGTCCATATCCGCCATCACCTCGGATTGGGCACCGGCCGCGAAATTGTGCGCCAGGTTGTTCTCGAACGGGAACTGGAGCGTCTCGGAGATGTACGTCAGGCCGTTGATTTCGTTCGGGTCGGCCGAGCGATAGTTGAGCCAGGCCCGGGCGTCGCCGGTGCCGGTCACGCTCAGGTCGTACGCCACGGCCGACAGGCGAACGTCCGTGATGTCGGCCACCACCCGCAGCTCAAACGGCGTACCCGACGTCACCGTCGCCGAGCCGAGATTGACCAGCCGAACGACCACCGAGTCCCCCCAGGCACGACCGGACAATGCCCAAAAAGAGATTCCAACCGCCGCCATGCGTATGCCTGTATTCCGTTTCATCGAAAGACCTCCAGACGTCGAGCTATCAGCTTTCAGTTGGTAGCCATCCGTCACCAGTTTGGCACGGCTCCCCACACCGATCAGCAAACTACATCTGCTCTAGAAACCTCGGACAGCGTCCCTTCAATTCCGTCCATGTCTTCAGCTCCAGGCTGCGATCCCTCTCAGGCCCACCAGTCAAGATCCAATTCCTGGCCGCTGTCGTATTCCACCATGCGATCACGAAGCCACTCAACGAACTCTTCCGGCGTCTTGTAGCCCTGCTCGCATTGCTCCTCGGCGTCCGGTTCTTCCTTCGTCAAGTCGATGTGCTCTTGTATCGCCTCGAAGAAGGCATCGTCACGTTCAGACAACGCCCCGGACGGAACCTCCTTCAGGTAGTAGTTCCAAAAGCCGTCGGCGAACTCATCGTATGAGGACCGCCCTCCCAGCAAAGTCCGGATCATTTCGAGCAACCTGTCTCGATGCTCGTCACCGCTCATGGTCTCCCACACCCTCCGCGAACTGATCCACGTCTTTACAACTCCGCCGGGTAGCCGTCCAACGGTTCGTCCACAATGCGAACCTTCGCGACCGACAGCTTCTTCCAACGCTTGCGGTCGACGCGGCTAAACAGCCGCCAACTCACCATGAGTGAGCCGTTCTGCAATACCCACAAATCCCGGTCGGCCAAGCCAACCCTCATTGTGTGAAGCGGGCTTCCAATCGTCTTGTAAACAACCTGCCCGCATGCGGAGCATCGACCCTTGTATTCGGAGCTTGGACCGCCCCGGAGTATGACGGGGGTTCCTCTGGCTACATATGTGGCGTACTCCCGCAACTCTGTCCCATACACATCAACCAGTCTGCCAACGTACGCGCCCTCGTTAAGCCAATCGCCAAATAGAGCAAGAAAACTGCGCTTTCCGTATTCGACAAAGGGAAAACCCCTTACAAAGTTCAGCGCTGCAGTTGAATCTACTATTCCCTCTACGTCCGCGTTGACGCAGCCTGTGACTGGCTTGAGCCTCCTGCAGATCCGGCACAACAGATGGTCCATTGCCCAATCCAACCAGTCTGGGGTCGGAAACGCAGGTCCGTCGCTCAGGGTCCGCAGAACATAGCAGCACGATTCGTCGGCGCTTCGCGATGTGGTCACTGTATTCCTCATTTCACGACAGGCCCGAAGAAGCCTCGTCCCAACAGCTCAAACACCTGATCAACCAGGGTAGTACCAAAACGCGAATCCGTATAGTGGGCCGCCTCCTTAAGTGCGTCCCATGCCGTATCCCGTAGTGTCGGGTCGGCGATAAACTCCTCTTCCCAGTGCTTGGCAGATCCGGTTGGTCCTCCCAGCAGGCGTTGGGGAACTTTGCGGGCTTGCAGGGCATCATGCAACGCCGCGTGGAAGAACTCATGCGCCCGCTTCGGTATCCTGGTGACGTTCTCTGCGATGTCCCATCCGCCGAGGAACTTGGGTAGGATGTGGTGCAGTGGTCCCTTTAGCCGCTCGACGACTGCGGCACCTCCGCGATTCGCCAACGCAGCAAACCGCTTCCCCCAGCGCCCCAGCGAAGGTCCCAGCTTGGCGAGCATCCCCTGGAAGCCGCCCAATCCCGTGGCGGACAGCACGACCCCCCCGACGTTTGTCAGGCTTCGATCCTCATAGAGGTCGTATACCGACATCGCCAGGCCGGCCACGGGTGAGGCCATCGAGACATACATCTGCATCATGGCCAGAGATGCTTGCATACCCATCTCGGCCATCCGCGCGCCCGCCGCGATGTACTCCAAGGCGACCATGCGATGGGCCATCAGATCTCCAATTAGCGCGTCCACGTCGTCCTGGAATGCGTCGTACGACGCGCCGCTAGGATCACCCCAGAAGAGCGGGTTCCCGCCCATCCCCAGGTAGAGGTTGTAGCTATCCGCGTATTCGGCCGGGTCGCGTTGCATGAAGCGGCCGTGCG
>CAZQTW010000170.1:0-2347 GCA_964596165.1 uncultured Planctomycetales bacterium | reverse complement strand
AGGCGACTCCTGTCGCCGAAAAGGTCTCGTCTCCTGGGCATTCGGCGACAGGAGTCGCCTCCTATCAAACGTGAGAATTCAACAATGGCATTCTCAGGCGATTCCTGAGTGGCCACTGAGCGGCGAAGCGTAGCGAAAACGGGCCTGTCCCCTTAACGTGGCTTTGAAGACCTACCCGTGAAGAACCCCAAGCCTCCGATCGACGCTCCGGCCCCGGCGGCCCAGCCCGCGCCGATGAAGCAGGGTTCTGCCCCCTCGCCCCCCGACGGCAAGGCCCAGGACGACCGCCGACTGGTCGACCGCTGCCTGCTGGGCGAGGAAAAGGCCTGGGAGCAGCTCTACCACCGCTGCCACCCGGGCTTGATCAAGGCGGTCCGCTACCTGCTGGGGACCACCGAGATCCGCGACCCCAATCTCGTCGAGGAAATCGCCGCCCGGGTGTGGTATCTCCTGCTGAGGGACGACGCTCGGCTGCTGGCCCGGTTCGACCCCCAACGGGACTGCCGGCTCCAGGCCTTCATCGTGGGCTTCGCCCGCAACGAGATCCTCCAGTACCTCCGCTCCGAGCGTCGCCGCCGGTCCCACGAGGCCACCGGCGGCCGCATCCTCCTGGCCGGCCAGCGAACGTCCCAGTTGCCCGTGAGCACGCTCCTGGACGAGTTCACCGCCACGCTGAACCAGCGGGAGCAGGAGTTCCTGGAGCAGTACCTCCTCTCCGACCCCGAGCTCGAAGGCACCCCCCCCTCCGAAGACCTCACGCCCACCAACATCTGGCAACGCCGCCACCGGCTACGGTTCAAGCTCAAGGCGTTCATGCGGGGTTAGAAGCGGGGTCCCGCTCAAGTCCATGCCCCCCACCTTCGGGTGGAAATCCACGGGCCAGCAACGTGGGAAGCCTGCCCCGGGAGGTTGTCGGGAAAGAAATTGTCTTGGGAACGAGTGTCAGGCGCAAGGGGGCTCCGGCAAATAGCATTCAGTAAAAGAGGGGTCGGGGCGAGGAGCGTTCCCCCCCGAATGAGCGAAAACAAGACCGAAGGGTTCTTTCCACTGAGGGAGCAAGCAATGAGAAAAGGATTGGTGGTGTTGATGGCGACCCTGGCACTGGTCGGTATGGTCGGTGCCTCGCAGGCTACGACGGTGACGAGCCTGTTTTTCAACGCGGAGTTGAATCTGGCGTCGGACAACAGCGCGGAGTTCCTCTTCGACATCACTCAACCCGCTGGTGCGCCTTCGTCACAGGTCGACGTTGGCGACGTGTTGATCACCGTCTTCAGTATGGCAACATTGGAGGACTTGACCGGAGGAGGCACCAGTCGTGACTTGAGCGACTACGGCGTCGAGATGTCGGGCATTTCCGCCATCGAGGTGATCGGCAAGGTTGCGGTCCCTAATGGTTCGACCGTATTCATCTTTGGCCCGGTTTCGGCGGGCGCTCGGGCGGCGATCGCCGCCAACGGGACCCTCCCGAACCTCGCAGCCGAGCTGGCCAGCTGGGCTCCGGGCACGATGATTGCCGTGTACGACGATCAAACGCCCGACTACTCTCGGACCAACGCAGGGTTTGACGATGGGCAGCCGCCGGCGGGAGCAGATATTGGGGTAGGCCCGTTTGCCGATGAGGATGCCCTGGCCACTCTGGCTATGGATGGCACGCGGATTCTCGAACTCGGTGTTGACGGTGGCGCCAATGAGTTTTGGGTTGCCTCGCAAGTGCCTGTCGGCTTGGGCGCATCGGACGATATTGCCACAATCTACAATCTGACTCAGAACACACAGGGCGGTCAGGTGAACTTCGCTCTGGATGTCGTCGTCAATAACACGTCTTGGACTTATGTTCCCATCCCCGTCGATAATGTGGTACTGGGTGGACAGACGCAAGCGCAGTTCAGCGGGCTTGGAAGCCTGCTGGGGATCGGTGGTGGTCCCTATAAGCTGCTTGGGGCCAACACGCCATTCGACGCCTTCGATAACGTTGACGTGTCCTTCTATCCGGTTCCGGAACCGGGCTCGATGTTGATTTGGTTGGGACTCAGCGCCGTCCTTGGTGTGAGCGTCATCCGACGCCGTGGCTAGACGGTCCAGAGACCTGAGCTGATCGTGAATGCCAAGAGATCAAGCCCTCTTCCGTGACGGGAGAGGGCTTTTCTTTTGCGCCACCCCGCAGTTCTGCGCCTCCGCGTCTCTGCGCGAGCCATCCTGCCGCGACACGTGCCCGGATGCCCCGGCTCCCTTCCCGGCCGCTTCTTCTGATAACGTCCGTGTTTATGCGCACATTGAAGGGCAGCCCTTGGACTGGTAGGAATGAGATGTTGTGAATTTCATCACTACCAGAACGGAGGGACTGCCC
>CAZQTW010000169.1:0-2362 GCA_964596165.1 uncultured Planctomycetales bacterium | reverse complement strand
TGTAAGCATACGCGAACCGCAGCCTCAGGTCATCCGCGCACGTACCGGAGGAGCGAATCGGCACGCAATAGCGTGCCCTACCTGGCTGGAACAGGCTGAAGTCGGCGGTGTCCACGTCAGTGTCGCCGTCGATGTCCGCCGCGGGCGTCGTGCAGGCCGGCTTCGGCGGCTGGTTTGGCCCGTTGAAGCAGTCCTGGAACACGTTGAAGTCCGCGAGGTCGATGTCGCCGTCGCTGTTGAAGTCCCCGGCCGCCAGGCCGCTCTTGGTCATGTTGCCGTCCGCGTCGTGGACGAACGATTCCACGAAGCCCCGGCTCATCGTGTACTGGTTCAGGGCGTTGGTCGTGTAGCGCGTCCCCGGGGGCGTGGCGGCGCCCTCGGTGTCGTTCTCGCGGTTGCCGATGTTGTCGTAGTCATAGAGCCGCCGCGCGGCGGGGATCTCGCCGTACAGGTCGTCGTACCGGTGCGACTTGGTCAACTCGCTCCGGTCGTTGTAGGTGTAGTCGTTCCCGTAGACCAGCGTGCCGAAGGCGCTCCCGAGGTTCTCCACGGTCACGCGACGGCCGAGGGTATCGTTCGTGTAGCCATACTTCGAGACCGGAGGGTCCGGGTCCGGCGCGGTGCGGTTCTCCACGTAGTCGAGCAGGTCTCGCGTGTCTTCGTACGCCCGCTGCCAGCTCGCCAGCGTCGTTTCGGAGTTCGACTTGTACCGAGCGTACGCCACCAGATCGCTCACGATGATGCCTTGTCAGTCCTTCAACCGCTCGTACTCCACGCCGTACGCCGGCAGGCCGGGGCCGGTGATCCGCGCGAACCGGCCCTGAGCATCGTAGCAGTATATCATGGCGCAATCACTGGTCTGGGTTCGCTTGTGATCGTGGTGGGCGCAAGAGCCTCCCCGCCGCTTTGCGTCCCTCCTGTTGCGGCTCCTAGCCGGAAGCGTCGAAGACGATCCTCGATGAGGCGTCTCTGACGCTCATCCACGGAGCCTCCGAGGATTTCCTCGCCGACCTCTCGAACGCGCAACTGAATCATCTTTGACTCGCTTGAAGGCCGTCCGACGGTTAGTGCGCCACGGCACCGATCACTCAACGGTTCACTCTCAACCAGATACGCCGAGATGATGCCATCGAGAAGGGAGTCACTCGTGGGCCGCGATCGCAGGAAGGCATCCCTAGGATCGGGTCGGCGAAGCGCGGAATTCAACCAAGTCCAAAACATCAGAGCCTCGGGTGAAGTGGAAACCCATTCGTGCCTGGGTGACGCGTATGCTATAGGGAACGTAACGAGCGCCTTATCCCCCGCGGGCCAGAAGTAGAGCTCCGCGCCGCAATCTGTACATTTCCAGCAGTAGTATTCCATGCCGACCAGGGGCAGTACCGTGGCGCCGACGATGTTGAGCAGGGCCACGATTCCCACGAACAGCAGCACAGCCCAGGAAGCCCAACGAATGCTGACCCCACGCTTGCTGCTCAGGGGCTCCTGTTCGGATGGACACATCGAAACGAAATCTCCCTACGATTGGCGCAAAAGCGTTAGAACTCGGAACATTTCCAGCCCCACGTATTCCAGCCCCATGCGCCGGGGTCCGAGAAGCCAAGGTTGCACTTCTCATTTAGGCACGCGGCACCCGTGTTTGAGTTCTTGAAGGGGAAGTCGTAACACGTGGTATCAGGATAGGCGTTGCATCTCTTCCGCAGGCAGTCGCACGCCGACTCGGGAAGCGTTCTGGTCTGATCAGCGGCTCCGAAGCTATATGGACTGCCCCGGACGAACGAGCAGTTGAGACACATGCCCACACAGGAGATCTTTCTGCTCAGGCAAGGACAAGGTCCTGGTCCACAGCCACATGTACCTGCTCCCCCAGCGCTGCTGACGATGTCGTACTCACAATGATCGGGTAAAAATCCCCAAGCCGACCCACATCGCAGTTCAATGACACAGCGACCGTCGGGGTCGTTCTTGGCGACCGGCTCGTTTCTAACGAAAGCGTACAGATTCAGCGCGCCTTTCTCTTCAATCGGATCCCGACTTCCCCACCGGCCCAGGCGGAAGGGGAGATAGCGCCCGCCGTAGTAGATGAGCCCCGTCTCGGTATCAAGCGGCTTCGTGCTGAATCGGTACGGTTGTGCGAGCGCGTACACCGTGGCATCGTCTTGCCACTGCCCGTCCCCATCCTCGTCCGGGCCGATGACGTTGCCGTAGGGGTCGTATTCGTATCGCCCCGCGAGCGCCACGGTCGGTGGCGAGCCGGGCGTGTATTGCAGCAACTGCCCGACATTTCCGTTCCCGTCGTAGAAGAACCAATACTTGGGGCTGCCTTCCGCGGCGGTCTCCTCGACCGCCAGCAGACCACCAATTC
>CAZQTW010000168.1:0-2477 GCA_964596165.1 uncultured Planctomycetales bacterium | reverse complement strand
CGGGGATCCGGACCGCCACAAGCGAACGCCTCGCTCGGGTGCCACGGCGGAGGTTTTGGGGGCGCACTTCCTCCGCGTGACCGCTCCGCCCACACCTGTGAGGCGGGCATCCTGTCCGCAAACCGTGGACATGGCCGTCATCCCAGGCATCGTTCCGCCTTTCCCCATGTTCTCAACCCGATCCTCCGATCACCTTTTCCAATATTCTGCTTGCTCCTTGACCGGCGGGATTCTACAATGAGATGGATAGGTTTTGCCGTATTAGCAGATTCCTGTGCTCTCTGAGGTGGAGAATGGGTCATGCCCGGTAATGCCTGCAAGGGTCCGGCGTCATTCCTTCGGTGCTCCCTTTCCTGCCCCACCGAGCCAGCCGACATTCGATAAACGATCGGGCGGCCTCGTAGCCACGGTTGTCCGGCGCAGCGGACGGCACTTGCCGTCCCCGTGCCGCGACCGCCATCGGGGTCCTGCGCGGAAAGGAGGTGATGGCAAGGGGAGAACGCAATCGTCCCATCCGCCGTTGAGGGATGGAGGATGGACATTCCGCAATCTCGGGCACCGGGTGGTCTGTGGAACGCAACCGGCAGCGGCCCGCAGGTTGGCTCAGACGCCTGACGATTCTTATGGTATGCGCCCCGAGAGGAGGTGTCTCTCTGCGCCGGGGAGACCGCAGTGGTATCGGGAACACAGCAGCAAACATGCGGAGGGAAGCGTGCTCTGATGTGTGGTCGAAGCACGGCGATGACATTTTTGGATGAAGGAGGACTGCTATGTGGAAACGAGGCACGAGTATCGTATTATTCACCCTGATCCTGGCCAGCGCCGCATTCGGCGCGTGGAATCCAATCGCCGACCCCGCCCTGATCGGGTGGTGGGCCTGCGATGAGGGCGCCGGCGCGGTCGTAGGCGATTCTTCGGCCAACGGCAACGACGGCAAGTTCGTCAACGGCGACGGCGCCTGGACGCCCGGCGTCTACGGCAACGCCGTCACCCTGGTGGCTCCGACGCTGGTCGAAGTCCCGGCCATGGGCCGGACCCTGACCGAGGCGACGAGGGCCGGCTGGTTCCTGCCCTACGGCACCCAGCCCGACTGGGCCTCCATCATCATGCACCGCAACCCGGGCAAGGCCAGCGGCTTCAACCTGCTGGCAGACGGCCATCTGGCCTACCACTGGAACGACGCCTCCTCGACCTGGAGCTACCGCGGCGACGCCTTCTACTCGGCCTTCGAGTGGACGTTCTGCACCGTGACGGTGGCCCCCGACAAGGCGACGTTCTACGTCAACGGCGAGGCGAAATCCGCCAACGTTGTCGCACATCCTGCCGCCGTCTGGGACGGCCCGATTTGGCTCGGTGGCGACGGCAACAGCAACTGGGTCGCCCGCAGAATGAACGGCTCGCTGGACGATGTCTCGTTCTTCAGCCGCGCCCTGAACGCGGACGAAGTCAAGGCCCTGATGCTGGGCATCGACGGCGCCGCCAAGGCCCAGTGGGAGAACGTCGCCAAAGCCAGCGTTCCGACGTTCCTGGCGACGGATGTTCAGGACGGCCTCTATGACATCGGCGCCCTCGGCGGCGAGATCACCTACGAATTCGTCGTCCAGAGCAATCCGGACGAGACCCAGGCCAGCATGTGCCTGATCGGCCGCCGCAACTTCGGCGACACCAAGGCCGGCATCAAGTACGAGCAGTGGCCGGACACCAAGACCTACGGCGCGACCCTGTTCGGCGTGGTCGACCTGGACTTCGGCGTGCCCACCGCCCCCGGCGTCCCCACCCATCTGACCTTCGTCTCCAGCGAAGCCACACAGACGACCGCCCTGTACGTCAACGGTGAGTACAAAGCCAGCGTCGACGCGGCAATCACGTTGTCGGGCGTTGTCGGCATCGGCTTCGGCGCTCAAGGGACGAACATCGAAGATCCCAACTACGCCAGCGATCCGGCCAATTACTTCGATAATTTCGACGGGCAGATCATCGGCGTGGCCATCTACGATCGCGCCCTGAGCAAGGGCGAGATTCGCCTGCATTCCGACGCGTACGCCCTGCTGGGCCCGCGCGACATCACCACCCCGGGCGACCCGGTTGTCGGCATCCCGAGCGGCCTGCCCTGCGGCGGCGACCCGGCCAAGAACTACTCGCCCTGCGGCGAGCTGCCCCCGCTGGTGATCGACAACAACGTCAACACCAAGTACCTGAATTTCGGCGGCAACTTCGGACCCGACGAGACGGCCTCCGGTTTCGTGGTCACCCCGTCCATCGGCGCCACGATCGTCACCGGCATGACGTTCACCACGGCCAATGACGCCCCCGAGCGGGACCCCATCGGTTTCGAGCTGTACGGCTCCAACGAGAGCGCGGAAGGCCCGTTCGAGCTGATCGCCAGCGGCTTCATCATGGACTTCGCCGGCGCGGATCCCTGGCCGCGGTTCACCAAGAACGCGACCCCGATCACGTTCGAGAACACGACCGCCTAC
>CAZQTW010000167.1:0-2481 GCA_964596165.1 uncultured Planctomycetales bacterium | reverse complement strand
CGCTCCGGACAATCCGCCCCGTCCCTCGTCGGCCCCAGGGCCTGAACGGTTACGGCGTTTTAATGTCGCACGACGCGCCAGACCCTTCGGGCCTGGCCGAGACTTTCCTTCTCCGCAGACGACTTTTCATGCTACCACGTTGGACCGCGCACTGTCCACGAATCGGACGAAGCGGGGCGGGGTTTAGGGTGACTGCAACAGGCTGTGCCTATTGAGAGGAAGGGGGATCGGTTCAAACCAGGTATGTCTGCGCCATGCTGTCTTGAAGGCATCGAAACAGGGCGCGTCGCCGAGCGGATGGGCTTGAAGACCAGCATCGGCGTGCAGAACGGAAGATGCGTCTCCGGCTGAAGCACGCGTTCGATCTTGTAGGACTCATGCAGTGTTTGCACGATGTCGGATTCCAGTTGGTCGACTTCCTCCCTGGGTATGAGGATCTTGTCGAAGAACCTCTCGGCGAACTGACGTTTGAGCCGCTTCTGCATCTTTTCGCGGAGCCATCCCAGGAAAGCGGGATACCCCTTGCCGTAGTTGGCGATAGCCACCGAGTCATATACCGGTCGCCCGGCGAGAACGGCGAACGAGACTCGGTCTCCTACCAGGACCCTCTCGTTCGGGTCGCGCAACTCCGCCTCGATCAGTTTGCCAGCGCGGAGGTACCACGGGAGGATCTTCTGATCCAGGTCCAGGGTTTCGGGCACAACCAGGTATTGGATCAGCAGGAGCTGAGCAACCAGTACCACCAATGCAATCGAACGGTCGAGCGCCCGGTGCTGCCGGGCACGGATCATGTCCGACAGCCGAACGGCGGCGGGAACAGATAGTAAGAAGAAGACGGGCATCAACGCGTTAAGAAGACCGCCATGCCCCAGGTAGACGGACAAGCTGGCCAGCCCGACCCACAGCAATGCCCAGGCAATCGGATCGGACCAACCCGAACGAGGAAACGACTTCTTGATCTCCAAGCCGCAAAGCATCAGTAACAAGGGTACACGGCTGATCAGCAACAAGACCAAGGGCTCGACCTTGTCCGGAAAGAAGGGACGCCCCACGACGACGCCGAGGGTATAGCGTATGAACCAACCGTCGGTCAGGAGTTGGCCCACAAGGCCGACGAGGGTCATCACGACGCCGCACGAGACCAGGTACACAACCCCGGACCGCCACCGCCGAATGAACAGGGACGTCGCAATAGCCAGGATGAACCCACCGCCGCTCTGTTTGGCGCAACAGCTCGCACAACTCAGCACAACCGCCGCGGCGATCCGGCGCCAACCGGGCATAGCGCCTGATGATTGCACGCACATCAGTGAGACCAGCCCGAGAAAGACGTAGAGACTGTCCGAGTGTCCCCAGTCCCAGGACTCACCGGTCAGAAAGTAGCCGGTACTGGCGAGGGCGATCCCGCAGGCGCCTGCGATCGGAGATCGGGCTCGCACGGACGCTGTTCGGAAGACCCAGCCCAGCGACGCGAGGGCCGCCAATGCGGAGACAACGCGGGGAATCCAAAGTTCCGCGCCGAACAGACGAACCAGAGGCGCCATCAGCAACGGATAGAGGAACCCGTACCCCATGGTGGTGACGGGTTGCATGTCCGGATCGACGTAGATGTTCTCGCCCCTGGAGAATTGTAGGGCATTGTAGAGCGAATGCCCCTCGGCCCAGCCCTTGATCTCATAGGGGAACCGAATATGCCAGATCATGCTTTGAACGACTTGCCCGACGACGATCAGGCCCAGAACAGCGGCACCCGCCCCAAGTAAGCCGTTGACAACCTGCTGCGGACTGAGCCGCGCGGACCGGCCTCTCGGTTGGCAATCAGCGGCCCGCTGACCGGGGGATGTTGGCATTAGGCCCTCTCATCGCAAGCGCCGGATCGTCACTTCACCGCTTCCAGCACCACGCATAGCCGAAGTAGTCTTCGTTCTTCTTGCCGAACCGGCGCGGGGGGTTTTCTCCGTCGACCCAGACGTTCCTGTCGTCCTAACCCCAGTACTCCCGTTCCGGATCCAAGACGAACACATCCGCACCGCCCAACCGCCCCACTCCGTTCGCCTCCCTCAATCGCGTTTCTATCGGTCAGGCAGTCCGGGCGACGTAACGGGTACGTAAATCATCGCAGGTTCAAGCTCGGGAATTCGAACCGCTCGGTACTTGCACCCCATGGCCTGCCGCCAGCGTCGGCTGAACGAGTCGGTCGATTGCCATCGCTCGGGAATCCGGGGATCCAGGACGATGGCCGCTAGCTGTCCCTCCCGGATCTTCTCGATCAAGGGCGCCTCGTCGAAGACCCCCTGGTCCGCCATGCTGGTGAACGTCCCGGTATCGACCATTATCGACCCAGGGCAATACAGGGAAACCGAGTTGAACTGGCACAACACGGGTCCCGACAGACCGTTCAGGTAATCGCCCAAGCGGCGCAGGAAGAGGTCGTGTCAAGTCCTGTGTAAATTCATTTGGGGCATCCTCCCGACTTGCACC
>CAZQTW010000166.1:0-2550 GCA_964596165.1 uncultured Planctomycetales bacterium | reverse complement strand
TCGATGATCTTGTCGAGGAGCTGGCCCGCCCTGCCGACGAAGGGCCGGCCCTGGACGTCTTCATCCGCTCCCGGTGCCTCCCCCACAAACAGGATGCGGGTTCTCGGATTGCCCTCTCCCGGTACGGCGTTGATGCGTGGCCCACCCAATCCGCACCTGCGGCAATCGCGAACCTCAGCGGCAATCGCTTCCAGCTCCTTGACAACATCGACAGACATAGTCCGCTGGGGCATCATCTGCACCTCACTTCTCGGTGTATCCGCGTGGAATAGCTCATTACCGGTTAGAGGCTCTGAAGCCACCACATCCGAGGGTATGGAACTCTCCGACCGGGGCTTGCCTTTCACCGAGAACCCCGTGAAGAAGCTCTCCATTTCAAGGTGCTGGCGCACCACTATGTTCAGATCGACCTCCTGGGCCATGTGAACCCTCTATCTGGCCTCTCGCCTTTGGAAAAGCACAAACGGGCAGGCATCGCTTCAATCAGGCTCATCGCTTCAACTCTCGGGCGACCTCCCCGAACTTCTCGACCGCGAAATCCAGGTCTTCACGGGTGTGGGCAGCGGAGACCTGCGTCCGAATCCGGGCCTTGCCCTGCGGGACCACGGGATACGAGAAGCCGATAACGTAGACACCCTTTTCGAGCATCCGGCGGGCCATCTCCTGGGCCAGAACCGCGTCGCCAAGCATGATCGGCGTGATCGGATGATCGCCCGGAAGGACCGTCAGGCCGGTCGTCGTGATTCGCTCGCGGAAGTACTGTGTGTTCGAGCGGAGGCGATCCACCAACTCGGTCGAGCGTTCGAGCAGTTCCAGGGCCTTCAACGAACCGGCGGCGACCGCCGGGGCCAGGGTGTTCGAGAACAGGTATGGCCGGCTCCGCTGACGGAGCATCTGGATGATCTCCTTTCGACCGGAGGTGTAGCCGCCGCTGGCACCGCCGAGGGCCTTGCCGAAGGTGCCGGTGATGATGTCGACCCGACCCATGACGCCGCGATATTCGGGAGTGCCCCGGCCTGTCTTACCGATGACACCTGCCGCGTGGCAGTCGTCGATCATGACCAACGCGTCGTACTTGTCCGCCAGTTCGCAGATGTCGTCGAGCTTAGCGACATAACCATCCATAGAGAAAACGCCGTCGGTCGCAATTAGGCGGAATCGCGATGCCTTTGTGGACTTGAGCTTCTCTTCGAGGTCTGCCATGTCGCTGTTGTTGAACCGCAGGCGTTCGGCTTTGCACAGCCGGACGCCGTCGATGATGCTGGCGTGATTCAACTGGTCGCTGATGATCACGTCCTCGGGCCCCAGCAGGGTCTCGAAGAGCCCGCCGTTGGCGTCGAAGCATGAGCTGTAGACGATCGTGTCCTCGGTGCCGAGGAATCGCGTGACTGCGGCCTCCAGGTCCTTGTGGATCTGCTGGGTCCCGCAGATGAACCGCACGGAGCCCAGACCGAAACCCCACTTGTCGTAACTGTCGCGCGCCGCCTTGACCACCTCGGGATGGTTACCCAACCCCAGATAGTTGTTGGCACACATATTGACGACCGACTGTCCGTTCGAAACCTTGATCCGACTGCCCTGTGGGCTCACGATCACCCACTCGGGCTTTTCCAAACCGGCCCCTCGAATCTCGTCAAGTTGACCAGTCAGATAATCCTTCATACTGCCGAACACGTCTGTATCCTCCTGATCGTTGACATACGTGTCATCCAAATTCGAAGCACGAAATTCGGATTTCGAGATTCTCGGTTACTCCTCATTCTTCCAAGTCAATACAACTTTGCCCGAATTGCCGGAGCGCATCGCATCGAAGCCCTTCTGGAACTCGGTGTAATGGAACCGGTGCGTGATCAACGGCGTGATGTCCAAGCCGCCTTGGATCAGCATCGTCATCTTGTACCAGGTCTCGTACATCTCGCGCCCGTAGATACCCTTGATCGTCAGGCCGTTGAACACGATAAAATCCCAATCGATTTCCGTGCGGGGCAAGATGCCCAGCAGCGCGATCTTGCCGCCGTGGGCCATGTTCGCGATCATCCCGCGCAAGGCCTGCGGACTGCCCGACATCTCCAGGCCGACGTCGAAGCCCTCTTTCATACCGAGCTTCTTCTGGGCATCCTCGATGGTCTCGGTCCGCATGTCGAGCGTCAGCGTCGCACCGGCCTTGCGTGCCAGCTCCAGTCGATACGGGTTCAGATCGGTCACCACGACGTGGCGGGCGCCCACGCGTTTGGCGATCCCAGCGGCCATGCAGCCGATGGGCCCCGCGCCGGTGATCAGAACGTCCTCGCCGACCAGGTTGAAACTCAGCGCCGTGTGGGCCGCGTTGCCCAGTGGATCGAAGCAACTCAGAACGTCCGTCGGGATCGTCGGATCACAATACCAAATATTCGTCACCGGAACGGAGATGAACTCGGCGAACGCGCCGTCCCGATTGACGCCGATCCCCCGCGGCGCGTTGCACAGGTGCCGCCGGCCGGCCAGACAGTTGCGTAACCGCCCGCAAACCTCGTGGACCTCCGAGCTGACCAAGTCTCCAACGTGGAAATC
>CAZQTW010000165.1:0-2632 GCA_964596165.1 uncultured Planctomycetales bacterium | reverse complement strand
GCTCCGGACAATCCGCCCCGTCCCTCGTCGGCCCCAGGGCCTGAACGGTTACGATCCTCCTTTTGGTCCGTTGCCAGCGAGCAACACTTAACGAGTTGACGGGGAAGGCTGAGGTCAGAGCGGGGGGGCGGTGGGGTTCGCGTCAGGTGGTCCCTGATTCCACTGACCCCAACGATATGGTGGGCGACCCCAACAACAGGGGCCGGTTTTTTTCTCTTAGGGGGCTGTTCTGTCACCTTTGTGTGCGCATAGAATGGGGTCAAGGCGTTGTTCCGCCCTGGGGGCAAGCGTGTTCCCGGCAATTCATGTCCGCTTGCCGTGTTGGGACGGGATAGCGGGACGGTGTATGGCCCGCGGCGTTGCGGGCGTTCAAGTCGGTAAGCCAGGTCTTTGGGAGGTCGCGTTGTGAGAAGGAATCGTAAACGGATGGGCCCTCGTTTCGTTGAGGGCTTTACATTGATTGAACTGCTGGTAGTGGTGGCGATCATCGCCCTGCTCATCTCGATCTTGCTGCCGTCGCTGAGCAAGGCGCGGGCACAGGCGCGGACGACCCTCTGCGCTTCGCGCGTGGGGCAGCTTACCAAGGCGATGCTGATGTACGCCGGCGACTTCGACGAAACGCCGCCGTTTACCGGGACCGGCTTCGAGGACGTCGGTGACGACGAAGTCTACGCCAACCTGGGCGGGGCGCACTCACTCGATCTCGCCCGCCAGGAGCGGTGGCTCACGCGCAACCTGTTCCCGGAGACGGGCGACATCACGCGGATTGTCATGTGCACCAACTTTGACTCGCTGGTGGGCACGCCGGACGAGCAGAGACTGGAGACGGGCAACCTGTTTACCTACACCCGCTTCACAAACCTGTACCGATGCCCGGAGTTTGAGCGTAATGCCGTCGGGGGTAGTGGCGGCAAGACAGGCGCCACAAAGACTCAGAATCTGTTCAACTATACGCGCTCGGTGCTCGGGCGGAAGTTGCTGTCGAAGATGCCTCCGTATTTTGACGATCCAGGGGCGGAAGACGATCTGCACCCGGGCCCGATCATGAAGCTGGGCGCCGTCTATGCCCCGTCGGCGATGTTCATGATGCTCGACGAGCAATGGGATTTCCACGTGGCGGGGAACTATAACGGCCCCGGCTGCCTGTCGAGCATGTCCGGCATGTGGATGTGCGCCGACCCGATTCATTCGCTCGCCGGCGACATGATCGGTTCGTACCACGGCACGAACAGCAAGGTCATTCAATGGCCGGAGCTCTGGGAGGCCCAGAAGGGAAACATCGGTTACTATGACGGGCACGTTGATGCGTATACCGATCCGTGGCCCTGGCGCCAGGCCAACGGTGGGCTTGGGGCCCTCATTCTCAAGGTTGGGGTGGATCAAGGCAACGCTATTAAGGTTCTGGATCCACTTCTGATGTCGATCTACGCACAACGGGGCATCCCGATCACTCAGGAGCTGGTTGTTCAGCTTATTCAGGCGGTCATCTCAGGATAAGCCTTGGAGGTGCGGTCGCGCGCGTCGCAGGTTTGACGAGCCGCGCGAGATGCTATTGCCCTTTCTAGCCGCTCCGCGCCAAGGGCGCGCGGAGGAAAGCGTAAGTTAATGCGGCAACGCGGTGGACCCGTGGTCCCAGGGCATGGATGAAAGCACAGTCAACGCCTCGGTCGGCGGCAAGTTCCTGCAGAGGAATTGTGTGCGTACTAGTGGGCATTGGGGTGGCGGCAGCAATTGCGCTGCCGGGCTGCGACGCCTTCTGTGTTGATCCGTTGCATTGGCTGATCGGGATGGACTTCTACCCGATTGCCGACGGCCAGGCCTACCGGTCTCGTCAGCCGGATGCGGTGCTGCTCGAGCATGTCATCAAGGATCTGGGTGTTCGCACGGTGATCAACCTCCGCGGTGAGAATGCCGGCGAGCCCTGGTATGACGCGGAGGTTGAGCGCGTGGCGGAACTCGGTGCCACGCTGGTCGACATACCCATGAGTGCGTCGCACCCGCCCTCTTCCGAGGTCCTGTTGCAGTTGTACGAGGCCTTCTTGACGGTGGACCACCCAATCCTGATCCACTGTAAAGGCGGCGCGGATCGGACCGGTGCGGCGTCGGCGATTTGGCGGATGACCGTGGCGGGGGACAGCCGCCAGGACGCGCTAAGCGAACTCGATTGCCGATACGGTCATTTCCGGCAGTACACGCCGGCGATGGATTGGTTGGCCGAGGTCTTTGTGCCGGACGCGAATTGGATCACTACGCAGTACGATCCGAACGCGTTCTATAGCCCACAGGTGTCGGGAACCCGTGGCGGATAGGGCATTTCATTGGGCGAAGTGTCTTTGTTGGTTGTAAGGTCCCTCTATGAGCAAAAAAATCTGTGGAATCGCGCGTGACAACAGGGGGGTAAGAGGGTACAGTAGTATGCGCTTCCGCGGCATGGGCCCTTCAGCCCGGTGCCTACTTCCAGGTAATGAAGCCAGCCTGACGTCACGTCTCGTCGTGATTGGCGGCATGCAATCGATCCCCTGGTAGTAGCAGGTGTGCGTGGCCAGGAAGAGGTACAGGGCGCGGTGCGGCAGATCAGTCGGGATGAGCCGAGGGGTCGGTGATTGGCGGGCCCACACATGACAGGGGAGGG
>CAZQTW010000164.1:0-2635 GCA_964596165.1 uncultured Planctomycetales bacterium | reverse complement strand
TTGCGGGACAACCTTTCCATCAAGATGCCAAAGCGGTATGAATAATCCGGGCTAGTCCGGTCGCTTGAGTTCCTCGACGGTGGGCAGGTCGTTCAGGCTTGATAACCCGAAGACTTCGAGGAAGCGCTTGGTCGTACCGTAAAGCATTGGCCTGCCGATCTGCTCGGCCCGTCCGATGATCTTGACCAGATTCAGTTCCAGGAGGCGACTCAACACTTCGCCGACGCTCACCCCGCGAATGGCCTCGATCTCCGCGCGGACGACGGGTTTCTCCTCGGCCTCTCTATAAGCGACGATCGCCAGGGTCTCCAAGGCGGCGGGGCTGAGTCGAGAATCCTGCCGAGACCGATTGAGCTTGCTCAGCCAGGGATTGAACTTGGGCAGTGTCAGCATTTGGAACCCGCCCGCGATCTCGTCGATCCGAAAGGCCGTTCCGTTCTCCCGATACCGTGCGTTCAGCGCTTGGATTTGTCTCCGGACGCTGCGGGCGTCTCCGACGCCCATAATCTGTGCGATGCGGGCGGCCGTCATCGGCGAGTCGGCGGCGAACAGGATGGCCTCAACGACGGCTTGGGAGTCGATCGTGTCGTGAACGTCTTTCGCACCGTCGGGCAACTCCTCCGCCGTTGTTGCGCCTTCGGAGACGGTCGAAACATCGGGCTGATCCAGTCCGGCCGGGTCGGACAAGACAGCATCTTCTTCTTGCCCCGGTTTATCCGGACTAAGAGCGACTTCGCCCGCGGGGGCATCCGTGAAAACCCTCATGGCCGAATCGCATGGCGACTCTCCCGCCTCGGGATCATCGCCGCTCGCGGCACCCTTGGGATTGGGCCGTGTCTCGGTTGCCTGTTCTGCGTCTGTCGGAGTCTCTTGCCGCATGCTCACACTATAGCTGAGGCCAAGCGAATCGTCCACCGAAGGGCACGCGGATCTTCCTTTCATCCGGTATCCGAGGCCGAATCGCGGTTATGGGCACACGCACAAGGTATCGGCCGTAGTCTGAAGGCATTCTCAAATTACTCGGATCTCACAACGGCTTGAGGAACGTTCACGCGGCTGTTTAGCGGACGGCTCACCTGATCGTCGTCGGTCGAAAAACCGAGGCGGGTATTCAACCGATGTTCAGCCGGGCGGCGGACGACGGCATGGGCATTGGGAACACCGTTGGATGACAACCACTCGCGAACATGCTCTGTTTCAACCCCACTTTCGATTGCCGACACCCACTGTAAAGAGTAGGAAGGCGGGCCGCCCCACCCTCGACGCACTCACCGGGTTGATCGACCGACGACGGTTTGGCGAACTGTCGGCCGATGCATGGAGCCGCTGGCGTCAGTGGGGGGAACCGATGGCCTGCCTCATGATCGACGTGGACCGCTTCGGAACGATCAACGACCGCCACGGGTACTCCGTCGGCGACGAGGTCTTGCGCGCCGTGGCGGGAAAACTGGAATCGTCGATTCGAGAAGCGGGTGTTGTCGCACGATACGGAGGTGAGAAGTTTGCCGTTCTCCTCCCCAAGACGGATCGCCCGAAGGCCCACGTGCGGGCAGAGCATATCCGGAAGGCAATCTCCGAGTTCAGGATCGACATCCTTCGGCCCCCGATCCGTGTCACCGCCAGCCTGGGCGTCGCCGCCACCACCTCGAGGTTGTCGGGACCTGCCGAACTGATCTGTCGGGCGGATCTTGCCCTTCACGACGCCAAACGCCGAGGGCGCAATCGGGTGTGTTTCTGGAGCGTGCCGTGCGTGGCGGAACTTATTGCAAAAGCCGGTCAAGGACGGGCGGACCGGGGCTCCGCGAACGTCGCATCCGAACAACGGAGGGAGTGGCTCGAGGAGGTCATGGCCGCGAGGACGACGTTGGTGATGGGACGCGCAATCGCCGAGAAGGACCACTCGACCGGTTCGCACTGCCTATGGGTCGGGTGGCTGTCGGCGGAGATCGGCCGCCGGCTCGGGTTGCGTGAGCAACGGACCGAGCAGTTGCAGGTAGCCGGCATCTTGCACGACCTTGGCAAGATCGGGATCCCCGGGACTATTCTGCTCAAGCCGGGACCCTTGAGCGACTGGGAGCGAGATCTGGTGGACAGCCACGCCCAGATCGGCGCCGAGCTGGTGGCCTATCGCGGCGTGAGTCGACGGGTTCGACAGGCGATTCAGTATCACCATGACTGGTACGACGGCAGCAAAGGCCAGAGCGGGCTGAGAGGGGAAAGGCTGCCCCAGGACGCACGGATCCTGGCCATCGCCGATTCCTTCCAATCCATGATCGAAGACCGACCGTACCGACAGCGCATGACACCGGACGAGGCCATGGCGGAATTGCGCCGATGCAGTGGGTCGCAGTTCGACCCGGCGATCGTCGCGGTCCTGGCGGAGATCATGGAGTTGCGCGAGCCCACCGAAGGCACGCCTCACCCGACTTCCGACGCCACCTGACACGCCATGAACCGACGGTTTCCCACGCCGCCCCGCGCGGGCCGGCGGCGGCGATACGGCGCACCCGACAGGCATCGGCGCGGCATGGGACGGTGCGAACCCACACGTCGTCTCCCCGCTCATCGAAGCTGCAAACCTCTTCTAGCCCGGATTATTCATACCGCTTTGGCATCTTGATGGAAAGGTTGTCCC
>CAZQTW010000163.1:0-2771 GCA_964596165.1 uncultured Planctomycetales bacterium | reverse complement strand
CGGGACAACCTTTCCATCAAGATGCCAAAGCGGTATGAATAATCCGGGCTAGAGAACGTCTCTATATGTTAGATCGGCCTTCTGTCTCACGTCCTGTGAGACAGCACACTATCCCTTCCTTCTCCTGGCTGCCAACACGGCAAACATCGCAATGCCTGTCAGCGGCAGCATCGAACCCATGCCGAAACCGCACTTAAAGGCGGTCGATATCTCCTTGTCGGCGTCCATCGTGATGACCAGCGGGTTGTCCACTTCATGCCCCGGCGGGACATCGCCCTGCCAGCCACCCCAATACCTGTTGTCGTCCTTATACATGGTCAGTCGGACCACGGCATTGGGTTCGTAGTACGGGAGATCCGGTTCCACGATCACGCCGCCCCATTCCGGATGGGTAACGGAGACGGTGAGCGTATATACTGGCGTCAGAATGAATGCACGGGTCTGGCCGTTGTGAAGTCCATGCCCGACAATCTGCCCGGACTCGTTGATGTCAGCCGCCTGCTGAAGCACCCACCCGGAGTTGGGATCGACCAGCAGGTCATTAAGGTCTAACAGCGTCCCGGCTTGCCAGAGGAAGGCGCGGCCGCCAGACGTCCCGACGATCTGCCCGGCGTTGTTGATCGCATTCGCATACGAATTCCCTCCACCGAGCGTACCGAGGTCGACCACCGTACCGTTAGCGTAAAGAACGGGACGCGCCGACCCACCAGAATCGAATGAGCACCCGACGACATCCCCCGAATCGTTGATGTCGGAGGCTTTTCCGTAAGGGTAGCCGGGCAACGTTCCCAGATCGGTCATCACACCGGCATGCAACAAGAAGGCTCTCCAGGGGCCCGTGAAATCATTGAACGAATCTCCGGTCACGTCGCCAGTGCTGTTGATTGCGTAGGCAATCGCGCTCTCGCACCCGGGAAGCGCGCCGAGGTCCGTTATCGCACCACCCTGCCATAAGACGGCCCTGCGCCCATAACCGCCAAATCCGGAGCGCACGGCAGATCCGACTGCCTTGCCGTCATTGCTGATCTTGTTTGCCACGGCGGGCCCGTCAAACGTTCCCAGGTCGGTCATGACGCCCTCCTCCCAGAGAAAGGCGCGCCCCCCGCCGTTGACTGGGCCGGATTCCCCGACCATTTGATCTGCGTCATTGATACCCAGTCCGTAGCTGTACGATGTCCCCGGAAGCGACCCCAGGGCTGTGATAATCCCGTTCCGCCAGAGGAAGCCGTGCCCCTGGCCAGTCCCATTGTCCTCATAGCCGGCCACGTGGCCCTTGTTGTTCAGGGCAATGCCATACGTGCTCCAGCTTCCGATGGTGCCAAGATCGGTGACGGCAAAACGCGGGAGGGGCTTGGATTCGTAAGAGAACATGCTCGAATCGCAGATGCCGACCCGCCCGTAACGATCGAACCCCATCCTGATGTACACGCCCGCCGAGTCGCGTATCCGTTCCTGTGTCCAGCCGCCCGCGCGCTCGCGAGCCAGCCAGAGACCGTCATCTGAACCTCGATAGGCCACCACCGGCCGATGCCGAAACGGGTCAAAGGTCAACGCCGCCGTGTCCTTGACGTTCGTGGCGAAGGGCTGAGTGTCCTGCACCCAGGCGGAGCCGTCGAAGCGAGAGAGATACCCTTGGCCACTGAACACCCCTCCCGGTTCCCCGATCCAGGCGACCACGGCTCGGCCATCCGGGGCGAGTGCCAAAGACTGCTCATTGCCGTTGTTTCCCTGCGACTGGACCGTCCATACAACCCAGCTTGAACCGGTGTGGTGCGCAACCTTCATTACGTAAGAACTGCCCACCTGGCTGAAGGCTATCCATGGCCTGTCTGCGGCGTCCAGCGCAAGTGAGGTCGATCCGCTCACAGCGCCCGGTACATCGACGGTGATCCACGTTGAGCCGTTGAATTCGCTGTACTCGACGCCGTGCAGGCCGCCGCCGTCCCTGTCCATCCAACAGTGGGAAATCGCAGGCAATCCGTTCGACTTGAACGCAAGGCTTGTCGACCCGGAGCGCCCACTCCAGACCGTCTCGGTCACCCAGCCCGTCGGGGTCTTCCGCGAGTATTTCAGCGAACCATGATACATCGTCGAGCTTATCGCGGGTGTACCACTGGCGGCAAATGCGAGACTGGTCTCGGTACCGCCGTAGTCCGGAATCCCCTCCAACACCCAGCTATTCGGACCAACTCGTTCCCAAGCTCCTGCATCGCCGCTCGCCCAAGCAATGTCGCTCCCGGGATCGAACCCGAAGCTGATCGCATACGGGCCGAGCGAAAGGGGCTCGTGCATCCATGCCTCAGCTTCGACGGTCAGTGGAGCAAACAACCCGAGCAACACCGCGTACAGAGGCAGCGTTACAGCGAAGACCCTGCCGCTCCATTCCTCTCTACTGCACATGGTGACAACTCCTCCATCTGCGAAAGACATGTGACCCCGGCCGGTCCGCGCGGACGCATGATGCCGGGTCCAACCGAGGCAACTATATACTCTCGCTAATTTCTGTCAAGTCTGACATATAGTCTTCTCGAAATGGGTCAGGTTGGTTATAATATAATATTATAACCCCTTTATGACCTGTAATATACTATTCTTATCCCTTTGCGGACCGCGAGAACTTCGACCGGCTGCCTTCGGGGCTCGGCCTCAGGGTCGAATATGGGCCTGGGGGACGGTCGCCCTCCGATTCGCGAAGCGTGTCACGTGAGACAAGACACTATTTGGCCGGCCGATACCGAACCACCAAGCTGCTTCCCTTCTTCGGCATCCGC
>CAZQTW010000162.1:0-2834 GCA_964596165.1 uncultured Planctomycetales bacterium | reverse complement strand
TCCGCGTTCGCTCGCCGCTACTGACGGAGTCTCGGTTGATTTCTTTTCCTCCAGGTACTGAGATGTTTCAGTTCCCTGGGTAAGCTCCATACGGACTATGCATTCATCCGCAGGTGACGCCATCTGCTTGCACAGTGACGCCGGGTTGCCCCATTCGGAAATCCCCGGATCAAAGGTCGTTTGACACCTCCCCGGGGCTTATCGCAGCCTACCACGTCCTTCATCGCCTCTCGACGCCAAGGCATCCACCATGCACTCTTAGTAGCTTGGTCGCATTCATGAATCCCTGTCGGGATCCCGCTCCAAGCCGCCTTGCGCTCGCTCATCCAAACCTCGATGAGACGAAACCTGACTCATGGTTACGTACGCCTTGCGCGACTGCCCTCACGGAAAAAGAGGACAGTCGTTTCCGTCCACCTATGGACTTGTCAAAGATCTCCTGAGCACCCCAGTGGCCTCAGGCATCCGACCATCGCCACGCGATGGGCCGATGCGCGAGGCGACCCGCATCAACGAGCGTGCCCCAGAAACATATACGCCAACCCCATCAAGCCCGCCACAATCACCGCGAGCTTCAACACATCCCACACGTTCGTCGACCCGCCCAGCCGGGCCGGGTCAATCCGTTGGCCGCAATTCGGGCAGTAGTATTGTCGCTCCCGACTGGCCATTGGGCGTCTATCACCAAGGGCCGGCGACCTCGCTCTTCACTTCTCCAAGGCCCAGACCCCACATCGTCATCGTGGAGACGACCGGGATCGAACCGGCAACCTCCGGCTTGCAAAGCCGGCGCTCTCCCAATTGAGCTACGTCCCCAGGCCATCACGCCGTCGCCACTCGCTCGTCCGCCCAATCCCGCGAGCGCCTCGCCGAGACTCCCCGGCTCCACGGCAGCAACGGCCTCGTGCGAAGCCAACTGGGCCCGAGTGGATTCGAACCACTGACCTCGTCCTTATCAGGGACGCGCTCTAACCAACTGAGCTACGAGCCCGTTTGTTGTGAGCGCCGGGTCGTGGATCGAAAATCCTCCGACGAAAAAAGCCACCAGCTTGCTGCCGGTGGCTTTGGGCGTCACGTCGCCACTTCCACCCGTTGTCAGCAATTGAGCTGGCTAGTGAATCCGATCTGGATTCGGATCACGCTTTGCAAAAGGCCTGTTCTCCTCTTTCGGCCTGGGGTCGTCGACCTGTGCCGAATGCACCACAGCCTTGCAGAACTATATATTAACACATCTTGCCGCTTTGTCAATCCCCTTAATCGACCTGTCGCCTAAAAATCTTAAGCAGAAGCCGACCTGCCTTAAGCCTTATGAAAATAACGCCTTAAGAGGCCGAACCACCATCTCCACCAACACCCGCCCCCCGCCGCGAAGGTCCTTGAAGAAGACCAAAAGCAGCAGGCAAAACGTGTTCGCCGTCACGATTATACCCATCACACGCCATAAAGGCCACAGCCGCCGAACAGGCCGCCCGATCCATGACGGCACCCGCTCCGACGACCACAGCTCTCTCCACAAACGATTGATCGCCAACGCACCGCCCAACGTCGCCCCCCAGATCGCCATGCTGCCGTTGAATACGTGCCACACCCCACAAACCACGAACGTCAACACATAGTTCCGATAGACATGCGATCGTGAACCGCCCAACGGAATGTAAACGTAGTCTCGCAGCCAAAGCCCTACCGTGATGTTCCACCGTCGCCAGAACTCCAGAAGGCTCGCGCTGAGCCACGGCAGCCGGAATGCCTCGGTCATGCGATACCCCGTCATCCGCGCCATGCCGACCGCAATGTCGCAATAACCGCTGAACTCAAGGTAGATCTCAAAGGTCATCGCCCAGATGCCGAGCCAGAGATAGCCGTACGCCAACTGGTCGGGATGACGATAGTAGAACTCCTTGAACGGCAGCCCGTCCATCGGCGCCCTCAAAAAGCCCGGGTGGTCCGAAGCCCACCCTTGCAAGTAACCAATGGCAATCAGCTTCTTCAGTATCCCCACGCCGATTCGCCACAGCCCGACGACGACATCGGCCGGACGCCATGTCTCCCGAGCATGCTCGATCCGCTTCACATAATCCGGGTAACGATCGATGGGACCCTGCAAGAAGCTCGGGGCAAACGTACAGTAACTCACGAATCGCCAGAAGGAACGGTCGCCATCCTGAATCGTCCCGCGCCGAATCTCCGTGAAGAAGTGAATGAGCTTGAGTGTCAGGAAGGCAATGCCGCAGAAGTGCGGCGTGATCAGGATGGATTCCATCAGCCCCCGCTCGCGGGTTTGCATGCCCATCGGGAGCAGCCAGGCGGCCTGCTCCCGGGCCCAAGCCAGGGCGCCGGGGCCCAGACCGATCCGGCGTATCGCCGAATACGCGAAGAAGGCCCCGATTACGGCCGCCAATGCGACAATCAGCGGACCGTGCGGATGGATGTCGGTCCGCTTGCACTCGCGCGACAGAACATCGCCGAGGCGGTACATGATCATCAGCAGAAACACGAGATAGGCCGTGAAAACCGGCCCGAACGCCCATGCGGAAAAGCCCAAGCTGAACAACGTCCACGCCACGTGAACGTTCCGGCGAGCGCCCCATGCGGCGAGCGGCACGAGGGGAAAAAACCAAAACGCCAGGTGCCTCGCCTGAAAGACGTGATCGCGCCAAAACGCCCACTGCCCCCAGGGCATCTCGCGCCACGGGCCGATGATGTCCCACCCACCGATCATGGGGGACAGTAGATAACCGCCCGAATGCCCTGCGTCCAGAGAGTGCTTCGCCCCGAATCCGCGGCCGCCGTCGCGGCCGCCGGTGCCACGACAAATCCGGCGAGTCCCATTCAAC
>CAZQTW010000161.1:0-2838 GCA_964596165.1 uncultured Planctomycetales bacterium | reverse complement strand
TCTACCTCAGAGGAACCTCTCACACGCCGATTCCCATTAACCCCGAGTTATACATCGTCCACCGCCTCGTCATGGCACGGGATATCGAACAGTGTGGCGGCCGTTTCACGAACCTTCTGGATCAATTGGCCGGCGCGGGTTCGATGCGGTTGAAGCACGTCGCGCATGTACTCGTGAAAACGGCCGGACACCACACCCAACTCGTGCTCGAAAAACGGGGGGACGACGCGATGGAGAGCCTGTTGGGCGGCCTCTTGCTCCGCTCCGTCGCTGGCCGTCGCCAAAGTCTCCTGAACGACCGCTTGAAGATAGAGCCTCGCCCGTTGCCGAAGGTCCTCCGCCATTTCCTCCATGCGAGTGATGGCTCGTTGCCTGTCGCCCGCCAAAAGGTCGGCGGCGGCGATTCGCTGCTGTTGGGCATCAGCAATGCTCCGCTCGAAGCGATTCAGTCGATCCTGCAACTCTCCCAACGGCATCTGGAACGACCGCACGGCCAGTCGGACTCGCATCAGCACATCGGAGACGATGCTCCGCACTCTCCTCGTGATCGCGCGGCGCAGGGTTGCCGATTTCTCCGAGGCGAGGAAGTCGATCAAGTGCCGTTCGACTTCCGCCATGCCGCTTTGTGTCCAGAGCACGGTGTCATGGGACCGCTTGGCGTCCAGGCCCGCTTTGGCCGACACGCAGAAGACTGGCACGTCGTCGCTCATGCCCACCTGGTCCTTCAAGACGCGACGAAGAAATCGGACGGCCGACGCCCGTTCCTCTTCGCTGAGGTAGTCGGCCTTATTAAACAGGAAGAACAGGCGTACAACCTTCTCCCGAACTTCCTTGAGGAAATCCACTTCAACCTCGGTGATAGGCGGGTCGGCCGAGACCAAGAATAGCGCCGCATCACACTGGGGAAGGAAATTCAGCGTGGCCTCCGTGTTGTGCCGAAACGTCGAGCCGATGCCGGGCGTGTCGATGAGCACGACACCCCGAGCCAGAATCTCCGAGGGCGCCGCGACTTCAACATGGTTAATGCCCAGATGGTTATTTGGGTTGGCTACCTCGGTAACGTACTTCTCCAAAAACGTGGTGATCTGATGTGTTTGACCGGCTTTCACCTGCTCACCGAAATGTCCATCAATGTAAACAACTCTCGCCTGCCACTCTCGACCAGCGTGAAGGAACGTGGGGATGGCCGTCAAGGGCACAACGGACGTGGGCAAGAGCGGTGCGCCGAGCAAGGCATTCAAGAGCGTGCTCTTGCCTCGTTTGAACTGGCCGAGGACCGCCAAGTGAAATCGCCCCTCGTCCAATCGCCTATTCAACTCCCCGAGCCGTTCCATGTCGCGCGAGAATTCCTGCCCCAGTCGGCCAAGACAGCGATCGAGGCGGTCAAAGAGTGACTCATGGTCCACCGCTCGTTGAGGGGGTTGGGGCAAAGATGACCCACAAGGGCCGGCGGACGCCGTTTCCGCACGCACGGCCGCGCTATTCTGGTGCATAATGAACTCCCACCTAGGCGCAAAACTGTGGGAGCAACACCTGCAAGAGGTGGAGACAACTCCCACTCGGCAAAGATCACCAAGCAGGAGTCATCAGCCGGACACCATGCGAAGCATGGTCGCGACAGTTGAGGGGGACTCCATCCCCATTTGATAAAGTATACCCCTACATCTTGCGGATGTCAATCTGCCCGTATTACCGACATAGTCGCAAGTCGTTGCGTACAGAGAAAAATCGAGAAAACTGGGTTCACCGACTCATGTTGACACAAGGTCGAAGCCGAAGTAAGATTACACCGAAAGAGGCGATGGGGTTCGCCTTCAAACGCCGCCAGTCGTGCCGTGTCTAGCGGATAATGACCCCTACCGACAAGGTTGCTCCTTGGAAGTAGGGCGTTTTTGTTGAACGACTGCCCCTTGGGAGCACTTTGGTCCCAAGGGGTTTTTTGTTGGGCGAGTCTCCTTGCGGCAAGGAAAGGCTGTTTCGGAGGACAGAGCAATGTCTCGGATTCTCGTGGCACTGGACGATTCGTGTGGTAGTGAAAAGGCCCTGGAAGCCGCAGTCAAGTTGGCCCAACAGAACGGTGGCCGCGTGACTGCGGTGACGGTTTTGGAAAACATCGGCGTTCCTTGCTCGAATCAGCTCACGGAGGGTGTCAGAGTCCACGCACGTCGTCACCTAGAGGAGTTGCTCCAAACCGCCGCCAACTTTGCTCGCTCGCGGGGCGTGCGTCTGACGCCTATCCTGCGTGAGGGCCATCCGGCGGACGCGATCCTTACATGCGCCGAAGAGGAAAGAACCGACATTCTCGTCCTCGGGGCTAACAGTCAGGACGGTGACGCCGGCCTGGGCGACACGGCGGATCAGGTGAGCAATCACTGTCCATGCACCGTGCTCATTGCCCGTTGCGCGGCATGACATCCCACATCGTTCCAGGGAACCGGGCTATGCCTTCTTCAGTCACCACTCCGGTTGTCCGCGGGTGGCCCGGATAGCTGTGTACCTGTTTAGCCCGTAAGCTCTTCCGGGATTCAAGTGGGTCGGGGGAGTAGGTCGAGGTGGCCGCAGTGGAAGTAGATGGCGTTTTTGAAGTTGTTGATGTTGCGGAATCCTCGGGCGGTGTATTTCACCCATTGGATCTTGGCGTTCATGCTTTCGCTCATCGCGTTGGTGATGCCGTGGGTCAGATAGGTGAGAATGTTGTGCAGGTGGGTCTTGAGCATCCGCGCCTTTTCGAGGATTGGTTCCAGGCGGCTGCGGGTCGCCCAGCGATACCACCACGCGAAGTGGTTTTTCGCGGCCTTTGGGTAAACGAAATCCCAGAGCCGCATCGCCTGCTCTTTC
>CAZQTW010000160.1:0-2925 GCA_964596165.1 uncultured Planctomycetales bacterium | reverse complement strand
GCAGATCAGAGCCCGGCTATGCTATGGATCGGGCTTGAAAGTGCCAAACTCCAGAATAAAGACCCCTCGGGGTCTTTATTCTTTCGTCGCAGCAGTCTCGAAACACTCCAGGGCCTCAAACGAGATCCTGGTGCCGAACGGTTGCTGCCACTCGTGCATCTGTCTGGGCCGGGTGCCCACGTCGATGCGTCCCGTCCAATTTAACCTCGTGACGGGGCTGAGGTTTGTAAACGGCTTCAACAACTACATTATACGGCTTGCAAGCGGGCAGGGCAAGACGCGGATGTTGTCCGCAGCGATTCCGCAGGGAGGGTGGCGGGAGGGCGTGCTGGCAAGGGGAAACGGGTCGTCGGTGGAGATAGGCAGATTCGCGGTGGGTTTTTCGGGCTTGCGGACGGGGTGCGGGCCGGGACGCTTGCGGCGAGCTACGAGAGGGAGGGGGCGGCGGGCGTCCAGCGACGGGCGCGGCTATGTGGGCACGAAGACTCGGCCGCCGCGGATGCGGAAATAAAGCTCGGCGGCGATCAGAGAAGCGACGTGGAGCATGCTGGCGGATCGGCGTAACGCAGGTTTGAGGTTCCGGCGGTAGAAGGCCAGGAACACGTTCAGGCACAGCATGACCAGCAGCCAGAACACGAGCATCGCCGTGGGCTCGTGTTTGTAGACATGGTCGGCGTGCCAGCGATTCACCATTTCATTGAAGCCCTGGTTTTCGATCGTCCATCGGCTGTGGCCTATACGGACGACAGCCCGGGTGGACGCCTGCTTCCGCGAAAGGGTGGTGACCCACATCCAATCGGACTGGAGCCGTTCTGGCTTCTTGTCCAACTGGCGTTTGACGGTTCGCGTTTCTACGGTTCGGACCACGCGCACCGGGTGTCGGACTTGTGGCCAACTCGTGAATCCCTCGATGTCCCAGCACTCCAGCCGGCAACGGCCCTCCTTCAGAATCGTCGGTCGCATCGTTTCCATCAACGAGAGGGCATCCCCGTACAGGTCTCGCCGATCATCCTTCAATACCGCAATGGCGTCCTTGCTTTTGTCCACGATGTGGTTGAACACGGGGGCGGTGGCGTAGAGTCCATCCGCCACGACGACATCGAAGGCCCGTGGGTACGTCTTCACCGCCCGATCCAGCAGGCGGAGGGCCGCCGCCACCTCGTCCTCGCGCGGCCGCTGGGGCTCGGCGTCCAGCATCAGATAGAAGTCGTCCCCGACCAGGGATAAGGCCACGTGCCGGTGATAGTACTGCGTCCGATCCCCCTCTTTCGTGTGGACCTTCCGTTTCAGACATCCCGGGCAACACCGTCGGAACGTCGCATGGGATTCGTGCCCGTCCAAGATGGCCACGATCAAGCCGTGCGACGGCGCTTCCATGGCCTTCATCCGCTTCAGACGGGAATAGAGATGATGGTGAACGGCTCGAACACCTGTCGGGTCCGTCAAACTCACCACGCGCCCTACGGTGTCCGCCGACGGCAGCTTACGCCCAAGCCGCCGCGACCAGAAGGCGCTCGGCCGGGTCTGCTCCAACGCGTTCAGACTCCCCAGCCGCGTCAGAAACATCACCACGGCGGACCAGATCACCACGCGGGTCGCGATCTGGGGCTGAGGCCGGGAATCGCGGACCGCATTCAGCGGACCTTCCCAGTGAAGAACCTTCCGCGCGTATCCCAGAATCCGGCGAAGAAAGATCAGTCTCGACGATCGCGCACCTTGTCCCAGTAGATGCGCGAGATCTCTTCCATGAGTTGGCGGGCCCGATGGTGGTTCTCTACCCACCGGCGTACGCGGGACTCCCAATCCTTGGGGACATAGAGCTGGCGAGTCCGTCCGCCGTCCGTCATGACCAGATAAAGACTCTCGTGCTCCTCCCCGCGGGTGCACTTGCAGCCGGGCTTCCCACAGACCCGCTGCCGAAGCAACAGGCTGCCCCGCAGGACGGCCTTCTGGCTCAGCAGTTGAGCCAGCTCGGATCGGATGTGCCGTTCCCGTACCGACATCGTGGCCCGGGGAATGGGGCGGTCCTTGTCTGACATAATAATATTATACCAGATCCTTGGCGATTTGTCAAGAAAAAATGAATGCGAATTTGCTCCCCGTTGGGTTACCCTTCAGACAACCTGCTCCAAAACAGGGTTACCGCGGCAGAACAGTAGCCGAGTTGCGGAATCGCTGTGTTGTCCGGGCTGTCGGCGATGTGTTACTGTCGAGGGTGCATGACCTGCGACAGAACCGAGCCCACACTGCGCCGACGATCCGACTCACGACTCGATGCCGCACGCCTTGCCACGACCAACCAAGTCGAGGGGGTGCCTCCTGAATTCGCCCCGGCTTGGCTGGGAATCCTGGCCGTAGGGGACTCTCGGGACGAGGCAGGGTCCGATGGCGGCGAGAGCGGCATGCCTGGCAGGGTGTCTTCCCGCCTCGCGGACGATCTCGTGCTGTTCTGTCTGGGCCTGCTTCTGGGCGTCGGCGTGTACCTCCTCCTGCGATACCTGCTTGTGGATAGCGTACCCGGCAGATTCCTGAATCCCAGGATTGCATCAATCGACAATCGTGGCCAGCACCAACTCACGTGGCCTGGCCAAGCTGTTGGTGCTCGCCGGCCACGCCTCGCAGGGGTTCCCGTCGGAAACCCATTCGTATCGCTCACTCGGATGTGGGGTGTTCGGGGCAAGGCAATCCCAGAGGTGCCCAACGATTGACCATACCCCATCTCGTGCGAAGCCTGTGGCTCTGCGGGAGTAGGCGCAGCAAGCCAGGCCAACGACCAGTTGATCAGCCGTGCCACAGGCTCAAGGCGGATCATGCGCAAAGGTGCGAGTCGTGATTGGTCGATCGATTGGCTTGACGCGGCCCTCGTTGGGGACGATGCGTTGTTCCGTCCGCCGGAGGGGAAAGAAGGAGGGGGAGTCTGAGGGG
>CAZQTW010000159.1:0-2978 GCA_964596165.1 uncultured Planctomycetales bacterium | reverse complement strand
CACAGCTTAACCCACAAGTAGGTCGTAAAAAAGAGGCCAGTGTGAATAATCCGGGCTAGAGCGGCTCGACGATACCATCGCCGGCGCCAAGAGCTTCCGAGTGACTGTCGACACGAATATGGACATGAAGGGCCCGGGGATGAACAACAGCGTGGAGACTCTATCCCACGTGGCTGTCCAGCGTCCCAATAGGGTGGCGATACGGCAGGAGAACAGCATGCACGGGGTGACCGTGGTGTGTGACGGCCACAAGGTCTACACCTACGTGCCGATTCTTCAGCAGTATTCCGTCGAAGACGCTCCGAAGGACATGTCGGAACCGGGCGACGGACTTGGGGGCTTGGCGATTCTTGCAAGCGGTCCGGGCAATCCCATTGGTGCGTTTCTAAAGAAGCAACCGAGCGAGGACATGCTGGTGGGCGTGACGTCCGCCAAGTACGTAGGCAAGGAACAGATAGACGGCGCCGACGCACACCATTTGAGCTTCGAACAGGAGCATTTCGACTGGGAAATGTGGGTGACTCCGGGAGAGCGAACGCTGGTCCGCCGAATCCGCACGGACATGTCCAAAGTGATGAAACAAGGCGGTGATGATGTCCCGCCGGCCATGAAAGACATGAAGGTGGTGGTGACGAACACGTTCAGAGACTGGCAACTCGATCCGGACCTGCCGGCGGAAACGTTCCGATTTGACCCGCCGAAGGGTGCGAAGAAGACGGATTCGCTTTTTGGAGGCGGCGGTAAGGAAGAGTCGCACGCCCTGGTCGGACGCGCCGCTCCGCCGCTGAAGCTCAACCTGCTCAGCGGAGGGACCATGGATCTGTCCGCTCACAAAGACAAGGACATCGTGGTCCTGGACTTCTGGGCGACGTGGTGCGGACCTTGCGTCAAGTCACTGCCTCAGATCATCAGGACGGTGGACGAGTTCCAGGGCAAGGGCGTTGTGTTCTTCGCCGTCAACCAGGGTGAGAACGCCGACACGATCAAGAAGTTCCTGGCGAACAAGAAGATCGACTGTCAGGTCGCCCTCGACGCCACGGGCGAGGCCCGCAAGGCCTACCACGTAAGCGGGATTCCGCAAACGGTTGTGATCGATCGAAAGGGAATTGTCCAAGTGGTTCACGTGGGCGCTGTGCCCGGTGCGGACCGGCAGCTCAAGAGGGAGATCGAGGACATCATGGCCGGCAAGAGCTTGGCGGCCGAGGCCCGCAAGCCCAGGGAACGCGAGCCGGAATCCGACGCACCGGTGGAATCGCCGCGGGGGCTGGAGTTGATCTGGAGCACCAAAGGCACATGGAACGCGGTGGCCTCGGATCCGGTGGGCGGCCGGACGTTCTTGGGCAATTCCGCAGGGAGGGTCGCGGAAATCGACGACAAGGGGCAAGTCAAACGCGAGTTTACCGTCAAGGAGAAGGTCGGGGTCTTACGTGTGGCCAATCTGAGCGGCGATGACGGACCTGAGTTGATTGCCTTTGGACGCTGGGGGCCCTCGGTGAGCGCCTATGACTCCGAAGGGACGCTGTTGTGGGTCTATCCCGGAGGTCAAGGCGTGGACGACGCGTGGCCGGTTGATCTGAACGGCGACGGTTTCTGCGAGGTCGTGATCGGGTACAACGGGAGCGGCGGACTCCACGTGTTGGACAACACCGGTAGGCTTCTCTGGAAGTATGGGAAGATTGGCAACGTCTGGCATGTGTGTGCCGCAGATGTGGACGGGGACGGCGCGGTTGAGATCCTGACAACCTCCGCAGCCGGGAAGGTTCATGTTTTCGATCGAGACGGTAAGAAGATGAAGGACCTCGACGCCGGCTGCTATGCGAGTATGGTCCGGCTCGCACCTGCTCGAGGACAGAGTAGATCCGCAGAGATTCTCGTCGGAGGCTGCACGGAATCGAATGAGTTGCACTTGGTTTCGCTTGATCTTCAGGGCAAGCGGAGGTGGTCGGTCGTTGTGGGCAAGGGGGAATTGGCCCACATGGACTCCCTCGCGATTCCGCGGGTGGGCAGATGGGCCGCAGTCGGGATTCGCGGCGGACGGGTCAAAGTCATCGACCTGGACTCCGGCGCCATCCAAGCGGAGGTGGGCAAGCAGGGTTCCACACCGGAGGTGAGTTGGTTGGAGGTTGAGGGGCGAGGCGCGCCCCGATTGCTGGCGGCTACGGGGAGGGATGTGACGGCGTTTCGCGTAGAGCCGAACCCGTCAACCAGGCCTTGACGCACAGCACGCACGGCCTGTCGAATGGCGCCGGAACCGAACTTCCCCCGCGATCCGGTTGACCGGCCCAAGGCGGTCCGGCTTGGCGGAATGACGGCACTGGCGGACCCGCCGGCGGTGCTACCCGCGCGGCTCTCGGCGGTGGGCGTGCGCTTCGAGTGCGGCGGTGACGGCCGCCTTTTTCGTCTTGTGACGCCCGATCTTGCGAGCCCGTTCAATCGGTTTGTCATCCGGCGCCAGATGGGTCGGCATGCCCTGAGTTCTTTTTTGCGCAACGGTCGTCTTTACATGGGTGCTACGTCTTTGCGCGATCGAACTGCGGCACGGCCAGCTGCTCGCCGTCTTTGAGCGCCGACTGGTGCGCGACGATGCCGGGCACGGTCATCGCCAGCGATTCGTAGAGGTCGATCGCCGGAGGAAAAGGGGCACCCTATTTCCAGGGCGCCGAGGCCAATCAGCGGCGCTCCATGCACGCGGGCAGCGTCCACAAGAAGAATCAAGTCTACTTGCTGAGGGCAACGCAACAAAGCAGGTCTCGCAAGAGCGAGACAGACTCTCTCAACTCGCGCAGCCCTTCGTACGATGCGACGAGAACCCTAACGTGTGGGGTCGCAGAGAAGCGAACTCACTCCAACACGATCATCTCTCTCCGATCTACCATCGTAGAAACGTGGGACGTGCGGGAGACGAGTGCGTCCTGTGAGGAAGGAAGTACCCGTTGTCACGGGGCATCCCAAACGAGTTGAGAGTTTTTGCGTCGGCT
>CAZQTW010000158.1:0-3042 GCA_964596165.1 uncultured Planctomycetales bacterium | reverse complement strand
CAGTCGCGTCGGCAACCCGTTCTTCTTCACCGGCCGTCGGCTGGACGTCATGGACAAACAGACCGCCGGCACGCCGCATCACTTCACGGATGATTGTGCGGGCCTTCAACTCTACGACTATCGGGCAAGGACGGACGAACCGGTAATGGGAAGATTCAATCAGAGGGATCCGCTGGAATACGCGGATGGCATGAATGCGTACGAATACGTACGCGCACAGCCGTCGATCAGGGTCGACCCTTCGGGGCGAGGAGTCAAGGTCTGGTTCAGATGCACGTTGGTGTCGGCCATAGCGACGGGCTCCGGCAATTGCGACAGAAACTGCCTCTACTCATGTACAGAAACGGACCGGGTGGACAGCGGGTCAGGTGGCGTTATTGGGGCGGACGATCTGCCGAAACCCATGGTTATCACGGAGATGGAGACGGTCTATGGAAGCTTCCTCTGTCGGTGGACGTATGGGTGTCTGGGTAGCCCCGCCACGTGTTCAAACGCTTATGACACTTCCCATGACTACAACAACGACAGCCCGCAAAGGAACTGCAGTAGAAGTGCCTGCGTAGCGAGATGCCAGCAGGTCAACGCTGCCTCGTGGAAGCTTTGCCTAGCACTACCCCCTGTGGCGAAGCAGGCGTGTCAGGCAGCCGCGGCTGCGGGATTGCGCAACTGCACGGCTATGTGTAATGCCTGGTGCCTGAACCCGTAGGGGGCTTCGGGGAGGTATTGTGGCGAAGGAACTCAACGGCATGTACTTACGCGCCCGGGCGCGCTCATGTACGTTGGAGGATGTGGAATGCGGCACAAGTATGTAGCCATCACCATAAGCAGGCAAGTCGCGTCGGAGCGGGGGCGCCCCGTGCTTTGCCGGAGAGTGCGACCTGCACCTGCCCGGGTGCGATGCGCCCTCCACGTCGTCGCTGTCGGCATCATGATCGGCGGGTGCACCGCTGAGACGACTGCCTATAGACGACTCCCGGAGATTGCATCTCTCCCCTTAGTTCCTCCGCCCCCATGCTGGGGGGAGCCCGTCGACTACAACGCTTGGCTGATCGCCCTGTGTGGCAGAGGTAAGCTTCCCGAGGACATGCAGCTGTACGATGGATTCTGGCGATGGTCGTCTCGGAGCGCAGTAGGACTGCCCGATCCGCCGGAGAAGCTGCGCGAGTCGCTTGTGAAGGGCGTCGCTGGTCCCGCGTGGCGCGCCGACGAGCACAAGGCCCTGGCCACCTACCTGTCGCGCGTTTCGAAGCCCATGGGCGTCTTCGAGAAAGCGACTGACTCGCCCCGCTATTGGGTTCGGACCGTGGTAGACGAGGTCGGCGCGCGAAGCCCGGTCTCATTGATTCTGCCACAGTCGGCATCGAGCGTGCAGGCCGCATGCATCACCCTGGTTCAGTCATGGTGCGAGGGCGCAGACCAGGGCGCCCGTATGCTCGCCGCTTGGCGACGCTGCCTAACCCACGCCTCACACCTAGAGTCGAATCCGTTCTTGTTGCTCGTCAGGAGGGGCTATGAGGTGCGCAGTCTCTGCTGCCGCGCGGTGTGCGCCGCTGCCGTGACTGACTTACTTGATGCTGATGCCTGCAGACGTGCATCAACGGCTCTTGAGGAGTTTGACCTGGATCCCAATGTGGTGCAAGGTGCCCTCCTTGCGGAATGGGCTGCCAGCCTCGGCATTCTGCAAGAGCTGTACCCTGGTGGCAGTCTCAGCGAGAAGGCGACCAACATGATAGCAGGACTGGATTACGCACAACTGAGCCAATCTGGCGTCCGCCCGGGAGTCCTCGCCGGGCAGGTGGATGCCTATTATTCGGAGGCGCTCTTACTTGCCCGCCATCGCGTGGATGTCCAGGCTTGGCACGCAGCAGAGAAGCTCGACATGACGGACGACGCGAAGGCACTATCTGGTCACCCGCTGAAACGTGTCCTACTGCGCCGGACGGCCCCGATCTTCTTGAACGCGATTCGTGCCATCGCATCTGGGCGAGCGGCCAGGATAGCGCTTCTGCTCCGGCTGTACCGCCTTTCACATCCAGATTGGCCTGCGTCCCTTTCAGACCTGGGGCTGAGCGCCGACGACGAGCTTCTAAGGGACCCATTCGGACCTCGGGAGTTCGTCTACAAGCCGGGTGTTGGGAGCCCGAGGCTGTATAGCGTGGCCGAGAACGGTGTGGACGACGGGGGGAGAGCCGGTGATTGGGGATATTTGAGCGAGCCTGGACGTGAGACTGACTTCGTCTTTCTGAAGTAGGAAGAGGACTGGTATAGCAAGATCAGATGCGGTTCGTACGTAGGTTCTTGAGGTTGCACCGAAGAGCTTGGATTCGATAAGGCCGCGTGCAATGTCTAGGGACATGAGGACCAGACTCCTGTTTCTGGGTGGTGTAGGTATCGTGTCGGTGGGGATTTGGCTCACCGCAGCCCACGCGTACGCCAGGTACTGTGACGCCTACTACCCCGCGCATGATCTCCTCAAAGCCCTGGCGTGTTTTGCTGGGCTTCACGGCGGGCGGCTGCCCTCTTCTGAAGCGGAGTTTCGCAGTTGCGGACTTCTGAAGGGCCTCGGCGGCAGTGCCTATAGAGTGAGGATTCCTCCGGACCTGGGCGAATGGGCTGTCTCAGGTAGAGAGCTACCAGAACTGAGCGGTTACGAAATCGCGTGGGGATGCAACCTTCGGAATCTCCGTGTCGACAGGAAGGGAGTGGTTGTTGACGCTGGGGGACATGAAGTACGTCTTATCAAGGTCTCTCTGCCCGAGCCTTGGTACGTCGATCACAGCAGGGAGTACGCGTCGTACTTGTTGCACTACTACGCCCAGTTCGCGAAGACCGCCAGGAAAAACTATGGGACAACTACTGGAAATGGAGGACACTCACCTATTCCTGACAACGCAAGCGATGGAACCGAGGTGGAAGAACGTAACGACGTGGACTGAAAGGGCAAACCACCGGGACTGGGGACTCGGGACTCGGGTCTAGGAAAACGAAGAGAAAAGGGGACATTCTACTTTTCGATGCGTGCGTGCATGACTGACAGACTGT
>CAZQTW010000157.1:0-3094 GCA_964596165.1 uncultured Planctomycetales bacterium | reverse complement strand
TGAGGCGGGTTGCGACGCACTCCGCGCCTCCCGGCCCCCCGTTGCCGCGGCAATCCGGGCCTGCACGTCCTCGGGCAAGAGATCGCCTGCCTGCTCCAGAATAAGCCACCCGATATTCGGCTCACCGTATTCAGCGTCTGACGGAAAACCGTGTTTCTCAAGGAAGTCCCAATGAGATGCGATAAGCCGCCGCAAATACGCCTTGGCTTCCGCGGCCCCCCTGATTTTTCCGGTTGCGCGCCTTTCATATATTTGGGAAACCGATGGGGCGTAGTTTCCGTCGGCGTTGATCTTCGGGGGATGTCGTTCCGCCAACTCGACGGCTTCGGTCTTGAGCCACCGGTACATTTCTAGCTGATGCGTCACCCTGTCACGATGCTCCCGAAAACCACTAGCATAGTGCATCCGACCCCCGATGGTTTCGTTTGATAACAAGTCCGGGAAGAGTTCGAAGCAGCGACGATCATAGTCGTGCGCCTTGTCGTCATCTCTCTCTTTTTCGCTTGCCCAAATCGAGTGCAGGTTGCCCAGCATGTAGTATGCGTGGACGCGAAGCTTGGAGTTCGGGAAGTCTCGCACAAACCGTGACCAACCGTCCACGCGCGTCTGCCGGACCACGTCGCGTGGGGTATCGCCAATCTTGCCGCCCTCACCGATCTGGGCTTCGTAGCGCTTCATCTCCATGAACCGCGCCATCGCCTGCGGCGATTCGGTCGACCAGTCCTCGCCCGCACTCCACATTTCACCCGGGAACCTAAGCCGTTTCTCAAGTTCCTCCGTGGTTGTTACGTCCCGACCTCCGTTCGGGAGTTGAACACACTCATCCCCGGGGGCATTCGTCTGTGCTGCTCGCGTGGAACGGGCAAGAATACTTACGTAGACGACGGCAACGACTAATCGAAGCTCGTGCATCAGCATGGTAAATCTCCGAAAAATGCTTCACCCCGGCCCGGGTAACGCCCCGGCGCACGTACTACCTGCTCCGACCCAGGCGTGTCGTCGGAGAATAGCCTCTTTATAGGGCAACCCTATTGACCCGCAAGATAGCAGGGGGCGACCCAAAGATTCCATCTAGCTTCTATTGGTTGGATCCACCACTCGGCGCTCACGCTCAACCCCGCGGTATAACTGTAGTCGTACCATTGTATCTTCGCCTCAGCGTGGATCTCTCCGCCGCGAGATGTCCCCGCTTGCCCCTCAAAGGTGGTCTGTGCCACCCAAGATGGGACTGGGACGGTTACCGGGATCGCGTCTGAGCGCAAGGCATACTCCACTGTTTGTCCACTCGCCCCTTCGATGATTGCCCCGTAGCCGATTCCAGACAGCCCCACGACGTCGTCACCACCTAGGCTGAAACTGAACCCCACCTGTACCAGGTTAGGGATCGCGCCGAACGCGGGGGAAAGGGGACATTCTACTTTGTCATAAAACTAGAATGTCCCCTTTTCTGTCCTCCATGCCGGTTTATCCCAGCGCTGTCTGACTGTCCCCTATTCTTTACCTTGGTGTTGTCGCAGCCTTCGAATGAAGACAAGGATACCCAACAATGTTGCGGCCCCCAGAACGCACGCCGCGACGAGCAAGGCAGTGGAAGTGCTTTGGCGTGCCTGGCGTAGCTCTTCATATGACACGATCGTCTTCGTGCCGGCGTCCATACGCCAGATCTCCCAGCGCGGTTGACCAAAGAGCGTTCGGTTTGACACCCACACCGTAACATCCTGACCTGTTTGTGCCGCCCGAGAGACCTCGCCGAAATGCGGGGATGCGTCACCGTATGTCAGGGTGTAAGGTACTCCCTCGATCTGAAAGCCCAGGCTGTTCCCCGACCACATCAGACCCTTGTTGTCTATACGTCCGCGGACAACCGACAGCTCGCCTGGGGGCGGCGCCGCCGTCGCGGACCGCAGGTACAAGGTTAACGCGGTCCCTGGAGCACCCAGGATCGCGAGCCAAGTCCACCGCTTCCGAACAACAAGAGCCCATATGAGCACAGCCGTCAGGACTGAAGTGCCCGCATAATACAGTAGAAACACAACTAGTGCCTCCACATGTCAGTAGCGCCAACCCGCCTGAGCGCACTCCCGACCGTTGACGTGCTTCGGAGCGAATGGACGCTCAATCGGGAGAGTGCCTCTCTTTTCACTGCCCTCCGGCCTCAACACACCCAGCGAGCAAGGCCTGCTGCACAATCGCTTCCAATCGCTTCTCCAATGCTCGGCAAGTCTGGACCTGAAATCGCAGGGCCGCTTCCTAATCCCCGGCTATCAGGCGCCTGTGGCGTCTCCATGACGCTTCACATACACCCGGCGCTATTGCCACGACATCTTAGGCGTTATGGCGGTAAGGAAACTCCAGATATTCCCAGCCGCGTACTTCAGGAGGTCAACTATGTCGTCATAGTCTTTACCGATCTTCCAGCCCGCCACGCTCGACCCGAAGCCTACCCCGACCTGACTGCAGAACTGGCCCGTACCGGTATAGCTCGAGAAGCCCACAGTCATCGGGTTCAGCGATAGGCTCGCACCGGCAAACGCTCCACTGGTTGCCCATGCGGTGCCCTGTCCAACACGATAGCCCTCTTCTTGCTTTCCACTAAGAATCGCAGGGATTTGATTGAAGACAAGGTCGGAGAGCCACATTACGGCAGCACCCACAACGCTATTCTGTGCCCACCCGGGAAGGTTGCTGAACCAATTGACAAGTCTGTTCAGAAGCTGCAGCCCCTGACGTCCCGTGGGATCGACGTGCGTCCACGGGCTGTTCCCGCAGTAAGTGAACGCGTTGCCCATGTTCAGCTCGTCACCCCAGATGCCGATCTCGTCGCGCGAGGTAAACCGGCCGGCGATCGGGTCGTAGTAGCGCGTGCGGTAGTTGTACAGCCCCGTTTGCCAGTCGTAGAGTCGCCCGGTGAAGAAGAACGGGTTGCCGACCGCCGAACTGGTGATCGGCTGCCGCGTCGTCGGATTGACCGGACGCCCGAAGTCGCCGTAGTCGTACGACTCGACGATGACACCCGAGCTGTTGGCGATCGCCATGACGTTGTACTGGTCGTCGCGGACGTAGTAGTAGTCGGTGTTCAACCGGCGCATCGTGA
>CAZQTW010000156.1:0-3129 GCA_964596165.1 uncultured Planctomycetales bacterium | reverse complement strand
CCTCCTTGTCGGCGTCGAGGATCGCCACCATCGACACCTCCGGCAGATCCAGCCCCTCGCGCAGCAGGTTGACGCCCACCAGAACGTCGAACTTACCCTCGCGCAACTCGCGGAGAATCTCGACCCGCTCAAGCGTGTCGATCTCGCTGTGCAGGTAGCGCCCCTTGATCCCCTCGGCCTGGATGTACTGCGACAGGTCCTCGGCCAGCCGTTTGGTCAGCGTGGTGACGAGAACCCGCTCGCCGGCGGCGGCCCGCGAGCGGATTTCCTTGAGCAGATCGGGCACCTGGCCGCGGGCCGGGCGGACTTCGACTTCCGGATCGATCAGACCGGTCGGCCGGATGATCTGCTCGACCACCTGTCCGCCGCACTTCTCAAGCTCATAGGGACCGGGCGTTGCGCTGACAAACAGCACCTGATTCCACAACTGCTCGAACTCCTCGTAGCGAAGCGGACGGTTGTCCAGACAGCTCGGCAGGCGGAATCCGTGTTCGACCAGGACCCGTTTGCGGCTCTGGTCCCCGCCGTACATCGCGCGGAGTTGAGGTATCGTCACGTGAGATTCGTCGAGGATCAGCAGGAAGTCTTTAGGGAAATAGTCGATCAGCGTATAAGGCCTTGAACCCGGCGGCAGCCCGCTCAGATGCCGCGAGTAGTTCTCGATTCCCGAACAGTAGCCCACTTCCAGAAGCATCTCGATGTCATACTTGGTTCGCGCCGCGAGGCGCTGGGCCTCGAGGAGCTTGCCCTGTCGTTTGAGTTCCCACAACCGCTTCTCCAGCTCCTCACGGATCGACGCCACCGCCGCCTCGATCCGCTCTTCGGGCATCATGTAGTGGACGGCCGGATAGACGAATACCTGCCCCTGCGTCGCAAGCGTCTCGCCGGTCACGGGGTGGATCAGTTCGACGCGCTCGACCTCGTCGCCGAACATCTCAACTCGGTAGGCCAGTTCCTCGTAACTCGGATAGATCTCGACGACGTCGCCGCGAACACGGAACTTGCCTCGTTGAAACGCCACGTCGTTCCGCTCGTACTGAAGCGTAACGAGCTTGCGGAGCAGATCGTCGCGCTCGACCCGCTGTCCGACGCGAATGTCGATCACGCTGGCCTTGTAGTCCTCCGGCGAGCCCAAGCCGAAGATGCACGACACGCTGGCGACGATGATCACGTCCCGGCGCGAGATCAGCGAACTGGTCGCGCTGAGCCGCAACCGGTCGAGGTCGTCGTTTCGCGAGGCGTCCTTCTCGATGTAGATGTCGCGCTGCGGAATGTAGGCTTCGGGCTGGTAGTAGTCGTAATAGCTGACGAAGTACTCCACGGCGTTGTTCGGAAACAGCTCCCGGAACTCCTCGTAGAGCTGGGCCGCCAGTGTCTTGTTGTGGCTGATGACCAGTGTCGGACGATTGAGCCGCTCGATGGCGTGGGCCATCGTGAACGTCTTGCCCGAACCGGTGACCCCCAGAAGGCATTGGAACCGCGCGCCGCGGGCGAATCCCTCGACCAGGCTCTCGATCGCCTTGGGCTGGTCGCCCTGGGGCGACAGGTCGGTCACAATCTGAAAACCCGGCACGACGCGTCCCCCGGACGGCTCCGTTCATGCAAAACCAAATCGATATTGTACCTCAAGGGTCGAACCGAACAAGGCGGCCCGACCTACTGCCGCGGGTGGAATCGCTCGTGAACGGCCTTCAGGCGGTTGCTGTCGACGTGGGTGTAGATCTGCGTGGTGGCCACGTTGGCGTGGCCCAGCAGTTCCTGGACGACGCGGAGGTCGGCGCCCCCCTCGAGCAGATGCGTGGCGAAGCTATGCCGGAGCGTGTGGGGTGAGACGTAACTGGCCACGCCGGCGCGCGTGGCGTACTTGACGACGAGTCGCCAGCAGTTCTCCCGCCCCAGACGCTGCCCCGTCCGTGAAAGAAACAGATGATCGTCGGGACACCGCCCGGAAAGGTTGGGACGCAGGCGCGTCATGTACTCGTGCACCGCCTCTTGCGCGGTGCGACCGACGGGCACGATCCGTTCTTTGCGGCCCTTGCCGATGCAGCGGACGTACCCCATATCCAGATGGATGTCCCCCAGCCGCAGATCGCACAGTTCGCTGACTCTTAGGCCCGTGGCGTAGAGCAGTTCGAGGATCGCCCGATCGCGAAGGTACATGGGGTCATCGGGACTCGGTGCGGCCAACAGGGCGTTCACGTGTTTGACGTTCAGCGTCTCGGGCAGCCGCTGCCAACGGGCGGGCATCTCCAACCGTGCGGCCACGTCCTCGGCGAGCCACCCGTTCTCATGGCAGAAACGAAGAAAGGCGCGGACGGTCGCGAGATGTCGCGTGATGGACGACAGTGCCAGCCCTTTTTCGTGAAGGTCCCTGAGAAACCGCTGAACGCGCAACGCCGTCAACCCCTCGGTTCGGCCGATGCCTTGACCGGACAGGAAGTCGCGCAGATCGGACAGGTCTCGGCCGTAGGCCTCCAGCGTGTTCCTGGCCAGCCCGCACTCGACCTTCAAGTAACCGGCAAACTCCTCAATTGCTTGGGAAAGCGTCGTTCCTGTCCGTCGGGCATGAGCGGACGCAATGGAAAGCGAAGGCTGGGTGGACGGTGACGTTGCCGCGAGGGTTTGCGAGACGATCGGCGCGGCGGTGACGGGACGTGCGGTCCGATTCGCCTTAGGCGGAACGGGCAAGGGTCGTTCGGGTGTCGCGGAGGAGCTGTTCACGTCGGATCTCATGGTGCACCGGACACGATAACGGGTCGCCCGCACACAGACGGAATGCGTCTCGAATGCCACCCAATGTGAGCCGTGAACCGCAGCGTGCGTCCCTCCATTCCAGGAAGGGACACGTTTTCGTGGCGATCATGTCTGCCTTGTCCTCGCTCGGCGTGCCCGATCGGCCGACAGCCGATCCTTATTGTTATCGGTCCTTGACCCAACTCCGCTTGAGCCATGGACCTATCGCCTTGATTGTCCTGCTGGGCGGCCGGTTCGCCGCCGGTTCGCCGAGCCTTACCGAACCGCTGGTATTGGGAGCAGTTGGTCATGGGCCTTCGGCCCACCCCTAGAGGATGAAAACGGCGTGCGGCCATCTTGGCCGCCGCGGCGGGCGGGATGCCCGCCCCACACCGC
>CAZQTW010000155.1:0-3147 GCA_964596165.1 uncultured Planctomycetales bacterium | reverse complement strand
CCTGCCTGACGGAAGTCACGAATCAACCCTCCCGCCAACTCCCGCGCCGCCTCTCAGGAAATAGGGGACAGTCACCTATTTCTGAGGTCGGAAGCGAAGAGAACCGAGGTGAAAGAACGCAACGACGTGGGCTGAAACGCAAGACGACCGGGTCTGGGGACACGGGGCCAGGGTCTAGGGAACGGCGGAACGACAAACGCAGAGACGCAGGGGCGCAAAGGGGAACAAGATCAATCCGACGATGTTCCTCGCGTCTTGGCGCCTTTGCGTTGGACAATAGGGGACAGTCACCTATTTCTGACGACGTAAGCGATGCAACCGAGGTGGAAGAACGTAACGACGTGGGCTGAAAGGGCAAACCACCGGGACTCGGGGCTAGGGACGGGGAAACGGCAAACTACCGGGTCTGGGGACTCGGGACTCGGGACTAGGAAGACGGCGAAACGGCAGAACCGAACGACGACACGGCCGGCGAGGCGCAGGCCGCTACGGAAAGGAACGGAACCCATGACACGGAATCAACTGATGTGGACGGCCTGGGTGTGCACGCTGGCGACGATGGCCACGACGGCCTCAGCGCTCGATACCTACCTCAAACTCGACGTCGTCGCGGGCGACCCCAATACTCCCACCCCGCTCATCGAGGCCACGGGGGGTCAGGAGATCGAATACCACATCACCGCCCTGGTCTGCACCGACCTCTGGGCCGAGACCGTCGACGCCAACTACACCAAGGGCCTCGGCGCGGCCTACCTGACGCTGAACACCGACTTTGTCGACCCGAACCTCGTCGACGAGCCGAACGGCATCCACGCGACGCTGAGCGTCTACCCGAGCACCGGCCTGCCCCTGGCCGACGACGTCACCGACATCGGCGGCAGCCAGGACCTGCTCGGCGACGGCTCGACGCCCGTCGAATTCGCCAATGGCCAGCGGGAGGTGATCGCCAGCGGACGAATCAGGGCCCCCAGCGCGGACGGCGTGTATCACGTCTGGGTGTCCGAGCAGCAGGTCGCCGCGTTGGAGCCGAACCTGACGACCCCGCCGTTCGGCTACGAGCCGAACCTCGTCAAGTGTGGCCAGGGGTTTTACGTTGTGGTCGGCTCGATGCAATACCATACGTTGGGCCTGTACATCGTCAATGACAACTACGGGGAGATCGAAGTGGTGCCGAACCTGCCGAACTACCCGTCCGGCATGGAGGTGACGCTGGCGGCCTACCCACACTACACCAAGCACTTCTTGGAATGGCGAGAGTATGATCCGAACGACAACATCGACCCGAACGACAGCAATTACCTCAACAACCCGGACTACTACACGGTGGACGCGAACAATCCGATTACGTTGGTGATGGATCAGGATCGGCTGATCGTCGGTGTCTTCAAGTGCGGCAGCGGCATTGGCCCGACGATCCCGCTGATGGCCTTGGGCCTCTTCGGCGGCGTCTGGGTCATCCGCCGGAGGAAGTAGCCCGGCCGTCCTTCGTTGGAGAGGGGATAGGAGTCAAGCGGAAAAGGGGACATTCTACTTTTCGATGAGCGCACGAATCACTGACAGAGTGTTCGAGCCTGACGACGACGCGTCGGGCCAGAACGAGGTGCCCTACCTCTTGAAGGACCTGTACACGGTCGCCGGTTTGGCGGATGAGCGTGGCTGGCCGGTTGAGAGATACGACTACGACGCGTACGGGAAGGTCCACATGGAGCGTGTGGCCATCTTGCCGTGGGCGGCGGATTTCGATGGCGATGGGGATGTCGATCAGAACGATCTGACCGTGTTCCTCGACGCCTACGGAGGTTCCGGCCAGGCGTCCAACGGTCCGCGCGGTTGGCGGGCTGACCTGGACGGTGACGGCGACGTGGATGGCAGCGATTACGTCCTGTTCGCCGATGCGTACAACGGCGCGGGTACCGCGCCAAGGGGCGATATGACACTCCAGTCCGGGTCAATGGCGACAAGTCGCCTGGGTAATCCATTCTTCTTCACCGGTCGCCGCCTGGACGTGATCGAGAAACAAGACGCCGGCACGCCGCACCACTTCACGGATGACTATGCGGAGCTCCAGCTCTACGACTACCGGGCGAGGACGATGGACCCGGTGTTGGGGAGGTTCTTGCAGCGCGATCCAGTCGGATATCGCGACGGAATGGGACTATTCGGGTATGTGCAGAGTTGTCCGACCAGTCGCGTGGACCCATTAGGGCGACAGGTTACAGGCTGTCCGAGTCCACCCGCAATTAAGGGGAGTACATGGGATTTCTCAGGTATCCCGTCGGCGATGATGAGCAGTGTGTTCTTCCTTTTCAACCAACCTCCATTCAGTGGCTTGCGACTGCCTCCGAGTCCGGACGACACGGTCATAATCGGCGGGCGCTTCCTTTTGGACGTCAGGCAACAAGATAGTGTTGTGGCAATTGAGAACTCGGTTGCGGCGCGTCTAGAGAGGGGAGCTGTTGGAGTCGCGTTGGGCCTCGCCTGCCGGACCAGCGACATATTCACAGACTGTGGGAAGGAGACGGCGCAGTCAGATCTGTTCACCAACGTCTGGAGCGCGCTAGGCGAATTCAAGCTCTACTGGACCGCAACGTGCCAGGTCGGACCCAAGGTGTGTAACGTAAAGGATCCGAAATGCAGTAGCGGCTGCGCCGACAAGGCCTATTACTACTGCAACATAGGATGGGAGGTGTCTGATCAATACGATTGGCATCCTTGGTACAATCCGGCAAACGCATTTGGCGTGCCCTTCAACATCTACGGATCCTACAGCGGCAATGCGTCCGGCACTGTAAAGGTGTGCAAGTGAGTGACAACGTAGTCAGAGACAAAGCACTCAAATCAGCGATTAGGCGAGGATGCTTGGTTGGGGCTCTGGGACTGCTTGTACTCAGCTTCGCTACACGTCCCTTCTGTGACACGGAAGGGGTCTCGGCAAGCGTAGTATCTCTGCTCGTGTGGGTAGTCGGGATTGGCGTGGGATCTCTAGAAGCCGTGAGGACGTACCGTCAAAGAATGGGAGGGAAACGGTGAAGAAAAGAGAAGAAAAGGGGACATTCTACTTTTCGATGCGTGCGTGCATGACTGACAGACTATCCGAACCTGACGACGCACTGGGACGACGAGTGAAGGCGGTTGGGCTGCCGGAAC
>CAZQTW010000154.1:0-3195 GCA_964596165.1 uncultured Planctomycetales bacterium | reverse complement strand
ATGGCCGGTTTTCAGGTGCCCATCACTGGCCGGTTTTGGGTGCCCCCTGACAGCCCGAACCGCTCAATACCTCTCGTCGTGTGACAGGTTTCATGAAGGACTCCCTCTCCCTACGCTCGCTGTTCATCTGGAACGCCGCAAGGCACGCCTATTGTGCATGCGGACGATCGATCCGGCAATCGGGTACCGCGCCGGGAATTGCCGCTTTCCGCGCGGCGCGGTCCTCATAACGCCGGACCCCAGAAAGTCTGCCGACACTCAACTGCCAACTGCACAATAGGTATAAACACTCATGATAATATGGCTCGTATTCATTCCGAGACAAAGAATTCGAATAGAACCTGTTTGATTAGTGTCTTGTACCGTGCCGCGATTCTACAATACCAGTATCTTGGGGTAGTTGTAATACCTGTAGCTGGGTATTATATCAAGCTCGAATCATCTTAAGTTGGTCGTTCTGTTGTTCATGACGGATATGTACTGATGCGTGATATCAATTAACACCATTCAGACTAGTTACGTGCCGTATTCCTGCAGTTCAAATAATCAGCGCCCAAGGGCGTCCAGAATAGCATGCATCAGGTCGCTGTGACTATTCGAGGAGCGGGACATTACTCTCTAATTCAGGCTGAACCAAGACACTGAAAGGGGTCACCATGAAGAACGCTTTGACTTCATTGTCCGACGTTCAGCTCTCGGACGTCGCTCGGCCGTCGCCGTCGTCTGCGAAACGCGACCGGCGCGAGGACACACCAGACGCCGGCGGTCAACATACTCGCTCGTCCTCTGGCGACGCCCTTGCGGCGGGGGACGGCCTGGCGTCGCGGCGAGGCAGCCTTCGGATTGCCTCTGCGGTCGGAGGCCTCATCAAACATATGAGGGTCCCACGGTTCGTCCGCTCGGCGCCGTATCTTGTGGGTCTCCACTCGGTCCTGATGCTCGTCATCCTCTTTCCCGGCTTCGTTAGCGACATTTACCGCAACCTGGGCTCGACGCCGTTCCTGACGGAGCGCTATAAGGGGGCCGTGGGGGTCCACACTATGCGAGACCGGGCCGTCGCGCCTGGCGGTATCCTGATGTTCGGCGACAGCATTCTGTACGGCGTGGACCTCAAGCGGATCGGTCCGTCCGCCGAGAACTTCTCCATTCCCGGAGACACCACGGAAGGATTGCTCTGGCGGATCCCGCAATACCGGTCCGTCAGGAACGCCTCCACAGTGGTGATTGCCATTGGGGTCAACGACCTGTCGCGGTACGACCCGCCCCACTCCGCGGAGAACCTCCGCCGGATTCTGTCCAACATCCCCGTCGGGACGCGCGTTATAGTCATGGCAGTATTGCCCGTTGATGAACGCTGCTTTCGGCAGACGGTGCGCCAGCGGCTTCTCGGACGGCGAACGGATAACACCCGCGTTCGGGAGTTGAACGATGCATTGAAGCTCGCTTGTGCGGACCGTGCCAACTGCTGCTTCGTGAATCCCAACGCGAACGACGCCTTCGTGGATTGCGAAGGCAATCTCAGAGACGAACTGCATTCAGGTGATGGGCTGCACCTCGGCCCAGTGGGACTAAACACTCTGGAGGACCGGCTGACGCAGGTGCTTTCGGAATCTTCGGGATCCCAGCACGCCGACCGCACCGCGATCGTCCCTTGGAGAGACTGAGAAAGGATCCGCGTAGGGGAACGCTCGCCAATGTGCTCCGCTTGAGAGGATTTTGCGCCGCAGTCACTTGAGGAGGATTGACGGTGTCTGCACCCGGGAAGGGATCGAATGTCGCAACTTGGTTTGTTCTCTGGCTGGCGCTGGCCGTCCTGATCCGGCTCGGCGCTGCCCTGACAATGAGCGAATTCTTGGGCAAAGCGAAGGAAGGGGGTATTGCTGCCGACGGCTGGACGTATTACGCCCCGATGGCGGAGAATCTCGCCGCTGGACGCGGCTTCTTGCATGCGGACGGCGAGTTGGTTTTGACACACGTCCCGGGTTACCCCCTCTTACTTGCCGGTTTCAAGCTCGCGTTAGGTTCTATGAACCGTGCCGTCCTGAGCTTGCAGATCCTGACCGGCTCCCTCTGCGTGGCGATGGTCTTTCTGTTGGGAAACCGGGTCTTTCCCCCTGCTGTTGCGCATATCGCCGCAGGCGTTTCAGCCCTGTTTCCAGACTTGGTGGTCTACTCGCTCCTCAATCTGTCGGAGTCGCCCTTTCTCTTCCTGTTCCTATTAGGTGTCTACTTCCTGGTAAGAGCATTGAGTACCGATCGGCTGTCCACAGGCGCAGTACTGGGTCTGGTCGTGGGGCTGGGAATACTGGTTCGGGAGGGGGCTGTCATTCTGGCTGCGCTCTGGGCGTTGGTGTTGCTGAGCTGTCCTCCAAGACGGGCATGGCGCCGTCGGATGCTTGCGACCGGTGCCTTCGCGGGCGTGGTGGTCCTGACCCTCTGCCCCTGGTGGGCTCGGAATTGGCGCGTGACCCACGAATTCGTTCCGCTGACGAGCAAGGGGGCATGGAACATTTGGTGCGGAACAATGGTTCGCCCCTACTACCTGACGGATCATCGCAACAAGTCGGTAAAGCCCGACGCGACAACACTCGCCGTGGAGGAATCCGTCAGACGGCAAGTAGCGGGGGCGCGCACGCTGAGGGAAAAGGACAAGATCCTTCTCACGGCCACCTGGGAGCGCGTCACCGCCGACCCGTCGGGGCAGTTGGTCCATCTGATGCGCAAGTTCTTGTTTCTCTGGCAACCCAACATTGCACCACGACATGCGGGCCGGACGGGGCTCGGACCAATCTTGTGGGGCGTCGCGGCGGCACACTATGTTCTACTGGGCATAGGGGTCGTGGGGCTGTGGCATGTATGGAGATCCTACGAGGGGGGAGTCATCTTGGTGCTGACGTTCGTCGTTTGGGTGGTCTTCCACGCGATGGTCGGCATTGGGGAGCCGCGTTACCACCTGCCCATGCTACCGCTCCTCATCCTAGCCGGCACGGCGTGGGGATACCATGTGTGGCACGTCGGTCTTCATCTCAACCTATTCGCGAGGCGCAAGGGGTCGTAGCGATGAGCGGAATCGGTCTTCTGGCACGTACCCGACGGGGCAGGGAAAGGAAATAGGGAAATAGGGGACAGTCACCTATTTCTGGGAAATAGGGGACAGTCACCTATTTCTGAGGTCGGAAGCGAAGAGAACCGAGG
>CAZQTW010000153.1:0-3313 GCA_964596165.1 uncultured Planctomycetales bacterium | reverse complement strand
TAACCCACAAGGAGGTCGTAAAAAAGAGGCCAGTGTGAATAATCCGGGCTAGTGGTGCTGATCTAGGTCATATGGCCCTCCAATGGATAATCAGGACATGGGTCTGTGCCGGTTGAGGCGGTTGTGCCTCGGCGGACCAATGACCACGACGTGTTCTGAAGGGGTGTTTAGACAGACCGACACTTGCGGCCGCGATCTGCGCAGTGATACTGAAAGGATAGACCACCCCCGTAACGAGATATTGGCCCGTCGCCGTCAAGATCGCCCCAACGTGACGCCTCTCTCAATATCAATGAAGTCTGCTCAGCGGCAAATGTGTACAGCGGACAAGAAAAAAAGGGGCCTCTAATGTCGTCCCGCCATTCGGGTGGTTCAAGCCCTCATCGCGAAGCGGGCTGAGGGGCATTGCCAGGCATCTAGACATTCGGGAAATTAGACCATTAGAAATAGTCGCATTCAGCATAATCCTAACGGGCTTCAGCGGGGAGGGTTATTGGGTCTGTCCTTGAGCGGGTCCCGTGCTGGCGAGTGTATCCACAACGCGAGCCCTATTCAGGCGTCCCTCGCTGAAACGGCTCGCGGCTGCGTTTGCCCATCACCATTGAGTCAGTTGTCATCACGCGCCAGGATGGCCGCTGCGAGCTTCCGGTGGCTTGGCGAGGCCGTGGACGACTCGCTTAGCCCTTGGATATAGGCGGTCGTCTGATTGTCCAACGGGCGCTTCAGTGTAAACAGCGCTCGCAAGTAGTTTTTCTGCGCATCCCCAGACGATACTCTGACTCCGACGCAGATGGCTTCAAAAACCTCCTGATCATCAACGGCGCCGCACCACTTGGCGTAAGCCTCGCACGCGGCCGAAGAGACACCCGGATTGGCATTGCCTAGGGCGATCAACCGGAGGAATCCCAACGCCGTTGATACCCTCCCGGCGTCCTCTGCGGAAGCCTTTCGCGCCAAGGCACCCATCGCGTGAACACAGCCAACACGGAACCCCTCCGACGAATCAGAATCGTAGAGATCCCTGATATCCATGAAGGCGATGGGATCGCCCGTGGCCGCCAGACTAGCCGGCAGAACCGAGTGGAGTATTGGTCCCCACTTCTTGTCGGCCTTGAAGGCCTGTAATCGCGGCAAAGCGTCAGGACCCAATGTACCCAACATCTCGATCAGTACGTTTCGCGCCTCCGGCGTCGTCCTCTCTGAGCGAACCACCTGCTCGAAGAGCCCGATCGCCTCGGTGGTTACGATTCCCTTGACATTCCGAGGCAATCGGGAGATGGCCATGGCCGTGGACCGTGCCAGCGCGGCCTGGACGGCTGCGTCGTCCTCGACGGACAAAGCCTGCAAGAGCGGTTGGATGTCGCTAAGCGTAGGCCTGACGGATAGACATTCAGCGGCGGCGATCCTGATCGACCTGACCGGGTTCATCAGTTCCGTCCTGAGTCGGGCGGCGAACGCCTCACGACCCGATTCATCCGCCGCGCAGTACCGGGCTATGAGTTCCTTCTTGGCCTGGAAGGTCTGTCGATTGGCCTCCCCGCCGGCCTGTCCGAGTAGTTCTTCCATGTTGGTGATTTCGGCAGCCAGAGGCAGGCTGCCCGCCAGACATATCATGCTAAACGCTAGTGATGTCATGGTTATTCTCCACCTCAGAAGTGGTCCGGTCCGAACGTGCAGCCGGAATAGTAGTAACCGTCGCCGTTGTATCGCGTGTGCTTGCCGCTGCCCAAAGCGCCGGTCCCGCCCCAGTTCGGACCGTCGTTGGACCATGTCCCGTCCGCAGCGAAGCTGCTCAACTCGCCCTGAATGAGATAGAGCTCGTCGTTTACCTGATCCAAGAGTGCGGATTCGCTCGCTGCAACGAGGCCTTCGACTACGGCGCTTGGATCGTCTACGTTGTGCGCGAGGCCGTACTCGATCCGACCGAAATGCCCTTCGAGGGACTCGGCCGTCGGCGGCGTTCCGCGGTACTCATGGTTCATAACGGCCTGGATGAAGTCGTCCATGTTGCCCGGAATACACCCGTTGGCGTCATTGTTGTAATCATAGAAGTTGGTTGCGCCCTCCTCAGGCGGCGGTCCCCCCCACTTCGCGTAGCGATTGATGACCGTCTCAAGATCGACCTCCAGTATGGTTGACTGTATGTACCAAATCCCCTTGTTTGGTCCGCTCGAAACCTCAAGCAGCGTCACGGCATCCGACCAATCGCCCGATGTGGTCTGGGGTACGATGAGTCGGTACGCGTTGGATTCCCTATCGCGATGGTCACCCAGAAGGTCGTACGAGTAGATGAGGCGAGCACCCCAGTTCGGCTCGTTGTCTTCAACGCAGGCTATCGGCGTCGTCCATGGGGTGCCTGTTCGAGATCGAATGCTTACGGAAATGCTCTTCGTGCATTGGATACCGACGACGCTCGCGGCAACCTGGATCGTGCCGGATGCAACCATGGTGCCGCGCCATTGGCTGGCATCATCGGAATTGGACGTGTCCGTATAGTTCGCGTCGGCCACGCTGGTTGTGCACGACCAAGACCAACTGCTCACGGATAGGCCGGTCGGAGAGGTTCTGGCCGTATAGGTGCAAGCACTTCCACGTGTCGGCTGGGACGGGCCCTGGAGTGTGATGTCCACCACATCCACGTCGACGGTTCCCTGCTGGTCGGGGATGTTCTGGAAGTCAAACGTGGCCGTGACCGTGAGGTTCTGCATCGTCACCCAGTCCATCACCTTCGTGACCTGGTACGGCGAAGACGTTATCTCATCGGTTGTGGCCGTACCCTCATAACTGAATGTGACCTTCACGACCGGGTCGGATTCGGTGGTCGTGGCCGTGAAGGTGATGGTTCCACCTTTCTGAACGCCGCTTGTACTCGCCTGAACATTGACGGTTGCCCACGTCTGAGCCGACATCAGGACAACCGCCGCCCAGCAAATCCCCATCTCTGTCCGCATACCTCTCTCCTTGTGCCCGAAGCCTCCCTTGCTTATCATAGGCACTATCTAACTGCGTCAGCCCGTGGTCATGGAATACAAGTCAGTCATGGGCAAGATGGGGACAGGCCGGCCCGAAAACAATTCTCCCGGCGGAGACCGTTCGGCCTCATTGGATCGCTTGATTGACCGGTATTATGCGCCGGTCCTGCGGCTTCTAACCCGGCTGACCGGTTCGGTGTCCGCCGCCGAGGATATCGCGCAAGGCGTCTTTCTCAGCCTGCTCAAGAGTTGGAGGCCCTTGGGCACGGACGATGAGGATCGTTCGTACGTCATGCAGGCGGCCTATAACGCGTGGCGTCGTTGGGGACGCAAGAAGAAAG
>CAZQTW010000152.1:0-3561 GCA_964596165.1 uncultured Planctomycetales bacterium | reverse complement strand
AAGGGGGATTCGTTCAAGGCGGTTGTCCCGTGCTGGAGCTGAAGGTCTACGTGGTCAAGGTTGCGTCACCGCTAGGCGTATCGGGTGCCCTCCCGTCGAATCGCGACCCCAGCATCTACATCGCTTCCCAGGATCCCACGAATCGTGTTTGGATCACCGCCGTGCTGGTTCCCGAATGCCCAGATGAGGTGGCTCGAAGCCTCCTGAGCTGGACAGGTGATGGACTGACCGACCCAAACCATCCGAAGAAATGCTGGGTACCCCAGAATCAGGTGGGCTCCACGCCCGTCCAGGCCACCGTCGGGGGCTCATCAGTCGGGGTGACCATCATGGTAGTCGGGGTAGCCGCGGACGAATCCACCATATGGTGGTTCAATGGCTGCGATGCCCAGAACTACGGTGAATCGACGGCGCTTTGGGCAAGGGGCGTTAGCGCGGGCGAGTTCCGCTGGATACAATCAGGGGCGGGCCTGCTTGTAAGATTCGACAACGGTATGTTCATCGAGTGTGTCAAGGTAAACGACCCTTACGTCGGCGTAGAGTCCTGGGATGGAAGCGCTGCTCTCAATGACGTCAGCATACAGCTCTTCTACGATGGCGTGTACTGTGGCGAGCAGAAGTTGACCGTGCGCCAACCCGCCACAGCGGTGGTGGTTGATAATCCAGTCGATGTCGACCTCTCGTATCCGCCGATTGTCTACGGCTATAGGACACGGTACCCAATGCAGGTATTCGACCAATTTGACCTGCCCATGCCGCTCCCCGTTGAGCTGAACGAGTGCTTCAGCCTGCCGGATGGTTCAGATTGGTTCGGGGAGGACTGGTCGTGGGGTTCGGCAGTCGGGGATATGACTGTTCCGGCAACTCCGGACATGTTCTGGGACACTTACCAAGTGACGAGTCCACCTGCGTGGCTTACCCCGTGCCCGACATCCCCCAGTGATCCGGACGCTTCCAGCCCCGTCGACTGGATATTCCAAGAGTACCGCGTTGGGAGCACGACGCCCGCGCAGGGTGTCTTGGTGAAGACCCATATCGTGCATAGGTATCGGGGACACGCGCGACAGGAGTAATGGAATCATGAAGAGCGAACTCCATTCCGCATTTCAGTCCTTTGTAGGCAAAAGTACATGCCTGACAATGCCCCTCGAGGTGCTGCTATTCGCTGTGAGTTCTCCGATCACCATTGCATCGGCGACGAACCCACCCGATCTCCTCCAACTCGAACAAGCTGCGCCGTTGATTGTCAAGGCTCGCGTCTCGGATCTCAAGCTGCTCCGAACCATTCAAACCCGGCCAACTGAGCAGGCGGGCACTCGGCTGTCAGGGTCACTGCTCGCTGCCGACTGCAAGGCAGTCTATGCCATCAAGGGAAACATGCCACTCGACCGGTTCCAGGTCGAATTCACGCTCGGGGCGTTCTCCGGTCCTACTGTGATCATACGTCCAGGGAAGACGTATCTCCTGTTCTTGAAAAGGGACGGAGAAAGGTACGTTTTCGTGAACGACGACATGTCGGCTCTTCAGGCGGATGCCGCACTCCCCCCTGAAGCTCCGCGCGGCAGCACCGTCAGAGAGAGGTTGCAGGCCGAGATGGCAGCTTGGCTGTGCTCGACCGATCCCGAGGTGGTCGTACAAGCGCTTGAGTTCTTGCCCGAGACCATCTGCAGCACAGATGTGGGTAGTCGTATCCGAGACTTAGGGGATTCCAAAGACCGCGGCGTGCGGGCGGCGGCGGTCCGCGCCCTGCTCCGTACAGGCAACCCAGATGGGGTCCCTTCGGCTATCGCTCTGCTTCAGCAAGAGCCTGCAAGTACCGAGCAGGCCAGGCCTGAGCGGGCTCAGGTGGTCGACCAGCTGTCGAGAGTACGCGACCCCGGTGCGACGCGGGCCCTTCTACCATTGATGCGCCACAGTGATCCTTCCGTGAGGAGGAGCGTCGCCGACGCACTTCGCCGCGCCCGGCAGCGAAGCTTCGTCCCGCATCTGGTGGCTGGCCTTTCCGATGTGGACAGTCGAACGCGGTACCGATGCATGATGGGACTAGCAGAAGTTCTAGACCGGATGAATCCCGAGTGGACCACGTCATTGGCCCGTTTTCCGGAGAGGGGCGACGAGCTGATAGGTCGCTGGCTCCATTGGTGGGAGACTGAGGGCAAGCGCATCGACTGGGAGGCCGCTCCGCCTGCAACGCAGACAAGTCAGCCCCTTGGAAGATAGACAGCATCGCGGTGGGACAGAGGCGCGTACCTCCTCATGTCACTTGAGGGGTCGCCCATCCACTGTGCGTCTACTGGCCCAGCGGCTCCGGCCACTGGGCGAACGCCTTCGAAAGTTGTTGCGTGACGGCCGGTCATTATTATGCCGGATGGCCGAAGAAGAAGGCTACAGATGACTATGATCTGCTGAAGCAGCTAAGAGGTCGGCAGTTCTGGGTGAAGACCCAGGGGAACATTCGACCAGGAGACGACGATTGGGCCGTAGAAGTGTGGTTCGAGGAAGTTCCCAAACCCTAGCGAACACAAACGTGCGGAAGGGAGGCTCAAACATGAAGGTCTTCTGCTTCCGAGCCGCCTTGGTTCTTGGATGGTTCGGTGCTCAGGCCAGCGGGCAAGCACGGGTTCAAGAGCTTGCGCCCAACGTTGATCTTCTTAACGCCGACGCGAGTGAAGCGATACAGACGCAGGTGGGCTCCGACTACAGCGGCGCTTTGTGGCCAGGGCCAGAGGAATGCGTCGGTGAGCAGCTTCCGCTGAAATCGATTGATCCCCATGTGATCAAGGAAGCCGGCGCAGCGATACGCGCCGTTTTACGCGAAGGGTTGGTTCCTGACGATCTGGAGGAGCGGTTCATAGCGCGACGCGTTCGAATGTGGCCAGGGAGTCGCTGGATTGCCGACACGTTCCTCGTGCGCTACGCGGTGGAAGGCTGGAACGTTCAAATACGAGAAGCCGCGTCGTTCGTCGACGTTCTTGTTAGTCCGGCCGAGAGCACCAGTGTTGGGTCGGCAGGTGAGTATGTGCTCGCCGTAGCCCGAAAAGTACTCAGAGTATCGGAGCCGGCCGCGAGTCAGCTCGTGGCATCAAGCGTCTGCATAGGTGGTAGTTCGATCCCCGGTGTCCCCCAGGACAGACTTCGCGAAACGCCGACTACCGGAGGAGGGAATCTCCACTACGGGGTCCTGCGATACCGGCCCTACGACGAAGCCTGGCACTCGAACAAGCCTGATCGCCCCAAGGATGCATGGCTTGGACAGATCTTCGCCATGACCAACGGGCACTGGGCCTATTTCGCGATCCGAGAAACGAACAAGCCACCCGGTCGACCCCAGGCCCGCCCGGGGCCAAGACCCCGATTCCCCGCGACGGGGCCGTGGGCACCTATTCCCTCCAACGAGCCGCCACCGCCTCTAACGGAATCGACACCTCTTCGCAAGGCGATTCACCTGCCATCAGAGCCGTCCTCGCAACAGGCACCGTAGTGATCGAGAGGTGCGTATGAGGGATTGGACGCACTACACCAAGCCGATAGACAAGGGTCCGCTGACGGATTGGGAGCCGT
>CAZQTW010000151.1:0-3604 GCA_964596165.1 uncultured Planctomycetales bacterium | reverse complement strand
GGTCGTGACGAACTTCCAAGAGAAACGCCACCCGCGTGACGACGGCCAGAACGAAGATGAGGATCATTGCCAGCCGCCACGTTCTTCTTGACGGCGAGGCCGGCGTTTCGGTGGTCATGGCGGAGGCTCCTTGACCGCGTGGCCGTCTGTAGGGTCGGTGGCCGGCTGCGAGGTCGTCCGGGTTGCCTCCAACAACAGGCGCACGGTCTTAAGCACTTGGGGAACGGCCTCGTTGTCGGGATGCTCTTGCCTCAGTCGAATCAAGGTGGCTTCAGCTCGTGTCAGGATTGTCGGGTCGTTGTAGTGATACCAGAATTTCAAGTAGGCCTCGATCACCAGCGACGGTAAGTAGGGGAGCAATCCGGCTTCCAGCACGTTGAGCACCTTCAGCGCCTCCTCCTTGTGATTGAGTTGCACGAGCAGATCGTAGTAGGGCAGCGCAGACGGCGAAATCCCTTCCTGTTCCAGCATGAGCTTGCCGTACTTGAGCGACTTGTCTTTATCGCCGAGTTGGTGGTAGAAGGCGAACAGCCACGAGAGCGGCTTGGTGTGATGGAGTGTCGCCGCCCAGGGTCTGCCGCCTGCCTTCATCTCGGTCCAGTAGGCCCGTTCAAATCGGCGGGCCGCTTCCGCAAGCAGGTCGTTGCGTTTGGTCTTGAGGCATCCTTGAGCGTACGTCATCAGAAGCTCGGTATGATCGGTCTTTGCGTATCCGTAGAGATCCAGATTTGAAATCAAGGTCACAGCCGCCAAGACGGCGCACGCCCCCAACCGGAGCGGCCATTGCGTCGGGGGGCGCCAAAGTCGAACAAACCCTATCGCCCCGTAGGCCGCAAACGGCACAAGCAGATACACCGTGGGCAATCGATAGCGCGAATTCATGACGAGGAGCAATCCGGGTACGAACAGGGAAGCGAGCATAGCGTTGTAGTAGGTGATGCCGAAGGCGTTCCGACTTGTTTGCAGCGCCAAGATCAAGCCGAGGACCGCCACGGGACAAAGGACCCCGTAATGGAAATGCGACAGGCCGGCAAACAGGGCTGACACACCACGAAGTCGATAGGGGTCTTTCACGTTCGGAAACTCGTAGCGGTTGAAGAACCAGCAGAATCGTTTGAGCGTGTTGGCGAGGAACTGTCCGGGATGCGAGCGGATGGACTTCAGGGTTAGTGCCGTGAAGAATCGGTCTACCTCATTCATCTTCAGCGGTCGGCCGAGTTGGTTCTGGGCATAGGTCTTGGCGATGTTGTAGTTCAGATCCAGCCGGCTCCAAAGGTTGCTTTGATCGAGCGCCGACACGTCGGGAGCCCCCCCCTCGGCGACCAGCAACGGCCCGTTCTTGCAATCAGAGTAGGGGCTATTGGCCACATAGAAGTTCAGGCCGCCGTACGTGGCGATCGGGACCCATTCGCCGCCCACAATACGGTTGTGGAGTGTGACCGGTGCGATCGGGATGGCGCAGCCCATGCCCAGGGCGGCCACGCTCGCCAAAGCCGGTCGCCATGCCCGGTGTCGGTTGTCGCGCATGGGGTTTCGGGTACTGGGAGTAATGGGACAGTCTGATCCTCTTGCGTGGCCCGCCGTTTCCGCTTCAGCGGAGGGGGATGCGATTCCTTCCTCCTTCGCGATCTGCTTGCGCGCCTTCCTCAAACGGACGATCAAGACAACTACCGCGAGTACGGGCGCGAAGGCCAGGATGTTCGGACGCGTGATGGCCCCTAGGCCCAATAGGATTCCGCAGAGCAGCCACTTGGACACCCGCCCGTCCGGCAAGGCCACGAGGGCGTAGGCCAACAGCAGATACAACAGGCAGGCCAGCGAGGTGTCCACCAATTCCGCCGAGTAGAAAACGAAACTCCAGAAAAGGGCGCCTGTCAGACCGGCGATCAATCCCGCGCCCCAACCGAAAAGCCGATGCGCAATTGACGCGAGCAACACCGGCGTCAGACTGTCGACGAAGATCCCGACCCAGCGTGCCCGGATCGGCTCGGGGCCCAGCAGTTTGTAGATGCCGGCCAGCGCGTACATGTAGAGTGGGGCTTTGTAGAAGCTGGTGGGCGGCATCTGGCCGGCCAGTATGGCCCGCGCGACTTCGTCGTTGACGGCCTCGTCATGCCCCAAGGAGAGGTAGACGGGGTCATCGCGGACCTGCGTCAAGAAGACGGCGCGGACCCCAGCCGCCAGCAAGAAGACCAACACCGCTACCCACGGCCACCGCCATCGGGGGTTGGGCAAATCGGTTCTTGTCATTCCCTCGAACCCTCCACGCGAATGGACTGGTGGCTTGTGGCGGTGGGCTGAGTCGTCGCGATCAGCCCGGCCAACAGTGTTTCAGCCTCGCCTAGGGCCTGGCGGTACGACATCTCGTCCGGCCGGCGACTCATGAGCGTTTTGTACCAACGGATTGCCTCGACCAGGGATGAAGGGTCTTGGTAGCGACGGCCGTAACGAAGCAGACAGCCCGCCACCACCTCGGGATGGTCCGCGGAACACCGCGCTCTGACCACATCCAGTACTTCTCTGGCACGTTGATCACTGTCGAGGTGTACGAGCAAGTCAACAAACGCAAGCACCACGTGGGGGAGGATGGGCTCCCGCCGTACCATCAGGTGGCCATACCGCATCGCCTTCTCCCTGTCCCCACGCTTTGAGTAATGAATGAACAACTGCGTCATATGATGTCCGTACTGCAACATGTTGCTCACGTTGCCGGGGCGAGGGTCCTTCATGTCGTCGATCAGGGCTTTTTCCAAGTCGTCAAATGCCTTGTCGATCAGGTCGCTCCTGCCCGACCGATAACACGCGTCGAGATACATGGACCGAAGGTGCGCGCTGTGATGCTCCCAGTATCCGAAGATATTGGTGTTTGACAGGACCGCGACACTCACCAAGCCTGCGGCAACGGCGAACCTCTTGGTCCAGGAGACGTGACGTCGAAATAGCCCCGCCACCTGTACCGTCCCATACGCTGCAAAGGGAACCAACAGGTGCACCATCGGTGTGCGAAAGCGGCTGTTGACGATGAACAAGACCGCCGGAAAGGCGAGCGAGGCCAGCATGGCCACGTAGTAAAGCATGGGCGTCGTCCGCAGCTCGCGCCGGCTCAAGGCTAAGACCAATCCGACGATCGCAAACGGACAGACGACCCCGAAGTGGAGGAAGCCGGTCACCCGCATGACGCCCCACTCGCGGGAGAATTCCTGAAGGTCACGGTTGCTTTGGAACTCATACTTGTTGAACAGCCACAGGAACCGCCGAAAGGCGTGTCGGGCGAACCAGCCCGGGTTCTCCCGGATGAAGTCCTTGGCCATGCCGGACAGGATGGTGGCGAATTCACCCGGCTTCGGCCGTCGCCCGAGTCTGGATTCGGCCAAGCGAACCCCGAGGATGTAGTTGAGGCAGTTGCGCGCCCAAGGTTCCTCGGCATGGGGGTCGATTCTTGCCGGCACCGTGAAAAGGCGTTCATCGATCACCAGGGGGCCGTCCTTGCTGTCCGAGTGGGGGTTGTTCGCCACATAGAGATTGAGTCCGCCGTAGGCCCCGATGAGTACCCACTCGCCGCCGACAAGGCGATTGCGCAGCGTCACGGGCGCGATCGGCACGC
>CAZQTW010000150.1:0-3722 GCA_964596165.1 uncultured Planctomycetales bacterium | reverse complement strand
TGGGTGTGCCCCGCCCTCTGGGCAGGTGCGAGAAAAAGCCATTCGTCAGGGCTGATCGTATTTCGTGTATTCCCGATCCGTCTCGATCGTTCTCCTGCCGACGAAGTGGGACACTCCGCGGTCTAACCGGCGACCGACTTCCTTGCAACCAACCGGCAGCCCTGCAACGCTAAGCCCTTTCACAAATTGAAAATGGAGACACAAAACCCAACCGATAAGGACCTGGAGTGGCAACGCGTAAAGGCCGCGATCGTGCGGATCGACCAGACGACCCGCGAGATCAACATGAAGCTGTCGTACATGATGGATAGGGAGGACTGAAGGAAGCCGTCAGCTTTCAGCCGTCAGCTTTCAGCCGGAAGGGGACAGCGGTCAGCAGGAAGGAAGCAGCGGGCCGCGGGTGGTCAGCCGTGAGTGATCCGATGAGCTGGCATCCGGTTCCAAAGACCCCTACTTGGAGCCGAAGACTTCAGCGAAGAACCTGCCCTTGTTCAGCTTCCCCTGCCAGGCACGGTGACGTTTGACCGATTCTTCTCGCTTGGCCTGAGGGAGAGAGAGAAACCGTGTGGCCTCGATCGGACCCAGGTGACGCACGAGAACCCGAACGGCTTTTTCAACGAGCTTGGCCTCATCCAGCAGTGTCATCTCTTTCATCCCAGTCCCTCGCTTGCTAGGAACTCAATCGGTCCCGTCGCCCGAACACCGACTTTCGTCTTTCGGCACTTCTTGAGCAATGCATCGTCGCACGTGATGAACACGTCGGCCGCCTGCTCGGCAAAGGCCACGTGAGCCGCATCCGCGGGTCCGAACCTCTTGCGATAAAGGTCCTCCGCCCTTTCCCTGGCCTTGCTCATGTCCCAGGAAGGCCGCTCCGCAAATCCGTCCAGAAAGGCCAACACCTCAGCGCCTTCCTGCTGGTGCGTTGTGGCTCCTATCTCGATCAAATGCACCGGCGAAACGATCAAAGAGTACACTCCGCTCCTCACGCGCTCGCGGATCACGTACAGCGCATCGGTCTCTATGCGGTTCCGAAGGACTCCCTGGTCATCGTAGGGCCGACATAACGCACACACATCAAGGTAGATGCGTTTGATCGCCATCAGACGTCACCAAGACCGTGTGGCTTACGAAGACGACAACCCACTACGGGGCTTCGGATAGCCCTTCAAGACAGGCTGAACAGCCACGCCCTCGCCCGCCAAATCCTCACTCTTCAAGTCTAGTCTTTCTTCCTACCAGGTCAAGGTTTGATTGAAGGCCATGTGAGTGGAGGGGTGGTTGTATACACGATGTCAGCAAACCGGAAGATTCAAATAGGAGTACCCCTTCCTCGTTGCCATGTACGACACACCCTGTATCGAGACGTTTCGTGGCGGCCCTCCGAGAACGGAACCGGCCCGAATCGAACAGAACATCGAGATCGCGTGGAACAGCGTTCGCCGGCTGAATGAGCTCTGCGACAGACTGGGCGACTGGCGGTCGAACTCGGCCGGTCGGTTTCTGCGCCAAGGGATCATAACCGAGATGGCAACGGCCGACGCCTTCTTTCGTCACCTTCTGGAGGCCTTGGACGATGCCCGCGACGGGCCATCCTGCCTGACGCCGTGGAAGGCGGAGGCACGAGAACTGGAACGGACGCTCGACCACCTGCGGGAACGCCTGCGTTCGAATGGAGTCCTGTGGCCACAGGCATAATAGACGATCGCTTCCATCATCGAAAACAGAATGCCTCGCGTCCTACTTGTTTCAGGCCTTGTTATCCGTCTGCCGCTCGGCGATCTGCTCGACCCGATGCTCCCACTCCGCCAGCTTGGTGAGCAGTTCGAGAAGCTGTTGCTGGCGTTCGAGGGCGGTCTCCAGCCACTCTTCGGCGCGGGAATCGTTGGCGTTGGCCATGTGGCGCTTCGCCTTGGCCAGGCAGTGCCTGATCCGGCGAACGTGGTGTTCGGCCTTGCGGGCGACGCGACGGACGTCGTCTTCCTCGCGGAGCTTGGCCCATTCCAGCACAAGCTGATTGGATGCCTTCGAGCGGTCGAGCCCGCCGGCATGGGCCGTTCGGTTGGCCAACTCACCGTAGGCCTTCGCCTCCGTCTTTTCGAGCAACGTGGTGGCCTTTGTGATGTTTCTCAGCCGCTGGTCCAATTCGGCCTCGAGGACGTAGAGATCGACGAGGGCCTTCTCGAGGACCTGGCGTGCCGGCTTCTCGCCCGCGGGCCTGCGCCACGCTACCAGTAACCGCTTCATCCGCTGCATCAGCTCCCAGGCCCGCTGCATGGCCCACCGTACGTGGCCGGATATGGCGTGCGTGTACTCGCTTCGCTTGCGACGGGATTCCTTTTCCGCTGGGTAGGCACGCCTCGGCTCTTTGCGACCTGGTTGTGCCACGCGGATGCCGAGCAGGAGTCGCCCGATCAGCACAAGGCCCAACACGATGACCACAAGATCCGTGTCAACCGAGGTGAACAGGTGTTCCGTCCTGAACCCCGCGGCCAGGACGATCCCAATCATGAGAAGTGCCACGCCGGCGGCCGTGGGGATGCCGACGGGCGCCTTCTTGTAGAGCGACAGGCCCATGAGCCCCATCAGGATGGCCATCAGGACGATCGGCGCGATGGCCAGATCGAGCAGCGAGACGCCCCATCGCTCCATACCCAGGGTCAGCGAGATAGCCAAAGCCACACCGAACGTGACGGAGGCCACCTTGCCGGAGGGGCCTGTTCGCGTCGACGGCCTTTCAGCGCGAATCATCAGGGCAGCTGTCATCCGTCATCGCACCCCGCCGATCGCCTCGTATCATTCAAATAGGTCGTTACCAGGTAGCCGGAGACGTTCTTCATCATAGGAGTAGGCGACATGCGTCTTGACGATTTCGTTGCCCCCTGGACCGCCGTACGATGACGACGACCCATCGCTCGAGGGCAGGCTTGTTGATCCATACCATCATGGCCTTCCCGGCGGTCCGCCGGGTCCGTACGAACTATCAGACCGGCTTCATGACCCACCAGAGTTATACCCCGACGGACCATCACCCTATGAGTTGCCGGCCGAGCACGCAGCCCTCCGACCGGTCTATCCCCCATACCCCGGCGGCCCGGTTGACCTGCCCGTTGCACCGCCGCTCGGTTTTGAAGACGAGGGACCACCGTTTCCGGTACCCATGGCCCCCCCAGCCACGACGGCGTCGGCCTGTTCGCTACGAGGATTCCATACTGGCACCAGACGAAATGGACCGGCGGATGCGAGAATCCGCTGAAGAGTCCGTTCACTTAGACACCGATCCCGCCCTTCTCGCGTCGCTTCGAGCCTTGGCAGACAGAATGAACAACCCCGAACCTGGCGCACACGAAGATGATCTCCGACGCTACGTCGACGTCGATCAGTTTGACGAGGAGATTGTTCCGATGCTGGGCGACATCATGCAATCGCAGCCCGCACGGCAACTCTCGGAGTACGATGCCTTCCAGGCCTTCCAACATCATTACGACCTGTTCGAGAGCCAGATGAACCCATTCGGTGCGCAGGGGCCGCCGGGCGGGTGGTGATGTCCGCCCGCGACGGCCGGGTTGTAGTGCGGTTGTAGTCGTATCTCAGGGGATTACCAGATAGGGAGAAGGAGCGGACTGACGCTACGTCCCCCTGACCCGTGAAGAAAAATCGCTACAACTTTTCGTAACCGTTCAGGCCCTGGGGCCGACGAGGGACGGGGCGGATTGTCCGGAGCG
>CAZQTW010000149.1:0-3761 GCA_964596165.1 uncultured Planctomycetales bacterium | reverse complement strand
TAACCCACAAGGAGGTCGTAAAAAAGAGGCCAGTGTGAATAATCCGGGCTAGAAGTCTCCAGGTTCTGGCGAAAACGCGCCTGCCATGCCGATATTTGGTGCGGCACAAGAATGTGCGCGGGCTGGATTTTTCCCCTTGACAAGATGAAGTGTCGGGCGAAAATATGCAGCTCTTTTGGATAAGGAGTATAGGCATGGAGGCCAACGGAAAAGCCCGCCTGGTCGTTCAGAAGGCAATCTTAACTGTTTTATTGATAGCCGGTTGTGTGACCTGCCTGTTGTTGGTCCTGCCGGTCGGTCGGCTGTAGAGTTCGCCGGGGCGAGGTAGAAGTCTCGAACCAGCCCCCCATGACCGCAAGGCTCACAACGAACGACGAGAATGCGACGACCCGCCGAGCCGCCGTGTCCGCACGGCGGTTGACCGCGTTGAGGACAACGTGGTTCGGCGGTAGGGCACACATTCCCCGGGCAGAACAGCCGCGCGCGTGTGATTCGTCGGATCCAGTCGGCGGGCAGGCGCGCGAAACCCGCCCTCCTTCTTCCGGATTCTGAATTCTGGATTCTGAATTCTCTGACGCCTCTGATCGTGGCGGCTGAGTCCCCCTACCCACTGCACTTGAACCGTCGTCCCTCGTCCAGCATGGCCAAGTAATTGTCCAGCGGGATGTAGTTGGCGACGCTGTTGCCCGTTCCCAGGACGTAGCCCCCACCGGGCATGCACGCCTCAAGCGTCTTGCGGACTCTCCGGCGAATCTGCTCCTCATCCGAGCGGCAGAGGAAATCAACGTCGATACCGCCGAGGACGGCAATCCGGTCGCCGTACCTCTTCTTCGCGTCGACGACGCTTTCGATCGTGTCCTCGAACGAATGCTTGGCATCGATCCTCACGTCCTCGATCAAGTCCTCCATGATCAGGTCGAGCTTGCCGCAGGCATGCAGCAAGTACGGCCGGCCGGCGTCGTGGGACATCTTGGCCAGCAGCCTGTGCCCGGGCAGGACAAACTCGCGAAGGTCGTCCGGGCTGATCAGCGGGCCGGTGCGGAAGCCCATGTCGTCACTGCCCCAGATGATCTTGACCCGGTCGAACTGGAGCATCCGCCGGGTGGCCACCTGGTATATATCGATCAGCTTCTTGCTGATGGCGGCCACAAGATCACGCTGTTCGAAAAGCGAGATGCAGAGCGTCTCGTATCCCATCAGCCATGAGAGGTATTCGGCGAAGTGGGCAAACCCGCCGCTGCCGATGATGCACATGTCGTCGGGCAGGTTCTCGTTAAACCACTCCAGGCGTCGCGTGGATGCCGTCGCCGGATCGGGCCAGGGATAGGCATGAAACTCGTCCCAGGTCGTGATCGGACCCCGATGCTCGTCGACGAACGTCCGTCCGCCCTGTCGTTGAAGTGCGGCAGTGTCGGCGGTGGTCATCTGACGCAGCGTCAGGAGCAGATCGTCCAGGCCGATGCGGACGTAGTCGTACCCGAGAAACCGCTGGAGGACTATCAGCTTGCGATTCTCGAACGCCGGGTCGTTTGGGTCGAGCTCTTCGGTCAGGCCATAGCGAGCGCACACTTCGTTCTGGACCTCGGGATCCAGAAGCAGTTCGATGAAGTGAACTCGCCGGGGCGTGCCTTTACGAAGGATGCAGCGGATCAAGCCTTCGTAATCGGGTTTGACGTCGGCGGAAAACGGACTCGATTTCATGCGTGTTCGACTCCCCACGGTTGATCGACTTTGGGTGGCCCACGGCCGCTCCGATCTGTTCATAAAGACAGGCCACCATTCCAGAGTATGGACGCTCGTTTCAAACCGTCAGCGGCAGGGGTACGACCTTTCCCGTCGCCATACTCCGAATCGCGGCCTCGGTGAATTCCATGTACTTCACGCCGTCCTCGAACGTCGTGTGCGTGATGACCTCCTTGCCTCGAATCGCGTTGACGAACTCCTCTTCCACGCGCCATCGGCCCTGCTCGTCGGGCGGAATGGTCACTTCCTGCAACGCCTTGTCGCCGCGCCGACCGCCGTAGAGCCGGTCTTCCGAGTACCGAAGCGTCCCTTTGCTTCCGAACACGAAGATCTCGGGCGGGCCGGCCAATCCGGCAACGTTGGAGATCATGAAATGGGCCTGGGCGCCGCACTCCATGTCGGCCGTGACGTCAAGATGTTCGGGCACGCGGACGGAGCGCAGGACGCCGGCAGAATCCTTCCTCATCGTGACGAAGGTCTTGCCCATCGCCGAGACGCGGGCGCAGTGGCCAACCCACCGCATGATCGCCTCGTACCAGATGCCCAGGCTCATTGTATTGAACCCGCTCAGGTCGAAATTCTGCCGCCAATGAAGCGGCGATTGTTCGTCCAAGAATGCCCCGCCCGCCCGAACCTCGATCGCCAGAACCTCGCCGACGAATCCCTCTGCGATCAGCCGCTTGACCGTCCGATCGACGCGGAGGGTCATCGGCGACGGGACGATTTGCGCGACAAGATGCGGCTTGGCGCGGGCCGCGTCGCACATCGCATGCGCCTCGCGGGCACTCATGGCCATTCGCGCCTCGCACAAGACGTGCTTCTCCGCCGCCAGCGCGGTCAGCGTCGCGCGACAGTGCATGTAGGGCCACGTGCCGATGACAATCGCGTTGACGCCGGGATCGGCAATCAGATCGCGCCAGTTCGCGTACGTCTTGGCGATCCCGCTTTCGAGCGCCACACGATTGGCCGATTCGATCGTCCTGTTGCAGACACTGACGATTTCGACGCCGGTAATGGCTTTCAGTCCCGGGATGTGGCGCAGACGGGTGTTCTCACCCGCGCCGATGATACCGACCCGTATTACCTCATCACTCACTTGCAGGCCCCTTCAGCTCAACGAAACGTGTTCCGGATGACTTGAGTTGACCCGCCGCCTCGTCACGCCGTTGAAGGCATCAGTGTCTTCGCGTCGAGGTAGTCCCGCATGCGCCCTGCTACGATAAGGTTGACGGCCACTATCACCGACAACACGATGAGGACCGGTTCCGGACCGTTCAGCGCAAACGGAACGCCCCAACCCACAATCTGCAGAAACAAACCCAACAGGACAAAGACATAGGCATCCAGGATCAGCCAGCTCCGCCCCAGACAGACCGCCAGGGCAAGAAGAACAGCCACCGCGCTCCACCCGACCAACACCCACCGAATGATGTACCAGAACGGCAACGAGAGGTGCTGTCCCGCCGCGGCCGATTCGGCGAAGAACGAGGCCGGCAAGTGCTCCGCCACCATGGCCGCCGCCGCGGAGAAGACCGCGCCCGCAATGTACCACCAACCATACACCGCCGGACGATGCGTGCTCTCCGCCGAGGCCCGCCGATGCAGCGCCCGCGCATAGCGAAGGCTGCCGGGTAGCGCCAGCAAGAGGATCAACAGAACCGCGTAGGAACCGCTGCCGGCAATCACCTTGACATAGTCCATCTGCGTCAGGGGCACGTAGCCGGCCCACTGGGTGATGACAAGGCTTCACCAAATGCTCAGTCAAACGCCCACCACCAAGAGCCAAGCCGCCATGGCCAGATTCCGTGACGCCCGCCGCATGTTGAATACCGCCGACAGGCCGGCAAGACCCACGCATTCGAGGATGACCAGACACAGCAGTGTCCATATCTGTCTGGTGATCTCCGACACCCCCGTTTGCCACAGCGACTCCGCCGTCAGCAGGGCCGGGTCGCCCGACGTCTCATTCAAAGAGGAATCCCCTCGGTTGACCCTCATTGCAGGTGTCTTGCGGGGAG
>CAZQTW010000148.1:0-3799 GCA_964596165.1 uncultured Planctomycetales bacterium | reverse complement strand
CTCTTCCGATCTGCTCATTTCAATGGGCTGTGCGACCGCCCATTGAAATGAGCCCTCGCCTTCGGCGTTGAGATTGGTCACGTAGACGACCCGCCCCCCCCGTCCCCCCGTCGCGTTGGCTCCAAAACCTTCGGCACCGGGAAAGGCCGGCAATCCGCCGTTCGGATCGGTCGTCCCGCTTGCCACCGAATTCCCAGCGGCCGCATCACCCCGGGTTGTGGTAGTCGTCGGGACCGGATCCGCAACACGATCGGCGTCCGTCGGCGGCGAATGGGTCCGACACCCCGCCAATCCCACCCACAACCCGATCGCCGCGAGCATGCCGCACGCGGTCAGGTTTCGCGACTGATTCGCATGTGCCGGGCGCAAGGTTGCATCTCCCTTTTCAAGGAGTACGCCGTCCCAGGCCGATATGTCAACTCATAAATAGATCGGGAATGCCGGACACGGAAATTGAGGCCAATCCGGGATCGGGAAGGCCGCCTCGCCCCTACAAGCCCTCGACGGATGGGACTATAATGCCTGCAACCGTGTTAGGACGGTGAGTTCATTCGAGGAGTCCTGTATTGACCCGCCCGCGGGTGTGCGGCAGATCAGGAAGGGGTCGTGCAAACGGCCGCTCCGCGGGGCAACGAGCCTCGCGAGAAAGGTGAGCTTCATGCGCAGCGACACGATCAAGAAGGGAATTGAGCGAGCGCCTCATCGTAGCCTCTTGAAAGCGTGTGGCGTTACCGACGCCGACATGGACAAGCCGTTTGTCGCCGTCGTCAACAGCCATGTCGACATCGTACCGGGTCACGTCCACCTCAATCGGGTGGGTGACTATGTCAAGGAGTGCGTCCGCAAGGCGGGCGGTGTGCCCTTCCTCTTCAATACGATTGGCGTGGACGACGGCGTCGCCATGGGCCATGCAGGCATGAAGTTCTCGCTCCCCTCCCGCGAGCTGATCGCCGATTGCGTCGAGACCATGATCGAGGCCCACTGCCTCGACGGCATGATTTGCATCCCCAACTGCGACAAGATCATCCCCGGCATGTTGATGGCCGCTGCCCGCTGCAATGTCCCGACGATCTTTGTAAGCGGCGGGCCCATGGAAGCGGGGCGAACTCCAGCCGGTAGGGTCGTCGACCTCATCAGCGTCTTCCAAGGCATCGGCGAGGCGGTTAAGGGGACAATCAACGACGCGCAACTGAAGGAACTCGAAGACTACGCCTGCCCGACGTGCGGTTCATGCAGCGGCCTGTTCACCGCCAACAGCATGAACTGCCTCTGCGAAGCGCTCGGAATGGCACTCCCAGGCAACGGGACCGTGCTGGCGACCAGCCCGGATCGTCTCGAGCTCTATAGAAACGCGGCCTCTCAGATCGTTGAATTGATCAAACGGGACATCAAGCCGAGGGACATTCTGACTGCCGACGCGTTTGACAACGCCATGGTCCTCGATCTGGCGATGGGCGGTTCCACAAACACGGTCCTCCACACCCTCGCCGTCGCGCACGAGGCAGGCGTGCTCACCTTCGACATGCGACGGATGGCGGAGTTGGCCAAACGGGTTCCGAACATCTGCAAGGTGTCGCCCAGCTCCAACTACCACATCGAAGACATCCAGGCCGCCGGCGGGATCATGACCCTGCTCGGCGAAATTCGCCGAGGCAAACCCGGACTGATCCACGAGAAGTGCATGACGGTGACCGGCAAAACGATCGGACAGAACATCGACGAGCATGACATCCGCGCCCGTAAACAGAAGACCCAGACGTTCGGACTCAGCCGATCCGGGCGAAGCGAACTGAGCACGGCGACAAGCCGCGCCGCCAAGGAAGGATCGCCGGTCGTCGCGACGTTGGACAAAGGATTCGATCCTTACGACTGCATCCGCACGGTCGAAAACGCCTATTCCAAGGAGGGCGGCCTGGCCATGCTGTACGGCAATCTCGCCCCGGACGGCGCGGTGGTGAAGACCGCCGGCGTGGACCCGAAGATGCTGCGACACGAGGGCCCGGCCGTCATCTTCGAATCGCAGGAGGACGCCTGCGAAGGTATTCTCGCCGGGAAGGTCAAAGAAGGTGACGTCGTGGTCATCCGCTACGAGGGCCCGCGCGGCGGGCCGGGCATGCAGGAAATGCTCTCGCCGACCTCCTACATCAAGGGGATGGGCCTCGGCTCCGCGTGTGCGCTGATCACCGATGGGCGGTTCAGCGGCGGGACGGCCGGCGCGTGTATCGGACATGTCAGTCCGGAGGCCGCCGCCGGAGGACCCATCGGCCTCCTCAAACCGGGCGATCTGATTGTCATCGATATTCCGGGCGGCCGTTTGGACGTGAAGCTGACCGACGACGAACTGGCGCGGCGGCGCAAGGAATGGAAGCCGCCGGCCCCTCGCTATACCAAAGGCTATCTCGGTAAGTACACAACGATGGCAACCTCGGCTTCGAAAGGCGCCGTGCTGGAATGGCACTAGACGGCCCGGCACGGTCGGGGATGTGATCCTCGCACCGCAGACGGCACGCTCGCCCGACGCGGATACCACAACGGTTTTCGCCTTTCCGCACGGGCGCGCTCCGACCCGGCCGGATCCGCCGGAACGTGAGGGCAGGCAGGATGCCTGCGCTGCATATACATGCCTGACACCAAGCATTTCGTCTCCGGCGCCCGTGTCGTCAGTGTCCTGACGCTGCTCTCGCGCATCCTGGGCATGCTCCGCGACATCGCCTGCGCCGCTGCATTCGGCGCGGGCGAGTTGTGGTCCGCTTTTTCCATCGCCTTTCAGATCCCCAACCTCTTTCGCCGCCTCTTCGGCGAAGGGGCGCTGTCCTCCGCATTCATCCCCGTTTTCAGCGAGGTCCGGCAGACCGGCGACCAGCAGCGGGCCGAACGCCTGGCCGGCACCGTCGTGATCGGCATGAGCATCATGCTCACCGGTCTGATCCTGATCGGAGAGCTGATCGTCGCCGGCCTGGGGCAGACGGTCGAGCCGAACACGCGGAATCTCCTGACGCTTCGATTGACCGGTTACATGCTCCCTTTCGCCCTGTTCATCTGCGTCGTGGCCGTACTCGGCGGGCTATTGAACGTGCTCGGCCATTTTGCGGCGCCGGCGGCCGCTCCGTGCATCCTCAACATTGCAATGCTGACTGATGTTGCCGTCGGCTGGTTCATACCCGGGCTTCGCGACGAGACCCGTCTTGAAATCCTCACGATCGCCGTGCTCGTGGCGGGCGTACTGGAACTCCTTCTGCAATTCTGGGCCTTGAGGCGCTGCCGATTCCGGTTCCGCCCTGCGCTTGACTTCCGCGATGAGGCCTTGCGGAGGATCGTCTATCTCACGGGTCCCATGATCGTCGGCTTGGCCGTCGTGCAGATCAACACCCTGGCCGATTCGCTGATCGCCTATCTTCTGGTCCCGCACAAAGGCGCACCCGGCAAGTTGTACTATGCGCAACGGCTCTATCAGTTCCCCGAGGGTGTCTTCTTGATCGCCATCGCCACCGCGATCTATCCACAGTTCAGCCTGATGGCGGCTCGAAAGGACCTGGCCGGACTCGCGGAGAGCGTCCTGCGAGGACTTCGGATGACTCTCTTCATCGGCCTGCCGGCCTCGGTCGGCCTCATCATCGTCCGCGAACCGCTTGTCGGGCTGGTCTTCCAGCGGAACCTGTTCACAACCGCCGACACGACAAGAACCGCCGCCACGTTGGGCTACTATGCCGGCGCCATTTGGGCCTACGGATTCTTGATGATGCTGACGCGGGCCTTTTACGCCCTACAAGACACCAAGACCCCGGTGCGGATCTCGGTG
>CAZQTW010000147.1:2619-4027 GCA_964596165.1 uncultured Planctomycetales bacterium | reverse complement strand
ACCCACGTGCTTTGGGAGCACGGAGACGCAGGTTCGAGTCCTGCCATCCCGACTGAGGCTGCGGTAGTCGAGGGCTGGTTGCCCGAACGCGGCTGATAACCACGTGGCGCTGAGTTCGATTCTCAGGGCTACCACATGATGCAGTCCGAAAACAGGGAGCGAGAACCGTGTTGACACGATTGAAACGCATACGCCCGACCGAGCACAGGGTCGTGGTGTAACGGCAGCACACCGGACTTTTAATCCGGCAGGTGTGGGTTCGAGTCCCTCCGGCCCTATCCGTTGGCGCGTAGCTCAGCGGTGAGAGCAGACCTCTTATAAGGGTCAGGTCGGGGGTTCGACTCCCTCCGCGCCGATTGTCCGACACAACTTGGGATCAAGGTGCTAGCGGCAGCACAGCGGACTCTTAATCCGTCAGGTGAGGGTTCAAGTCCCTCTGGTCCCACTGAGACACCGCACTGGTCGTCCAGTGGCGAGGATGCCGCACCCGTAATGCGGCGACGAGGGTTCGAGTCCCTCCCGGTGCTCTTGATCTTTGACAATCCAGCCCATGATACGACGCGCCCATGATGTAGCGGCAGCCTGTCGCCTTGCCATGGCGAAAGTGCGGGTTCAACTCCCGCTGGGCGCTTTCGATATGCAGGACGTGGGAAAGCCTGGCATTCCGCGTGCCTCGGGCGCACGAGATCGCCGGTTCAAATCCGGCCGTCCTGACTATCGTTGCGGTGGGACCCGTGCTGGTACGGGTAGGCGACTGTTAATCGCCCCGACGCAGGTTCGATTCCTGCCACCGCAGCCTTTTCGGAAGGGCAAGCCAATGGGCGATGGCAGCCGCCTCGAAAGCGGTCGAGCGATGAGCCTTGAGGGTTCGACTCCCTCTCCTTCCGCCTTATGACGCGCCCTTGGCCGATCGGCAGAGGCTCCAGCCTTCCAAGCTGGTGAGGCGGGTTCGATTCCCGCAGGGCGCTTTCGCGAACGTGATCGGGGATCGGCTAGCGGTAGGCCGTCTGGCTTTGAACCAGGAAACGGAGGTTCGACCCCTCCTCCCCGAACTTGCAGCAAGACGGCAGTGTCTCGTTGGGCAAATGATGCGGAGTCATCTAACGGTAGGATGAGACGCCCTGAACGTCTTCATGTTGGTTCGATTCCAGCCTCCGCAGCTTCGCAAACGGAAGTCATCCGGCCGGATGAGGAGCCTGTCTTGAAAACAGGTGGCGGCCAACAGCCGCTTGTGGGTTCGAGTCCCACGGCTTCCGCCTTTGGGGTCATAGTCCAACAGGACGACGCCAGCTCCGCACGCTGGAAATCCGGGTGCGACTCCCGGTGACTCCACTTGCGACGGTCCCGTGGTCCAACGGCCACGACGCCTGGCCTACACCCAGGAAACGATGGTTCAACTCCATCCGGG
>CAZQTW010000147.1:0-2519 GCA_964596165.1 uncultured Planctomycetales bacterium | reverse complement strand
AACGGCCACGACGCCTGGCCTACACCCAGGAAACGATGGTTCAACTCCATCCGGGACCACTTGCGCCCAGGTACGCCAATCGGAAGAGCGGCCTGGCTTAAACCCAGGCGGTTGTCGGTTCGACTCCAACCTTGGGCACGGCTCGGTAGGCAACCGGCAGACCACCTTGGCTTAGAACCAGGGATGCTGTGGGTTCGAGTCCCACCTGGGCCATAGAAAATACAACGTCCTCGTGGAGCAGCCTGGAGTGCTCGCCTGCCTGTCACGCAGGAGATCGCGGGTTCAAATCCCGTCGAGGGCGCTTTCGACAAGCGCGGCGCGGTACGCAAATCGGCAAAGCGGCCAAGCTCAAACCTTGGTGACCTGCGGGTTCGACTCCCGCCTGCGCCACTTGAGAACATGCGTCGGCTGGGCATCGGCGAGCCCAACTGCCTGTAAAGCAGCCAGCCCGCAAGGCTATGCAGGTTCAACTCCTGCCCGGCGCACTGAAACATCACGGCCCGTTCGTCTATCGGCATAGGACATCGGCCCCTCACGCCGAAAAGGCGGGTTCGATTCCCGCACGGGCTACTGAACACGACCAAGTGGCGCAACTGGTAGACGCTCGACGCTCAGAACGTCGTGCCGCAAGGCATGGGAGTTCGACTCTCCCCTTGGTCACTGACACATTGCAGGCGCGGCAGGTGCCCAACTGGCTCCCATAAGGCCGGTGCGCCCGGTTCGATACCGGGGCCTGCAACTTGCGGGTGGGCGTAGGCTCAACCGGGCCTCATAAGCCTGGAACGCCGGGTGCAACTCCCGGACCCGCCACGACCGGGTACGCAAACTGGCATAGCGGCGAGGTCGAGAGCCTCGTGCCTGTGGGTTCGACTCCCACCTCGGTCACTGGAATGATCCCGTGGTCCAACGGCGAAGACGCCTGGGTGACAACCAGGAAAGTGCTGGTTCGATTCCAGCCGGGATCACTGCGGAAGATATGGTCTGTAGGTGTTTCGGCAGCACACCTCCTCGGTAAGGAGGAAGACCGGGTTCAACTCCCGGACGGACCTCTTGAGGCAAGGGCCGCTGGTCCAAGGGGAAGACGCTTGGTTTGCACCCGGGCAATCGGGGTTCGAGTCCCCGGCGGTCCACTGGATGAACATGGGCTGATGGTCCAAAGGGAAGACGCCAGGCTGGCAGCCTGGAAATCCGGGTTCAATTCCCGGTCGGTCCACTGATGCGTGATTACGGAAGGTAGCCGGATACGGTTGGCCGGGCCGGTTTGCTAAACCGTGCGACGCCGAAAGGTGTCATGTGGGTTCAAATCCCATACCTTCCGCCTTGTTCCCTCGCCCTTTGGGAGAGGGCCAGGGTGAGAACTGCCCCGATGGTGAAACGGACATCATGCCTCGTTTCTACCGAGGAGTTCCGGGTTCGAGTCCTGGTCGGGGTACTGGAGAACCTTTGCGTGACGTGTTGTGTCCCGTGGGGCGAAAGGAGTATTGCGATGCTGACATCCGAAACCACTGAGTCTGTGTGCATTTGACAGTGACACTCTTCATGGCGGCCGAGAGCGTCGCCCTGAATCCAACACAAAGGAAACCTTATGGATACCACGTTGCTTGAGAAGCAGTTTGCCCGGATGGGCGCGCGGCTCAAGGTGAGCGTGCGGCAGACGACCCGGCGCTCTCGCTTCGCCGGCTTCGCCGTGGACATCGGCCGGGACGGGCATGGCCCGTTCTTCGATGTCGCACTGGGCGTGGACGCCGAGCGGGAGCTGGAGGTCCTAGACATCCAGCCCGACCAGCGGCACTTGTTGCTTTTGGTTCGGCAGCCCGGCGACCGGCGCGAGGAGAAACACAAGTTTCTCTGCGGCCACGACGAACGGGACTGGTTTGCCGCTGCCGTGCCCGAGACCTTGGGCGTGGCCACCGTCCGCACCGCCATGGAGGCATTGAAGCCACATGAGGTGCTGGCGGCCCAAGTCCGCAAGGGCCTGAAGGCACGGCACCGCAACCGGCGACACAACAAGGCATTCATCCGGCAGGGGGAGTGGTTTTTCATCCCCGAGCCGGACCTGGTTGTGGACCCGAAGCTGGTGCTGGCCAACGAGCCGCTGGCCCGCGGTCGTGGCAAGCCGCATTGGGCTGAATCCCTCTACCGGAGCGGCGGAGTGAACGTCTACGTTTGCTTCGAGTTCCCCGAGGGGATCAGCGAGTCGGCCTATCGGCGATTGATCGCCGAGACGCCGGCCAAGCGTCGGTTGCCCTGGCGCGTGATGCAACGGGACGCCGGAGTGTTTGTTCGTGGCAAGATTCGCCACCCGGACCACAAGACGGTCAAACTCAACGGGTGGCACCGAGTCGTGCCCAATACCGAGAGCCAGGCGGCCTCGATGAGGCATCTGGCGTTTCTCGACTGAGTTGCTTCGGGCCGCCGTTCCATGGGGCGGCGGCCCGCGCATGGTGTCCGTGGTGTAGCGGTTACTGCACGGCTGGCTGTGAACCAGAGGGTGGGAGTTCGACTCTCCCCGGACACCC
>CAZQTW010000146.1:0-4100 GCA_964596165.1 uncultured Planctomycetales bacterium | reverse complement strand
GGGGCATGGGCGGCTACGGCGGGGGGATGGGCGGCTACGGCGGCGGCATGGGCGGTTACGGTGGCCGGAGCCAAGAGGATATGGCCGAGGAACTCCGCTACCTAATCACCGAGCTGATCGACCGCAAGAGTTGGAAAGACAACGACGGCGAGGGCTCGATCGAATTCTACCGCGGCATGTTCATCATCACGAACACGGCCGAGGTGCATCGCAAGGTGGCCAAGTTGCTGAAAGAGCTTCGTGAGGAGATGAACGTTCAGGTTGCCGTCGAGGCCCTCTTCATTACCGTCGGCAACAACTTCCTGGAAAGCATCGGACTCGATTTGGACGTCATTCTGAACAACGGCAATGCGGGTTACGACTACGCCAATTCCGCCGGCACGCGGCTGACGGACCCCTCGACGGGCTCGGCGATCCTGATTCCGAGGCGGAACTCGCGTTTGGGCTTCGTCCCCAGCCCGGCTCCGGGTGGCTCGCAGATGGCTCAGGTGACGCCCGACCAGCCTTACGCCGGCGCGGGCTTCGTACCGCTCGCCAGTGACACGGGTCCGAGTTGGAGTCGGATGACGCCCATCGGACTTCGACAGGACAGCCTCAGTGCGGCCACCCCTCAGGCGAACCCCGTACCCGGCAGCTTGGGCGGCGGCGCCGTCGGCGATGCCCTCTCGCTCGCGGGAACCTTCTTGGACGGCATCCAGGTCGACTTCCTCATTCGGGCCACCCAGGCCGACCGGCGCAGCAGCTTCCTCCAAGCGCCGCGGATTGTCGTCCCCAATGGTCGATACGGATCGCTGGCGGTGACCGAGGATCAGGCCTATGTCGCGAGCCTGGAGGCCGTTGCGGCCGGCGGTTCGGTCGGCGGGCAAGGGGCCATCGGTTATACCCCCGTCATCGACGTCGTTAGCCAGGGGCGCCAACTCCTCGTGTCGGCCACGGTTTCTCCCGACCGCCGCTACGTCACCATGACCATTGAGCCGAGCGTGCAAGAGATCCTGGCCATGCGTCAATTCGGCGTGCAGCAGGGCGGCTACAGTTCCGGTGTTCTCGGCATAGGCAACGTCGTCCTGCCCGAAATCCGGACCACGATGGTCAGTACGTCCGCGACAGTCCCCGACGGCGGCACGCTCCTGCTCGGCGGTTTGAAGCTGGGCGGTGAGACGGAGGTCGACGCGGGCGTGCCCGTGCTCAACAAGATCCCCGTTCTCAAGCGGGCGTTCAGCAACCGATCGCTGGTCAAGGATGAACAGACGCTCCTCATCCTGGTCAAGCCGAAGATCATTCTCCAGGACGAGATCGAGGAGAACAACTTCCCAGGCTTCGCACAAGCAAGCAAGGAGTAAGGCCCGATCGGGTGCATGTCCGTTGTTGCGCGCCGAAAACCCCGCTTCTTGGCCAAAGAACGTGGGTCCGTCGTGAGCCCGGACCAGGTTGATGCGGAAACCGCCCTGTCCCCATGCGAGTGCGCAGAAACGGACATGCATCCGGACTGCTCCGGCATGTTGTGTCGTCCCCCCCGTCGAAGGTACAATTGAAAGCGTGCCGTGGATTTGGGTGTCCATCCAAGAACGCGGTATCACCACGTCTACACGGGGATTCTCGCGGGGGGAGACAACGCACCGGGGGTGAGGAGGACGGGAGTATGTGCGGCCATTTCATTCGATCGTGTGTAGCTGTCGCGATTCTGTGGATGTTGGCTTCTTCGATTGTCATCGCCGATACGTACGATAGCTTCGACGACCTGAGCTACTGTCAGGACCCCAACAATCCGGGCTTGTTCGACCCGAATCGTTGGGACATCGACAACCCTCACTGGACATTGTACGACCTGATCGGCGACGTGTTTACGGAAGACGCCAATAGCGGCTGGCTTCGGCTTACGACCGCCACGGCTTGGCTGCCTTTCACGTTCTACGGGGCCTTGGTGGACGACGGCGATCCCGACCCGAACACGAGTACCACCTATTACGACAACAAAGTGCCACACTACATCCTGACCAAGGTCAAGTTCAACGATGTCAACAAGGGCGGGTTCATGACGCTCATCCATGCCAACCCGATGACGTGGGAAACCTACGCACTCGACGTCGAGTGCGACGACAACTACTTTTCGATCGACTGGCTCAGCGGCATCAACTTCAAGACGGCGGCCAGCACGACCAAGGTGGTCGACCGGGCCGGCGGCTTTTGGGCCGTGATTCAGTTCGATCCCACCCATCCCAACGGCACGGGGGACCCCAATGACCCGAACCACCACTACCTCCGCGCTGCGTTTTGGGACGGCGACAAGTTCGACTGGAACGGTACGTGGGACATGCAGGTTGGAATCATCAGCTCGAAGCTGGATCCGAACCGATGGACCTACTGGACCTCGGGCGTATCGGGCGTGGCCGCCTACGGAAGCCAGGACACCAACGGCAATCCCAACGCGGACATCTCATTCGATAGCATCGAAATCCGGCGGGGGTACTGGAGCAACGTGTCTCACACTCTGAAGCTGACGGTGGTCCATCCAAACTATGGAACGGTCAACGTCGACCCCAATCTGGTCGATCCTAACGATACGACGATTCAGCGGTACACGAACGGGACGCAAATCGTTCTGACGGCCACGCCGATCGGCGGCAAGCTTTTCCGCGCCTGGACGATCTGGGACGATCCGAATCGTTATCCCGACGCCAACTTCGCCGTCGACGATGCCAATACCGTCCTCTATCTGACGATGAACAGAGACTACGCGGTGGAGGCCGACTTCAAATGCGGCAGCGGCCTGGCACCGCTGTTGGGCGTCGGGTTGCTGGCGCTCTCACTGGCCGTTGTGATTCGGCGATGCTCATAGTACACAGACAGGTCACGCACGTGTTCCGGCGGGCATTCCCCCCCCGTGCATGAACGGCGCCACGTGCGCCCCCAGGTCCACAGGAACGGCCCCAGGGCTTTACGAATGCCTCCTGCCACTACGGTCTTAGGAATTGAATCGGGTCAAAGCCCCGTTGCGCGTAAACGAGTTCCTTCATGAACTCGTTTACGGCATTCTGTTCGTCATAACTTCGGGCCCCCGCACTCCCGAGCCGGAAATAGAATTTGTCCGGACTCGGGAGGCGCTTGTTGTTACCCAGCTCGAACGTCGGCCACGGATCGCGCCGAAGCTCGGCATGCCCGTCGTAGCAAGCGAAACCGCCGCGCTTCCACAAGAAGGGTTGATACACGCCGGGGTTCCGGCCAATGTCGAGATCGTACTGGGGCGTTCGGGGAAAACGCAGCCCGCTGCTGACCGGCTGTCCGTGGTAGAGACCGATTATGCCGTGAGCATAAAAGCCATAGTCCGTGAAATTGTACGGGCCCTCTGCGTCTTGGCTGGGCAAGTCGACTACGGCCACGTGCCGATCCCACTGCTCATCCAGGAGCATCCCGATCCTTGCGGGGTTGTGGACCTTGCTGGGCTTCATGATGGGGCCTTCTACACTTCCCCACTCCTCCACCCAACCCGTTTCCATGGGGATCTGCCAGTAGCGGGCCCACACGGCGCGGGTATAGTTGAAGACGTTCTGGCTCTTCGTCGGGCTGATGATCCGCTCAAACTCGGGACAACGATAGATGTTCTCGAACCGGGCGTAGGTGAACAGCGTGCCGCTCTGCGGCACCTGCGTTGTTGGTAGCCAGTCTGCTTGGTACTTGCGGGCGATGTCCGCGATATCCTCGGACTTGCAGAGCCATGTCTCCCGGGGGTCCGGAAACGCAGGGTTGGCGCCTGCCGCCCACAGACCCTTCTCAATCAGTCGGGCAAGCTTGTCGCCGCTGACGCCCCTATAGTCGTGCATCGTCGCGACGAACGGCGGCGTCTCGTTGAAATCTTCGCAGTACATCAGGAACGCCTTGACCATCTGACTCATTCGAGTCAAGCAGAGCGTCGTCCTGGCCTGCGAACGGGCCTTGCTCAGTGAGGGTAACAGAATCGATATCAACAGGGCGATAATCGCCACCACCACGAGCAATTCGATCAACGTGAAGCCGATACGGCGACGCGGCGTCTGCGTTCGCTTGAACATCCCTAGCCCGGATTATTCATACCGCTTTGGCATCTTGATGGAAAGGTTGTCCCG
>CAZQTW010000145.1:0-4336 GCA_964596165.1 uncultured Planctomycetales bacterium | reverse complement strand
CGGGACAACCTTTCCATCAAGATGCCAAAGCGGTATGAATAATCCGGGCTAGGTGCATACGCCTCGACTCCGCAAGCATCTCCGAGAGAAAGGATCATCCGAAACGAATGAACAGAACGGACGCCGGCTCCCATCGTTTCGGAACAGACTTCCGGATCGTGGGGAACCCCGGGGCGCCTGTCCCCGTCTCGTTACAAAAGCGGAAGCGTACCAGACGGTCCTGCGGTTTGCACGCCTGGGGTGGCGTTGACTTGGTGGGCCGGACGGCTATACTCGCTGGTACGGTGATGGGCGGCCTGTCCGGTCGATCGTCACCCGATTGTCCCCGTAGCTCAATTGGACAGAGCGTTGGCCTCCGGAGCCAAAGGTTGCAGGTTCGACTCCTGCCGGGGACGTTTATCAAATCCTTCGGAGAACACGGGACACCAGGGCGACTCCCTCTGCGGTGAAGACGTTGGGGCGACACCGTCGCCCGCCCCAACTTAAGATGTCAGTCTGTGACCTTGAACTGGAGATGCCCTGTTGGCATCTCCAGTTACGGAATTCGTTCCCAATCAGTGTGGAACATGAAGTCGGCCGGGAACCGGCTCGTGTTGCATTCAACCGCCCGTACCAATGCGCCCGTGTACAGGCCGTGGAGCGCCGCAAGGTCCGCGTCCGGCAACACCCGTTCGCCACGGATCAACAGAATCGTCCGTTCAATTCGGGTTGCGGATCTCCCTTGACGTGAACGCGAGGTGCGGATACCCCGGATCGCCTCGGCGAAAACGGCAAGAGGATGACCAACCACGTCGGTTCGACGCACCGTCCATCATCATGCGGCGAACTGAACCCCCGCGGCGACAGCATAGGCGTTCATTCTGCTGACGTCGGGAATTGACCAATCCTTTAAACATCAGCTATTCTGCTTACTGCCGAAGGTGGGACTCGAACCCACACGAGGGGTGAACCTCACGGGATTTTGAATCCCGCGCGTCTGCCAATTCCGCCACTTCGGCCAATTGGGCTACAAGGACTTAGATTCAGACATTTCGCCCTTATTCAAATTTGGGCGCAGATCGGCACGTAAGATTGCGCGAAAAATCGCTTCTTGGGCACTTGGACCTTCGTCAAAAAACCCATTTGGGCGCAATTTAGGCGCAACTTTCAGCATATCTGCCCCTGGATCGCCGCGACTCGCTCCATCGCTTGTTGATACACTTCCGGCACTTCGCCAGTGTAGTGCCTTTCCACCACAGTTATCGACGACCAACCTCCCATTTCCTTAACCGTCGATCTGTCGATACCACTCCGCTGCATGATTGTAGACCACGATCGCCTGAGATCATGAAGCGCACAATGCGAAATCTTTGTCCCTTCCACCATGTCGTTGAACTGCCTGGAGATCCAATCTGCTTTCAGAGTATTCGCCGGACAATCGAATCAAATCCTTCAAGGTCACAACCGTCTTGCGAATGGTGTCGGGTGCCTTGCCTGCCATGAAAGTCGAAATCTTCTCCACCAATTCCTCGAGCGTATGATCTCGAATCTCGAACAGGGCGACTTACACCGTCTCGAAGCTCTTCAACGACCTTGGCTCGCTCTATCCTGGCCAGGGCGAGGTCTCCGCCGCAGGCCCGACTCGCCATCTTGCCGGTGAGCGGATCAAGCCATCGGACGCGGTAGGATCGGCCGGTATTGCCCTGATACCGGATGATCCGCGCTGCAGTTGGTCTTCGACTGCCAGGACGAGCCATTGTCCACCTCGTCGTACACTATAGCGGCATATGGTGGAGTTGTTAAGCTGCATAGTCTATCGTCCGCCTCAAGGTGGCGTTCAGCCGCCGGCGCATCGAGCGGATGTTCGAGGACACCAAGACCGAGCTGGGGATGGACCATTTTGAGGTTTGCAGGTACCTCTCGATCCAACGACATCGGACACTGACCGCCGTTAGTCATCTGTTCCTGAGCGAGTTTTGCCTGGCCCATTGGGGGCGAAAATCCGGAGATGACGGTGAACCAGGTCCAAACGGCAACACGAGCTTTGGGTCCGGTGTGGAATCCGCAATAGACGTTGTTCGCGGAGGTTCGCCGAATCGATTGCGGAGCAACTGGGGTTAACGCAGACCCGCAACACGGCGGACTCTCTGTGCCATCGGAAGCGAACTTTGCGTCGTTTGCACGCGGTTGGCATTCGTCTCACGGACACACGCATCTGCCGGTCGCCAGGGTCTTGGCGTTGCAGTACGAGGCCGATTCGGCGATTCAACCTTGTGCTCGTGAACTTGCCATCGAAGGTCTGGATAAGGAGAAGTCATGAAGTAAGCCAACCTTGCCCTCGCGGTTAGGACGCTGATCGTTGTTGTGGTTGGTGTACGAACAGGATCCAAGCGAAAGGAGGTTGGCTGTGAACGGACTGTCTTACAACCAGAATTGAAACGGTTGCCTCACTCCTTTCGGAATGGATCTCGGGCCGGTGCTTCTCGCAACGGCTCACGCCTCCAGCGATCGAGTAGCATCCTCAGGCTCCGGCAAGAAGAACGCAACCGCCGCGGCCGGTAAGAACAGGAATCCGGAATAGAGCAGGGCAAGGCGGTAATCTCCCACATGAGAGAACAGCCCAAAGAAGACGGTGCCGAAGGCGGCGGCGATACGCCCGATGTTGAAGCAGAAACCCGCGCCCGTTGTACGAAGCAGCGTCGGGAACAGCGGCGGCAGGTACATGGTGAAGAGGGCAAAGACGCCCTGGCACACGCCGATCGCCGACAGGAAGTACAACAGGACCAGGTGATCGCGCGGAACACAGTAAGAGAGCGTCATGCACGAGCAGTAGGCCAGACACATCACGATGATCGCCCTTCGATAACCCATCCATCTCGCGATCGAAGCAGCCAGGAAGTTGCCGGCGATCGACGAGCCCACCACGATGATCATGGCCTTGCTGACCAGTTGGCCGATCTGCTGCGGGCTCCAATCCACCAGCCCCGCGAGATGGCGGAGGTGCTGAATGTACCAGAAGAGGAACGCCCAGTGGGCCGTCAACGATAGCGCGCAAACCCCAAGCGTCAGCACGGTGGTCCGCCGGACACCACCTCGAAACAGCTCGGCGAAGCCGGGTGCATCCTGAGTGCGTCGCTCCTTGGCCATGTGCCATTCCTCGGACTCCGGTACGGACCGGCGAATCCAGAAGACCATCAGCGCCGGCAGCACGCCGACCAGAAAGACGGTGCGGTAGGGGAAGCCGGCGCGCGCGAGCGTCCAATAGGCAAGACTTGCGATGAGGATGCCGCAGTTGCCGCCGGTCTGGAGGACGGCGGCGATCCACGGCCGCCAACGCCGTGGCCACGTCTCCGAGAGGAGGGATGCCCCGACGGCCCATTCACCGCCGATGCCCAGCGCCGCCAGAAAGCGGAAGATGAACAAATGCCACCAGGCCTGTGCGAAGTACGACAGGCCCGTGAACATGGCGTAGGTCAGGATCGTCAGTGCGAGCGTCCGCGTGCGGCCCAGGCGGTCGCCGAGCCGTCCGAAGAAGCCGCCGCCGAGCGCCCAGCCGATCAAGAACGCCGCCTGAATCCATGAGCCATAGTAGCCGACACTCGGGTCCTTGGCAGAGACGCGGAGCAGTTCTGCGACGAACGGCAAGGCCACGAGCGTATAAAGATGCATGTCCAGGCCGTCGAACAGCCATCCCAACCATGCGGCCACGCCGGACTTCCACTGCGCCGATGAAAGATCACGCCACGTGTTCACCTCACGCCCAGAAGAGGTCATGCCGCTGGGCAGCGTGGATGGTGCATCCGTGGCTACCGTGCTGTCGGCACATGGAGTCGAGGTCGGCGTCGGTTTGGATTCCCGCATCGTCGGGTCATGGTATTCGTATGCGATATGCCCGCCAAGGGACAGCCGGAGGGACCTGAGGGACTGTGCGTTGTGACGGGTGCCATCACCGACGGGCATAAGTAAGCCCCCTCATTCCCATCCGCGCCGCTGCACCGATCAAGGCGATCTGGCCGGCCTGCTGGAGTTGTAACGCCGCTCTTCCCACATGTCGCACCGCTGGTCCTTTGCTACCTCGTTCGCGAGTCCCCCGCACGGCGTTTGGGTCTACCGGTCATGTCCTGGAACGATGTCCTCTTCAACGGCCCGGGAAAACAAGCTCGCAAGAGGAGACCATGACGGGTCGTGGGGGTACGAACGTGTAGGATACGATCCCAGGCCGGTACCGCTAGGGTCGCTACATTCGCCGGTGTGACAGCGCTCTCAGGATCGCATCGAGGACGTGGTCGAGGTGTTTGCCCAGAGGTCGTGTCAAATCCTGTGTAAATTCGTTTGGGGCATCCTCGCGACTTACACC
>CAZQTW010000144.1:0-4493 GCA_964596165.1 uncultured Planctomycetales bacterium | reverse complement strand
TGGTGGTTGAAGTAGGCCAAATGGGGGCGCGTAACAGCTTAGGGGGTAAAGGGGAAATACGGGACAGTCAAGAATGGCATGAAGATAACGTCGGGGGACCCTTGAGCCGGCCCTGTCAGGGCCATGGCGTGTATCGTGACATTCAGTCGCCCCTTCGGGGCTCTGCTGGAAAATGGGGGAAAATGGGGGACAGTCACCTATTTCTTGACTTTCCATGGCCGTAGCGTTAGAGTGTTGCCATGCCACGCGTCGCCCGCAGAGAAAAGGGGACATTCTAGTTTTACGACAAAGTAGAATGTCCCGTTTCCCCACAACAAGACGCAGCGGGTGAACGTCCTTCAGGGCGGGTTGACGCACAGCTTCAGCTACGACTCGGTCGATCGGATGATCGGGTCGACGCTGAGCACGACGCCATCCGTGAACGTCACGTACACGCTGGACGGCGTGGGCAACCGGACGACGGTGACCGGCGGCGACAATCCGGGCAACTACACGATGAGCGCCGCCAATCCGCCGGCGGACGCGCAGATGAACCAATACACCACGACGCCGATGGACCCGAACGGACGCACGTACGACAACAACGGGAACCTGCTCACGCGGACGGGTACGAACCCGCCGGCCGGGACGTTCGCGTACGACTACAAGAACCGGATGGTGCGGTTCGTCGAGTCAGTCAGCGGCAAGCGGCACGACTACGTGTACGACTGTCAGGGCCGGCTGATTAAGACGGTCGTCGACGTCGCCGCGCCGACGGAGGGCCAGACGCTCTACTACTACAAGGGCCACCAGATCGTCGAGGAACGTGACGGCACTGACACCGTTCAGGCGACGTTCGTCTACGGCAACTACATCGATGAAGTGATCACGATGCGCCGGTTGAACACCGACTACTACTACGTCCGCGACGACCAGTACAATGTCATGGCGATCGCCAACAGCTCGGGCGTCATCGTCGAGTCGTACGACTACGGCGATTTCGGGCGTCCGGTCAACCCAACGACGCGGCAGCCGATCACCGGTTCGGCGGTCGGCAACCCGTTCTTCTTCACGGGCCGTGTCTACGACTGGCAGACGGGGCTGTACAATTACCGCACGCGCTACTACGACCCGATCGCCGGCCGGTTCACGTCCCAAGACAGCATCGGGATCTGGGATCTGGAAATAGGGGACAGTCACCTATTTATTGACTTTCCACAGGCGCAGTGGTAAGGTGTTGTCATGCCACGCGTCGCCCGAATCGTGTTGCCGGGCAGAAAAGGGGACATTCTAGTTTTACGACAAAGTAGAATGTCCCCTTTCCCCCGTGTTGTACCGTCGAGCTGGAAACCCCCGGCGACCCGAATGACCCGAACATCTGGAAGGTGATGGCGTGCGGAACCGTCCAGCTATCCGCCAGTACGGAGCCGGAGGGCTGCGGCGTTGAGTGGAAGGTAGCCACACCCGCCTGGCTGAGCGGCAGCGGGACCTCCGTCACGTTTCATGCTCCGAATGAGCCTTGGTACTACGACGTCTGCGTATCGTGCACCTGCAAGAATAATCATGATACTGCATGCCAAAGATACTACGTCTATGGGGTGCTCGGCGCAGGGGTCTATGCGGGGGCTTATCCCGTGATGTGGTCACCGGACAACGATTCCAACTCGTGGGAGGCCAACTACTGCATCAAGGCCGCGCCTGAAGGAACGTATGCGCGCGTCGACATATATGCAGGTTGCCCAGTTCAGGACGCAGGGCCTTACCCGGAAAGCTGGCTCGATGTGAGTGGCGGCGAGCCGAACGGTCCAGCAGGTCCCAACTTCGTCCGAAGGATCCCTGTGTGGGAACCCACCGTTGAGTCCGTGACGGGGACGATGGGCTGTACGTGGCGGACGGCCACGATCAAGGTCGTCCGAGTCAAGCCTCCGCTGGAGATAACCGGTGCGGTGCCCTCGCCCATCCAGCCCGCTTGCGATGATGCGAACGACCCAAATTGTGATAAGCTGTACTTCGCCGCCTGGCAAGACGATCCGAATGAGTGCGTCACATTCACCACCACGCTGGAAGTGGAGTGTTCGCCCAACGAGGCCAAGTGGCTCGTCGACTGGGGGGGGGCGACTGAGGACCCCAACGACGGGCACAAGGCGACGGTCTTGAAGAACTGGCCAGGAAAGTCTGACGTAGTGGCACAGTGCGCGAGGAGGGCCGGCGCCAAGCTGATCGTCGTCAAGCTAACCGACCTTCAAGCAAACGAGGGTACCCGGGTCGGCACCAAGCGGCTGGTCCCGTTCGACCCGAACGGGGGCGATGTGATGCTCACCGCCACGATCGACCCCGGCGTGGACGCGAATTATCTGCCGGCCGATTTTCCGTCCTGGTCGGGGGGCGAAGAGGCGGACGACCGACTCCAACGCAAGGTCCCCAAGGACGTCCCCGCCGAGACCGAGGTCCGGTGCACGCTGGGCGACAGCAACTACGTCGAAATCGTCAAGGTGGTCAAGCTGGCTGGGCTGGAGGTCGACGGCGCCAGTGGGTCGCCCAATTCGCCGGGCGTGTACGTCGCCTGTTGTGCTCCTGACACGTACGCGACGATCACGGCCACCTTGAACCCCTCGTGCACGCAAGACGAGGCCCAGGCGGTCTTGGAGTGGCAAGGTGGTGAGGCCGTGGCCGACGATTGCACAAAACGGCGGGTCTCGCTGGGCAGCCCGGGCCGCCATACGGTCACGGCGATCGTGGGGGACGTTCGCGCCAGCGTGACGATCCTGGTCGTCAAGGTAAACTGGATCAAGATCCAGGACCAGCACTACCTCCAACTCGTTCGGCAGAACCCGCCGGACGCGAACGACCTGTACGTCCCTGAGGTGGACACGTTCTTCGGGCCGGGCGGGGCTGTCAACTGGTCGGTGAGTGTGGACCCGCAGGACGCCAACGGCGCCGCGATCGTCGCGAAGATCGACGGGGAGACGGCCCTTCCGAGCGGCGGAAGCCTGCCTGGGGGCCTCTCGCAGGGACCGGCCTACCTCATCCCGACGAGCGGCAACCGAACGTACGTCTTCACCGCCGGCGTGGACACGAACGGCGACGGAAACGCCGACTGCGGCAACCTGAGCCTGACCGTCCACGTCGTCAAAGTCGACCTGGACGTCGACACGGACAATGACGGAATGCTGGGGGACGCTGACCCCGACGAAGACGCCATCGAAGACTACCCGCCAGGCTGAATCATCATGGCGAATCTGGACGACGACGATGGTTATGGATACCCCGATAAGGATGAATCGACCGTGCTATTCGAAGACGACTTACGGCCCATCCGCTTGGTGTTTGATGGCGTTGCGAGTGAAGGTGTAGTGGAGCTCCGGTGTAGTGATGCGACCATGAACTACTTGAGGGTCTGGACCTCGCCAGTGAAAGAGCAGTGGGTTCAGTTACCGAAGAGTTGGAACCTGGCAACCGAAACGGTGCCCTCGCAGCTCTGGGTGGAGGGGATACTGCCGGAAGGTGCAGGGGCAGGATACTCCGGCAACTTCACGCTGAGTCTCATTCATAGGGGTACTGTCATCGATGCGGACCTATGCGAAACCTTCGTGACGAAGCCGTTTGCTTGGTCACCCAATGGCTCCGTTTGCGTGAACTGGTGGCCATGTCGCTGGCCGCAGCAGGTGCCCGGTTACGACGAATTGCCCGGAGACTTCCTAAGTGTGTTGCCCTCCCAGGGCTGGAACGTCGATGCCATGCGATACGAGGACACAACTGCCTACGACGACTATATTCAGGGGTGTACACTACAGCACTTCAAGCTGACAGGGGGGATGCAGATCGTGCATACACATGGGAATATGGGGATTCTCGCTGCTGCGTGGTTCGCGACTGAAGCAGCCGCCGACGCGTGGCGGGGAGACGAACCGGAGATGGAGACCTTTCAGTCCAATCATTGGGGGTACGCCGTCTTGGTCAATGCTGCATGGTTCACCGCAAAGTGGAAGCCGACCCTCGATCTGAACAAATCCATGGTCTGGATCATGTCGTGCCGCTCCGCTACAGGCGGTGGCAGTAGTGTGGCGGCGTCGTGTGGGGGTAGGGTCGGCTTTGGCTATAGTGCACTTTCCGATGCTGCTACTCACATTCACAATAGGAACAGGCTGTTCGGACGCATGAGCGGTTCCCTCGACGAACATCGCAGACGGAGTGCTCAGGAGGCATTTGAGGGCGGCACCGGGTATAATGGTAGTTTTACGATGTTTGGAAATGGTTGGACAACACTTTGCCCAGTTCCCTTTGCGTGGTTCCCTACATCGTACCCATCGGAGGCAACCGGCTGGGGCTGCCTCGTCTTCGACACGTACATGGACACAAGCCTGCCTCCGGCGAACGCGCTTATCAAGTTGGCTGGTCCGGCGCTGATCGACAACCAACGGTGGGTTGGGACGAATCCGCAAGGCCTAGCAATCCTAGGGGTAACCGTTCAGGCCCGTCCGGGGTAAGCGAGAAAATCTTGAGAATCTTCGATT
>CAZQTW010000143.1:0-4677 GCA_964596165.1 uncultured Planctomycetales bacterium | reverse complement strand
CCCACAAGGAGGTCGTAAAAAAGAGGCCAGTGTGAATAATCCGGGCTAGGGGTTCCACACCCACGTGACCGATTCACCCGCGAGAGCGTGCGATCGGGACGGCCTTGCTGACCGTGTACCGTGCGTCCACGCTGCCGACGCACCCTACGATCGACGACATCGCCCAAGCCTTGCCAATGCGAGCGGCCATGGGCAAACTACCCGCATTGCCCGCGCCCCTCACGGTAGTTGGTTGAGAAGTTGAGCCCTCGTTGGTCCGGAGAATCGACGGTGAACACAGAGAAGGACATCGACACATCATCGGAGAAGCATACATCCACGGCATCCTTTCGCATGGGCGGCCTGTCCGCAATCATTGCCGTCGTGCTCTTGATCACCGCCGGTGCCGCGATCGGTTGGGGCCTGTCACTCTGGTGGCGGGCCGAGGCGGAGTTCTCCGCAGGCAAGGAGTTGCTGGACTTGGACCGGCCTGTCGAGGCCTTCGGGCGATGCTCGGTGGCCCTGTCGATGTTCGAGCAGATCCCCATCTCAATCGGTACCAAGATACCCGATTGCCAGGTACGTATCGGGCGGGCACTCCTGAAGATGAACCGGCCAGAGGACGCGATGAAGTGGTATGAGAAGGCGCTTGGAGTTTACCACAAGGGCAAGCACACCGAATTCGAACAGACATGTTGCAGGTGCTACATCGCAGAGGCGCTCGCGCTTATGGGCAGGATCGACGAGGCCATCACACAATACCAAGAGACCATCACGCTATCCGGGCAGATCAAGGACGTGGAGGAGTTCCAGGCAAATTGCCACGAGGCGGTCGCCGAGCAGCTTTTTCGCAGGCGCCGCTACGAAGAATCTATCGCACAGTTCCAGAAGGCTATAAGCCTCTTCCAACAAGTCAAGCAGACGGAATTGCAGCAGGCCCGATGCCACAGGAACATCGGCAGCATCCTCTGTAACGTGAACCGGTTCGATGAGTCCATCACCTGGTATGACAAGGCCATCGACTTGTACCAGCGCTGCAAAGGCACCGAGCTCAAGCAGGCGGACCTCCACCATCTTGCCGCCGTCTCGTTGCGCAAGCTAAACCGTCCTGGGGCCCAAGAGCACCTCCGCCGCGCTGTCTCCCTGTGTGAAAAGATCCCCGGAGCCGAGGTGGAGCAGGCCAACTACCGCTGGGCCCTGTTGCAGGAGCAGGCTGCCCGGCCCGCCTCTACTCGGTCTGCTCCCGATGATCCCGACACCCTGTTCAGCGAGGTCAAGGAGATCTTGAGACTGTATCAGAAAGGGAACGGCACCGAGCAAGCTCAGGCCAACTGCCACAGGGCCATGTGTGAGTTGCAACTGTCATCGGGACGATTGGACGATGCGACCGCCGAGTTGGAGTCGTCCCTGTCGCTGCTTGAGAGGCTGAAGGGTACTGAACGCGAACGGGCCGATCTCCTGTTGTGGTTCGCGTCCGAGGCGGGCGAGTCCAAGCGCTTCGAGGAGATGGTGTGTAAAAGCAGGCAGGCATTGTGGCTGTACCAGAAGCTCCCGGACACCGAGGGAGAACGATCCGTCTGCCGCCGAAACATCGAGATGGGATTACGCGGCATGCCCCCAGGATCTCCCGCGGCCGCATCGCTCCCAACAACCCGCACCCCCTGAACGTGCTGCCGGATCGATGTGCCAAACGGCGCGCGGTCGCTCGCTTTGCCGGCCTCATCGACCTCACGACAAAGTTGAGCCGAGACTCACGACCCGTTCGCAAACAGCAGCTGGCGAAGGCGTGCAGCCGGCCCCGGTGACTGTGAGCAAACGCTGGTTATTGCTTCTTGTCGCGAGGTCGAAAGAGGTCCGTTCCCCAACGCCTGGGCGCTCGCCATCGCTGCCGTTGCCAATGGCGGCCCACTGACACCGCACCATCGATGGTGCTCGCATGCAGGTCATTCCTTCATCAGGGTGTTCTTTGCCGACACAGCTCTTGCGCCCGACGGAAGAGGTCCCTCAGTTGATGTGGAATCAAGAGCCCCTCAGCCAAAGCGCCGAAGCTGTTCGCGAGGTTCTCATAGGACAGCGCTGTGATCTTGTGCCGGTGGCCGGTCAGCGCAGCGGCGATTGCGCCGTAGTACAGCGCCGTCGGGGCGGTGTGCTCGTCTTGCCCTTGTTCCTCGGCGGGTGCTACGGCCGTTCGTGTCATCGTGGGGTAGGTGTCCATGCCGCCACAACTTGCGTTGCTCGAAGGGCCAGCCGTGCCAAAGCAGCCTCGGGCGTTGCCGGGCGGGGACAGGGGAGTGAGCTACGAAGAATTTGAGTACACCCATGCTTGACGTTGTGAGCGGAGGATTGGTAACTTATGGGTTACGGCGTCTCGAATCTGGAACCGTGCAGGACATGTCCCAGGTCGAGGTGCCGTGATCCATCTCCACTGCGGCCCTTGGCTTGGATGTTTTTGGCCAAGGGGTAGGGGCGCGTGTTAGAGGTGGCCCATCGGAGGCGAAAAGCACGAGAACAAGCGACCCAGGGAGCCTTATGTCGGAGCCTTATGTCTGGGTTCCGGGGTGGAAGTGTGAGCTGACATCCTGGTAGCTGTGGGCGCCTTGTGAAGGGGCCGACCCTTTCGGAAGGATGCGGTTCTCAGGGGACCTACCGCACGGAGGCGGAGGGAGGCGGGCTGTGCCTTTCTGTCTCTCACCCTATTCTGGGTTCTTCGGCACACCCGGCCGTGCGGCCTCGTTCTGTCCCGTGCCCGCGGTCGGCTCTTATCCAACGCATGAGGCAAGCCCCGCATCCGCGCGAGCGAACTCTAACGATTTCACATGTCATCAGCATCATTGCCATGGAGAAGTGACATGGTAGCCAAGGCGAACCGACGGAACCGAAGGCACAAATCGCTCCGCATCGAACCGCTGGAACCGCGGCGACTTCTGAGCTCCGTCCTCGACGGCTTGCACTTGGTCGATCCTCACGCTGACCGCTTCGACGGGCAGGTGGTCTACCTTGACTTCGACGGCGAGCAAGACCTGACGTATCGAGGTCCGGTGACCGTGGAGAACATCGACGTTCCGACATTCACAGCGAAGGGCGAGCTGGCTGGGCAGGAGCAGGCGATCATCGCGGATGTGGCCAGCCGCTTGAATGACGAGTTCGCTGGCAGAGGTGTTACCTTCACCACCTCCAAACCTGCTATGGACGCCCTTTGCTCCACCGTGTTTGTTGGCGCCGATGATGCTGCATTCGCCGCGTACGGCAACTTTTCGGGACTGGCCGAGGGCATTGACGTGGGGAACACGAACCCAACCGACAAGGCTTTCGTCTTCAGCGGTTCCCTAAGGGCCGGTACTCTTGACACCTACGTCTCCGATCTCAGCGACACCGTCGCGCACGAAACCGCGCACCTGTTGGGTTACGCACACGACCACTCACCAGCTACCGCGGGCAGTCTCCTGTCGTCTGTCGCCGCAACGGGGCAGATCCATCTCACGAATGGGACCAACGTAAATATCCCAGACGACGGCGTCGGGAACTTTGTCTCGACCACAATCGATGCATCCGGTGCTCCCTCGAATGCCGTGGTAACCAGCGTTGACGTTCACTACAAGATTACGCACACCTACATCGGCGATCTGAAGGTGTGGGTCACGACACAACAAGGTAGCACGTGGTACGATCGCACCGTCTGGAACCGCGAGGGTGGTAGCGCCGATAACATCGACGAAACAGAAACCGCCCTCCACACCTGGGAGGGTCTGTCGCCCAACCGCACCTGGTACCTCTCAGCCGACGATCAGGACCCGGGTGGCTCTGGCTACATCGACTCCTTCGAGATTTGGGTCAACTGGAGCACACCAGAGCCCTTTACCCCCTGCTTCTACGACGCTCGGATCAGCAACAAGGTTGATCAGGACGGCGATGGGTATGCCCGGTCGCTGGACATTGAGTTTGACGTGGACTCGAACGTTGCCGGCAACTACTACGTGAAGGTTTACGAAGACGACGGTAGCTCGCTGTTCGATGACTACCTGCTGACGAGCTCGACCTTCCCGGTCAACGGCACGGAGACGGACTACCACTGGGTGCACATCAACTGCAGCGACTTCCCTGGGGCCGATCTGCTTAGTCATGGGACGGCGGAGTTCCGGCTCGACTTGTACGACGCGGCGACAAACACACTCAAACAGACTTGGCGGCCTGGCAACGACCCGGACCTGGGAAACGTCAAGGTGGAGACGGGCGCCGAGGACACCGTCCCCTTCGACCCTTACTTCTACGACGCCAAGATCAGCAGCAAGGTGGACCAGGATGGGGATGGGTATGCCCGATCGTTCGACATCGAGTTCGACGTGGACTCAAACATCGCGGGTAACTACTACGTGAAGGTCTACGAGGACGACGGAAGCTCCGCGCTGGACGATTACCTGCTTACCAGTTCGACCTTCCCAGTTAATGGCTCAGACGTAGACTACCGCTCCGTACATATCAACTGCAGCGACTTCCCTGGGGCCGATCTGCTCAGTCATGGTACGGCGGAGTTCCGCCTCGACGTGTACGACGCGGCGACGAACACACTCAAACAGACGTGGCGTCCGTCGAACGATCCGGATCTGGGCAATGTGAAGGTGGAAACCGCCACAGAGGATACGCCCGACGACGCTTATGAGGAGAACGACAGCAAGGCGATCGTGGACGGTCGTCCGGAGG
>CAZQTW010000142.1:0-4691 GCA_964596165.1 uncultured Planctomycetales bacterium | reverse complement strand
TTCTCTCACAAAACCAGCCCGATGGATTCCACTTGAACACCGAGCCAAGACATGAAGCGTCACCTTACATCCTGTCACTTTCTCGAGTTTCTCCTTCAGCCCCGTTGCGGATCCGATTTGACAGCTACGCAGCTCCAAAGTGCATTCCTTGCAGAAAGCGATGTTCTTAAAGGAAGGCGTGAGCGTGTTCTTTACACAGACCTTATAGACGCTGTCGTACTCATACTCTAGGATCTCATCTGCGAACCGGATGTGCGCCAACTCTATGTCTTGCTCAGTATTGTAACCTCCGTGTGCAATGATCAGCATCGAGCCAATGCACTGTCCCTCCTGCAGAGTCTGGTTAGGCTTGAAATCGTCGCCACTATCCAAGTCGTAATTGCTGTACCAGAAGTTGCCCCAGAACTCCACGCTGTCATAGCCACTCTTGTCTGATACGTACGTGATGTTGACTGGCGTATCGCCCACCTCAATCGGCGGGGGTTCGTGGACTATCGGTGGACGTGAGGTCCCACCACCGCCCCCCTTCTTGGTTCCACCTGGATCAACATAATCCACGGGGGAATTCGCGCAATATCCGTACGCGTTGATTCCACCCCCATACCCAATCGGATCCCTACTCACGAACCGCCCTAAGCCGGTATGATAGTACCGGTTGCGGTAGTGCATCAAGCCGGACTCGGGGTCGAGTTCGCGGCCGGTGTAGAGGTGGGTCCAGGCGTAGGCGGTGCCGGAGACCTTGGGAGTGAAATCCGCGTTCAAGACGGTCGCCCTCCCGTAGGCGTCGTAAATGTAGCGCTCGACCACGTCGCCATCCGACTCGGCCAACGCGACGACGTTCCAGTTGGCGTTCACCGAACGGCTACACGTCTAACCAAAACACATCCCCACAATATGACACAGCCAATTGCGACCCGAAGAGGCCAACAGACAAACCCTGGGAAGCAGAACGTCGGCACAACCGCCCATTCACCCGGTTCCTGGAAATCGCAGAGTGATGGCTCCATCTTCACATAGCCCAAGACTCCAGCACACACCAGCATCAGCACCAGCACATCTGCAATAGAGAACTGTCGCATGACGAACACTTGGATCAGAATACGGGATGCGAACGTGACACCGCAAATCATCCCCATGGCGATTGCAGCATTCACGGCGATACGCAAAGCAGTCACTTCATCTGAAACACTTCTCCACACTGTCGATCCTGCGTCTAAGACCTGGTTTACCGATCTTGCGGTAAATGGCCACCCATAACACCAGGTCACACTATCACGCCATCGCGAGCATGTCATCATGAGCCATCGCCCGGACAGATTCGCGTAGAGCATGACAACAGCAGTGGCCACTCCGAAGGAGAACGGCACTGCCTTTGGTCGATTCTCACGACTTATCCACGAGATGACGCGACGTAACGACCGCCGATGCGTGTGACACATTCGCGTCTCGCTATTTACCGTACCAACCATCGACTTCCTTCAGAAAGTCCTCGGAACACTTCGGAAGTGATGTTCTCAACACAGGCTTGTTTGCCGGTCCAGTGATGGTCATCGTGTGTGTCTGCGACCAAATCACCCAGTCGCTATTACACGTGTCGATGACACGGATTTCGAATGTGAGGCTCACATCGAGTTCCAAGCCCGGATAGCGTATCGCAGCATCACTGAGTCCGATTCCCGGCGCATCCGTGTAGTGAACCTCACACGTGTCCGGGTCAGCAGTATATCTTGGCGAATCCTGCTGGACTCTATTCGGATCGATTGGCTTGCCAGATCCCGGAAGCGGTGATGACGGCGGGGATATGATCTCTCCATTCGGGAGCTTCAGGCGGTAATAGCCAGAAATCCACTGCTCGACAGCGCAACACTCACAATCACAGGCGCCAAACGTGAATCGGACCGCGTGTTCTCCCATGATTCTATTCGAGAAGATCTTCCTTCTTCCGGTCGGGTCCTGGGGATCAGGAATCCCCTTTCTGCTCGTTATCACATCAGTTGTCGTCGCGCAGATCACACTTGACTCGACCTCACAGCGTTTTCCACTGACGCGCACAAGAGAATCGTATTGGTCGCCGACACCAATATATTCTTCACCCATTGGGTCAAGAAAGCCGACCGCTCTGCCCCGCACATACTCATGCAGGTTAATCCCGCCCCCATACCCAATCGGATCCCTGCTGACGAACCTCCCTAACCCCGTATGATAGTACCGGTTGCGGTAGTGCATCAAGCCGGACTCGGGGTCGAGTTCGCGGCCGGTGTAGAGGTGGGTCCACTGGTAGTTGGCGCCGGAGTAGGCGGTGAAGTCGGGGTCGAGCGGGGTCGCCCGGCCGTAGGCGTCGTAGATGAAGCGCTCGACCACGTCGCCGTCCGGCTCGGCCAGGGCGACCACGTTCCAGTTGGCGTCCTGCACGGCGTAGAGCGTCTCCGTGACGGGCTGTTGGCCGTAGTCGGTGGTCGTCCGATCGCGGCGCACGAGGTCGTCGACGTACCGCCCGCCCCAGATGTAGCTGAGGCTCACCGTGAACTGCGGGCAGGCCCGCCGCTCCTCGACGCACTGCCAGCGGTCGTTGTAGTAAGAGTGCGTGATCACCACGTCGTCGCCGTCGGGCACCTTGACGATCCGCTGGTTGAGGCCGTCGTACTCGTACGTCGTGCCGACCTGATTCTGCGCAATCCGCACCAGCCGGTTCCAGGCGTCGTACGTCGCGTCGCGGTGCGCGTTCCAGACGCCCGGCTTCGGCATTTTGGTCATGTTGCCCGCGGCGTTGTGGGCGACGTGGGTGTCTGACGAGTCGATCTCGGTCAGCTCATTGGCCAAATTGTGCGTGCGGTCCTGATCGAGCGTTGGCGACCCGGCGGTCTGCTGCACGAACTCGGCCCAGCTGCCCAGCGCATCCAGCGTCCAGTCCTCCTCCCGCGCCGGCGTGCCGGTGATGGCGTCAATCAAAGACTCCCGACCGCTTCACCGGTCCCGTCAATATCAGTGATGTCCCCTTTTTTGTCCCGTGATCCAATTCCCTGCGGCTCTGCGGGCAGTCCCTTTTCACGCCCAGAAGTCCAGCACGCGCGCCATGGTGCGGCTCGCCTCACCCTCCGTCCTACCACGGACGCTCGGGCCGCGGGCGACTCTCGCGATACGTCCAGGGCGCCATCGGATCGCGGTCCTTCCACAAGCCGGTTCCCGCCGCCCGGGCCTTCTTCTCCGCCTTGATGAGGACCTCCGAGCTCGACTCCGCCGGACAGTGCCACGCGCAGCCCTCCTCGACCAGCTCGTTGTTGATCCACCGGCCGTCCAGCATCACGTCACCCAACAGCCGGCCGACGTCGTCCTTCTCCTCCCACTCGACCAGCACGATCTTCTGGAAGATTTTGCTCTTCAGGGCGTCAGCGGCACTCTCGCCATAGGCCTGGCTCCGCTCCGGCGCGTCAATCCCCCGCAGCTCGACCTTGTAAAGCGTCTTTGCCTCGTCGCGGGCGGCGATCGTGTCCCCATCGACCACGCCGGTCACCTTCACCAGCACGCGCTCGGCGGGAAACGTCATGCCTTCGATGTACTGTCGATCCTCCTGGCTGAGCTGGTCCATCGCCACCTTGATGATCGCGCCGTCCTCGGCCTCGAGAAAGGCCACGCCGCCGTGACACTCGAGGTACCTGGCCTGGGTCGTGTGCTGGCCGCTGGCGTCCGTCCAGGGCTTCGGCAGCGTCACGATGGCCGGCCGCGGCTCGTGCGGCTCGCCCCCGACACGGTCCCGCCCGGCATAATGCTCGTCCGGCGCCCGCCGCCCGGGTCCGCCCGGCGCCGCCGGCGCCATCTCGGCCATGCCCGGAGGCAGGTCGGGTCCGAAACCGTTCTCCTTCAACCACTGCCGATCCGGCTCGCTCAATGCGTGCATAGCCACCGAGGCCACGTACCCGTCCGAATCACGCAGCAGAATCGTTCCCTCCTGCACCCCGGTCAGGCTGCCCCGCATCGTCACCTGACTCGAGAGCCCCTCGCGCCAGACCCAGTCGCGCGGGGGCGAAAGCGGCTTGGCCTCCTCGCCCAGCGCAGCGCCCCCCGATCCGCCGCCAGCCCAATCCGGGCCCACCGGCGGCGGCGCCAACGTGGCCGGGCTCGGCGGTGGAGCCACCGGCGGCTCGGCAACGACCGGCTCACCGGCCGGCTGCGCAACCGGCGCTTGGTTCGCCGGACCGGCCGCGTCCCGGGCGACCTCGACGTTCGGCGGCGCGGGATCCTTCTTCTCCGGGGAGAACCAACCCACGCTCAACCAGTACATGCCGAACCAACACGCCAGGAAGATGCACCCCAGCCCAAGACCCACGATAATGCCGAAACCCCAGGCGACCGCCCGATCGAAATCCTGCCTCGACATGACACACCCCCAGAAGACAAGACGAGAAGAGAACGCAGGCCTTCCGCGCTTGGCACCCCCGAAGGGTCTTGCGAAACAGACGCCGCCTGTTCCTCTCCCCAACCACACCCCAGAATCACCGGCCCGGCCCAGCAGCACCGCGGAGAGCCGCAGAGCACCCCCATCTTACCGCCTGCCCCGCCCAAAGGTCAAGGCATCCGCGTCCCACGGGGGGGTCACCTGTTCCTACCCCGTGTCCTTCCGGCAGGCGTGAAAAACTTTTGGCGGGCGCGACGGGCGTGACGGGCCGCGATGGCGGGGGCGGGCAGGGTTAGGG
>CAZQTW010000141.1:0-5242 GCA_964596165.1 uncultured Planctomycetales bacterium | reverse complement strand
CCGCGGCAAGGAGGCCAAGTGCGGGAATGAGAAGCCGACGCCACTCTCGATGAATGCGCCATTCACCATACCCCACCACCAGGGCATACGCCCCTGTGACCCCCATGGCAAAGAACAACGTCTCGGGGAACCCTGCCAGACAGTGAAACGCAACCGCGACAGTCAGCAGCAGGAACCGCCTACGATTCCTCAGCCTCAGCCAGAAGACGAAAGCACCGAGCGTCACAGGAAACCAACACGCGCTGCTCAACTCGGAAGGGAACTGGATCTTGGTAATCGTGTAGCTGTTGAACGCATAGAGTACGGCCGCCAGAAGACTGCCCAACCGGGATACTCCCCACAGACGGCACAGCCCATAAGTTCCCCAAGCGGCGAGCAACACATGGAAGCAGGCCGACAGCACCATCGCGCGGCTCGTCGAGAGAAGCAAGTAGATCAGGTTGGGGGGGTAGAAGACCTGACGCTCGATGTCGGCCAGGAACGGTTCCCCGCATCCCGTGTAGGGGTTCCAGAGCGGCAGCGCCCCTCGAGCGATGTTCTCGCGGAGGAAAAGGTAACCCGGGTAGAAGATGTGGTTCAGGTCTCCGATCAGGAATACCCGCCCGGTGAACAAGACCGGCCAGAAGAAGACAGCGACCATGATCGCCAGAATCATGGGTGCCGCATAGGCTCGGATGCCTCGCTCGGGACTATCGAGCATGTGCCCCTGGCCTTTCATCCTAAGGGCGACGCGCCACGGCTTGCCTCGGCATCCGTAGCGGAATCCTCGGGTCGCTGAACTCGGTGCACCGACCGCACGTCGGCGGGGCCTCGCCCGCCAGGAAACGAGTCAAGAGGTCCCGATACGGCCGCCCGCGGATGATTTCATCCAGACTCTGTTCGTTGAGATTCCCGATCACCAGACTGGGCCAACAGTCCACGCAACAGGGCGATACCTGCCCGCTCGTGAAGACGTTCAGATTGCCCCGCCAGGGCTCCATGCAGAGCGAGGGAGGTCCTTGCCCGGAATAGGACGTCATCGGACTGACCTTGATATGTTCGACCAGATCGCCCCAATAGTCCCAGACGTGATCCAGTCTTTGCACGTTGCCTGCATGGGCGACCAGCGAAAGCTTGACCTCCGTCTGCGGAGCCTTGACGGCCAAGAACGCCTCGACGTTCCGTCGGATCAGCCGCTGATCGGTGCCACGGATCTCGCGGGCCGCCTCGTCGTCCACCTCGACGGACACGTTCAGGACGGCAAGCTTCGACCGGGCAAGCCGGTCCAACCGCTCGCCGTCAAGGAGGGTCCCGTTGGTAAAGAGGATCGCGCGTTTGCCGTGCTCGGCCGTGTAGTCGATCATCTCGTGCAAGCGGGGGTGAAGCAGCGTTTCGCCCAGCAGGCTGAAGGTGATCGTCTCGACATAGGCCGGCGTCTGGTCGACGGCCTTTCGAAACACGTCCCACGTCATCAGGTGGGGTCTGCGCCCGGCCAGATCAAGCGTCCCCCAACACGTCTTGCACTTCAGGTTGCACCCGAAGACGGGCTCAACGACCAGGCTGATCAGGCGATAGATGCGCGGTCTTCGCAGGTAGAAGCACGCCAGGTTTCCGGCCAAGGTGAGACAACTGCTGAATCGCTGCATCTTCTCCCAGGCCCAGTCCGCGTGAACACTATTGCCGTAAAGCAGTTTGGATGCCGTCCCGTAGGCGGTCCGCAGGATGTGTTCCTTCAATGGCCTCACAAGGTCTCCGAGGTTCGCGCTGTCCGGCCGCCGGAGTCGCCTATGGTTTGACGTTACACCCGGCGGAGCGGTACGTCAAGTTGGGACACCGGCGTGTCTATCGCTGTTATACTACCGGCTGATGAGTACGCGCAAGCTCGGACGTGGTGCGATAGGTCCGCCGGCGGAGAGAATGCCCACCACTCTAGGTGTGGTCGTCAAAGAACCCGTGTAGGTTTTCTTGCCTCCGCCCATCACTCATCTATGCCGCACCGAAGCCGGGGCATGATGCCGGATGGGCGCAGGGAAGACCTCAATCGGCTGAGCGGCCCTACTGGAGGACGCACGGAGGGGCGTGGCGTGGAGCCGCGTAGAAGGAAGGAGATGCGTGGTCTCCCGCTCCGTTAGATCACTGGTTTGCCCCCATTGGAAGCTAAGGAGAAGCGACATATGCCTGACACATGTCCTGCATGCGGCAGTCCGACACGAAAAAGCAATATCCTTGTTCTCTGTTGTCTGGCCACGGCCTTTATCACTGCGGTAGTCGTAGTGCCCTTCTGTATCGTTCCCATCGGCGAGAAAAGGATGCGGTCGGTTGCTCTCAGCAATGAAGTGAGCACGGCGCTAGAAGAGGTCCGTCGGAAGATCTCCGAGAAGGCGTTTGACATCGCCAGAGACCGGCTGACACTGGTCACCGACCGACTCCGTGCAAGAGATCGCGATCGGAAAGACTTGGAGGCAGAGATTGACGAGGCAAGAAGACAATTGGAGGAAGGTATCAATCGGTATCGGGCCAAGGTCAAAGCCTCCGCAGAACGAGAACTACGGCGTCTTGAAGAGAGAGAGGCTCGGGAGAAGCGCACTCCACTGAGGGGATGGCATGAGTCCCAACAGAAGGGTGTTGCTCACAGTACGTCTTCCGAGGCATCGCATGGGTCGGCGCTGAGCAGACGACCTCAGAAGTTGGACGTGGGATCGGCGGACGGATCCGGCGCCGTTCGCCAAGGTTCGACAACGCCCACCAAGCAGGCCATCAACTCGAGCTTCAGATTGTCCGACATACTCGACTACCCGATCGTCGGACCGAGTCGCTCGACGTGGAGAGACGGAGCATACACAGGTCCGCGCAATTTGGCCACCAAAGGCTACAACCCCGGATTCAGCCTTCTGCGACTCGGGGCAGGGGTCAGCGGTGTCATCCGAGCTATCTGGGCGCCCATCGTCATGGCAAAAGAGTCATTCTATGATCGGCATTCACAGAATCACATCTTGTGGTGGGATGAGATCGACGATCCCAATATCGCTCCGGACAGAGACCTCAGGAACTGGCGATTACGAGTCTGGACTGACTGTGGCGACGTAGCAGATGAATCGTGCCCTCCACCCGATAGACTGGCAATAGACCTTCCGTATGCAGCCATAGTGGGAGGCTACTTTCAGCCAAAACCAGTCTCGACTTTCACAATATGCACGGACTACTTGGACTGCGGCTATCTGGTGACAGGCGGAGGGTCGGGCGTCGTGCTGTCCCTGCGATTTCCTATACCATTCTCTAACGGTGTCATCGTACAGGTCGGTTACCTGGCTGGTACCCGGTGGGTCCCTTATGGGGCACCTGAGGATGTGGTCTACTATCGTGTCAGCTATCAACTGGGATCATTGCCGCCGACGCCCTATTCAGGATTCAGGCTTAAGACCGGCAGATTCGTTGGGTGCACTGCTCCAGGGCGCGATGCGGTTTTCATCGACGAGGAGTCAGGAAGAGGGGCCATTGTGTTCTTGTGGTTGTCGGTGTATTGCCCAACCCTCACGTGCTTAGAGGCCAATATGACCTTTAGGACAGATGGCCCCAACCAGGACTGGCAAGCCAGCGCGACAGACGACCTGATTGGCGTACGTGGCTGCGTCTACTTTGAGCAGGGTAGGTTTCTCGACAGACAGGCTGGATGCATTTACACAGACAACAGGATTGCGTCGGACACAGATGATGCCACCGTGGGTGAGGCGTATAAGGTTTTCACCACTGATCTCGTCTACTGGACGAACGGCTGCCTCGGCTTCATGCCGTATTATGTCCTGCCGGAGTCCATCACGCCTCCTCCCGGGCCGGACCGTGCGGCCGTCCGGCTGGGGTACATCACAGCGTTGTACTATCAGGAATCGCAGCGATGACACGGCATGGGAAAACCGGTGGATCGTCATCATTGCGAAGCCTTCGAGGTGGGCGATGAAACCACACGGACTGTCGAGGAGGAAGGACTCCCGCTCACGCCGCCTCCAGCCGACGTTGAGCCTCCGTCAACATAATGCAACCGAGTTGGCGAACCTATGATGACGGACAACCTCATCCCCGACCGAATCATCTGCGTTATTCCATTCGCCGAACGTGTCGTGGCGTCCGAGAGACATGATTGCCTCGGCCATTACGAAGCCACCGTGACCCTATGAAGCTCTTCTTCGATGATCAGCCGGTTGCGATCAAGGTCTGAGAAGAAGTGAGTCTGTTTTGCTCGTCATCTTCCGGTCTGGAGCGATCGGCGCCATGTCCGTCCTCTGCGCCACACTGCCGTCACCAGCCCGCCGATGGCCAGCACAGAAAGGCTCAGGGGTTCGGGTACACCCTGCGGGGTTACCGTCATCGGATCGGAATCCGCCCCACCTATGGCATCGGTTGGAAAAGCGGTGAGAGAAACCCCGACACCAACGTCGGACTCGTCCAAGAGGAGGGCTAAGCAAGCCCTTCCAACACGCGTTAGGTCCAGACCTTCAGTCCTCTCCAGAGCAGCTTGCTCGAAGGGCGCCTCGAATGTATCAGGCGGAAGGTCGAGTTGCTTCGCAGCGACGGCGCCCGCCACCACCGTGTCGTCCGCACTCGAAATGCCGTCATTGATCGCCGGTACGGCGCCGGGCAGCATAACCCGTTCTTCACCCGACAGCAGCGCCATGCCGGCCACGCAGGCTCTGATACCGAGGCTCGTCCATAGTTTCGGCATCGCAGTTTCTCAACGGCTCATGGCGTTCCAACGTGGTCTGGAAGATGCGTCCCAGAGAACCGTCACGTCGGCCGGGACCCTCTCCCGCCCACGCCCCATAACCGTTAATCGGCGTTTTCACGCCCTCTGTTATGCAAACGCCATGAAAATCTGATTGCCCGAACGCATGTTTTTGACATTCAGGCCCCTTCGCTTGGACCCGATTGGCTCGCCGAGGCATGACGGGGAGGGGGACATCGAGCCGACGTGACCAGCTTCATAGGCAAACGAGCGGACAGCAACCGCAGGTTCGGCGACGTCCTTCGTGTCCATGGCTCGGAAGCGGCGAATCGATTGGTCGGGCCTGGCGTGACCAGCCGGCAACGACTCAGGTAGGCCAAGCCCAACAGAGGCAGGAAGCAAAAAGGGCCCGCGTTCACAGGCCCTCTACGATGGTGACGGATCTGGATTAGTCGGCCGACTGCCCCCTAGGGGACTCGAACCCCTGTCACCAGGATGAGAACCTGATATCCTAGGCCGCTAGACGAAGGCGGCCTCATACCGACA
>CAZQTW010000140.1:0-5294 GCA_964596165.1 uncultured Planctomycetales bacterium | reverse complement strand
TCGCGCCTTCGGGTGAGACATTAGCACCTCACGCGAAGGCGCGAAGAACGCGAAAGAAGCGGGACGGCTGGCGATGTGGTGGGCAGCACCCAGCGTGGAGGGCGATTTCGCCGAATCGTCCGCTCTTTATCAATCCGGGATTTCTGGTATATTGACACCTTGGTTAACAACTGTTCAGGTTTCTGATCCGCCGACCATGACCCGCGAACCCCTCCTGCAATCGCTCGCCAAGCAAGCCGAAGACGATCGGGCGCTGCGACCGCAGTCGATGCGGGAAATGGTCGGGCAGCGGGCCGTCTATGAGCGGATCGAGATCGCCGTGGACGCGGCCCGCAAGCGGGACGAGCCGCTGGGGCACATTCTGTTCGACGGGCCGCCGGGGTTGGGCAAGACGACCTTCGCCACGTGCATTCCCCGCGACCTAGGGGTGAGTTTTCAGATTGCCAGCGGGGCCACTTTGAAGGCTCCAAAAGACCTGATTCCCTATCTGACCAACGCCGAAGAGCGGTCCATCCTGTTCATCGACGAGATCCACCGAATGCAGAAGGCGGTCGAGGAATTCCTCTATCCGGCCATGGAGGATTTCCGGATCGACCTGACGCTGGGCGATGGAGTCAACGCCCGGACGATCAACATGCAGTTGCGCCCGTTCACGCTGATCGGCGCCACGACCCGGACGGGCCTTCTCTCAGCCCCGCTGCGCGACCGTTTTCAGATGCGTGAGCACCTCGATTTCTACTCGGTCGACGAACTGTCGGAGATCGTCGTGCGTAACGCAGGGAAGCTGAGCGTGGCAATTACGTCCGATGCGGCCCGGCAGATCGCCGAGCGAAGCCGCGGTACCCCCCGCGTGGCGAACAACCGTCTCCGCTGGGTTCGCGATTACGCGGTCAGCCGGGCCGACGGCCACATCACGCTCGCCGTGACCAGGGACGCACTGAAGATGCAGGGAATCGACACCGTCGGGCTGGATCTCCAGGACCGGAAGTACCTCAAGACGATTGCTCGGGTGTTTGCCGGTGGGCCGGTCGGCGTCGAGGCGGTCGCCCACACTCTGAACGTGCCGGCCGACACACTCATTGACGAGGTGGAGCCTTATCTTTTGCGGAGCGAACTGATCGTGCGAACGCCCCGCGGTCGCTGCCTGACGCCGGCGGGGTTCGACCACCTTGGGCTCCTGCCGCCGGTCCGCGAAGCTCCGCCCGAGCCGCCCAATTTGTTCAACGATTGAGCCGCATAAGCCCCCGGGATTAGGCCGTTGCATCCGCAAGGGGTATTGCTGGACACGGCGGCCCACGTAAGATTAAACGATTGAAGGGGCCGATCCGGTTTGAGTATCGAAACGGTGCGTCACGGAACACGCACACTGCCGGAGAGGGTTTCCTCAAATGCTGGTCACAACTGAAGGGTGTGACCTCGATCTGAGTCGCGGGCCGGGCTGGCTGTTTGTCCGGGTGCGGAACTTCGACCCGGATTGTCCCGACGTGGACAGGCTAGCCGACCGGATTTGGTCACTCTTGGAAAAGCACCTTGTCTACCGGCTCGTTCTGGAGCTGGACGAGGTGGAACTGCTGCGGTCCATTCTGATCGCCCAGTTGGTGCTGTTGCAGCGGCGAATCTCGAAACGCGACGGCGTGATCCGGCTCTCGGGTCTATCGCCGCAGAACCGCGAGGTGCTCGAGACGTGCCGGCTTGAAGATCGACTGCCGGCCTACGGAGACCGCGTAGAGGCGGTGATGGGCACCACGCCGACTCAGCCACGATAGGAGGTCGCTATTTCGGGACGTGGCGCAGAGCGCCGCTTTGGGCCGCTTCCCCCGGGCGCGGCTCGGCGATGGGTGGTGCGAGGCGTCTCCGGCTCAGGCCTGGAGAACCTCGACCTCGTTCTTGACCTCGTTCACCCCGTCCAGATACCGGACGGCCTCTTGGGCCATCTGCTTCTGGTAGTAGGAACGGACCTTTCCCCGCAGGGTGACTCGCCCCTGGTCTGCCTCTAAAGAGAATTCTCGGCCCCTCAGGTGCACGTTGCCTTCCAGTGCACTGAAGACCCGATGGCGTAAGTTGGTGTTAATCATGGCCGTTTCCATCGGTCGAAGTTGAAGAAGAACTTGAAAGAAGGTGTCTTTGGCCGCTCGCAAGACGACAATTCCTGGCTCGGTGGCCGGCCCAACGGAAACCGAAGACGCCGTGAATCGTCACGCCGTAGTCCTCGGGGGAAGCACAAGCCACGCACAAGATGCGAATTCTGGGAAGACGGGGCGGCTTGCGGCAAATCTCCCGACGGGACCCGGGCAATGCTCGGCTGACCGGCTAGCGGCAACCAGGCAGGCGAATCAGAGGGCCGCTCAGCAAAACAATGACGGTTCATCCGACCAGGCAAACTCGTCTAGAGAAGTGTAGCCCAAGTTTCTGCCCGTGCCGGACGGATTTCAAAGATTCCCCGCAGCCGGCAATCTCCGCGTGCCGCAGGCTCCTTGGGTGTCGGTTTTGGGCAACGATCGCTGCCGCGAAGCGGAGTTGAACCCGAGGCAGATCCCCCACTGAGGGTGGTACTGCTCATAAGAAACGGGGAGAAGCAAGGGGCAGGCGAAGATCAAGGGGACATCTTCACTGAAATTGACGGCGGCGGCAGGGAGGGATAACATGCCAGAGCCGGACCAGGGGATAAGAGAGCCGGACCAGGGGATAAGTCCAACTATTGAAGGATGGGGGGCGGTTGTGAAACGCGAATTATTGGACGTATCCGCTTTTCTCCTGCCCTTTTCTCCTGGACGTATCCCCTTTTCTCCTCAATAGTAGACCATGAGATTCCTGTTGCCTTGCTTATTGGTGTCGTGCGCCACGATCGTTCATGCGCAGTCACCCGAGCAGTTCGGCGTGCCCACGTTGACGCCGCCGACACTTCAACTGGCTCCCGGGCCGATTTACTGGCCGCGCATGCGAATGTGGCAGGGGATTCCGAGCATCGAGCGCACGGCGAAGGGCCGGCTCTGGGCGACCTGGTATTGCGGGCCACTAATCGAAGGGGCGCGAGGCTACGGGAACTATGCCGTGCTCGTGACGAGCGACAACGACGGGAAGACGTGGTCGAAGCCCGTGGCGGTGTATGACGCCACGCCGTTTTTCGGCGGGATCACGCTCGACCCTCATCTGTGGATCGATCCCGCGGGCCGGATGTGGTGGTTTGTCAACCGCAATCTGGCGGTGTCGGACGCCCACGGCACGTTCTCGGTATGGGGTTTTCGCACGGATAACGCCGACGTCGCTTCGCCGACATGGAAAGCACCGGTGTTTGCCGGGTACGGCAGCGCGTTGAACAAGCCGACGGTGCTGTCGGGCGGCGAGTGGCTCAGGCCTGTGGACAGTTTCGATAAAAATGACCCGGAACGAACCAGATTCTACGTATCGCGCGATCAGGGGAAGACGTTTCACTTTCTTTCAAAGACGCCGATCGTCAGCGGGAGCTTTTCGGAACAGATGGTGGTTGAGCGACGAGACGGGAGCCTGCTCACCTTGTCGCGCGCGACCTACGGAATCGCCCAGATCGAGTCTTTCGACCGGGGGGCGACATGGAAGAACGACCGACCGTTGACCAAGGAGCGGGGCGTGAACGCGCGGTTTCATCTGCGCAGGCTGAAGTCGGGCTCGCTGCTGCTGGTGCTCAACGACGATCCGAATTCGCGGACGAATTTGACCGCGATGCTCTCGGATGACGAGGGAAAGACCTGTCCGCAGTAGCTGCTTCTCGACGGCCGCGCCAAGGTCTCCTATCCCGACGGCGTCGAAGGGAGCAACGGCTTTCTTTACGTCATCTATGACCGGGGCCGTTACCAGAAAGGCGCGCAGGAAATTCTAATGGCCAAGATCACGGAGGCCGACATCAAAGCGGGGAAGCTCGTCAGCCCGGGCAGCCGGCTCCGCGTCGTGGTCAACCGGCTGGCCGATCACGGTGGGGGCGTTCACGAGACCAACGAGACGAAGAGAATGCTCAAGGAGTATAAGTTGGGGAGACAAAAGGTGTCAGGAGACAAAAGGTGTCAAGGAGACAAAAGGTGTCAGGAACCGTTTCTCCGTTCACCTTTTTCCTGCTCAAGCAGGTTATGCCAAAGGAAAACGGTTCCTGACACCTTTTCCCTCCGCCATACTGACAGTGAAGCCGAGAGGCAAACGTTAGAATGACAGATGCTCCTAATTTCTACCTGACCACCGCAGGTGAATACAGACCCTTGACGCTGCCGCGAGCTTGTGTTGCCCTCCAAAGACTTCGAGACGGGAATCGAGATGATTACATGCTCGTCCGGGTAGACCCAGCGCTCAGCGGCGCAGAATGTGGCGTCTCCACCGAATCCATTCAAGAGCTTCTGCTGGCGTCAAAATGGCGTGGCATGACTCTCTTCCCGATTCAACATTGGCCCATGCCTGTATACGTCATGCTGTCCCTCAAGACCCTCGCTGAGTCTTTTGGTCCAGACGAAGTTCGTGTGATCGCTTGGGGCACGTTACACCAAACCCTCAAGGATGCCACAGACGCCGCCAGGGAGTTCCTGTAATGACATTGTTTGAAGAGGTACATCCGCAAGAGTTGCGATTTCTGCATGAACAGGACGGCCGTAGCGAGAGGCTGTTGAAACAGGAACTGATCCTTCTCTTCAAGGAAAGCAACAGCATAGAGGAAGCATACTTGGCAAGGTGCAGCCTCGAACGCGACACTGCCGAAGAAGGCATCGTACTCGCCTTGCGTTCCGCGTCGGAAGTGGACAAGGCGATCGTAGAACGAATACAGCGTGTTTTCGCCTCGATATTTGTCAGGCAAGAACACCTAGACATCCTGCTGATGGACGCAAACCAAGAGCGCCAAGTCGCAAGTGTCTGTCTGCCGTTCTATCAATCTGTGGAAGGTGCTCAGTAGTCGCTGGAGACAAAAGGTGTCAGGAACCGTTTCTCCGTCAAAGGAAAACGGTTCCTGACACCTTTTCCCTCCCGCCGGCCTCACACCGGCGATCGTTCTGACATATGACTACGACGACCTCGGCCGCCGGACGCAGGTTGCCACGACCATCGGCGGTACGGCCGATTCCGTCACAGATTATGTCTACGATGGCTTCGGCCGCCTCGCGTCGATCCGGCAACACGGTGTTCAGGGCGGCAACGCCGTGGCTGAGAAGCGAGTCGATTTCACGTATGACGACGCTGGACAGTGGGATACGATCACACGTTACGCCGATTTGGCTACGACCGACCTGGTGGCCACGGGCAGCTATGGCTACCGCGGCTCGTACTACTACCCCGGTGAC
>CAZQTW010000139.1:0-5792 GCA_964596165.1 uncultured Planctomycetales bacterium | reverse complement strand
TAGCCCGTAACCGGGGGTTCGGTGGGAGTCGCCGCCCGGCAGCGCGGGCCGTCCGTGGCCCGCGCTGCCGAATTCATCATTCAATCGGCGGCGCCTGAAGACGGAACGGATGCCTCATCGCAGAGCCGAGACCGCCCCGGCCGGACGCGGCGGACCGTCATACGGTGCTGCGCCGCGTGGGGTAGGCGGACGCTGCTCCAGAGCGGTCAACCTGGCGTCGGTCGTCTCGGGCGCCTTGATCATGCCGAAGTACCGGCCCATCCAGTAATCCTCCAGCCACCCGACCGGTGCGGTGACGGTTCGGCCGTTGTGACCGCCGTCGTAGTTGAGGGCTGAACGACTTCCGCACATGGCCTGAGTCTCCCGCGGAGACATCGCTCGCGTCCCGCCCTGGTAGGGCACGTAACCGGGTTCGGGCCTGAGGTCGCAGCGGTGGGAATTGCGGTAGTTGTGGCCCACGAGATCGAGAGACCATTCCCGAAGGTGCTGGACGGCCCTATCAACCTCACAGTCATTGCCGGTCAATCCCCCGTAGATGAAGTTGAAGAAGGGCACGTGCTGCATCCGCATGACCTCCCAGTGTCGCTCGATGCTTCGTAGGTAGATCGACCGCAACTCCGGATCTTGCGTGTACCGCAGTAACGGGTAGTACGCCCGAAAGGCCAGTTCGTCGTCCCACGGAACGACGCTCTCCGGTGGGAAGGTCAACTTCTGGCGCACCGTGTACGTGTGGTATCCCCATTTTAGCAACTGTTGGAAGCCTTGCTGGTACTTGGCATCGCCCGTTAACGCAACGGCCGTCTGCATGAAGGATTGTGCCTCCATGCCGTTCAACCCCCGGGACTCATAGCCGTACGGTCGAAGGAGGTACTCGGGGTCCCAGCGCCCCCAGCGCGTCGGCTTGCCGTCCATGTCGCGGAGGACCCAGCCGTTGTCCATGATATGAGAGGCCATGCGGGCGATGTGCTGCTTGGCCCGGTCCTTTTCGGCGCCTTGCGCCGCCAGATCGTGGAAGATCGACACCGCGTAGAAATGCGCATCCACCTCGTCGCTCGACGTGTCGCCCTTCCACAGCCAGAGCCCGTCGGGCGTCGGATACCATTTCGCGGGCAGGCCGCCGGAGCCCCGGTCGGAACGGTGACCCTTGTCGCCTTTGACCGACCAGATGGCCCGAGCGATGAACCCGGGCTTGGGCGTGATGTCGTCGAGCCAGACCATGGCCTGAAAGGCATCGACGGCCTCCCGTCGCGCCTTCTCATCTCGTGTGACGGCGTACTTGAACGACATCGCGGCCAAATAATGCGCCGTGTGCCCGCCGTCATTATCGCTGATCTCTCGCAGCCAGCCCTCCTTGTCGCCGCTCCAATAGAGGCTGTGAGTGAACCCGAGCCGTTTGCATCCCCACTCGTCTAATTCCCGCTCAAAGTACGCCGCCTTCTTGAGCAGCGTGTACGGTTCGTAACGAATCACGCCGATGCCGGCATCGGTGGCGACGTAAACCACACGATCGCCCACGGCGATATCGCGGACGTTATCACCGGGCAGCCAGTGGTCGGCGCCGAAATAGTGGTATTCGTCGCCCAGTTTGCGTATGGCGCCGCGCGTGGTTCCGATCCACAGGTCGCCGTCGAAGCCCGCCGCTAAACACGTCGTGTCTTCGAAAGGAAGACCGTCGGTCCCTCGCAGCGCCGTCAGGGCCATCCCGCGGAGCACCGCGACGCCGCGGTCCGTAGCGACATAGAGTCGGCTGCCCTGGGCGAGCAGGTCGCGCGTGTTCCCGGAGACCAATTGGCCCCAATCCACCGGCTCCGGAACGAACGTCTTGCCGCTGATGAGCGCCAGCCGCCCCGGCTGTAGCAGATAGAGCGTCCCACTGTAGGACGCAAGGCGCTGGATGGGGCCAATCGAAACGGGATCAGCCAACACCTGGCTGCCGTCTTCCATTATGAGCGTGGAATCGGTGGACAAGTAACCTCCCTCCGGTTTGATGTCCACAAACGTGCCGGGCGGCGTTGTGGCATCCCACCGAAACACGGCGTCTCGGGTAGCGGCGTGCACGATGCCGCCGTGCGGGCACAAATCGACGAACCGAGCCTCGCTGACACGGGTCCGGTTTCCGTCGGCCATCCGGTATGTACCGGATTCCGCCACGATCCACAGCGCGTCGTGGATCGCGCGCAACAGCAATACGGCTTTCGGAGCGTTCGCAACCTCCTCAAGTCCTCCGTTCCGCAAGAGGTGGAGTGCGCCCCCGACGATGACGTACGCCTCGCCCTTGTGAACGGCAACGGCCGTGACGGGCTTGTCCGTCTTGATCTTTTGCCCGACTTCCTGGAGATAGACCTCGTCGGCCACGGGCTTCCACAGTCTCTGCCCGCCACCGGCCAATTCCGCCGCCACAAGGGCGATCAGTACCGTTACACAGGGACACGACAAATGAGCTGTCATTATCGAACCTCCTCTGCGTATGGGGCACCGGCGGCTCGCGAGGGGTTGCGCCGGTGCCCATCCGATCGGTCCATTGGATGGAGTTGCCCTCTGGCGTCATGTTACCCGTCTGATCACGCGGTTTCACGGTATCTCTGTTCGGATTGAGACCCTTCCACGCCTTCCGGTCCACCATAACGCCATGGATCAGCTTGGCCTTGGGACGACGTGGGCCGAAGTGCACCTCGGTGGATTCACTCCGCCGGCGCCGGCCGTTGATAGCTTGGGCAATGGAAAGGAACGGGTTATCATCGTAGCCTGACCGACCCAGAGACGACCGGTGGCCCCGGTCCGGCGGTATCAGACATGGACGCCACGCTCCTCAAGGCATACTACAAGAAGTCCGAGAGCGCTCGATGGGGCAAGAGCGAGATCGTGCTGGACATTCCTGTCGATGTCTTCAGTTCCCACCAGATTGACATCGGCACGAGCTTTCTGCTCCGCAGGATGTCTTCCGCCGACGCGAAGTGGCGGACGGCCCTGGATGTGGGCTGTGGGTATGGTCCGATTGCCCTGTTCCTTGCCTCCACGGGGCTGAGTGAGAGCGTGCTGGGAATCGACCGTGACGCCCTCGCTGTCGCATTTGCCGAATCGAATGCCGCCCGAAACGGAGTGCGCGGCGTCGCGTTCGAGTCGACCATCGCTTATGACGGCCTCCGTGGGCGGACCTTTGATCTGGTGGCCTCCAACATTCCGGCTAAGGCGGGAGAGGGTGTCCACAGGCTCCTGCTTCTCGGTGCCCGGGAACACCTGAACCCCGGCGGTGACGTGTGGATCGTCGCGGTCGGTCCCTTGCAGGACATGATCGACGCGATACTCGACCATGAGAACATCGAGCTTCGCGATAAGGTGGCTCGATCCGGACACATCGTTTACCGTTATGGTTTTCGCGGTCCTGTTCCCGTGCCGCAGTGCCCTTACGACCGAGGGCGTCGATGGTTCGAATGGAAATCGATTCGCTACGAACTCCAGACCTGGCACGGTCTGCCCGAATTCGACACCCTCGCTAAGGACACGGAACTGAGCCTCTCGCTTCTGGCGGGCTACGTGAAGCACCACCAAGTCCGTTCGGTGGCCGTATGGAACCCGGGGCACGGGCACATCCCCGTGATCCTCTGCAGACTGTCCGGCGCTCCGCTGGAACTGCGCCTGTGCACGCGCGATTGCTTGGCTCTGCAAGCTTCCCGGTCCAATCTGATGCTCAACGGGTTTGCCGGCAAGGTGGCCGGAGCCGCCTCGGTCGATTTCCACGTTCGCAATTCGACGTTCACGCCGGACCTCGTCGTCGGGCGACTGAACGGTGAACTGGGTGATTCCCTGAACAGCCGGGTTGTCGCCGCATGGTTCGAGGAGACCCCAGAGTGCAATGTCATCGTGAGCGGCGGTGCCGCATTCCTCTCACGCGTCGAGCGACGGTTGAAGGCCCACGGGATCGAGGTGGCCGAGAGGGTCAAGAGAGAAGGCTTTGCCGCGACTCGCCTGAAGCGAAAGCGGGGCTAGGTGCCTCGTGAGGTCCGACTGTACGTGCGGAAGGCATCGGGTACATTATCCGGGTGGTGGAAGCGCCTCCCGTCCAAAGGGCTTGAATCCTCGAAAGGGGTGCATCATGACCAAGTCGAAGACGCCGGATTTCCTTCCGGAAGTGGCCGAGTTCTTCTCGCGAACCCCGCTGAAGGCCGTCATCGGCGGGCGCGAGGTGCCGTCATCCAACGGCGAGGTCTTCGAGACGCGGGATCCCGGCTCCGGTGAAACGCTGGCGACGGTGTCCGCCATGCAGCCCGACGACGTCGACCGGGCCGTGCAAGTCGCCGACGAGGCCTTCAGACACTCCGGATGGGCCCAAGGGGCGCCCAACGACCGCGCCTGCATGCTTCATCGTCTGGCCGATGCCGTGGCCGTCCGGAAGAGCATCATCGCCCAGATCGAGGCCTACGATTGCGGCAAGGTTTACGCGCAGGCGGAAGGCGATGTGCAGAACTTCGTGGATACGATGCGGTACTATGCCGACCTGTCCCAGTATGTGCAACGCCGAACCGCGCTGGCTGTCGCCGGGCATGAGGCATGGAGCGTGAGGCTCCCGTGGGGTGTCTGTGGCTTCATCTTTCCCTGGAACTTTCCCTTCCTCCTGGACGGGTGGGGCATCTCGCCCGCCTTGGCGGCGGGAAACACCGTCGTGATCAAACCGGCGGAGGACACGCCGCTCTCGACACTCTACCTAGCTCACTTGGCCAAGGAGGTGGGGATTCCCGACGGCGTCATCAACGTCGTTCCCGGCTTGGGTGAGCCGACGGGGGCGGCCTTGGCGGCCCATCCCGGACTGAAACGAATGTCCTTTACCGGCTCACCCGAAGTCGGAAGACTCGTCGCGGCCGCCTGCGGACGCAACCTCGTTCCCGTCAAGCTCGAACTGGGCGGCAAGGGCGCCGCCGTCGTCTTCGACGATGTCGACATCCCGCAAACCGTCGAGAAGCTCGTTCAGGCCATTACGTTCCATGCCGGACAGGTCTGCTGCGACGCGACGCGATGGCTGATCCACCGCTCGATCTACGACCGGTTCGTCGACGCGAGCGTTCGACGACTGAAGCAGGTCGTCATCGGACATCAGATGGAACCCGCCACGCAGATGGGCCCTGTCGTCAGCGAGAAGCAGCGACAGCGCGTGTTGGGCTACCTCAAGCGCGGGTGCCAAGAAGGTGCTGAGTTATTGCTGGAGGGGGGCCAAGCCCACGTGCCCAACCGTCAGGGCTTCTACGTCAAGCCCGCCGTGCTCGCAGGTTCCCTTAAGAACGTGGCCGCACGAGAGGAGATCTTCGGGCCGGTAGCCTATCTGAGCACGTTCACTGACGAGGAACAGGCGATCGTGATGGCCAACGATACCGACTACGGTCTGGCCAACAGCGTCTGGACGAAGGATCTGGCTCGTGCCCATCGAGTCGCCGAGGCCATGGTCTCCGGCAATAGCTGGATCAATGCTCACAACCTCTTCCCGCATGGCGTTCCCTATGCCGGCATCAACAAGAGTGGAATGGGCGGCGGCGTGCTGTCTGTCGAGACGCTTTTTGACTACTGGCGGGGCCTGTCGGTGGTCCGGCCGCTCTGAGGGATCGCAGCGCCCTGGAACCGTCGCTTCCTGCAGAAGCAGGTTTTCGTCGGTACCGTGATCAGGGCCGATCTTGCGCACGGGTAACAGACCGAACGGTAGGTTGCCCTACGACGCGGTCCTTATCCTGTTCCTGAATCTGCTTGAGGTGCTCTAGCCCGGATTATTCATACCGCTTTGGCATCTTGATGGAAAGGTTGTCCCG
>CAZQTW010000138.1:0-5842 GCA_964596165.1 uncultured Planctomycetales bacterium | reverse complement strand
CCGGCGGATCCCGTAAAAATTTGCGGGCGCAATTCCCCCCCTGCCCGAGAAAAGACCGTCAAGCCTCAATCCTCCGCCCCGCCCCTCTACGCGCCGGACCTCAGCCGCTCTACCTGGCGCACATAGGCCTCGACGTCGAACTTTCGCTCCAAACCGGCCGCATTCATATAACGAACCTTTCCGAAGATGGGCCGCTCAGTCCATGGCCGGTCGTGCTTGCCGAAGCACCAGGCTACTCCGGCAAACGAATTCGGATCTCGGCCGTCGATGAAGTACTTGTTGTTGAGATACAGCGCGATGCGATACGCCTCCTCCGGCCGGCGCGTCCATTCCAGAATCTTCTTGCCCCAGTACATCCGCATGTAGTTGTGCATCTTGCCGGTAAGGACCATCTCACACATCGCCGCATTCCAGTAGGGGTCGTCGGTGCGACCCAACTCCAACTCCTCCTCGCCATAGGCCGGCGAACGCCGATCGGCGGCATGGACACGAAGCGTCGCCCTGGCCCATGCCGGAAGGGCCGCGTAGCTGTCGTAGTCACGGTTGAAGTGAACGAAGTTGACGCTGAGTTCCCGTCGAACGATTAGTTCCTCCAAATACGACTCGACGGCCTCCGGATATCGCCCGTGCTCCTTCCGCACGCGCAGGGCGACATAGACCGGCGAGATCTGTCCGAAGTGCAGGTACGGACTCATGTGCGATTCGACACCCAGACTGGGATCCCCGCGAAGCTCTGCATAGCCCTCCAGCCTGCTCCGAATGAATGTGTCGAGCAACTGCTTCGCCTGCGAGGCCCCGCCCCGGTAGTGCCGACTCTGACCGACACCGCGATCGATTCGCATGCCGGCCAGAATCTTGGGCCAGTCGTCTATATCGAGCCGGTCGAAACGCAGCCCGAGTGAATCCTTGCGAACCGGCATGGGTTCAAGAGGTCGCAGAAAGTGCTCGATGTGCCTATGTAGCTTGGGCCGAAGCGTGGCCGCCGCATACTCCTCCTTGCCCGAGGCCACCTCGACAGGCACCACCACGTCGCTCTCGACCTGAATGACCGAACAGGTCGCTTTCTGCGCCACGTGCTGCCGCCATGCCTTCTGAATCCGGAGATACCCACAGTCGGCGACGACCAGAGATGCCCGGTCGGCCAAGGCGAGGGCAGCCGCCTCCGGCGATTCCCCCAGGACGACCAGTTGGATCCCGCGTTCTTTCAGCGCCGCCTGCGTCTCGCTCAATCCCTGGAGCATGAAGGCGTAGTGCCGCTCGTTGGCCTCGGGAAACTGCTCCGTGAGGCCAAAGACCGCCACGACCGGCTGATTGCGCTCGTTGGCCTGTTGAACGGCGTACTCCAACGCGTGGTTGAACTCCGCCCGCTGCGATGCCTGCATCCAGTAGAGGACGTATTTGCCGCGAGAAGCATCCCTATCGTTCAGGAATTGAATCCGCTCGGGCTCGACCACAACAGCCCTCCCGTCCGCACGTGACGGTTTCCTCCGACCGGTCGGAACCGCATGGCGCGATCAGCCGGTCCCCGACGAAGCCGGACCGTGTCGCTCCGGTCGCCGTTCCGAGCCGGAGCGATCCTGGTCGGGTCAACCGGGGCGCCCGCCACGGAGTAACCCGCCGACAGAACCGGCTTTTCGCCCGCTACGCCTCCGGCTGAAGCTCCGCCGGCTCGATCTTGCGATAGAGGATCTCCGGCTCGCCGAGCACGTGGCCATCCGGCAGCTCCTCGGTCGCACGGTCCCACCGCAGCGCCGACTCGTCGCAGCCCAACTGCCGCAGAATCTTTCGGGCACTGAACGGCAGGAACGGACCGAAGATCGTCGCCAGCGAGCGCACCGTCTGGATGCAGACATTCACCGCCCGCCCGCAGGCGGCCGGATCGGTCTTGCGACTCTTGAACGGCGCGGTCGTGTCGAAGTACTTGTTGCCGGCCCGAGCCAGATCCATCGCCGCCTCGAGTGCCGCCCGGAACCGGAAATGCTCGATGTGATCGGCCACGGTGGCGGCGGTCTTGCCCCGCAGGGCAAGCTGTTCCTCATCGACCGCCTCGCGCCGACCGGCCGGCGGCACTTTGCCGTCGAAATACCTCTTGTTGAACGTCAGCGCCCGGTTCACGAGGTTGCCCAAGGTCGACAGCAACTCCGAGTTGTTCCGCCGGACGAAGTCATCCACGTCGAACGCCGTCCGCTGATTCTCCGGCGCGATCGCCGTAAGATAGTACCGCAACGGGTCCGGGTCGAACTGCTGAAGATACTCCTCGATCCAAATCGCCGTGCCCCGCGACTTGCTGATCTTCTCTTCATCCTTGCCGGGAAACTTGATGTTCAGGAACGCGTTCGCGCAGACCGTCGTCGGCAACTGGTACTCGCCCAACACGCCTTGCGTCGAATCGCTGTCGTGGGTCGCGAGCAGCATGGCCGGCCACGTAATGGCGTGAAAGACCGTGTTGTCCTCGCCGATGAAGTGAACGACCCGGCAGTCCGGATCCTTCCACCATCGCTCGTAGGCCTTCCAGCCCTCGCCGCGATTCTCGCAGTCCTTCGCCGTAAAGCTGACGTAGCCGATCGGAGCATCGAACCAAACGTAGAGCACCTTGCCCTTGGCGTCCGGATCGTCGAGCGGCACCGGCACGCCCCAGTCGAGGTCGCGCGTCATACAGCGTTCGGGCAGCCCTTCGTTCTCGATCTGGCCGAGTGAGAAGTTGATCACCGCCGGCCGCCAGGCCGGACTCCCCTCGGCGTCCTGCTGCTTGGTCCGCAGCCAGACGCCCAGTCGGTCCCCAAGCCGATTCAGCTGGAGATACCAGTGAACCGTCTCCCGAGGCTCGGGCCGGCTTTGCGTCAAGGTGCTGACCGGGTTGATCAGATCGAGCGCGTCCAGGCTCCGGCCACAGTCCTCGCACTGATCGCCGTATGCGTTGCCGCTGGTGCAGTGCGGGCACGTACCCTTGACGAAACGATCGGGTAAGAACTGACCGGCCTGTGCATCGTAGAGCTGCCGAGTCGTCTTCTTGGTGAAGTAACCCTTGGTGTGAATCTTCAGGAACATGTCCTGACTGATTCGCTCGTGCAGTTCGGTGAAACCCGGCTGGTGCGTGCCGCCGTAAATGTCGAACTCGATCCCCAGGCCGGCGAAACTCGCCTGCTGCGAACGGTTGAACCGAGCCGTCAGCTCCTCGACCGTTGTATTCTCTTCTCGGGCGGTTTTGAGGGCGGCCACACCGTTGTCGTCGCTGCCGCAAATGAACCGGACTTCGTCGCCGGCCGCCCGGAGATATCGGACGTAGATGTCGGCCGGAAGATACGCACCGGCGATGTGCCCCACGTGCAGGCGGCCATTCGAGTAGGGCAGCGCCCCGGTAATCAGAAAACGTCTGTTCGCCATGGTTGTCCCTCAGTCGTTTGCATCCCGCGACGCATCGCGGGTGGCTGTGCAATTCTAGGGGTTCGCGCAATGGCCGTCCAACCCTGTGTTCGGGGACTCAAACAAGACGAGGACTGGCGCCCGCCGTTTGGGAACAGAGTGCCGGGTTACGGAGAACGCGAGGGAGCCTGTCCCCGTCTTGTCGGAGGTCTTCAGACCATTGCCCTTAAACGAAACGGGCCCGCCAACGGGCCTCGATAACGGCAGGATCATGAGAGAGACGTCACACGATCAGCAGCCGCACCGACCCCGTGCGGGCCAGGGCATGACCATGGCGGCTTGAAACGTCTGCCAGGATGGATCATACGTGCTGATCATGGTTAACAAATATACACCATGAATTCGGGCCGGGCAAATCGATCCGACGAAAAGAGAGGCAAGAACGGACGTCGATGAATCCGCCGAACCGTGACGAACTCGGAACCTGACGGTTCCCGATTCCGTGGCCTGCTCTGCCCTAAAAGGGCAACATCGAATAGCCGAGGACGCAGCCCCCGGAAGCCGACGCGCTCCAACAACAAAGCCCCGAAGGGGCGCAACATCGCCGAAGCACTGCGCCGGAGACCGCCTGCCAGTATTGTCGATCGCGATGACCTGTGTTACGGTGCATCGCACGTCGGCAAATCACGGCGTCGTACCACAAGGAGGCCTGTATCGTGGCGAAGAAGGCCAAACGCCCTGCTCGAAAGCCCCGCTCTACCAAGCGATCAGCCGCCAAGTCGGAATCGCTCGATGCACGCAAGGCCCGCGCGATCAAGATCCTCGCCGCCCTCCGCAAGGAATACCCGAGCGCGACCTGCGCCTTGAACCACAACAGCGCCCTTGAACTGCTGGTGGCCACGATCCTCTCAGCGCAGTGTACCGACGAACGAGTGAATATCGTCACCGCCGATCTGTTCAAACGGTATCGAACGCCCGCCGATTACGCCGGCGAGTCTCCGGCGATCTTCCAGGAACAGATCAAGAGCACCGGCTTCTTCCGCCAGAAGACCAAGAGCATCCTGGCCGCCTGTGCCAAGATCGCCACCGAATACGGGGGGAACGTGCCAGAGACTATGGAAGAGCTGACGCAACTGCCGGGCGTGGCCCGCAAGACGGCCAATGTCGTCCTCGGCACGTGGTTCAAGAAGAACGAGGGCGTTGTCGTGGATACGCACGTCGGCCGGCTCGCGACCCGCATGGGCCTCACCTGGACCAGCCGAAATGAGAAGGACGCCGTCAAGATCGAGGCCGACCTGATGCAGCTCATCCCCCGGGATTCGTGGACGTTCTTCGCTCATGCGATGACCTGGCATGGCCGGCGGATATGCATGGCCCGCAAACCCGCCTGCGAACGCTGCACGGTAAACAAGATTTGCCCGTCGGCATTCACATTCCACAACCCGCGTCCGTGATTCAGAGCCGCGTCGCGCACGCCGAGCCCCGCTGTCCTCAGCGGGGTCAGACGTCCGGACAGAGCCGGCGGGTAAAACCCGTCCGCGGTCATCGCTCCCTCACGCGGCCCTGATTGGAGGACGGTACCGCTTCATTGCGCGGCGCGCTCGCGCTTGTAGACGAACTCGTTATCGTAGACCGCCCCCTTGCCGTCGTACTCCCCCGCGAAGTAGGAGAAGCTGGCGGTGTAGGGTGGCACCAGCGCACGCTTGCCCTGGATCGCCCCGACGACATGCAACAGCGCCAGGGGCTCGACCGCATCGAACCGGGCGTACAACAACCGCTTGTTCTCCACGAAGAATCCCTTGTCGAACCGGTTCGCGAGGATGTTCCGGCCGACCCGCCTGGCCAGGTCGAGGTAGGCGGCCCCCCCGGTCTTCTCATGCAGATCCAGCAGGCCGAAGATCATCTCCGGCTCGTCGGAGCCGGTCGACAAATTGAGCGCCGGCGTTGCGCCCGGCGACTCGCCGATGTCGCCGAGGGCGTTGCCCTTGGCGATCGATCGGGCCGTATCCCACATGAGCTTGTCGTCGGTCTGCCTGAACGCCATCGCGTAGGCCCAGAAGAAGAGGCCCTTGGCGGGTTGGGGCTTGAAGGTGTAGCCCTTGCGGCCATAGTAGCCGTCGCGCTGCAGGGCCACGCCGGTCAGCCTGGTCCCGTCGCTGAACATGGGGATAAGCGTATTGTCCTGCGGGTTGTAGACGTGCCTGGCGAAGGCGGCCAGATCCTCATGGGCCCACTGGGCGAACTCCTTGCCCGCATCGCCCAGCAACTCGCCGAGCCGCATCTGGCAGATGCCGAACCGGCCGTAGCGCATGATCGGCTTGTAGTCGACGAGGATCTTGCCCTCCAACGCCAGATCGCCCCATTCGGGCTTCATCTGCTTCATGGCCCGGTCGCCCTCGGGCTCGACCAGGCTGAACTGGTAGCCGCCTAGCCCGGATTATTCACACTGGCCTCTTTTTTACGACCTCCTTGTGGGTTA
>CAZQTW010000137.1:0-5863 GCA_964596165.1 uncultured Planctomycetales bacterium | reverse complement strand
GAGCGATCGCCCTGATACTTTGTGGGGGGCCGACGGCCGCAGAGAATGACGACGAAGGCTGAGTCGGCTGCGCCGGCTCATGTGAAAACATTCGGAGACGTCCGTGTCAGGGCTCAAGGAGGAGCTTCGACATGAAGCGAGGCGACGGCGAGGGCGGCCAGATCGCCGATGGATTCACCCAGTCCTGCGGGCACGATGCGGCAGGATTGCCACGCGAGGGTGAGGGCCTCGGCACGGACGACTTCCATCGCCGGTTCCAGCCACAGACGGCCCAATCTTAGGGCCAGCGAGCCGATGACGATCAACTCAGGGTTGAGGCAATCGATCAAGAGGGCAAGTCCTCGGCCGAGCATTCGGCCGCTGGTCCGGATGATGTCTTGAGCCACCGTGTCGCCGGCGTGGGCGGCCTTCGCGATTTCGTGGGTGCTGAGCCTGTCGGTGGGGATGCGGTCGAGCGTGCTCTCCCCATGAGGAAAGGACAGGATTTGGCGGCCGAGCGCGGCTATTCCGCCGCCGCCGCAGAAGCCCTCGAAGGATCCGGCCTTCCCGTAGCCCATGGGGCCCGCATCCGCCAGTCGAATGTGTCCCACCTCGCCTGCCAGGTCTTGTCGCCCTCGGTACAGGCGTCCGTCGAGAATCAGGCCGGCTCCCATGCCCGTGCCGGCCGTGAGAAAGATAAGATTGCTGTAGCCTCGCCCGGCGCCAAACCGCCACTCGGCCAGGGCGCCGGCGTTCGCGTCGTTTTCCAGACGGGTCGGTAGTCCCGTCGCATCGCGTACGATCCGGACCACGGGGACCGCGTCCCACCCCGGCAGGTTCGGCGGAGACAAGACACATCCCTCGGTGGAACTGAGTGGTCCTCCACAACTGATTCCGGCCGCCAAGAGATCGTTTTGCCCCAGTCCGAGACTTGCCGTGAGCTTGCGGGCCAGTGCGAGAGCCCGTTCCATCGTGGTCTGTGGGTCGGCGGTCGCGAACTGGTCTCGAATCATGACCCGGCCTTCGAGGGTTCCCAGACATACGGCTGTCTTGGTGCCACCGATGTCGAATCCGAGTAGGAACGGCTTCTTCTCGCTCATGGTGTTCGCGCTTCGAACGGAGGTTGCCCTCTTTTGGATACTCCGACTCTTCACAAGGCGATTCGATCGTAGCCCCAGATGCAGAACTCCCGGTGTCCCAACCGTTCGCTCGCCGTTTGCTCGCCCGAAGCGACCCTAAGCATCAGGTCGAAGATCCTGCGGCCCGTTTCCCGTACCGTTTCCTTTCCTTCCAGGATCGTGCCGGCGTTTACGTCCATGTCATCGGCCATGCGCTCGAACATGGGCGTATTGGAGGCGATCTTGATCGTGGGGCAAATGGGGTTGCCGATTGTGGTGCCGCGTCCGGTGGTGAAGCCGCAGATTGTGGCGCCGCCCGCGACGATGCCCGCCATGCTCTCGGGGTCGTTGCCCGGACCCTGCATGATCGTCAGTCCCTTCGTTCTGAGTTTCTCGGCGTAGTCGAGGACGTCCTCGACGGGAGTGGTCCCCGCCTTGATCACCGCGCCCAGGCTTTTCTGAAAGATGTTCATCAGTCCGCCGGACTTGTTTCCGGGGGAGGGATTCTGATTGGGCGTTTGCCCGACGGTGGCCGCAAGCCGCTTGAATGAGTCGCTCAGGGCCATGACACGTTGAGCCAATTCCGGCGTTCGACAGCGTGAGGTCAGCAGTTGTTCCGCACCGCAGATCTCCGGGATTTCGGACAGTATCGCCGACCCGCCGTAACGTATGAGCAGGTCGACGCAGTGTCCCAGCGCCGGGTTGGCCGACAGGCCGCTGAACGCGTCGGAGCCGCCACATTCGGTTCCCAGCACCAGGTGGGCCACCGAACAGGCCGATCGGCGTTGAGATTCGGCATATTCCACAAGGTTTCGCATGGCGTCGAGTCCCCGGCGGATGGCGGCCTGCGTCCCGCCGATCTGCTGGACGCTGATTGTCTCAATCGGCTTGGCCGCCGGCGCGTGCTTCGACATGAGGAGAGGTGCAACCACCTCGAGGTTCGTCTTCTCGCAGCCGAGGTCGATCACGATTGCGGCGGCGACGTTGGGATGATCGACCGTGTTGACGAGCGTTCGGACGAGTATGTCCAGGTTTTTGCCGTCACTGCAGCCGCAGCCCTTGTCGTGCGGCAGCGCCACGATTCCGGAGACATGAGGGTACTTTTCCGGCAATCGGAATTCGTGCTCGGCCAGAAGGGCGATCTGGTTGGCGTGGTGCGACGAACACATGCTGGTCGGACAGACGACGACGTAATTGCGGGTGCCGACGCGTCCGTCGGGTCGGAGGAAGCCCTCGAACGACGGGATGCGAGCGGTTTGGGGTCGCTCGGCCTCGGTTGGGCCGTGGCGAGGTTGATTGTGAGTTTCGGGCAGTCTGTCTTCGAATCGTTCGCGGGATATGCGTTGACCGGGCAGAATGCCGCGGCTGATCCCCCAAGGCCGGCCGTATTCGACGATCGGTTGTCCGTCGGGTATGGGTCGGATTGCGACGGGGTGCCCGCTCGGCACGTCGTCCGATACGGTCAGGGCGCGCGATTCCAGGTCGATCACCTCGCCGGCCCGAATGTCGCGCACGGCGATGCCGATGTTGTCCGCTTCGGGATGGACGACAATGACGGCGGCTTGTCGAATCCTGTTCATGTTGACGGCTCGTGCCGATTTCGCTCGGCTTGACGTCGGCCGAGCAGGGCACTTATCTTACCGCGGTCGCCAGACGACAGCGAGGTTGCGTCATGAATCTGGTAACGGGCGGAACAGGATTGCTGGGCAGTCACTTCGTGGAGCAGCTCCGGCTGCGCGGTCGGCCGGTCCGAGCGCTGGTTCGGCGGGGAAGCGACACCACATGGCTCGAATCGCAAGGGGCGGAACTGGCCTTGGGTGATCTGAGTGACGCCGCCTCATTGACGAAGGCCTGCGAAGGCGTGACCTGCATCTATCATGCGGCCGCGCGGGTGGGAGACTGGGGTCCCTGGGCGGAGTTCCAAGAGATCACCATCAACGGGACGCAGCGGTTGGTTGACGCGGCGATCGCGGCCAAGGTGCCGAGATTCATCCACGTTTCGTCGGTCAGTTCATACGGTTATGTCAACGGGGAGGGCGTGGTGCTTGACGAGACCGCGCCGCTCGGCCGCAATCTCTATCGCTGGGCGTACTACACAAAGGCGAAGATTGCGGCGGAAGAAATTGTCTGGAAGGCGCATCGCGAAGGGAGAATTGCCGTATCCGTCGTTCGTCCGAGTTGGATTTACGGTCCGCGTGATCGAATGACGATCGGCCGGCAAGTGGCCGCTCTTCGAGCCGGCAAAGTGAAGATCATCGGCGACGGCAAGAATCGGCTGAACGTCGTGTACGCCGGCAACGTGGCGGAGGGGGCGATTCTGGTGGCCGACAACGAGAAGGCGATCGGCCAGGCGTACAATCTTAGCGAAGACGGCGTGCTTACGCTGGAGGGGTACTACCACGCGCTTGCCGACGCCGTCGGCGTGCCGCGACCGACCCGTCACGTTCCGTATGGGCTGGCGTACTCCGCGGGCTTTCTGTTGGAATGCTGGGGACATCTGATCGGCAAGAAAGATCCTCCTTTTGTTGCTCGCTACTCCGTCTGGCTCATGGGACGGCGTTCGTTCTTCTCCGCCGACAAGGCCCGCCGCGAGCTTGGCTGGAAGTCGACCGTCACTTACGACCAGGGGATTCCCCTGACGGTCCGCTGGTATCTCGAGCACGAGAAGAAGGGCCCTGTGGGGTGCTAGCCATCCGCCACATCACGGGTTGATCGGAGACGTCGGTTTAGATCCGCGTCGTCCCGGCGGCCTCATCATTCCGACAGCCCGACTCGGGGACACCTCTTGTGGGTTCCCATGGAGGGCGTCCGACCGTCCGATCGCCGAGGGTGCAGCAAGGGTTCGGGAAAGGCGTATAATGATCGTCGATGGGACAACGATTCACGCTAGGCAGGTCAAAGCGCGTACGCCTCAAGCATGACTTTCGTCGTGCGTTTGAGTCGCGGTGCAGTTCGTCGGATCGTTTCCTTATTCTGTACGCATTTCGAATTGGCGGGAGTCGTGTTCGCCTGGCCGTGCAGGTGGGTCGTCGATTTGGCAATGCCGTCCGTCGGAATCGTGTGAAGCGACTGATTCGTGAGGCGTTCAGGCTTGAGCAAGCGAATCTGAGCCCGGGGTTCGACGTCATTGTCGTTCCGCGGCCGGGATGTCTGGGCGACTTGGCTCAATACAGGCTTTCGCTTCGTCAACTGAGCGAGCGAGCGGCAAGGCGTTGGCGCGCGCCGCCGGCCGACTCGGCAGCGGATGTCGCATCGGATCGTCCAGCCTAGCTCATTCACACATTGGCACAGCCCGACGCGAGGCCGTAGAATAGGGGCGGGCGGTCGCAGTCTTTGACGGACTGAGGTCGTGGCCATGGACACATTGGACAAGCATGTCAATCGGGCGCGGCGTCGACTGTGGTTGAACCGTTGGCTCCGACAGTTGGGTTGGGCGCTCGTCTTCGCCTTGGTCGTTTGGATGGCGATCATTATTGTTGAGCGGTTGTTTCACCTTGGCATTCCGGTGCTCGCGATAGCAGGAGGGTTGGTCGGTATCGCCGTCTTGGCGGCAAGCATCTGGTTGGTCTTGTCGGCGGAGGGTTCCATCGCGTCGGCCGAGGCGTTGGACAAGGCGGCCGGTCTGCGGGAGCGGGTGACGAGCGGCCTCTACTGCAGGGACAGCGATGATCCCTTCGCGCAATCCGTGTGTGCCGATGCCGTGCGAACGGTTCGGGGGTTGCAGGTGGGCAGGCACCTTCCCATCCGTTACCCGCGGTCTATGAACTGGGCAGCGGGTACTCTAACGATCTCGCTGTTCGTGCTTTGGTTGATGCCGTCGTATGATTTGCTCGGCAGGCTCTCACGACAGCGACGGCAGGAACAGAGCCGCCAGGCGCTGAAGACCACGCAGGTGGCTGTTCAGCAGACCGTGGAACGATTGAAGCAGATGACCAAGGATCCGGAGTTCCTCAAGGAGATCCAAGGGCTCGAGGGCCTGGGGGACATCAAACCGGCCGAGGATTTGGACCCCGGCGAGTTGCGACGCGAAGTGGTCAAACGCGTGGATCAGCTTGCGGACAAGCTCAAACAGCAACAGGAATCGGCGCGGTACGACCCCGTAGGCGAACTGCGGAAGATGTTGAGCCGACTTGAGAATAATCGTCGGCCGGAGACGCCGGTGGATCGACTGCGTAAAGGATTGGCCGAGAGCGACTACAAGGCCGCGAGGGAGGCCCTGAAGGAGATGAAGGAGGAGCTTGCCCGGTCCAAGGCTGCGCAGAACAAGGACCAGGTCAAGGAGATGCAGAAACAGCTCGACGATCTGGCTAAACAGATGGAGAAGCTGGCCAAAGACGATCGGCTCAAGGAGAAGCTGCAAGAATCGGGCATGAGCGAGCAAGACGCTAAGGGCATGTTGGAGCACCTGTCGAAGCGAGATCTGCAGTCGCTGAAGGATGAGCTTCAGAAGCGAGGGTTGGACAAGCAGCAGATAGAAAACCTTGCTCGCCAACTGGCCAAATCGCAGGCCGCACGGGAGAAGTGCAAGAGTCTGGCCGACAAGTTCTCGAACGCGTGCAAGTCCATGTCCGGAACAAACGACACGAATACGGAGGAAGCCGAAGCCTCGCTTTCAGAGGCCGGTGAGGAACTCAGCGATCTGGAGGCACAGCAGCAAGAGCTGAACGACCTGCAGGGCAAGCTGGCCGAACTCAACCGCTGCAAGGACGGGATGTGTAAGGGCGAAGGCGAGGGAGAAGGCGAGGGGACGTGTGAGGGAGGGGGTG
>CAZQTW010000136.1:0-6077 GCA_964596165.1 uncultured Planctomycetales bacterium | reverse complement strand
ATTAGATCATATCGGCGGGGAAACAGAACGGATGGACCCCGATGCCGACGACGCCAAGGGCGAGGGCAACTGGACGGTAAAGGCGCGATATCACTCTCATGGAACGCGTTTTCAAATGGGCTGACATTGTGTGACCTCCTCATTGGAATCAGTCGTGTTGTCATCGGGCCCGATCTGGCGGTCGTTGTTCGCGAAGTCTGGGCGTCGTTCCCCGTCTCCAACTCATGGAGGCGGCAGGACAAGCGCGTCATAGTAGTTGCGCCAGAAGCGTGCCTCCGGCCATGTGGGCGGTGTGGCAGTGTTCGGGTCACCGTACAGGGTTACCATCGCGGTATGGTAGTCGGTGCGAGTGAAGCCAAGGAGTGAGGACCGCGACATGCGGATGTTGTTCGCTCGTTGGTCGGTTATTCTGCCACGATTCTGAACCGTCAGGCCGCCACACTCGACCGTATCGAGGATTTGCCCCTTCTTTCGAAAGGCCTTCATGGCCAGGCAGATCAGGCCGTCGGACTGGTAGTCGCCCGTTGGGGCATCGACGATGCCCTGGTAGGGGGCACGGGGCCACACGGCCTCACCGCTCGGGTCGAAGGCGCGATTGGGATCACCGTACCAGACGATGTCCACATAGGCCACCTTCTCAATCGACCATTCGACCTCATAGTGCTTCAGCCATTTCTCGAGATCGGAAGGGGTGTGCGCACCGGGGGCAACGTCGAAGTGGAATTTCTGGAAGACAACGGTCACCTGGTCCGCGTCGTTGTGGTCAGACCACCCGCGGTAGGTGTCGCTCATCGACTCGGAACGACGGCCCTGAGAGAGCTTGAAGAACAGCTCTCGCAGGTGCCTCGCGGGGCTGTGTTCGATGGCTTGCGCTGGGAGAGGATAGTACTCCGGCTCGACGATCCTGCGCAACTCACCTGCCGGATAGGTCCGGCGGCAGACGTGACCCCAGCAGAACTCGTCTGTGACCCCGATTGTCTCCCAGTAGTTATAGTCCGCAGATGACCATATGTCCGGGACCTGCTGGTAGCCGGGTCCCGCGATCGAGCCTCTGTCCACGCTGATGAGCCCATGCGCCAAGGGCCACCATGCCCAGACACGGTTGGAATAGGCCGCCAGACACAGACATGCCATCGCTCCCAATACTGCTGTCTTCTTCATGGTACTGACCTCCCCGTCGTGGAACGTGACGTCGGTTTCTTAAGGCCCCCGGGACGCAACTTGGCCGTCGTCCCGTCCTCCTTCCACCACTTCTTCCAGGCCTCAGCAGCCTTGTCCAGAAGAAGCTTGTCCTCGTCTGAAACGCTTCGCTGACCCGGGACGGCACCCGGGTTTGGGTGGACGAAGTTCAGCCCCGTGACAGATCTCAGCAACTGCATCGTTAAGGCGCGGGACGCCGGGTCGGTTGTCGCGTCGAGCAGGTCAATTAGGACGGGGAGTCCCTCCTTGAAACCGAGATCACACAATCTCACGGCAGCAGCGCGGCGAATTCCGACGGGGTTCGAGGACGCGATAGAGGACCTGCACACCGATACCGTTGCGTCGCTATCCGGATCAGCCTTGAGTGTGCTCAGCAGGGCGTAGTATCTAACGGATATGTCCGGGTCCGTCTTGACCATCTCGCGGAGAAGGGCAAGCCCTTCCGGAACGTACTCGGCCCATCTGCCGGCAGCCGACGCGGCGGAGCGTCGCTCCTCCACAGTTCCTTGCTGGAGGCTCGCCAGGAGCTGGTCTCGGCGCTTGAGATAGAATTCCTTTCGCTTCGCCTTGTCCTCGGCGTCGCGTTGCTCGGGCGTCAGGGCATTTCGGCGGTCGGACTCCTTCTTCTCCGCCTCGCCTCGCGCCTTGGCATCCGCCTTCTGCTTCCAGTACTTCAGGACACCTTCCGCATCCTCACGCACGCGGGGGCTAGGATCCTCGTGGGCAAGCCACTCCACGTAGGGCCTCAACTCCGTAAACAGGTGGATCTGGCACGCCGAGAGTGCTCCGAGTTTGCTGTGGACCGGCACGTTCGGGTCGCTGAGGATGGCCTTGGCACCGTCCCTGTAGCGGTCGATGGCCGGGCGGCTGCGGTCCCCTGCGGCCTTTTGCAACGCCTCACGCTCTTCGGGCGTGAGCGCGGGCGGCGGGGTGGGGCGGCTCGCAGTCGATTGGTTGGTACCGGCGCCCCCCGCCGGAGGATCGGACGCCGCCCCGACGCATGCAGCGCCCGTACCCACAAACAACAACACTAGCAGCCTTACACGTGGCGGCAATGTTTTCATACGCATGGCATCTACTCCTCTGAGACGTGCATCTTCATATGCGCCGGCTACTCATTCTCCAAGTCGTATTCTACCCTCACCGGGATGCCCCAACGCCAGTACCGAGCCTGGCATTCCGGGTGATAGGGGTTGGGTATTCCTCTAGCGTCGATTCTCACGCGGTAAGGGTTCTCCAACCCTCCCTCCGGCACGACGTGTTCCGGTATGATCCCCCAAAACGTTCGCCCATTGAGGGTCTGGGGATAGTCGTAAAGGCCCGGGAAATACGGTTCGCCCCCTGGCTCGTCGACCGTTGTGTCATAGCACTCCCACTTGACGTACCGCCAGTCGTCCTGGGTCGCACTGATCTTCTTCTGGTCGCGTATCACCCTGAGCCATTTGTCACCTTCAGCGAGCGTGACCGACACCTCAAGGCCGTCCGCGTTGCCCGCTAGAACCTCATCCCTGGAGCCGACGAAGTCGTGGCCAACCAGACTAGCGTTCAAGACGTAGCGGAATTCTACGCCCCAGTAGACTGTATCGCCCGTAGGTCTGAATTCATGATCCCTCGGAGATGGCCATGGAGTGGTGTAGGGGCAGAATGAAGCAACTATCTGGTTCGGTGTGAATTGGCCGACCAGCGGCTTGGCCGTGACCTGATTCGGGTCGGTCCAGAACTGAATACCGCCCTTCGTCGATTTCAGGACGAGTTCGTATCGCGCACCGCTCGCGGTGGTCTGGATGCCGTCGTAGTACCACGGAATGACCACATTGGGGGAGGCCTCCTCGCTGGCATCGCCCCGCGCACCGGGCATCTGATTGTCGACGAGGTAGTACGCATACAGAGGTTCGTTTGGGCCACCGACGTTCCAACAGACCCTGCCCGTATAGCGAACATAGAGCGAGGTGTTGTCACATGACCAATCCATCTGGGGGGTCAACCGGTACTCGAGCTTGATCTTGGTCTCGGCCTGCTGGCGGATTCCCTTGCCATAGTCCTCCCGGTTGGGATCGTCATCCAGTGTTCCCAGGAAGCCATTGGGCAACGTGACGGTTGTGAACTCCACCTTACCCACAGTGAGCCGGACGGTATCCGAGAACGCCGTGGTTCCTCCGCCGGTAGGATCGTAGTACAGCGTGAGGTACGTGCCGCCCGGTTCGCTGCTTGCGCCGATGCCCTCCAGGTACACGGTGCTCGGGAGCGCCGACATGTCGTACCAATCGCCGAGGACGACCTCCGTCGTCTTGTTCATCTCGCGCCAGACCCTCAGGTGAGGTGACGGACACAACAGGCTCCATTCTCCCTGATTGGGCGGGCCGCCCACAATGGCCAGGTTGGCGTGAACCAGGTCGTCCTCGCTGGAGACGGGACCGGTGACGACGTTGCAGTCGGGATTGTTTCCATCACCGTTGTCATAATCGTTGTTGTACGCAAAGATCTTGCCCGGGGCGTTCGCCTCGATCGCATCGTCGTCGGCCGTGATCTGCCCGTTGTTGTTCGAGTCGACCTGGATATTGGTCTTCACGACGTGGAGCCTGAGTTGCTGGCTTCCCCAGTCGACGTCGCCATCGAGATCCTCGTCCACTCCGGCGGTGACGAGGAAGGTGCGGTCGGGGTTTGGCGTGAACGTGATCGTGACGGGGTTACCGGTCGCAGTGTTCGGCTCGGCGCTGTTCCCCTGGACGATCCAACGCACGAACATGTTGGCGTCTTCCAGAACTCCGCCGACGGTCAGCTCGACTGTCGCCTGGCCGTTTGCGTCCTCCGGCACGTAGAGTTCCGGATCGTTCGCATCGCCTCCACCGCTGCCCGAGCTTCCGGTGATACCCGCGGGCTCCGCGATCTGAACCGTGACAAGGTCGCCCGCACCAGTATCGACGATGGTGTTCGGATCCTTGCCGTAGAGTACTCCAACATAGGCGGTGCAGACATAGTCGACTGCTGTGAACGTGGCGGAGGAAGAAGCCGTAATTGCACAAGGATCGATATTCCCCTGGTACGCGGACCAGAGATAGTATCCGCCGGATGGGTTCCCAACCGCCCTTACAACCGCAGATCCACCGGGCGGCATCACCCTTGGCGCCTGAACGATAGTTACCGAGATGTCGACGCATGCCCAAGCCAACGGCGAGTCGAGTGACCACACGACCAGGGCACATGCTGCTAACGCAAGCCCCGCCGCGCGAACTACTTTCAGATGCCTTTTCACCGTCATGTCTACTCCTCGCTTCTTCGGGATTCCCGTTTCCTGCTTCGTAGTTCTGTCTCCCGCCCCCATCCTCACCGCCTGGCTACACGTCCATCCGCGGTTTCCGGTGTTGCGCCTCGGGTTCGCCTACCGCTTCGCGCGCAAGTTTATCTCTTGCATGTAGGGGGCGGCTAAGTCGTCCTGCCCCATCTCCGTCAGCAGACTGAAGAGCTGTGCAAGCTGTCCCGTGCTCATCGCCGACATGGCAGTTCCGTAGCCGTACTTCCGAAGGATCGGCTCCGCGAGCACGTCGGCCTCGGCGTGCCGTCCCAGGCCACGGAGGCAACCCACCTTGTTTGCCGTGAGCGTCTCATCCCGCACCTCCATGAACGACTCGCCGGTCCGACACTGGTCCTCGATCTCCTCGATCAGTTTGAGCCCGTCCGCGTGCCGGCCAACCTTGCGATAGAGCATGCCGAGGAGTTTCAGTGAGGCCACCGCGCCGGCCGTTCGACCGTAGCCTGCTCGATACTCCTCAAGGGCGGCGATGGCCCGCTTCGGGTTGACGGTGAACAGATCGACCCCGACCTGTGTGAGCGCGTATTCGCGAGCGCCTGGCTGACCGGAATCGGCGACCTGTTGAAAGATCTCGGCCGATCGCATCCTCTTGCCCTGCCGCTGCCAGCAGTGGGCCAGCGCCAGCCGGGCCCCCGCACGGCGGAGCGGGTCAGCATCCTGGTCGGCCAGCTTCTCGGCCGCCTTCATGAGCCGGCCCATTCGCTCCTGCGCGGTCGTGTCGGATTGGGCGGTACGCCCGTCGATCCCCATCATGAACATGTCCAGCATCTCGCGGGCCGGGCCTGGGATGGCGTAGTCGCGTAAGGCCCACAAACGCTCGAATGCCGCGTCGTAGGCGGTCGACTCGATGTCGGCGATCATCGCGAGCATCTGGGCGGCGACCTTTCCGGCGACCGTCTCGGGCGCCGCCGCCTGGATGTTGGAACACAGTTCCTTGGCGAGTGCTGCCTGCCGGCGACCGCAGAGGAAGATGGATACGCGACATACCGCCCAGCCGGTCGCATGGTTGTTCGGCGCGAGCCGGGCGGCCACGCGAACCGTTTGGATACCTCCGTTCTTGTCGCCGCGGTAGTATTGGATGGCCATCAAGGCCATGATGGCGTTCCGCGTGGCAAGACTGTCGGGGGCCTGTTCCAACGTCGTCACCAAGTAGGCGGCGAACTGGGCGTAGTCGCCTTCCAGGAACTTCCAAACGGCGAACGCCAGCCGTCCGCTGGGGGTCTTCAGGGGTATGGAGGACGTGCTTTTCTCGGGGGTTGCGGCCGATGGTTGGAGCATGGCGCCCAGGACCTCGGCTATTGGCGCTCGTGGGGCCTCGTATTCGGCTATGAGGGCCTGACGTTGGTCTTTCGGGAGCCGCGCGAACCAATCGTGGACGCGGTCGGCAGCACGCTCGTATTCGGCTGCCGTCCATTGGTCGTCAGGAAACTGTTCGAGCGCCGTCATCAGCGTTCGCAAGGCGGTCGCATAGTCGCCATCTCGGGCGGACTGTCGGCTCCTGGCCAGCATGTCGGCTAGCCCGGATTATTCATACCGCTTTGGCATCTTGATGGAAAGGTTGTCCCGC
>CAZQTW010000135.1:0-6103 GCA_964596165.1 uncultured Planctomycetales bacterium | reverse complement strand
CTGTGCGTCACCTTCACGCCGCAACGATCGCAGATCATTCCCTTGTGCTTCGTGCCCTTATACTTCCCGCAGAAGCACTCCCAATCGCGCTCGGGACCGAAGATCCGTTCGCAGAACAGACCGTCCTTCTCGGCACGATACGTGCGGTAGTTGATTGTTTCGGGCTTCTTGACTTCGCCAAACGACCAACTCCTAATGTCGTTCGGGCTGGCCAGCGTGATCTTCACACTGCCGTAGTCGTTTATCCGGTCATAGACGCTCTCAGCCATGAGATTACTCCCTTCATATGACCTTCTTTTTCTCGAGCTGGATGTTCAGCCCGAGGCCACGGATCTCGTTGCACAGCACGTCGAAACTGACCGGCGTGCCCGCCTCGAGCGTGTTGTTGCCCTTGACCATCGACTCGTAGATCTTGGTACGCCCTTCCACGTCGTCGCTCTTGACCGTCAGCAACTCTTGGAGAATGTAGGCGGCGCCGTATGCCTCAAGGCCCCACACTTCCATTTCCCCGAATCGCTGACCGCCCGTCCGGGCCTTTCCGCCGAGCGGCTGCTGCGTGATCAGACTGTAGGGTCCGGTGGCTCGGGCGTGGATTTTGTCGTCGACGAGGTGGTGGAGCTTCATCATGTAGATGAACCCGACCGTTACGTCCTGATCGAACGGTTCGCCCGTTCGACCGTCGTAGAGCTTGACCTTGCCGGATGGCGGAATGTCCGTGAGGAGTTCCCCGGTCTTGCCGGCGTTCTGAACAGCCTCCAGATTCGCCCTCCGGCTGCGGACCTTCTCCGCCGCCTCGTTCAGACAGTCGCGAATGGCCGATTCCCGTGCTCCGTCGAAGACCGGCGTGATCGCCTGGAATCCCAGGACCGCCGCCGCCCATCCGAGGTGAGTCTCGAGAATCTGGCCGACGTTCATACGGGACGGCACCCCGAGCGGATTCAGGAGGATGTCCACCGGCGTCCCGTCCTCCAGGAAGGGCATGTCCTCTTCCTGAACGATCCGGGCGATAACCCCCTTGTTGCCGTGTCGTCCGGCGATCTTGTCGCCCACGGACATGCGTCGTTTGGTGGCCAGGTAAACCTTGACCATCTCGAGGACGCCGCTGGGCAATTCGTCGCCGCGCTTCATCTGGCCGATCTTCCGGTCTCGTTCCTCGATCATCTCCGCGATGCGTGGTTGGTAACGGTTGTATATCTTTTCGGCCTCTTCCCTGGCGCCGGCCGGCTTGACCCACTCGATCTTGAAGTTCTCAACCTGCTCCATGATCACGTCGAGGATCTCGCTTCGGCCGACTTTCTGACGGGTCGACGGGTCGACCATTTCCTGGTCCGTCTTCGCGTTGATCTCGTCGCACATTTGCCGGAAGACCGTGGCGATTTTCTCGTCGCAGGCCTGTTTGTATTCCTTGATCTGCTTGGTCAGCGCCCGTTTCTGCTCCTCCGACATGTGCATGCGCCGGCTGAAGCGCTTCGTATCGATCACGACGCCTTCCTTGCCGGCCGGCACCTCGAGCGAATCGTTCTTCACGTCCTCGCCGGCACGCCCGAAGATCGCGTGGAGCAACTTCTCTTCGGGGCTCAATTCGCTCTTGCTCTTCGGGCTGACCTTTCCGACGAGGATGTCGCCGGGCCCCACCTTCGTCCCCACACGGACCACGCCCCCCTCGTCCAGATTCCGCAGGGCCCGTTCGCTGACGTTGGGAATATCCCGGGTGAATTCCTCGCGTCCCAGCTTCGTCTCGCGAATCTCGATCTCGAACTCCTCGACATGGATGCTCGTGAAGACATCATCCTTGACCAACCGTTCGCTGATCACGATGGCATCTTCGAAGTTGTGCCCGTCGAAAGTCATGAAGGCCACCAGGACGTTCTTGCCGAGGGCCAGTTCACCCCGCGAGGTGGCGGCTCCGTCCGCAATGACGTCACCTTTTTTCACTTTCTGGCCCGGCCTAACGATAGGCTTCTGGTTCAAGCAGGTATTGTCGTTCAGGCCGACGAACTTTCTGAGGACGTACTCGTCCGTGTTGTCGATGATGATTCGCGTGGAATCCACATACGTCACCGATCCGCCCTTGCGGGCACGGACGACCATCCCGCTGTTTTCGGCGACCGCGCGCTCCATGCCGGTGGCAATGATCGGCGGCTCCGTCACCAGCAAGGGCACGGCCTGCCGCTGCATGTTCGAACCCATCAGGGCCCGGTTCGCGTCGTCGTGCTCGAGGAACGGAATCAGGGAGGCCGACACCCCCACCGTCTGCTTCGGCGAAATGTCGATGTACTGGACGTCCTTGCTGGCCACGCTGGCGAGGTCGCCGTGGCGCCGGGCCAGGACCTGCTCGCCCAGAAGGCGATTGTCCGGTCCTACCGTGTCCGGCGGAGCGAGAACGCTTCGCATCTCCTCGTCCGCCCGGAGGTACTTGACCTCATCAGTGGCCTTGCCGCGGCTCACCACGCGGTACGGCGTCACCAGGAAGCCGTAGGCGTCGACGCCGGAGTAGATGCTCAGGGACGCGATGAGACCGATGTTCGTGCCTTCCGGCGTCTCGATCGGACAGATGCGCCCGTAGTGACTGATGTGAACGTCGCGGACTTCGAAGCCGGCTCGCTTGCGGTTCAACCCGCCGGGGCCCAACGCCGACAAGCGGCGCTCGTGCGTCAACTGCGCCAAGGGGTTGGTCTGATCCACCACCTGGCTCAGTTCTCCGCGACCGAAGAAGAAGTCGATGCTGCTGCTGATGCTCTTGCTATTGACCAGTTCGGCAATCCGCTGCATTTCGTCGGGATTCTTGAGGCTCATCCGTTCCTGAACCGTGCGCCGCAGCTTGAGGAACCCCTTCCGCAGTTCGTCGGACGCCAACTCGTCGATGGTTCGCAGTCGTCGGTTGCCCAGGTGGTCGATGTCGTCGACGTCGTATTGGCTTTCCCCGGTTCGCAGCAGCAAGAGATACTTCAACGAGTTGACCACGTCCTCAACGCGGAGCGTCATCTCGCTCTCGGGAATGTCCTGGTCGAACTTGCGGTTGAGACGGAAGCGACCGACCTTGCCCAGCCGGTAGCGGTTCTCATCGAAGAACTTCTCCTGGAACAACTTGCGGGCCCGGTCGAGTTGCGGCGGGTTGCCGGGCCGCAAGCGGGCGTAGATCTTCAAGAGCGCCTCTTCGTGGTTGCGACTGGTATCCTGCGCCAGGGTGTTCAGAATCAGCGGATCCTGAACGCCGTCGATGACGGAGATTTGCTTATGACCGGCGGCCTGAATCGCCTCGATCGCATCGCCCAACTGGCAACCGGCCCGAATGATCTCCTCGCCGGACTCTTCGTTGATCAGGGTCGTCGCGGCGTACATGTCCGGCTTGAGGTTGCCGACCTTCGCCGTCCGGATGACGTTTCCATAGAACGCGGTGATAATCGCCTCATCCGTGCCGTACTTCTCGCTCATCGCCCGTAGGAACGTCGTGGCGGGGATCTTGCTGGACTGATCGATTCGGACGGCCAGTTCGTCCTTTCGGGTCACGTTGATCTCAATCCAGCTTCCGCGCTCCGGTATGATCCGGCAGGCGTGCAAGGCCCGGTCACCCTCGGCCGATTCCTTCACGAAATCCACGCCGGGCGAACGGTGTAATTGCGAGACGATGACGCGCTCGGCGCCGTTGATGATGAACTCGCCGCCCCCGATCATGATGGGCAGTTCACCAAGATAGATGATGTCTTCCTTGATCTCGTCCTTGTCCTTGCGGACCAGGCGGCAGCGAATCCGAAACGGCATCCCGTACGTCAATCGGAGTTGTCGGCACTCGTCCGCGTCGTGCCGAGGCTTGCCGAGTTCGTACCCCAGGTACTCCAGCGACATGTTCTCGTCGTAGCTGACGATGGGGAACACTTCGCGAAGCAGCGCCTCCAGACCGATGTTCTTCCGTTTCTCGGGAAGGACCTCCGCCTGGAGGAATCGCCGGTAGCTCTCGGTCTGGATCTCGATCAGGTTCGGCACGGGCAGCGAGTCGCCAGACCTGCTGAAATTCCTTACCGCTCTCTCGGTGATCATGTGCAGTCCCTTTCGTTACGGTCCGCGCCCCCGCCCCCCGACCGGGGCGGGAGACGAACACCACCGCCGTGACGGCCCATCCGTCGCCGTCAGGAGACCCATGCGTTTTTCAGATACACGTGAAGGGACGATTCCATGACTCGGCCGGCGCCATCCGTTCGGTCGGCTGTCCCGAGCAAGGCGGCCTTAAGGGCCCGTCTAACCTCGCACCAACCTATCCCGCACCCGCCGGAGCAGGACAACTCGCATGAGGGTCGCGGCAGGACACGAACGGGCGGCCGCAATCGCCTCGCGGCCACCCTCCACCTCTCCGACCCTCGATTTCCAGGGCCGAATGGAACCGGCCCGTGGAAGATCGTCAGACCCCGAATCCGACACCCGCCGGCAAACACCGGCGTCCGGGAACGAGGTACGTGATGCATCAACACCTACTTGCCGACAACCTCGACGACCGCGCCGGCCTCTTCCAGCTTCTTCTTGAGATCCTCAGCCTCTTCCTTGCTGAGGCCTTCTTTCACCGGCTTGGGGGCGTTGTCGACCAAGTCCTTGGCCTCCTTCAGGCCGAGACCGGTTGCCGCCCGTACTTCCTTGATCACGGCGATCTTCTTGTCGCCGGCGGCTTTCAGAACGACGTTGAAGGACGTCGGACCGGCTGCGGCCTCGGCGCCGCCGGCCGCTCCACCCGCCGGCATCGCCACAGCCACCGCGCCGCCGGCCGGTTCGATTCCGTGGACTTGCTTCAGATAATCCGCCAGTTCCTGGGCCTCCTTGGCCGATAGAGACACAATCTTGTCGCCCAGTTCTTTTGTCGCCGCGGAAAATTCCTTCGGTGCATCTGCCATTTCTGGTAACTCCGAACCACCTTACAACACAGACGTCGGCCTGATAGCCGGCCTCCCGATGAGGCCGTTTAACCCCGCTCTTCTGCTCCGAGCGTCATGGGGCAATCCGCAGCCGAACGGTATTTTTCTTTTCCCCAGGGTATCTCGTCATCTCGCACGGCAGCCGCCGCACGAACGACCCAGACTCGGACGGAATGCTACGCCGCTTTTTCCTCTTTCTCGCCAATGGCCTTGATGCACCCGGCGACACGAGCCCACGGACTCGTGATCTGGCCGCACACCCGACGCCAGGGCGACAAGACCAACATCAAGACCTCCCCCTGAATTTCACGGCGGCTCTTCATCTTGGCGATTTGCCGGATGTCGAGGAGTTCCGGATCCCCGTCCATCACCCCGAATCTCAGTTTCAGCGCCTCGATCTCGCCGCTGATGCGAACCAGCTCCTTGGCCACGTCAACCAGCGACTCACCCCCCGTGACCAAGGCGCAAGGGCCCGTCAATGCCTTGGCGACCGACGCCATCGGCCCCGCGGTAAACGCACGGCGAAACAGTGAATTGCGGACGACATGAAGCCGAATGTTCTTCTGCCGCAGCGCCCCGCGCAGCTTGTGATTGCGGATCGCGTCCAAGCCGGTCAGATCGACCACGCACACGTTGTCGATTCCGTCATACCAGCGTTTGTATTCGTTCGAGACTAATTGCTTGGCCTTCTTGCTCATCGCCCACCAACGTGTTCAGAGGGACCCGTCTGTTCTCCCCGCATGCTAAGACCCATTATTTGACAGGAATGGTCGAGAGACGTCAAGAACCATTTGGCCAAAAACTGGCCGGCACATTTCATCCATATACGCCCCCGCAAGTCGCCTAATGCCTGGTACGCCGAGGTCGGAGCTTGCGGGAATCGAGCGGTTCGCAACACGTTCGTACTCGTTTCGCCCATCCCCCCCGCACAGGGATCGCACGAGGGCTAACGCACGATCTGCCGACAAGATCGGAGGGGTCTTTCAGGCAGCGACGGGTCAGCCGAGGAACAAAGGGTCTGGAAAGATCGCGATTCCCCGCACCTTGCGTAGCCTCCGGTCTGGGTTGCGACGGGCAGGGTGCGAGCCGAGTTGTCGCCTTGCGGCATTCCCTGTCGGCCAGGCCGGGTGCATGACCGTTGTTGCGCGCTGTGGACCGTCGTTTTTGGGCGAAAAGCGAGGGTCGGGGATGGGCCGGACCCA
>CAZQTW010000134.1:0-6604 GCA_964596165.1 uncultured Planctomycetales bacterium | reverse complement strand
CCGACGCTGCCCAGGCCGGAGTACAATCCCACCCCAGAAGTGCCAAACTCCAGGGAGAGCGTCGTAAACGACGCTCTCCTTCTTCAACTCCCCCAGCTCGATCTTTCGTGAGGCGACGCAACGGGCGATCTCGGCCCGTGCCCGGTTGATCACGTCGGGGTTGTTGGAGTTCTCCCACTTGACCAGTTCCTCGATGAGGTTGAACAGTTCCGCCCGCTTGAGCCCCGCCCGTTCTTCATCCACCGTCCCATCGGGTCGTCGATACGCCGGGTCGCTGTCGGGATCATCCACCAGCGACGCGAACAGGACCGCTCGACACGCCGCCAACGGCCGCCGCGCCCACCACAGGTGCAGCGTTGAAGGATGCCCATGCCGAATCGACTTCTCCCTGGCCGACTCCCTGTTGATGGCGTCCAGCGGCAGGGCAACCTCAATCAGTTTCTTGCGGTAGGGCACAGTCACGGTGATCTACTTCCTTTTCGGGCGGTAATCCCGTTTGTCGATGCACGTGTCGTATAGGGCGCGGTCGATCCTGATCCAGTCGGTCTTGTCGATGCCGCGGCGGTTGCGGGCGGCGGGGCTGAATGGGAACGCACACGCCATCCTGATCCAACGGTTCTGCTGCTGGGCGATCAGTTTGACATCCTGGACCGCCTCGGTGAGGTCCTGGTCTTGGCTGAGGATCAGGGCGACATCGTAATGTGCGTCGGAGGCAAGACGCACAATGTCGAGCGCCAACCGGACATCGACGCCCTTCTCCTGTCCGACAAGGACTGTGGAAGTCGTGCCGTCCGGCAGGCGGATGGTCTGATTGCGGTACCGGAGTGGGCGCGAGAAGACATGGATGCCCAGACGCCCCATCTGGGCAAGTTTGTGCGTCCAGAAGTGGTTCCAGAACACATCGTCCGCTGCGTCCGGAATGCCGGTGTAGAAGCGGACCTGGGCCAGCGTCCACCCCTGATCGCTGCACAGACGCCGAGCGAGGCCGGCCACGTCGTAGTTCGGGTAGAGATAACCGAAGGCGTCCTTGACCGCGTAAAAGAGATTCTGGCCGTCGATGAAGACGATGGCTCGTGGATTGGCGGGCGGGGAGGGCATGGTTATCGTCCTCCCCATAAAAAGTAACCCCGCCCGAGGCCCGAAGGCGTGTCAAGCGGGGAGAAGATCACGTTCTGATCTATCGTCATCATTATGGGATGGCTTTCAGCCAAAGTCAAGGTAAATGGCGGTTCTGCTAAAGTCCTTCTCCTGCTGAACTTGAGCGCCGCTGCTATTTCGGCTTGCGTACATCGGACGGTCATGCCGGTGCCTCCGCATGGGCCAGCAACTCATCGAGGTCGTAGTTCACGCTGGTCACGGCGAAATCCGGCTCTCGCTGGAAGGGTTTGCGGATGTATCGCGGTTCATCCGCCTGATCGCCGTCCGTCGGAACGATGGCCAGAATGAAGTCGTCGGGCTTGTTCAGCGCCGTCAGAATCTCATTCTTCGTGATCGTGACGGTCTTGGCCCCCTTGGCACGCCCTTTGACCTCGATGAACCGAAGCCGACCCGTGCCGGGGATCGCGGACTCGATGTCGTACCCCCGCTTCTCGGCACTGACATCCTTTGGAACGAAGCCGAGTTTCTGTTCGGCCTGAAGGACTGCCGCTATGGCCATTGCCTCCACACGCGCGGTCTCCTTGGCGAACGTCTCCGGCTGCGTTCTTGTGCCCTTCAGACGTTCCAGCAGACCTGCCGGGATGACCATCGCACCGCCAACAACGACCGGGGGAAGCGGGGACAACTTGCGTTCTTGCTCCAGCTCGGCCATGCGTTTCTGGAGGCGGGCGGCGAGTTCATCCGCGCGCTGGCGGGCCAGACCGGAGTTCAACCGGGCGTTCACCCTGCCCGCCAATTCCTGATCCTTCAGTTGCACGGCCCGATGGTCCCAATAGGTAATTTCCTGGGTGAGCCGCTCTTTCACAGCGGCCCTGGTCTTGTCGATCAACTCTTCCTTGCGGTTCCGGACCTCGTTGAAGTGATCCGGTACCAGATGGGCCACGGCATGCGTCAGCGCCTTCGACTCCAGCTCGGTTCGCATCCAGTTGGGTTCTTGCAATCGTTCGAGCAGCGGCTGCTCGTCGGCGGTAAGCGGACGATAGTCCAGGTACGGGGCGTGTCCGGCCGCACGGGTGTTGCCGTCGCTGTCCACCTCAACGAACTGGAGTTGTCGGGATACGATCCTTCGCTGGCCGGACCGATCCGATCGGGCATCCTGGATGGAATGATCCAGGTAGACCAAGGCCCGAACGCGGTCTGACGGGTCGTTTTCATCGACCAAGATTGTGCCTCGTTTCAGGAGGTCGCGGTGCCGTTCGATGATCAGGTCGATCGTGGCATCGAGCAGCGGATGACCGGGGCAGACGAAGGCGGCCAGCGGCTTGCCGGGGACGCTGATGAGGTCCTTGTGAAACGTGATCCGCTCGTACTTGATCAACACGGCCTCTCGGGTGCCGATAGCTCGGTCGCGGTTGCGGATGACGGCCGGCACATGGGTGACCTCATACCGCCTGGGCTCTCGCTCGCGGACGGTGCCGCCCAGGAGTCGAAACGCCTCCATGAAGAAGGCGGCGATGAAGTGCGGTTGAAGGCGACGTGCCTCGGCCCGTTCCATGTCCTCCCGAATCTGCCGGACACGGCCGGCGTCCATCGAGTCCTTGGCCAATGCCCGCTCTTCGAGGAGTTGGCGGAGGTGGTCGCGATCCAGGGCGCTTTCCACGACCTGTGTCAGGCGGGCACGGACCTCCGGGCGATCGCCATAACGGATGGCTTCCAGCAGGAGTTCCCGCAAGGGGCGGTCTTCAAATCGCAGGCGACCGACGACATCGAATACCTGCCCGCCCAATGCCCTCCGCTCTTCGTCGAGCTTTTCAAGCAGGCGATGGTAGACCTCGCCCTCGCGTGTCTCCTTGGCCACCAGGTTCCACAGGTGGCACACCTCCGTCTGACCGATGCGGTGAATCCGGCCGAATCGCTGTTCCAGGCGGTTGGGGTTCCAGGGCAGATCGTAATTGACCATCAGGTGGGCACGCTGAAGGTTGATGCCCTCGCCCGCCGCATCGGTGGCCACCAGGATTTGGACATCCTTGTCCTGGGTGAAGCTCTCTTGGGCAGTCTTTCGCTGCTCGCGACCCATGCTGCCGTGGATGGTAACCACTGCCTCCGGACGACCCAGCAGCGAACCGATCCGTTCCGTGAGGTAGTTCAGGGTGTCCCGATGCTCGGTGAATATGATCAGTTTGCGGCGATGCCCGTGGGCGTCGAACATCTCCGAGTTGTTCTGAAGGAGTTTGGACAGCTCGTCCCATTTCCTGTCGGTCTTGGACTGGCGGACCCGCAGGGCGACCTGCTCCAGGTGTTTGAGCATCCCGATCTCGGTTTGGAGTTCGGCGATGGTCCGGGCGGCGGACGCCTGATCCACCACCTTCTCCTCGGTATCCTCCACCTCCGTGTCGGGCGAGTCTTCCAGGTCGTCCAGATCGTCGGCGTCGTAGGAGGGCAGATCGGCATTCAGGTCCACGTGCGCTGAAGCCGCTCGGCTCAGCAACTGTTCTTCGCGGAGTCGTTTTTCGAGGCGCTCCCGTCTTCGACGAAGCGATTGGTAGATGGCTTCCGGTGAGGATGCCAAGCGTCGCTGGAGGATCGTCAGGGCGAACCCGACGGTTCCCTTACGACCCTCATTCTCCAGCGCCTCGGCTCGGTTGAATTCCTCGCGAACGTAGTCGGTCACCTGCTTGTAGAGGTCCGCCTCCTGCTCTGAGAGCGTGTAGTTGGCGGTGTAGGCGATCCGTTCGGGAAAGAGCGGTGTCCCGTCGAACTTCAGGAGTTGTTCCTTGACCAGTCGGCGCATCAGGTCGGATGCATCGGTGACATGGACCCCATCCCGGAACTTGCCCTCGAAGCGGTCGCCGTCCAGCAGCGCCATGAAGAGTTGGAAGTCCTCTTCCTTACCGTTGTGCGGCGTGGCGGTCATGAGCAGGAAGTTGCGGGTGAGCCCCGAAAGCAACTGACCCAGGCGGTACCGCTTCGTGTACCGGACCTCGCCGCCGAAGAAGCTGGCGCTCATCTTGTGGGCCTCGTCGCACACGATCAGGTCCCAATCGGTCGTGGCGAGTTTGGCTTGGACATCCTCGTTGCGGCTGAGTTTGTCGAGCCGACAGATGGCCAGGGGGTTCTCGGCAAACCAGTTGCCGGTGCGGGCGGCCTCGAAGGTGTCGGTCGTCATGATCTCGAACGGCAGGTGGAACCGGTCGCTCAGCTCGTCCTGCCATTGTTCCACCAGATTGCCGGGGCATATCACCAGGCACCGCTGGAGGTCGCCTCGAACGATCAACTCCTTCATGAGCAGCCCGGCCATGATGGTCTTGCCGGAGCCGGGGTCGTCAGCCAGGAGAAATCGAAGCGGTTGACGCGGCAGCATCTCGCCGTAGACCGCAGTAATCTGGTGGGGCAAGGGTTCAACCAGCGACGTGTGGACGGCCAGGAGCGGATCGAACAGATACGCCAGCCGGATGCGATGGGCTTCGGAGACCAGGCGGAACAGGGCGGCGTCGCCGTCGAAGCTCCATGGTCGCCCGGCCTCCACGATTTCCAGGGTGGGCTCCCGATCCCTGTAGATCAGTTCGTTGCCGAGCCGTCCGGCGGCGTCCTTGTAGGTCAACTCGACGGCGGCCTCGCCGATCCATTTCACGTCGATGACGGAAACGAGACCGTCGGGCAGAACGCCCTTAACGTAGGCACCACGGGTCAGTTGTTCCAGGCTCGCCATGGCCCCGAACTCCTCTGACGACTCCACGGACTACAGCGGGAACAACCGCCTAATCTAAGCGCACAGCATGGCCCTGACAACCCAGGCGGAGTGTGGAACATAGTAGGTCCGGAGGCCGACAATCAGAACCGACATGATTGGGCCATCGCCAGGGGGTGGCTGACAAAAGTGTCGTCGTCTGTCAGATCGCGATCCGTTCGATCTCATCCAACGTGATCTCGTCGCTGGTTCGGTCGTAGAGCTTGGTTGTGCGGGGCGATTCGTGCGCCGCGATGGCCTGCGCGTTTTCGATAGTGCCTCCGTTGTCAAGATAGGCCGTGATTCCGGTAGCCCTGAACGTGTGGCAGCATGTGGCCTTTGGCAACCCCGCCGCCTTGGCACGGCGCTTTACCATCCGGAGCACGTCAATCCGGTGCATGGGGTTCTGGGTAAGGTGCCGGTGCTTGTCCACGCTACGGAACAGGGGGCCTTTCTTGTCGTTCGCGATGCCGGCGGCCTGGAAGTAGGCGTCCAGGTACGCTTCGGCGTTGTGGTGGGCGGGGACCTCGTGACGTTTGCCGCCCTTTTCGTGTAGCCGTAGCCACCATCGCTTGCCGTTCTGGAAGTAGTCTTCAACCCGCATCTTCGTAACAGCCCCGACACGGGCAAACGAGTAGACCATGACGCCGATGAGCGCCCTGTCGCGCAGGCCGACGATGGTGGTGACGTCGATGGAATCCAACAAGTGGCGGGCCTGATCGGCGGTGAGAACCGGCGTTTTACCGCGCTTCACAACGTGCCTTGGGCCTCGGACCGATGCGGCCGGGTTCACAGGGATAACCTGGCCGACGACGAGCCAGTCAAACAGCATGCGGATGGCGGCCAGGTGCTGCTTGACGGTTGGCGCGGAGCGATTCGCCAAGAGGGTTTCGATGTAGGCCGCAACGGCCACGGGTTCGATGGTTTCAAGGCGTAGCGACCGCCGCTCGCACCAATCGAAGAACTGAGCGACCGCCTGGGCGTAGGCTTGGCGCGTGTTCCGATTGCGAATGTTGGCCGTGAAGAACTCGATGAAGCGGCGGCTGGCGTTGCGTCCGGCCTGCGCGATGATTACGGGGAGTACGTCCAGCCCGACTCGGGTCAGCTCCCTGGGCTTGGTGATAATCTCGTTGGTCATGCGGGCGGCCTTCGTGGTCGTGTCTTTCCGGGGATGCCGGGAGCCGAGACACCGTTTCGGGCGTCCGTCCCCCGCGGCGCCATTGGCGTATCATAACGTCCTTTATGATACGCTGTCAAGTGGCGTTAAGGTTCGTTTGATGGGACGATGTGCTTAGGCTTGCGTTTGGGCAGGGGGCATTTCGCCGGTATCGGCTGGAGGAGGAGGCAAATGTTCCGAGACAGCCGGCTGGTAAATGGCCTGTAGCTTCGTCACGGGGCACCGTTTTGGGGCGCCTCGCGGCGCTGTCAGTCAGCGGGCGACGCAATCCAATATCGTGAGTCATACGCCGGACCTTCTACGCTTGGCCACGTCGAGTTCGAGCTGGCCGAAGTGGTGCTGGTGCTGGCGGATGAGTCGGAGGAGCGTGGTGGCCAGCCGTTTGGCGGAGTAATAATTCATGATCACGCGCTCGTTGACCTTGAACACGATCTCGGCCCGGACCTGCTGGCCTTCCTGCTGGCGTACGGGAGCGACCGGGTTCACGCCGAAGTCGAGCATGACTTCCTCGGCGGTGCCGTTGTGGGGAAGGCATTTGGGTAGGTGGTCCGTGTCCTTTCGGCAAGCCTGCATGAATTGTTGTGATGCGTTTGGTATGGTCG
>CAZQTW010000133.1:0-7163 GCA_964596165.1 uncultured Planctomycetales bacterium | reverse complement strand
CTTCGACGACGCCCATGTACAACCGGCACAGTTCCTCCTCGGTCATGGCCGGTGCCTGTGAAGCCGGAAGCATCAAAGCGGAAAGCATGAAGACGACGCCGCACAGCCTGAATCCGAACGCGAGCACGTGGGTTCTCCTTGATTCGGGTGTTCTTGCCGTGGTGGAGATCGTACCGGATTCCAAGGGAATCATGAACCCCGCGCAAGGCACGGACAAGCGAACCGCCGTACCGATTCGAAGGGTCTTTCGGGCGGCCGGACTATGACTGTTCTACGGCGCCTGCAGGAGCCGGTTGTCAACCTGCCGCAACGCATCCACGGCAGCCTGGGTATTCCGGCGGCCGTAGTCATATTGAATTGTCTTCCGATAATGCTCGCGAGCCTCGGCATACATGCCGAGGCGAACATAGGCGTTGGCCAGATTGAAATGGGCCTCGGCAAACTTCGGGGCAAGTTGAACGGCCTTCTTGAAGAAATCGATCGCTTCGACGTCGCGGCCCATCTTTGCCAGCGTGCTGGCCAAGTTGTATTGGGCCGGCGCCAACATGGGGTTCAACTTGACAGCCTGCCGATAGTACGTCAGCGCATCCCCAACACGATCCAGACAGATCAGAATCGATCCGGCGTTGTTGTGCAAGTCGGCGGATTCGGGGTTGATGTCGAGTGCCTTCTGATAGTGCTTGAGGGCCTCCTCGAAGAGTGCGGCCGCTTTGTGCTTGTCTTCTGTCCGCAACCCTTCCCGATGTCTCACACCACCCAGCCCGGCCTCGGCATGCCACGTCCCCGGACAAACCGCCTGAACATGGGTCCACAGCGCCTCGGTGTCGCGCCAAACACGGCACTGGGCGGCGGTAAGCCACGCGAGCCCGACGACCAACGCACCGGCCAACACCGTCACGGCGGTCCCCACGCCGCTGCCTCGACGAAGCCAGCAGTACGCCACCGCCACGCCGGCCAGAACGGCCCACACGGTACAAGACAAGTACGTATTCCGATCGGCCGCCAAGTTGGTCCCGAGTTGAAAGGGCAGCAGAAGCGGCGCCAGAACAGTCAGGTACACCAGCCACAAAAATAGGCCTGGGGGCCAGTACCGGTAGAATCGGATGACGCATACGGTGATCGCAATGACAACAACCCCGCTGAGGAGGAAGGGGAGGTTCAACGGAGAAAACCTGATGGGCCATTCATACACCGGACTGAGCCCGAACGGGACGATCGTCTTGTAAAGGTAGAACGCCGGACCATAAAACGCCACCGCAATGCGAGCGGCAACATCCCGCTCGGCCAAGCTGGCAAGGGCCCCTGCTTCCTGCTGGCCTCTCACCGCAACAACCCCTGCCACGACTGCCGCCACGAGGAAAGGCACCTTCTCGATCCAAACCTCGCGAGTCCGGCGAGTGAACCAATTGCGTGGCCCGCCGCCCAATCGCCGAAGAGGATAGAAGTCCAGTATGAGCATGACGACCGGCAGAACGACGGTCGTCCCCTTCGACAGCATGGCCAGTACGAATAGGACAAACGTCCACGCAAGTGAGCGACCCTTCTGTTCCGATCCGTCCGGTAGCGGAGTTCGAGCGCGAAGGTAGGAGAGCAGCGTGAGAAAGACGAACAATCCGCTCAGAACGTCTCGTCGTTCAGTCGCCCAGGCAACCGACTCTACGCGAAGCGGATGGACGGCGTAAACCAGTGCGGCAACCGCTGCGGACAGCGTCAGCGGAAGATCGGCCTCGCCTTCCGGGACACGCAGAGCCGCACGCAACAATCGCAGCGACACAAAGAAGAAGACCAATGCCCCCCCGATGTGCAGGAGAAGGCTTGTGAGATGATACCCTCCCGGTCTCTCGTGACCCCAAATCTGGTAGTCCAGCGCCAACGATACCCAGGCAAGCGGCTGATAGGCGCCGGTATGGGTGGTCGAGAACATCCAGCGGAGGTTTCCGGGCCAAAGCGCCTGGTAGTTGGGATTGCCCAGCAGGGTGACGTCGTCGTCCCAGTAGACGAACCCGTTGAACAACGTCGGCACAAAGGCGACAAAGGTAACGACAACGATGACCGCAACCGCCGACAGGCAAGCCAATGAACAATGCGGTTTCCGCTCGGTTGCCCTGTCGGCCGCCAAAGAACGGCCGCAGCCGCCGCAGGACTCCACACCCGGCGGATTCTCATGGCCGCACGAAGGACAGCGCGCCAATGCCACCTGCTCACACGTCGTTGACGAATCTTGTTCAACACTCATGATGATACCCTAAGGCCATAGTAGTCTGTGAGTCGTGCAATGCGTCAGTTCATGGACCCTCGTGGCGAACACATCTCCCGCCCCAGTTGGTACACGCTCAACTATCGACATGCCCCGTCCTAAAACATCATTCGCAAAGCAGTTGGATGCGCCGCTCCGCCGCGCCGCATGATACCATATGAAACCACTAACAAGCCATCCTCGCAACGATAAAGAAACCACAAACTACCGACGTCGCAGCGTTTGAAGGTCCGGAGGCCGTCGACTTGCCTTGAGCAGCCGATTCTCCTAAGCTTGGCGGGAGCATGGTGCGGCGAAATCGGTGCCAAGGCGGATACCCCTGTGCCTGAGGATTCGTGGTATCATCAGGGACTTTCATTCACCTGCGCCCAGTGCGGCAATTGCTGCAGCGGCGCTCCCGGTTATGTCTGGGTTACGGCCGAGGAACAACAACAGATAGCCCAGGCTCTGGGGTGTCCGGATGGAAGAATACCGTCCGAGTATATCCGCCGAGTCGGATTTCGCTTCAGTCTGACCGAGCGGCCAAACGGCGATTGCGTGTTCCTCATACGCCGTGGTCCGAAAGCCGTTTGCCGGATATATGAGAGCCGTCCGCTGCAGTGCCGCACCTGGCCATTCTGGACGATCAATCTCAAATCGCCCGACCATTGGGCGGCGGCAGCCGGCACGTGCCCTGGAATGAATCACGGCACGTGGTTTGACGCGCTGCGGATCGACGAGATCCGCGAGAAGAATGGCTGGTAATGGCATTCCCAAGTGTCGAACTGCCCGTCGACATGATCCTTTCGGCGAGTCGCGATCCTCGCGTCGTCGCCTCCGTCGAATCGTTGTACCGAGACCTCGAGGCCGAATCACCCAGCAGAGACATCGTCTGCCGACGGTGCGGACTATGCTGCCGGTTCGCGTCATACGACCACCGCCTGTTCGTCACACCCCTCGAGCTGTGCCATCTTGTTGCCAGATTGGGTCCTGACAGACTCCCCACACGCACCTCCGAGGACGCGTGTCCGTATCAGGTTGTCGACGATTGCTCCATTCACGCACATCGAATACTGGGATGCCGAGTCTTCGACTGCAAATCCCAAGGACGAGCAGCGGACACTGGGGAGATATGGCATCAACGAATGGTTCAACTCCATCGGAACTTGGCAATTCCTTACCGGTACGTGGAATGGTGTGACGCCCTCCGCCAATTGACGCGGGCCCTTCGGCCATCCAAAAGCTAGCCGCCCACAGATTTAGTAAGTCTGATTACATCTTGACGGTATGATCAGAAAGCGGTATGAATTATGTAAATGCCATAAAGTCTTGCCGTAGGTGGCAATTCAAGTCCCGGGGAGTGGGGTAGGGGTATGGCCATGCAGCGATAGCCCCGACGCCCTTCGCCGTATGGGAGGCGAGGTGTTACCTTGACCAAAAAAGACATCGCAAAAGGAATCGCTACCAAGTACGGAGTCGACCACGCTGTCGCAAAGCATGCAGTTCAGCACGTCTTCGACTCAATCGTTGAGGCCCTGCAAAAACATGGCCGCATGGAGCTGCGAAACTTCGGCGTATTCGAAGTCAAACGTCGCGCGGCTCGGGTCGCCAGAAATCCCCGAACCAATCAACAAGTCTCCGTGCCGGCGAAAACGGTCGTCGTCTTCCATCCTGGGAAGAATCTCGCCGATCTGTTCACGGGACAGGATGTGCCGGGATCCGCTCTCCGAACTGGTACTCCCTTAGCGGAGGGAGGCCAGCCGGACCGAATTGCAGAACCTATCTGAACGTCCTCATCGCAAGTCGGAGACGAATAGGAACCCTCTGAAACGATCCACCTGGGAATAATCGCTCCAGAGGCCCATGCCATTTTGCCGAAGAATAGCCTAGTACCTATAATGGGGCCACCTGTCCGCGCGGGGTGAGCTTTGCGGAAGGACACGTGGAAGGTTAGCTGGCTGGCCTGACGCCGTGGGCCCTGCGAAACGGAGTCCCCATGGTGGGTGGCCATCCTGAGTGAAGGCTGGCGATGAAACTATCGTCGGGGTGTGGATCCATGAAACAGATCATTGGGCTGGCATGCCTGGTCGTCGTCTCGTGCATCGCGATGCTTGGCCAATCGGGCTGTTCGTTGACGCAGTCCCAAAGCGAACACTGGCACACATATGACACGATCGTCCATCACGATATCTACATGATCCCAGACGACTGGGATGCCATCTGGGAAATGGACCGCCCGACAAGACTCAGTAAATGGTTGATCACATACTGATCTGCTTGCCTGTCATGGCATGTTGGAGATAGCCTTCCCCGACGTGGAGCGTGGCCAAGCGCAGTCGTCGCGGGCAGTGTATACGCATCAAAAAAGACTCCCAAAGTTATCCATAATCCTCTCTGTCAGCTTTGTGCCCACGTGTCCATCGGTGTAAACCCCCCGATGTCGTTTTCCAGAAGCACGCTGAAGGCACGCACGCGCATCGTCAAGACCTTTCCGCCAAAACTCCTCTCGGCTGAGGTTAGGCAATACAAACATCACTTGACGTGACTATTCAATTCTGGTACAGAGGCATTTCTATTTGAAGTGCTTCAGTTGTGTACGGTGGCGTACGGATACGACAGGCCTCATAACTGTTGCGGGGTTGGCGATTTCAGAGGGCATTGTTCGAAGAGAGGGTTGCTATGCCAGACGCTCAAGCGAAGGTCATCAGTTCGTTGATGGAAGAGTCGCGACGGTTTCCGCCTCCGGCGGAGCTTGCGGCGAAGGCTCATATCAAGAGCTTTCAACAGTATCAGGAAATGTACGACCGGTCGATCAAAGACCCCGATGGGTTCTGGCTCGAACAGGCCGTTCAGTTGCTCGACTGGTTTAAGAAGCCCACGATCGGTCGGCGCTACACCTGGAACAGCGATCAGCGAAAGATCGAACACACTTGGTTCTCCGACGGACAATTGAACGTCAGTTACAACTGCCTCGACCGGCACCTCAAGACCTGGCGCAAGAACAAAGCCGCCATCATCTGGCAAGGCGAACCGGAGAACGACACCCGCATTCTGACTTACCAGGACATGCACCGCGAGGTGTGCAAATTCGCCAATGTCCTCAAGAACAAGGGTGTCAAGAAGGGCGACCGGGTGTGTCTCTACCTGCCCATGATTCCGGAACTGGCGATCGCCATGCTCGCCTGCACGCGAATCGGAGCGATTCACTCAATCGTATTCGGCGGATTCAGCGCCGAGAGCTTGAGCGATCGCATTCAAGACTCTGAGTGCAAGCTGCTGGTCACCAGCGACGGCTCTCTCCGATCCGGTAAGAACATTCCGCTGAAGAAGACGGCGGATGAGGCAATGGCCAAGTGCCCCAGCGTCAAGAATGCCATCGTCGTCCGTCGTACCGGCGGCGATGTTCCCATGACCGCCGGCCGCGACACGTGGTACCACGACGAGATGGCCAAGGTCGACGACCGGTGCGAGCCCGAGGTCATGAACGCCGAGGACACGCTGTTCCTCCTCTACACATCCGGAAGCACAGGCAAGCCCAAGGGAGTACAGCACACCACGGGCGGCTATCTCCTCCATTGCGCCTTGAGCCATAAGACGATCTTCGACGTCCACGATGAGGACACCTACTGGTGCACGGCCGATATCGGCTGGGTCACCGGTCACAGCTACATCGTTTACGGCCCGCTCGCCAACGGCGCGACCTCGCTCATGTTTGAGGGCGTGCCCACGTATCCCGACGGCGGGCGATTCTGGCAAGTGTGTCAGAAGTACAAGGTCAACATCTTTTACACGGCCCCCACGGCGATCCGGTCGCTCATGCGACTCGGCGACGAGTGGCCGGCGAAATACGACCTGTCGAGTCTTCGCGTGTTGGGCTCGGTCGGCGAACCCATCAACCCCGAGGCCTGGATGTGGTACTACACGAACATCGGCAAGAGCAAGTGCCCGATCGTCGACACCTGGTGGCAAACCGAAACCGGCGCGATCCTGATCACTCCGCTTCCGGGCGCCCACACCCTGAAGCCGGGCAGCGCCAGCCGGCCGTTCTTCGGCGTCGAGCCCGTCGTCCTCCGCGACGACGGCACCGAGTGCGCCAAGAACGAAGGCGGCAAGCTCTGCATCAAGAAACCGTGGCCCGGCATGATGCGAACCATGTACAAGGCTCACGATCGATTTGTCGAAACGTACTTCCTGATGTTCAAGGACGTCTACTTCACCGGCGACGGTTGCCGCATCGACGAAGACGGCGACTATTGGTTGATGGGACGCATCGACGACGTCGTCAACGTCAGCGGCCACCGGATCGGTACGGCCGAGGTCGAGAGCGCCTTGGTCAGTCACGAGGCGGTGGCGGAAGCGGCCGTGGTGGCCATGCCGCACGAGGTCAAGGGGCAGGGACTGTATGCCTACGTGACGCTCCAACAGGGCACCAAGGCATCGGACGACCTCAAAAAGGCCCTCATGGCCCATGTGGCCAAGGAAATCGGCCCGATCGCCAAGCCCGACAAGATCCAGTTCGCCGACGGTCTGCCCAAGACGCGAAGCGGCAAGATCATGCGGCGCATCCTCCGCAAGATCGCCGAGGGCGATACGAGCAACCTGGGCGACATCACGACGCTCGCCGATCCGCACGTGGTCGAGGTCCTGATCGCGGGCAAGCAATAGGCGCGGCGGCGTAGGACACGCAGGAGTCATCCGTTTCAGGACCGGCCCCGTTCAGTGCGGGACCGGTCCTGAACATTCTGGGGTAAGACGTTTCCACGACCGCGAGACACGCGACCGGCTTCAGGAGCCGGGCACGTAAGGAAACCATCACCCCGCAGCGGTTCCGCAACCCACTTCCGTTTTGACTAAGCAGTCCCTGTCATAGAAGGTGTCAGGGGGCACCCAAAACCGGCCAGTGATGGGCACCTGAAAACCGGCCATC
>CAZQTW010000132.1:0-7201 GCA_964596165.1 uncultured Planctomycetales bacterium | reverse complement strand
GCCCTGCCGATCCGGCGCGTCGTTCTTACGCCAATGCCCCAGCGGATCCATGTTGAAGTCCTGGCGATACAGATCGATCCCCTGCTCGGTGATCAGCGTGTCGATGTGATTCGTCAGCCACTCCCAGGCCTGCGGATTGCCGAGGTTCAACAGGCCCCCGCCTGCCCCGCCGAGGATCCACTCGGGATGGTTTTTCGTCAGCCATGTGTTGGGCGCCACGCGCTCCGGTTCGAACCAGACGAGGATCTTGACGCCCTTCGAGTGGGCGTGTTCGCTGATCGGCTTAAACCCCTGGGGGAACCGCTTGGGATCGACCTCCCACGTACCCACCTGTGGCCACCCACTCTCCTGAACGTACCAGCCCGCGTCCATCCACCAGTAGTCGAGCTTGAGGCCCTCCTCCAGGTAACGGTTGATGTGCATGATCTGGTTGTCGGCGTTGGCCTTGATCATCTCCTCGTAGGCCCGCGAGCTGGAGGCCACGAATTGCGGCGGCGGCAGCCTGCCGCCGGGCTTGGGCATGCTGTGCGCCATCATCCAGCGCCGCCAGATGTTCTGCGAACGAATGTAGTCGCCCTTCCAGAACTGGAGAACCATCATCGGGCCACGGACCTCTTCGCCGGGGAGCAGCTTGAAGTGCGTCAGTTCCTGTCCGGCCCGAATGCGAATGCCGTCGCCCGCATCGCGGACGAATTCGGCCGCCCACTGTCCGGGCCAACCGACGACGATGATCGTTCCGTCCTGTACGCCTTCTAGGTTGAAGTACGACATGTCGCTATTCGTCGGCCGGCCGCCCGCCGCGGCAATCCGCTTGGTCGTCCCCGCACTGAGTACTGTCTCGAGCGGACCGTAGTCGTTCCCGTTAGCCGGCGAGCCGACGGCATGATGCAGCAGGAAATCGCCGACACCGCCGCGCCGCAGGCCGATGTCCAACGCCAGTATCTTCTCGACAATCGGCGTATCCGCCGAACCGCCGTTCTTGAAATAGATCGTCCACTCGACGGTCGGAAAGTCGTGATACTCAATCGCCACACAACGGAACTGGAGCTGCGTCTTCGGGTCGGTCCAGGTCAACGTGTATCGGGTTCGAACGTCGTCAAGCTTCTCGACTTCCCGTGCAAACTGCCACTCCTTGAGGACTTGCGCCGAGGGCTTGCCGTCGTACACAAACGAGAAGAACGGCTCGGTCGTGTAGTCGCTCTTCCGTAGGTCGGTGACCGGCAGATCCGCCAGCCAGAGTTCCTTGCCGTCGGCGAGTGTCACCTTCGCGTCGGCCCAGACGGCCTGATCGCATGCAATGCCGTCGCCGCCATCGCCGACCTCGAGGATGAACTCCTTCGCGCCGCCCAAGTCGACACTCACCGGCACGGCGGGCATTCCCTCCTTCAACACCTTGCTGCGGAACGTCTGCTTGTCTCCGACGCCGATCGTAAAGACCACGCTCCCCCGACCCCCGCCGGTCTGCTCGTTGCTGTCCAGCCCCACGACCGCCGTGAATGTCTTGCCTTCCGCGGGAAGTCGAACCAGAATCTTGCTGACGGCGTGTGCCAAGAGCCCACGTACATACGACTTGTCCACAAGCCTGAACGGTTTGCCGTGCCGACCGTTCTTCTGAATAGGATCATTGTTGGCCAGGACGATCAGCCCGGGTTCCATCGGCAGCGGGGCCGGTGCGCCGGCAAACTTGGCCGCCGCCCAACGATGCGACTCGGCCAGCTCTTCCTTCGTCGGCGCTACGCCGAACGATGGGAGCGACGAGAGCACTACAACGCTCACAAACCAGCACGAGATCCGATTCAAACGCATGGTTGCTCTCCAATCCCAGGCCACTTTCTCAACTTTAGACCCCGGCGAATATTCCGACTCACACAGTTCAGATACATACAGCAATCAAGGGGAGAACGCCTACCCGCCCATTGGCTCTGCTCGGCATGTGTCAGCCGAAGGTGTCGCAAGCACGCGGCGTACCGCCTCCAGGACCTCGCGAAGATCCGAGAACACCTCGGCCAGCTTCTGCATGTCCTCATGGCGACGGATCAACGATCGAACCGGATGCATCACGCCGTTTCGCAGCTTGACCAGATGCCCTGTCTTTCGGTCGAACTGGCTCTTGGTGAAACCGAGTTGGTCGAGAACCCGTGGCGCAGCCCGAATGATGCGCAGCAGATCGCTGAGTTCCACCGATTCGACCGGATCCAACTCAATGTTCTGTCGCCGCTCATATTCCCGCCTACCCAGGATCAGGACCTGGCGATGTTCGTCGAGCGTCTTCAGCCACTCTCGATAGTCGGGGAGCTCCCGCCGCACCAACTCCGCCAGCGTCATCTCAAACGATGAGATCCACAGATAGAGGTTCGAGCGGGCCGGATGACCGTTCAGGTCGGAGAAATGGATCAGACCGCAAAGCTTCGGTTCCGTGCCCTCGACAACCGCTACGCAGGAATAGTGGAGAAGCGACTCGGTGACGTTGCGAAGCGGTGTCTCGGGCTGGACACAGGGCACCCGATTCAAGGGCACGGCCGCCTCAGACACCGGGACCGCGGAGGATCTGGTCAGAAGATCTCGCTTGAACGCAAGGCCCACGAAACGCTCGCCGTCCAGGACCGGAAGCTGATCGTACAGCGACCCCATCAACTCCAACGCTTGTCCGACGCTCATCGTGGGGCTTGCGCAAACGAGCCTCTTGCGCTGTGTCATGATCATCTGGGCGGTGATGCGGCCGGCCACTCTCACAAGGTATTCAAGTAGATCGCCAGGCTCGCCCGCCTCGACCGATTTCAGATTGGCCCCTGAATCCACGTGTTCTCCTGTCATCCTTTCATGTGCACTGCGTTCGCCAAACGATCATGACTGCAACCGCCTTCGCGGACATTCGCCAAGCACCCACGAGACAGAATCACCGCGCTCACTTGGCGGCCGATGCCCCCTGAAGGGACTGCAGCTTGTCGCCCAGATAACCCGCCCATTTCTCCAAGGCCTTCTCGGCGATTCCCCATCGGGTCACCTGTTGGGCCTCGATGCCGGAGCCCAGGTGAATACCGATGAAGCCGTACTGCCGCTGGCGTGTCCTGGAATCCACAAACTCCACCTCGACGCCCGCCTCGCCGAGGGCCAAGTTGCTGTTGGTGGCCACCTTGTAGCCTTCGGTAACGAGGAAACTTCCCGGGACTATCCACGAGGCCGCGTCCATCGTGCGGCTGGTCGGACGAAGCCGCGTGATCGCCGCCCTCACGTCCAGGACGTCCGGGCCGGGCTGCGCGGTCAGCTCGTATCTTCGTTTGAATGAGTCGGATAGCTTGGCTTCGAAGTAGTCGGTCAACCGTTTCAGCTCGTCAGGATCGACGGCCCGCAGGCCGCCTCTTGATTCGACAACGACCACCACCTGGGCAACGCGAACCTTTCGGTAACTCGACCAGTTGACACCCGGACGCACGTACTCCAGGTCGGGACTGTAGGCGTGCACCTTCTGGAACCCCGCATAGGGAGACAAGAAGCCGGAGTACTCCGGCCGAGCACAGCCGCCCGCAAGCAACGTCAGGACAGTCCCAAAGACTCCCGCGACTCCGCCGGTCCATGGAATTGCCCTCGACGTTTGCCCGATGATCCGCCACGTGGTCGCCCTTTGCGAACGGGTGATCAAAGACTCACGAAGGGAGCACGGGTTTTGTTGCGGCATCGTATTGTCTCCTTTGTCGATCTAGACATCGTGTCACGTCTCGACTCGCAAGCCACTTCACACAGCCATCGCCGAAAAAGGCCTCTGCCGCCTCACTTCTCCGGAAGCAGCCGAACGCCGGGACCCTGCGATGGGGCCGGCGGCGCCCATTTCGCCCCGAAGGCATACCTCCCCGACGGAACGAGCAGCACCAGGTAATCACCCCATTGGCCAATCACGTGAATCCCCTTGGACACCGCGACCGGACCGCCCCCTTCCGTCACACTGCCGACGTCGGTCGTCGGCACATGGACAGTCGCCGTCGTGTTCGGGGGTACCGTGACCGCCCAGCGCAGCTTCCCATGCTCGACACTCCACTCACTGCCGATGGTTCCATGGGGCGAGCGGACCGAGGCCCGCACGAACGTCAGATCACCGACGGGTCGTGGCCTCAAAACCATGTGCTTAAATGCCGGCTTGGCGGGTGTCGCATGAATTCCCGCCAGCTCTTGATAGAACCATCCGACGATGTCCCCGAACATGATATGGTTCAGCGAGGCTTCGCCTTTCCAATCCTCCCACAACGTCGTCGCGCCGCGATTCAACCAGTCGCCGTAACTCGGCGGGGTCGTCTGCAAGGCGATGCGGTAGGCCACGTCATGCTTGCCGTTGTCTGACAATGCGTGAAACAGGTACTTGGCGCCGAGGATCCCCGTGTCGAGGTGTCCGTTCGACCGAGCGACGTTGGCCACCAACTGGTCGAGGATACGCGCCTTGTCCCTCGGCTCGGCGAGCCCCTGATACAGTGCGCAGCTCAGGGCCGTCTGGCTGCCGTTGGCCACGATCCCCTCACCCTTGTAGAATGTCTTGTTAAAGGCCTTTCGGATCTCCTCGGCCAGTTTGGCATATCGTTGGGCGTCTTCGGTCTTGCCCAGGATCCGGGCGAACCGCGAGAGCGTCAGTGTATCCACGTAGTAGTAGCCCGTGCCGGTCACATTCGCAGGGGTCTCCGTCTTCGCGGGGACCCAATCGCCCAGCCCGTAGCTAACGATGTGATTCTTGGCCCGACTCGTAAGGTAGTCCACGTACCGCTGCATCCGCTCGTAGTGCTGAGCAATGACCCGTGTGTCGCCGCGATACTCGTACAGGTACCAGGGGATGATGATGAACGCGCTGTCCCACGCCGGTCCGGTGCCGTAGCCCCAATCATGCGTCGGCACGATGCCCGGGAACTCCCCCGCGGGCGTCTGCACGTCGTCGAAATCATTCATCCATTTCGCGTAGGAGGCCGCGTTGTCCACCGTGTACATCGCCTGCTCGGCCGCAAGTTGGGCGTCTCCCGTCCAGCCGTTCTTCTCCCGCTGCGGGCAGTCGGTGGGAATGCTCACGTAGTTGCTGCGATACGACCACATCGTCAGCCGACAGATGGCGTTGATCAACGGATTCGAGCACTCGAATTCCCCCGTGATCGGAAAGTCCGTGTGCATGACGCGACCTTCGAGATTGTCAAGCGTCGGCTTGCCGGGGAACCCCGTCACTTCCACATACCGGAATCCGTGGTAGGTGAACCGTGATTCCCAGACCTCCTCGCCCTTGCCCTTGAGGATGTACGTCTCCTCCTGGAACGGGCCCTGGTAGACATAGGGAGCGATCTCCTTTCGCTGCAAATTGCCGTCCGTATCCAACCGTTCGCCATACCGGAGCGTGACGGTCGCGCCCGCCGGCCCCTTGACCCTGAGCCGGGCGCGGCCCGCCATGTTCTGACCGACATCATAGATAAAGACCCCCGGCTTCGGCTCGCTCACTCTTACCGGGCGAATCGTCTGCGTCACGCGCACAGGCGGCATCATTTGTGCCTGAAGCAGCCCCTTCGGCGGCGCAACGACCTGAGCCGCGGTCCACGTCGAATCATTGAACCCCGACCGATCCCAGCCCTCTTGTTCCAGCCGCGCGTCATAGACCTCACCGTTGCGGATACCGTCGCACACCACCGGCCCCGTGCTGCCTCGCCAAGTCGCATCGGTCACGATCGTCTCCGTGCTGCCGTCGATATACGTAATCCGCAGGTGCACCAGCATCTTCGGCCGATCGCGCCAGGGGGCCTTGTGAAAGTTCCACTCCTCCCGAGCGTGCTGGTTGTACCAACCGTTGCCAAGCATCGCCCCGATAACGTTGTCCCCCTTCTTCAGCCGATCGCTGACGTCGTACGTCACATACAGGCACCGTTTGTCGTACCGCGTGTAGGCGGGGTCAAGCTCATGATCGCCAACCTTGGCGCCATTGATGTGTAATTCGTAGTAGCCGAGGCCGCAAACGTTCACCGTCGCACGACGCACGGGTTTCTTCAGGAAGAAGGCCTTGCGCAGCATTGGGCTCGGGGCCTCCTGTCCCCATTCGGCGTGACTGGGCAAACGGATCTCGCCCCAGGGCTGCGTGCTCGCTGCGCCGACCGCCCGAACGTCGCGCCAACTCGAATCGTCAAATCCCGGGTTTTGCCACCCGCCGACCTCGCGATCCGAGCACCGCCACCGGGCGTCACTCGCAATCGTAAGCACCTTCCCACCATCGAGCCGGATCACGAGTGTTGCGATAACGCCCGCCGGTCCGGCGCCGGCGTTCGTCGCCTCGACAGCCACGACGTTTCGCCCCGGCGCCAGGAACGCCGCCACGTCCGCGAGCTGTCCTTCCCGCCACGCGAACTCCTGGTCACTGCTCTTGCACGCCTGTTTGCCATTCACGAACAGAATGAACCGGTCGTCGACGCTCACCAGGACCCGGGCCCATTGAACCTTGGCGTCGGCCGGCAAATCGAACACACGGCGGAAGTACCGTTTACCCGCCGGAACCTCCTTCTTCGGATCGCCTTCGGGGAACCAGATCCATTGGCAACCCTTGAAACCGACGGCCTCGGCCGTCCCCTTGCCCGTTGGGGTCGGCGGGGTATGGCTGATCCACTGCGCACCCCATTCCTGAGGCGTCAAGATGCCCATCGACCACGTCGCGGGCGAGCTCCAGTGTGATGGCTTACCGTCTTTGTCCCACACGCGAACCTTCCACCAGCATCGCGTGTGCGATGCGAGCGGCTTGCCCGCGTATTCCACGTGAATCGATTGATCGGAGGCCACCTTCCCGGTGTCCCACAGGTCGCCGCGGTCCCAACGGAGTGCATCCACGCTACCGGCCACGAGAATCCGATAGGCCGTCTGACGCTGACCGCGCTCAATCGAATGGAGAATCCAGCTCAGCCTTGGCTTGGTTGTATCGATTCCGAGCGGGTTCACCAGGTATTCGCACCGCAAGTCAACGGGCTCAGCGGCACCGCGGGCAAGCGAGGTCAACCCGAGGCCTGTGAACAGCGCGGAGGCTAGAAGGGCTTGCTTTCGCAACATCGTGATGACTCCTTCGAGTAGTGTCCCTGTTCATGCTTCGTGACGTGGCAGTCTACACCCATTCCGGCTCCACGAATAGATGCCGGCGCCCCAAGGAAGACACCTAGCCCGGATTATTCATACCGCTTTGGCATCTTGATGGAAAGGTTGTCCCGCA
>CAZQTW010000131.1:0-7243 GCA_964596165.1 uncultured Planctomycetales bacterium | reverse complement strand
CCTGCGGCGGTCCCGCGAGTTGCGATTCAATACCGATTCCACGCAGTCGAAGAAGCTCAGAACGCACCCGATGCGGATGCGGTAGTACACTTGGGCACCCCGTTTCTCGTGCTCGACCAGCCCGGCGTTCTGGAGCATCGCCAGGTGCCGCGACACGGTGGACATGCTCACGCCGATCAGGTCCGTCAACTCCTGGACGCACCGCTGGCCGCCTCGGGTCAACTCGTCCATGACGAACAGGCGCGTCGGGTGGGCCATCGCCTTGATGATCTTGGCCCGGGCTTCGTATTGAGCTTGGCTTCGTGCGTTAGGAAGGGAAACCATTTTCAGTTTGCGTCCCGTTAAGGATGGATATCCGCCTCGGGCCATTTGGCCAAAGCCCCAAGGCTCTGGGCAAAAAAAGAGGCGACCGGCCGACCCTCCTACGACACCAATAGCCTCTGCTGATCCTTCGCGTTCGACTTCATCACCGATTCCACGCACTCGAAGAAGTTCAACACGCACTGCACGCGAAGCCGGTAGTACACCGACGCGCCGCGACGGTCGTTCTCCACGATGCCCCCCCCCTTGAGCATCGCCAGATGACGGGACACGGTGGACATGTCCGCTCCGACCATCTCCGTTAATTCACACACGCACCGCTCGCCGTTTCGCGCCAGTTCATCGACGAGAAACAGCCGGGTCGAATGCGCCAGCGCCTTGATGATCTTGGCGCGGGCTTCGTATCGGGCTTGGGTCTTGGCGTCCATGGTGTTCATTCTCGGCTTATCGGCAGGTAACATTTGCAAGTTTAGCCAAAAGGGCACTGGTTGACAAGGGCGTTTCCTGCCCAAAGCCGCTTGGATACCTCGCGCGAGCTACACAGACGCCCCTGCTTGCCCAAAATACCGCCCGCGGAAGTACAGTGCCACATTGACCAATCCGATCAGCACGGGCACTTCGACCAGGGGACCGATCACCGCCGCGAACGCCGCACCCGAGTTGATCCCGAACACGGCCACCGCCACGGCGATGGCCAACTCAAAGTTGTTGCTGGCGGCCGTAAACGACAGCGTGGCGGTTTGCGCGTAGGTCGCTCCCGCTTTTCGGCCCATCCAGAAGCTCACCAGGAACATCAACACGAAGTAGATCAGAAGCGGCACGGCGATGCGCAGCACGTCCAAGGGAATCCTGACGATCAACTCGCCCTTGAGGCTGAACATCACGACGATCGTGAAGAGCAGTGCGACGAGCGTAATTGGGCTGATCCTCGGGATGAACTTCTGCTCGTACCAGGCTTTGCCCTTGGCCTTCACCAGAACGAACCGTGTGAACATCCCGGCGAGGAAGGGTATTCCCAGGTAGATGAACACACTCTGGGCGATCTGGCCCATGCTGACTTCTACGATGCTGCCGCTCAGCCCAAACAGCGGCGGCAGGACCGTAATGAAAATCCAGGCGTAAAGGCTGTAGAACAGCACCTGGAAGATGCTATTGAAGGCCACCAGCCCGGCGCAGTATTCCGTGTCGCCCTTGGCCAGATCGTTCCAGACGATCACCATGGCGATGCACCGCGCCAAGCCGATCATAATGAGGCCGACCATGTACTCGGGATAGCCGGCCAGGAAGAGAATGGCCAAGAAAAACATCAAGATCGGCCCGACGATCCAGTTCTGCACCAGCGACAGCCCCAGCACTTTCCAATTGCGGAACACGTCGCCCAGTTCTTCGTACTTCACCTTGGCCAGCGGCGGGTACATCATCAGGATCAGCCCCAGCGCGATGGGGACGTTCGTCGTGTCTACCTGGAAGAGATTGATGAAATCCTCGACGCCGGGGATGAGGTAGCCGGCCCCGACCCCGACGGCCATCGCCAGGAATATCCAGAGTGTCAGAAAACGGTCCAGAAAGGACAGTCGCTTGCCTGTACTATCGCTCATGGGTCGGTTACTCCTGATTCTTCATTCCTGGTCGTGGCCGTAACGCCTGTGACTAGCAGCATTTCCCTTGCGCCGATTTTGGCTTCTTGCCCGCGCAGCACTCCGAGGGAGGCGGATTCTCGCCTTCCTCCAGGAGGTTTGTGTGCAGAATCTTGTCCGCCAGGGCGAGCATGTTCCGCGCCGGTGCCCGTTTCACCTTATCGGCCAACGCCACGGCCAAGGCCATATCCTCTCGGGACACGCCCAGCTTTCGGGCCTGGCTGTAGTGGTACTTGAAGCACGGCTCGCAGTTGGCTCCAATGGCCGCGCCGATGGCCACCAATTCGGCTACCGAGGGCGAAAAGACGCTGGCCGGCGTCGTCGATTTTTTCGGCATGGCAAACTCCTGCCAATGAATGGAGAAGGATCGTTCTGTTCTGACTACGCCCGATTGGCCAGTGCCTCGGGCAGGCCCGCAACAAACTCGCGGATTTCGTCTCGGACTCGTCGGTAGGGAGCCAGTCGCTCCTCTTCCGTTCGGGCACCCGCCGCCAGCCGGGGCGGATCGTCGAACCCGACGTGAACAACCTTGGCCTTTCCGGGAAACACCGGACACGATTCCTGCGCGTCGCCGCAAACGGTCACTACGTAGTCGAACTCGACCCCGCGAAACTCGCCGACGTGCTTGGAGCGTTGACCTGAGATGTCCACGCCTACCTCGGCCATGACCCGCACGGCGTCCGGGTGCAGGCCATGCGTCTCGATCCCAGCCGAATACGCCTCAATCCGATCGCCATTCAGATGGCGTGCCCAACCTTCGGCCATCTGGCTGCGGCACGAATTGCCAGTGCAAAGGAACAACACCTTCAACATCGGTTCTGCCTCCTGCACAACTCGTCTCGGTCCATTTTCAGGATTTGCCGCAACCGCTTGGCGTCCTCTATGGCTTGTCGGTCTCGGCCAAGCAACCGGGCAACCGTGGCGGCCATCTCGCGGGCCTCGATGGGCGAACCCCCGCCGGCCGCACGATAGAACATCCACCTCCCCTCCTTGCGGGCCTCCACCAACCCGGCCTGTTTCAGGATCGACATGTGCTTCGAGACGGTCGAGGGGGCCAGCCCGAGCAACTCGACAATCTGACAAACGCACAGTTCCCTGGGGCCGAGCACCATCAGCACCCGCACCCGATTCTCGTCCGCCAGGGCCTTCAAGACAGCCATCAGATTACGCATCAGTGCAAGCCTTTCTAGGACAGTATATTTCGCCATATAACGAAATATACTCGATCGCCGTCGTTCCGTCAATGGCAATTCCCTGCTGCGTCAGGTTCAGCACCCCGCCAAGTCTTCCGACGGACTTCTGGTTTGCCTCCGCACATCGCTTTCGCGGACTGATGCAGGCAGGCAACTTGCACAATTGTCTACTGAGGTGTAAGACATGGACGGGGTTCAAAATGCCGGCACCGCGTGATGATCTACCGGTCGTAGACAAGACTTGCGTACCGGGCAGTTGTGGCACTGATCGGGCGTAGCCTCCTGGCTGAAGTGCCCTGCCTCCGGGTTGCCGCAGATGCCGACAATGCTCAGCGCACCGTCGATCACTTGGACCTTGAGCATCCGCAGCACGCAGGGCGGCCAGGCGGGGTAGAGGCGGGAGCCTTCCTGCCGATAGCCAGAGATCGCGGGCGGCGGTCCGGGGAATTCCAGTGAGCCATCCGCGTGGGCGGTCGGCCGGCCGTGAGTCATCTCCACGTCGGGAATCGCTTGCTCGACGAGACGATAGAAGCTGGACAGCGGGCCGCCAGAGTAGACGAGATAGTTGCAGCCGCCCGAAGGAAGTGGCCGAGGCTGGTTGTCAGGGCAGTCGCAGGGCATGGGCGTCACCAGAAATCGCGTGGGCAGTTCTCTGTGGCCATCTTGATCTTGTTTCGCACGGCATAGCCGCTGTCGGCGACGGGACAGCCGCAACCCCGACAGATTTGCCGGTCGGCGTCAAACCAGCCGCATCGTTTGCAGTGCTGATGAAATATCCGCTCGACTTCCTTGTCGGAACGCTTGGGACAACCGGCGGCCGTCCACACGACTAGCGCCTCGGCATACGAGAGCGTCCGTCGCGCAAGGTTGGGTATCTCAGGAGGAGTCGTGGCATCGACGGTGCCAGGCCGTGGGAAATGGGTGTCCTTGAGCGGTGATTGGCACAGTCTGCACGCGCGGGCCGATACCGCGAGATGATGGGTCGGCTTGTCCTGAGCAAGGCAAACGCGGTGAACGATTCGTCCCGCTGGGGTCGAGGAATCGAAGGCCGAGGGACAAGCAGGATAATCCATCGCAGCCGTCCCTCCCCTCAGCAGCACGCCGCGCCCTGCGTATCCCAGGTAGTGTGATCGTATGAAGGACCACCGTAGGAAAGGCGATAATCCACCGGGAAGACGTGAACATAGGGGCCGGACGGCACGGAGGTGACGATGCCGTTGCAGTTGGTTGGAATGTAACCGATGTCTTCATCGAGCGAACAGAACTCCGGCGGTCCTACCCAAGGCTCGTAGAGCCACGCGACGTGCATCTTGAGCGTGTGACCGACGCCGCTCATCCCCGAGCATCCGTACCCACCACCAATCGAAGGCGTGTAGTCGTAGTGATGAGTGTACGTCCATTGAAAATGCCAATGCTCATCGCTGCCGAACCATTCGTCTTTGTGCCATCCACCCGAACCATTTGCATGATAGACATACGATGCCCTGCCGTGGAGGGCACGCACGTCCGCAACCCGGGCATCGTTGCAGCCGCAATCACAGGCGTCGATGGCATCGTTGAGTTCGTCGATGATGTCTTGTTTCCACTTCAAGAGTTCTGCGGAAAACTCGAAGTCGTTGTCACATATTTCCGCCAGCTTGTCGCGGACAGCAGTGATGTCGTCAACAGACCAGATGTGCCCTTCGGATACCTCGGGCAGTGGATCGCCGGCTTGACACTGTTCGATGCGGTCGTTGACTTGTCGGATGATGTCGTTCCACTTGGCGCGAGTCCAAACCTGTCCCATCGCAGCCTCCTCAGAACGTCCGCAGCATGGCGTGGTAGACCTCCGCCTCGGCGATGCAGTCGGCCAGGGCGTCGTGGGGATTGGTGTTCGTCACGCCCAGCTTCTTGCACATGGCCCCCAGACCGACAAACGGGAAGGGGACCGGTTCGCCTGCGAAGGCCGCCTTGTCGTTGAGCGCGATCGCGTAGAGCATCCCGTCGCGGGCATGGCTATGAAACAACAGGTCCATCTCCTCCACGCCCAGCCACGCCTTGAGGAACGATGACTCGAAGGCCCAGTTGTGGGCCAACGGGACCAGGCACTTCTTGAACGGCAGCTTCAGGGCCAGGAACCAGTCGTGGAGCCAGTCGGCCACCTGCTCGGATTCAGGGGCGTGGAGCAGGAGTTCCGTCATGGGAATCTTGTGCTTGTGTTTCGCACCGACCGACTCCCGCTCCGGGTGCTTTGGCTTGACACGGGTGTAGAAGGGCCGGACGCTAGCCAGAGGCTTGAACTCCGAGTCCAGTGGGATCACGGCAATCTGGATAATCTCGTGGTAGCCGGGCCGCGTGCCGGTGGTCTCCAGGTCCACGGCCGCCATGAGGTTGCCGTTGAGGTGGACCAGGCCGGGATAGACGATGGAATCAGCCACGGTGGGTCTTCCTCGCTCTCTTGGCGGACTTGCGGGCCGGTTGTGGAGCAGGCTTGGGCACGGGTTGGTAGTCCGGCATGTCGTTGAGTTCGGCCGGCAGCAGCCCGCGCTCGATCATCTCCTCGTAATGGATCAAGGCCATCGCGTTGAACATGATCGCGGCCAGATGGTCCTCGTCCCGCCTTCCCTGCTGGTACTTCATCACGTGCCGCTTGAGCGAGGCCACGCAGCGGGAGAACGGCATCCCCTTCTCCCAATTCCGTTCGGCGTACTTGGCCGCGCCCATGCGGAGCCAGTGCCCCTGCCGCTCTTCGGCGAACGGGGAGATCAGGTCGGGGCGGGGCTTGTCGTCCGCCGTGTCGCGGATCGCCATGCCCTTGCCAAAGGACTGCCTTTTGCCGCTGTCGGTCATGCCGTACTTGCTCATTGATCTTCTCCAGGAATCTCAGGGGCAATCTCGATGATGTCGCCGCCGAACTGGTCGGCGAAGGCCGCTTCGTCCTCCGGCGGCTGGTCTGCTTCAACCTCGGCGACCAACACGGCCCGCAATACGGAGCGTGAAAGGAAACCGGCGCAGCGGTAGACGCGGAGGGTCATTTGCGGTCCCCTTCCTTGGCCGGCTTCAAGACGAGGTGGGAAACGTATTTCTGGTTGCCGTGGCCGACTATCGTTGAGTGGCGGACGGGCAGTTCCTTGCTGACGCGCTTCTTGGACCAGGCGTGTTTCTCATTGGGCGGGAGCCACTGTTGGAAACGGTCGTAGAAGTCCGCGAACGGAGTCTGCCTGTCGGGCGTCTGTTCGCAGCACTCGGCAATGAATTGCTCCAACTCCGTCTGGTTGGCCTCTTCGGCGGACAACTTGCTGCCGGTTGTCACCACGGGCAGCCGCAGCCGGTCGATGATGGGCGGCAATTCCAGGTGCATCAGTGTGTAGAGGAAGTGAGGGGCCTCCTGCTCAAGAGACGCCTCCATCTTCGGCTTGGCGATGCGCTGTTCGTCTAACAGATCGGCGACGTAGATGGCCGTGATACGGGTGTCGCCGGGGAAGATGGGGCAGTTGTCCAGACTGTTGGCCGTATGCACCCAATGGGTCGCGTTGGGCTGCTCGAAACTGTCCTGGCGCAGCTTGCGGATGGAGATCGTCCGGCCCGTCACCCATGCCTTGAGTCGTTCGCGGGCACCGGGGCATTTGGAGATGTCCACCTCTTCCACGGCGCAGATGATCGCCCCCGAGAGTTCGCCGTTGAAACCATCGCGTCCTTCAAGCGGCCGTTTGGCCTGGACCACGCCCTTTGTCACCAGGAGTTTCAGGGCCTCGTGGAAGATGCTCTTGCCGCTGTCTTCGGGACCGAAGAAGAACAGATACGGCGTGGGCTGAAAGGGGTCGCGGAAAGCGCAGGCGACCCAGGCGCGGAGATAGTCGGCCCCGGTTCTGATTCCCGCATCGACGGCCCAGGGCAATTCCCGCAGCGTGGGCGTTAGCTCATGGCCGATGTGCTCAAAGATCAGGTCCCAGTGAGGATGGCTGGGGGCTTCGTCGTCGGCCAACTCGGCGGGCTTGAAGCGGAACTGTGCGGCGTCCCTGTTCCACTGCCGGCCGCCGGGATACTCTTCGCGGAAAGGGAGGTTGACCAAGCGCCAGCCACGGGCCACGGCCCCGCCCATGATGGCCTCGG
>CAZQTW010000130.1:0-7330 GCA_964596165.1 uncultured Planctomycetales bacterium | reverse complement strand
CCGGGCCGTGCTGACCGAGGCCTTGCCGGGGCTGATGGCCATCAGCCTCAGGGGGTCTTACGGGCCCGACGAGGTGCGTGCGGGCAAGGGCAACTGGATTCAACCGCTGGGGCAGGGGAGTTACGACGTCGGCCGGCTCCTGAAGCTGCTGGCGGAGATTGAGTACAAAGGGCCCATCGGTCTGCAATGCTATGGCCTCAAAGGCGACCCACGCGAGATCCTGACCCAATCGAAGGCGGCGTGGGAGGGGTTGGTTGCGCGGGCGCGTTGCACGCCGCGCGTCGCGGGCAATTGACTGACGGGATCTTTGAACGCCCACCGCCGGTGAAGCGCTTGTCTACTTCTCCATGGCCTTTATGTTGCCCGGAGTCAGTCCGCTGCCGCCGACGGCCTCGGGCTGTCGGAACGCGAGGGCGATGATTTCGTCAGGGTCGCTCTTGTAGGTGGGTTCTCCCACGCGGCGGAACTTGGGATCGACACGTGCGAAGTAGTCATAGCCCTTGGCCATGTACATGGCGTCCAGGATGCAGCAGGCCGTCATCGCCTCGGCGACGGGGTAGATGCGCGGACAGATCGTGATGTCGCGGCGCGTGATGGCGGCGAGTTTGGCCTCTTCGAGGGTGGCCATGTTGACGGAATCCTGTTCGATGCTGATGGTAGGCGTGGGCTTGCAGCAGAATCGGAATCGGATTTCCTCGCCGTTGCTGATGCCGCCGGCGAACCCCCCGCTGTGATTGGTGCGGAATCGAACGCGTTTCTGCTCGTCGAGGTAGGGCGGGTCGTTCCATTCGCTTCCGAGCGCCCGGGCGGCCTCGAAGCCGGCTCCGAATTCGAGACCGGTGGTCGCGCCGATGCTCATGATGCCGTGTGCGATGGCGGCACGGAGCTTGTCGAATACGGGCTCTCCCAATCCGGCGGGGACGCCGCGAACGATGATTTCGATGATGCCGCCGCAGGTGTCGCCCGCCTCACGGACCTTGAGGATGTCGGCGATCATCTTCTCGGCCGCTTCGAGGTCGCAGCAGTTCAGGTGATTCTTGCGATAGTTGGCCCGGACCTCATCGAAGGAGAGGGTGCGGGCCCGGATACCGTGGGACTCGACGATGTGTCCGAGGACCTCAATGCCCTCACGCGCCAGGATTTGTTTGGCGACGGCGCCGCCCGCGACGCGTCCGACAGTTTCGCGGCCGCTCCCGCGTCCGGCGCCGCACCAGTCGGCGTGGTCGCCGTACTTGACGAAGAAGGTGTACTCCGCGTGACCCGGCCGGATCAAGTCCTTCACGTCATAGTACTGCTGAACGTGGATTTTCTGCCGATCGACGTTGTAGATGATCAGCCCGACGGGCGCTCCCGTGGTGAGGCCGTCGAGGACGCCGACACCGGCGAACAGCTTGACCCGGTCGGTTTCTTGACGGGGGGAATCGAGCTTGGATTGGCCGGGACGGCGCTTGTCGAGTTCGGCCTGAATGTGCTCGACATTGAGCTTGATTCCGGGAGGCACGCCGTCGACGATCACGGCCATTCCATCTCCGTAGGACTCGCCGCACGTCGTGATACGGAACATGCGTCCGAATGTGTTGCCTAGCACAGACCTACTCCTTGAGACACACCGCCAGGCCGATCGGCCTGGCGCGAAACCATGATCGTCCGCGTGCCGAAGTGGACCCGGTGGTGATGACCCCGGACGGAAACTCGGATTATAGTTGGGAGCAACCGAACGGACAACCGGCTACTGTGAGGTGGCCGGTGCGGGCGAGGATTGGACGGGCTCAGTGTTGACCCATGGCCTGGATCTTCTCCTTGACCCCGTCGATTCGAGTTATTCGAAGGCCGAAGTTCTCTCCGACCTTGACGGCCTGGCCGTGGCCGATGCACTTGTTGTTGATCATCAGATCCAGTTCGTCCTCAGCGGCTTTGTCGAATTCGATGATCGATCCGGTGGCCAATTGTATGACGGCCTTCACGGGCATGGACCGTTCGGCGAGTCTGACGATCACGGGGACCTCGAGGCCCAGGACTCGGTGGAGGTTTCGGTCAAGTCGAGGTTGGGAGGGAGGGTTTGCGCTCGGTGCAGGAGGTTCGGTGTCTGAAGCATCGGCCGGCACGGTTCGAGAGGCTGTGGCGTTGCCGCCCAGGGCAGCCAAGGCGCTTTCCGCTTCGGCGAGGATCGCATCGATTTCCACCTGCGCATTGGCCATGCAAAAGCACTCCGGGCGCAGCGACAGTATGCCCCGGGACGGTTGTATTCCTGTTATCGGCCTCGGGAAGCCTCGACTTGAGGAGTGCTAACTGAACCGACGCACGACGGCTACTGCATTGTGCCCGCCGAATCCAAAGGAGTTGTTGACAGCGACATTGATACGTGCCTCGCGAGCCTTGAGGGGGGTATAGTCGAGATCGCATTCGGGATCGGGGTGTTCCAGGTTCAAAGTCGGTGGAATAATGCCGTCGCGCATCGCGAGGATACAGGTAATCATCTCGACCCCCCCACTCGCCCCCAAAAGATGACCAATAGAACTTTTTGTAGCTGTTATAGGGGTTTGTTTGGCATAAGGGCCGAAAGCGCGTTTGATTGCCCTTGTCTCGGCGATGTCACCCAGTGTGGTGGCCGTCCCGTGAGCACTTATGAGGTTTACCTGGTCCGGACTCAGACGAGCCATCGCGAGGGCGAGTTCAATCGCCCGGGCAGCGAATTCCCCGTCGGGGTTGGGTTGGACGATGTCGAAGCTGTCGGCGGTAAGACCGAAGCCGACGACTTCGGCGTGAATACGAGCGCTACGGCGTCTGGCGTGTTCGAGATCCTCCAGGATCATGATGCCCGCGCCCTCGCCCATGACGAATCCGTCACGGTCGATATCAAATGGGCGGCTGGCGGCTTGGGGATTGTCGTTTCGGGTGGAGAGTGCCTTCATTGCGGCGAAGGCGGCGATTCCGAGCGGCGTGAGCGTATCCTCGGTGCCGCCGGTGAAGGCGATGTCCACGTCTCCGCGGCGGATGTAGTTGTAGGCCTCGGCCATGGCGTTGTTGCTGCTGGCGCAGGCGGTGGCCACCGAGATCACCGGGCCTCTGGCGTTGTGTTCTATCGAGATGTGCCCGCTTGCCGCGTTGAGCATGAGGCGAGCGATGGTGAACGCGGATATCTTGGAGGGACCCTTTTCGATCATGCGAACATGCTGGTGCTCGATCGTCAGCAACCCGCCGACCCCCGAGCCCAGCATGACGCCTACCCGAGCGGGGTCCGTCTTGGTGAAGTCGATGCCGCTGTCGGCCGCGGCCATTTTGGCCGCCGCCAGCCCCAACTGGGCACTGCGATCCAGCCGCTTTGCCTGTCGGCCGTCAATGAATTGGTTCGGGTCGAAATCCCTGCAATCCGCGCCAAAATGGACGGGAAAATCATCTCTGGCAAGGTCATCGATGTGGCGGATTCCGCTCTCACCGTTGATCAGCCGTTGCCAGAAGCCCTCCAGGGAGGAACCCAGGGGAGTCACCACCCCCATACCTGTGACCACAACGCGCCGGTCACTCATTCCGTGGAACCTGCCTGTCTCTATTTCTGGACTTTGGCCGAATGCTCAATGATGTAATCGATGGCTTGCCCCACGGTCTGGATCTTTTCGGCATCCTCATCGGGGATACTCATTTCGAATTCGTCTTCCAGCTCCATTACGAGTTCAACGGTGTCCAGACTGTCCGCATTGAGATCGTTGATGAACGAGGTGTCGCGGCTGATCTCGGACTTATCGATGTTCATCTGGTCGGCGATAATCGAGATCACCTTCTCCTCTATTTCCTGCCGTGTCAGCACGTCAAAATCCTCCTTCGATCGCCGCCTTGCTGCTTGGGCACCACTTAAACGGGGGGTACTATACCCACCACCGGTGCGATCGTGCAAGGCTCAGAATCCGTTTCTACTCGTTTGATCCTTCAACCTGTATAGAGAACCTCAATCCGCCACTGTCACTCTCGCGCGTTGCGGAGTGGCTTTGCGTGGGGCGCTACATCGCCAGTCCGCCGTCGATCACGAGCACCTGTCCGGTGATGTAGCTGGCGGCTTCACTCGCAAGGAAGGCGACAACGACGGCCACCTCTTCCGGGGTGCCGAAACGTTGCAGGGCGATCATGGGTTTCACCGCTTTCTTGACGCGATCGGGGAGGACTCGCGTCATGTCCGTGTCGATGAAGCCCGGAGCGACGGCATTGACGGTAATGCCTCGCTTGCCGACCTCCTTGGCCAAGGACCGCGTCATTCCCACGACGCCTGCCTTACTGGCGCAATAGTTGGCCTGTCCGGGGTTGCCGGTCAGGCCACCCACGCTGGCGATATTGATGATACGTCCCCGTCTGGCCGACAACATTACCTTGCAGACCACGCGGCACATGAGAAAGACCGATCGCAGGTTCGTCTCAATCACGCGATCAAACTGGTCGTTGCTCATGGCCATCAGCAACGTGTCGTCCGTAATACCGGCATTGTTCACGAGCACATCGATGCGGCCGCGATCGGCCGCGACTTTCTCCACGAAGGCATCGATGGCCTTGTCGTCGGTCACATCGAGTTGGGTCGGGATGATGTCGCCTTGGAAGAGCCTTGCCTCGGCCGCCACTTCCTCCAATTTGTCTCGACTACGGGCGCAGGCGTAGATGGTGGCGCCCTGACGAGCGAGTTCGATACAGATCGCCCGGCCGATGCCCCGGCTTCCGCCCGTGACGATGCCCACTTGTCCGGCTAGACTCATGGCCAATCCTTTGCTTCTCCACACACGGTCGCCGAGAGGTTGCCCGGCGGACGTCAAACCTTTCCGATGTCCGCGGGCGTCTCCACGACCACCACGTTCACCGAGCGGTCTATCCGGCGCACGATCGTGCGCTGGGAGGCGCCGGGGCCGATGGCGATCATACGACGGCACCCGTCCGCTGCCAACCGCTGAATGGACCGGGACCACTCCACCGGACGAATCACTTGCTGTTGAAGCAGGGTGCATATCTCCGGCGGGCTCTTATGATAATCGCCCGTCACGTTGCTGACCACGGGTAATTGGGGCGGAGCGATTTTGATTGACGCGAGGATTTCGCCCAACGCCCGAGCGGCCGGTTCCATCAGTGGGGAATGGAATGCCCCTGCCACATCCAACCGGTTGACTCTCGCTTGCGAAGCCTCGGCCAGTTGACACGCTCGATCCAGCGCGGACCGCTCGCCTGAAACAACGATCAGGTCGTCGGCGAGGAAGTTGGCCGCCACCAACGTGTCCCCTTGCCGTGCTTGTTCGACGATTCGTTGGACGGCTTGGCGATCAAGCCCGATGATCGTGGCCATGCCGCTGGGTCTTGTTTCGGAGGCGGCCTGCATGAGTCTTCCGCGCTGTTGGACGAGTCGAAGCCCATCTTCGAAGCGTAAGCTTCCTGCCGCGGTGAGGGCCATGTACTCGCCCAGGCTCAAGCCGGCGGCGGCGGCGGGGGACAGGCCGGGGGTTTGAGATCGAAGGGCTTCCCAGATCGCCAAGGCGGCGGTGTAGATAGCCGGTTGTTGGACATCCGTGGCGGACAGGCGTTCGGCCGGGCCGTGAAAACAGAGCTCCTGTAAGTCAAAGCCCACGACGTCATTGGCCCGTTTGAACAGGGACTGGGAAGCCGGGCAGGACTCGGCAACGGCTCGGCCCATGCCCACCACCTGCACGCCTTGACCGGGGAAGATCAGTGCCGTCTTGTTCATTGACTATCAGTCCGTGCGTCTTGAGCTCTGCAAGGACGCCGCACGCCACCAGACGGCGACAAACCGACCTTGCCCGTAGACTCTAATCCTGAAATCCGAGGTCTGCAGAGCCTCGGCAGGGGGGCACCACTCAGGTTCTGCCACTTCTCCTAAGCGTTCAAGAGATCCTTATGCGTGAACACTGACCGACCGGGCTATGCCTTCGGCGATCAGTCCGTTGAGGTTCTGTTTGACATAACGCCCCGCGACGCGAACGGCATTTCGAATCGCGCGGTGTTTGCTCGACCCGTGGCAAATGATGCACACCCCGTTGACGCCCAGGAGAGGCGCGCCGCCGTGTTCGCTATAATCGTGCCGGGCCCAGATTCGCCGGACGACGGGTTCGAAACGATCCATCATCTCGGGGGCCTCTTCAGCCAACTCCCGACCGATGGTCTTGAACAATCCCTCGGCGAGTCCTTCGACCATCTTGAGGATGACGTTTCCGACGAAGCCGTCACAAACCAGGACATCTATGACGCCGCGGAAGAGATCGCGACCTTCGACGTTCCCGATGAAATTGACGTTGGGGTCGGCCTTGAGCATTTCGGCCGCCGATTTCATGAGGTCCGTACCTTTCGCGTCCTCTTCACCGATACTGATGGTACCCACGCGGGGATTCTTAATGCCGATGATGGATTCGGCATAGACGCAGGCCATGATGCCGTAGTGGTAGAGCTGATCGGCTCGGGGGGCGATGTTCGCGCCGACATCGCACATGATCAGCGGGCCGTGAAAGGTCGGTATGACCACGGCGATCCCCGGGCGTCTTACACCGGCTATCTTTCGCATTTTGACTTGGCACGCCCCCGCGCATGCCCCGGTATTTCCGGCGGAGATGCAGGCGTCAACGGCACCCTCAGCGGCCAGTTTGGCCATTACGACGATCGAGGAGTCGCGTTTGGATCGGACGGCATCAATGGGTGATTCGTCCATGCCAATGACTTCACTCGCATGGACAATTTCAACCCGCCCCTGCCACCCTTGGTGCTTGGCGAGTTCCTCCTGGATCACGTCTTGCTTGCCGACGAGGACTATGGTAGCCCCTTCGGCCAGCTCTATACCCTCAACGGCGCCCCGGACGATCTCGCCCGGCGCGTGGTCGCCCCCCATGGCATCCACGGCAATCCGCATGGCTGCTAGGACTCCTTTTGCTTCTTTATCAGCATGACCTTGGGATTGACGTATCCGCAGTTCCCGCAGGCCGCATGGGGCAAGCGGGGCATATAGCACTTGGGACACGTCGCAAGCGTCACGGCCGAAAGAGCATGATGAGCACGACGCGTACGTTTACGACACTTACTCTTCTTCTTTACCGGGAGCATTCCCGTCACCTAAGAGAAAAGACTAACAACTAAAGTAATCTACCGTCTATACCCAAAGGCCAGTGACCGTGGCTTGCGTCTGTCCCGCCGCAAACCTGGTCATTACCCCCCGCGGGCCGACCGTGGGCCTTCCTTTGAAGTCGTATTACTCTACCGGCTTTGTGCATGATCTGTCAACGGCCTTCTTGAGCATGGGGCTCCAGGGCGGCCGAGCGGACGTGTCCGGCTGCGTTCGCAAGCGACTGCTCGGCCGTGT
>CAZQTW010000129.1:0-7735 GCA_964596165.1 uncultured Planctomycetales bacterium | reverse complement strand
CTGGCCGGTTTTGACCCGCCCACCGGTGGCCGGTTTTGGGGTGCCCCGTGACATCGGGCGTCGTCGCGGCGGCGGCTGCGGCGTTGCCGTTGGCAAATGTTGTCGGGGCGGCTGAAGCGTCGATCCCCGTAGGCAAGCTGAAGGTCGTTGTCGTAGGAGCGCATCCGGATGACCCCGAGAGCGGATGCGGCGGGACGATGGCGCGGCTCGCCGATGCCGGTCATGAGGTTGTCAGCCTGTACCTCACGCGAGGCGAAGCGGGCATCGCAGGCAAGAGTCACGACGAGGCCGCTCGCATCCGAACGGCCGAGGCGGAGCAGGCATGCCGAATTCTCAAGGCGCGGCCGAAGTTCGCCGGCCAGATCGACGGGGCAACCGAGCTCAATCGCGAGCGCTACGATGCGTTTCGCAGACTACTGGAGGAAGAGAAGCCCGACCTCGTCTTTGCTCACTGGCCGATCGACGCCCATCGGGATCACCGAGTGGCCTCGCTGCTGACGTACGATGCCTGGGAACGGATGGGCCGGAAGTTCGCCCTCTACTTCTTTGAGGTGGAGTCGGGCATTCAGACACAGCACTTCAATCCGACGGACTATGTGGACATCACTCAGACGGAGGCGAGAAAGCGTGCGGCCTGCATGGCGCACGTCAGTCAGCACCCGGGGGGTTTCTACACGCTCCACGACGCCATGAATCGCCATCGCGGCATGGAGTATCGATGCACGTACGCCGAGGCGTTCAGCCGCCACGTTCAGGGCGAATCGACACTGAACCACGCGAATGCGTGATGGGGTCCAGGACACAAGGCAGACAGGCACCTTTGCGGTCTTCACGACCCGGGGGTCACGCCCGAATCGACGGTAGGCGGTCCTCGTCGTGTTCGCTCAATACGGGCGTCCGAGGTGGATGCGGGTCAGGAGGTTCACAACCGGCGAAGTATATGGCCGGACCCCAATAGGCCCTTTTTGCTCAAGCAAGTCGCCCCAAGTGCCAATGTAGTTGGTAGGCCGGCGACGCGGCCCGGTAGTGCCGCGCGCATCACTTTGGCTGCGCAAAACGAAGGGGCTCGGAGAGTGCATTCATGGATCTGTTCACATGGTCCGATAGTCTGAGCGTAGGCGTAATGGAACTGGACATTCAGCATAAGAAGCTCGTGGGACTGCTGAATGACCTCCACAGGGCGATGAGGGCCGGCCAGGCCAACAACGCCCTTAAGCCGCTGCTGACAAGCCTCATCAACTACACATTGACCCATTTCCGCACGGAAGAGCGCTACATGCAGCAGTACGGCTATCCGCAGTACGCTCAGCACAAGAGCCAGCATGAGCAGCTTACCGCAAAGGCCGCCGATCTGAAGCAGCGCTTCGAGTCGGGGCAGACGATGATCACGCTGGAGACGATGAACTTCCTGAAGGACTGGTTGCAGACCCACATCCAGGGCAGCGACAAGCTCTACGGAAAGTACTTCGCCGAGAAAGGCGTGGCCGTCGCCGTCTGACGGCAAGACCGTGTCCCGACCGGATGCAAAGCGGCCCATCCGCCGGAGGCAGACGGGCCGCTGGGAATAACTAACCCTCAAGATGAGGCGTAGGGTGCTCTACCACCGATCCGTTCGGAACGGGCAGGCGGGCAGACCCTCTTTATTCTGGAGGTTTGGCTGCGCCTCCTGATGCCAGGCGTAACGGACCGCCGCCGGTTCCTTGACTTCGTCGGCAGCCACCACCACCGTGTCGCCTTCGATGGTCGCCTGGGCCTTGACAAACTTCTTGTCGGCGCCGGCGATCTCGAAGTGCGTCAGCGGCTTGCCGTCGCGCGAGGCGAGTCCGCCGCCGACGTGATCGAAGCTGATCTTGGCCTTGCCGCCGTCGACGGCCATCGACTTGTACATCGGTCCCATGTAGACCAGATCGGTCTTGCCGTAGGTCTTGGCCAGCGCCCACAGCGCCAGCCGATGGGCCACCTGTTGCTTGAGCCGGGGGTGGATGTCGGCGATGTTGTCGACGAGGTCGGTAGTGACGACCATGCCGGTGTTCGGAATTGCCAGGCTGGCGGCCTGGGCCTCCCAGATCAGCGGCAGGGCGTATACGTCTCCCTGATAGCGGAATGGCGCCAGTTGGACCTGGTAGAACGGGAACTCGCCCTGCCCCCAGACGCTCCGCCAGCCGTTGATCAGCGCCTTCATCTTCTCACAGTACAACATACCCTCGCCGCGGTTCGATTCGCCCTGATACCAGAGGGCGCCGCGAATGGCGAAGGGGACGATCGGATGGACCATCGCGTTGTAGAGGATGGTCGCATTCGTCGGGTGTCCGCCGGGGCAGAGCGGATGACCGGGCGAGGCCGGCGCGGCCGGAACGCGATCGCCCGCCTCTCGGGCCTTCTTGGCCACGGGCAACCAGGCCTCGATTGCCGCCATCGTCTGGGCGACCGCCTTGACGTAGGCGTCGTCGGCCTGATCGATACTCTTGGCGATGTCCTGGAGTGCCGGAACCGAGGCAAATCCGGCGGGCGGCGTCCAAGGCTCGATGCGTGTGCCACCCCACGTGGCATCGATGATGGCCACCGGTACGTTCAGGGCCTTGTTGATCTCACGAGCGAAGAAGTAGCCCATCGCCGAGAACCCGGCATACTCGCCCTTGGCCAGGCTTTGCGGGTTGGCGGTGTCCCAGGCCGCATCCACGTCATTCTCGGGGACGCCGGTTGCACGGTTCGGGATCCAGAACACGCGGATGTTGGGGTTGTTGGCCTCGGCCATTGCCTTCTCGCCGCCTTCAACGGCCTTCATACCCATTTCCGCGTTCGACTGGCCGGAGCAGATCCAGACCTCGCCCACCAGGATATCCGCCAGTTCAATCTTGTTCTTTCCGCTGACGGTCATCTGCAGCGGGCCGCCGGCCTTGAGGGCGGCGAGTTTGACCATCCACTTGCCGTTGGCACACGCCTTGGCGGTGGCGGTCTGATCGCCGAGTTTCACCGTGACCTCTTCGTCCGGGTCCGCCCAGCCCCAGACGGGCAGCGGCTTATCGCACTGCAGGACCATCTTGTGGCCGAAGATGTGCGGCAAGCGGACATCGGCCGACGCCCGCGAGTTGCCGAGCAGCATTATCGCAGCGAGCAGACCCAAGCTCACCCTGGCCAATCGACGACTGAACCGGTTCATGTTTTCTCCTTTTGGAAAGTTCCGTGATTCAACTGGGCTTGGCTAGTCCCCAACACAACGAGGTCATGATTATAGGCGGAGAGGCGCCGATGTCACGCACAAGTTTGAAGCCCGACTGTGCCGGTTTCAGTTAGGGACCGCTTTCATGATCATACGGCCTTGGCGAACCGAGAAAGACAATTGACATCGCAGTGGCCGAGGATAGGATTTGTCAGCACGAGCGATGGGAGGGTTCCTGGGGATCAGGGTGCTGGTTCTGAGATGAACGGAGACCGGGAACGGGCTCAGTTTGCGGCCGATGAGCTGGCAATCGTCCTGAGTCACTACGACCTGGGCACGATCAGCGAGATCACCCCGTTCAAGCGTGGGAGCCGCAAGAGTCCGAAGGTCATGATCAAGAGCGCCCGGGGGGCATTTTTGCTCAAGCGGCGGGCGCCGGGTCGCGAGGACCCGCTCAAAGTTGCGTTCTGTCACACGGTCCAGCAGCACCTCGCCGGGCAGGGGTTTCCGCTACCTCACCTGATCGCCACACGTCGGCACAAGAATTCGATGATTCGATACCGCCAGTGGACGTACGAGATGTTCCAGTACATTCCCGGGGAACCGTACGACCAATCGGCCGCTGAGACGCAGGACGCGGGGAGAGTGCTGGGGCTCTGCCATAAGCTCTTGGCGGACTATCTATCCGACTACGAACCGCCGTTGGGGGGTTATCACAGCAGCGAGTCGGTCAAGGCGTCTCTCAATCACGTCCCGACTCGACTGAAGGGGCACGACAGCGTCTACGGTCGGGAAGCGGAGTTGCTGGCCACCACGCAATGGCTCTTTGAGGCTTACGAGTCGGCGGCGGAAGAGGCCGAGGCCGCCGGCCTAAAGGACTGGCCAACACAGATCGTCCACGGGGATTGGCATCCGGGTAATCTGCTCTTCAAGAATCAGCAGGTGGTGGCCGTAATCGACTATGACTCGGCCCGCGTGCTTCCGAGGATTACGGACCTGGCCAACGGCGTCTTGCAGTTCTCGATCATCGGCGGCGAACACGACCCGGACCGCTGGCCCGACCATTTCGACGAGGAGCGGGCGATGGCCTTCTTGCGCGGATACCTTCAGAGCCAGTCTCTGGAAGAGGATCAGATTGCCGTCATTCCGACGCTGATGTTGGAGGCGCTCATCGCCGAAGCCGCGTTGCCGATCGCGACGGCCGGGTCGTTCGGCCGGATACAGGGTTTCACATTTCTCCGCATGGTGAAGCGCAAGGTCCGGTGGCTGACCGACCAGAAAGAGAATTGGGTCGCTCATTTCCGGGAGATCTTCAAGGAATCCGAGACGACGGTGTAGGCGGACGGCCTTGGGGTGCGGCGGCTTGTTTCGTGCGGCCGGCACGGCGGCGGGCGTCACTGGAGGCGCGCTCACCTGCGAGCTGCCGTCTGAGTCGGCGACCTACGGCACGATCTGGAAGTCGGCCGTCGGTGCGGCGTTACCCGCCGCCGTCAGGACCTCCGACGTCCAGGTTCCACCGGCTCCGCCGGTGTCGGTCCATCGCAAGATGATCGTATCACCACAGTTGAACTGGAAGCCGATCTGACCGCCGAATTTCTGCGCGACATGTGTCATGGCGCAAGTACACGTTCCGTAACTCCACCCGCACAGGCCGATGCTGAACGCCGGGTCGGCGTTCGTGCAGACGCCGTGGTTTCCGGCGATCTGTCGGGTGGTGTAGACGACGGACTCCCCCGGTTGGATATTGGGAATCGGGTCGACGAAGTAGTGCGGTTCCGTGGTCATGCCCACAGGACAGACGCCCAACTTTGGCGCAACGACGTGGGTAGTGCTGTCGTTGACCAGGTAGATTCTGACGCTTGATTCATCCTGCCGACCGCAGATGCCCGTGAAGTCAAAACAGCCCGTCATCACTACGATCACGGCCACCCCAACCCATCCAACGAGCCGGCTCGCCATCGCGGTGTCCTCCGAATGTGCCCCGCCAGCGGGGTAGTGCCGTTGGAGACGCCCGACACACCCCACCGACACAGCCAAGTTTCCGCTGGTCCTCCCCGATCGTCAAGCTCCAAAGGGACGAAGAATGTGATACGACCGTTCGCGAGGCCCGACGAGCGGCGCGAGAGGCGTTGGGCGAATCAGACTCAACGCGGCTGATTAGCCATGACTAACCCCTATGATTGCATGGGTTTGGGTGCTGGTGTGCTTGCGGGTATGCGTGCGTGGCGGAATTGGCGGCTTGGCATTGGTCCCGAAGGGGCGCACCGGATGCACCAGGTCAAGAGTCCCCGGTCACCGAGCTGTTTCGCCCCTTCGGGGCTTGCTCGTTTGTACGTCACGCATCCCGGGGACTGCGCTTTGGTCCGTTCCCGGCTACTCGTGTTCGGGCCCTTCGGGCCCCTGATCGGGCCCCTGAGTCCCCCGTCTCAGCGAGGCCCGCACCATCGGTCACGCACCCTGCGGGTATCGGCCGGCTGTAGTCGTTGCAGTCTTACTGATTGTCAAGATGCTGTTATGCAGATTTCGTTGTTGTTAGCGGGCCTGTTTGTTTGGAGGTCGTCAGAATCCGGTGTATAGTTAGAGGGTCGGTAGTACATGTCGCACCGAGGGTGGGGATAAGAGAACACGAAACGGATCGCCGGGGGATAACTGTGACGCAAGGAGTGCGTACGTGTTATCCTATGCTGCTGCTCGAGACCGAGCCATTCGCAGAGCGGTTGAAACCGGTCAGCTTGCGGAGATGGAGTTTATCCATACCGTGCAGGCGGCGGAGGGCTTCCAGCCGTGTTTCGGACGCGCTGAGGAGCCGTGCGGTCGTTTTCAGTGCAGGTGGTATGCGGAGTGCAATGCCCTGTGCGGGGTCGCCATGATGGAACACGAAGCCGTCTTTGCGTGACCCCTTCTTCTGGGGCTGCGAACACGAATTTCAATGTCTTACAGACGTGGGCCTAGGCGCTGAGCCGGGGTATAATGGGTGTTCATGCGAGGTGCAGCGAGCATCGCAGTGAACACGTTGATACCCGGAGGGGGCCTGATTCTCGTGAGACGCGAGCGGCAGGGAGCACCGCTCGCGTTTTGTTTTGGGTCTTTCGCCTCTCTCGGGATTGTCGGCGGCTGGATCACACCCGGCAGCATCCCCCCTCGAATGACTCTGGTGTGCCTTTTTGTAGCGGCTATCGTCTGGATCGCGGCCCAGATCATGTTGTGGGTGCACGTGTGGGGCGCGCGCGATCCGGGTCTTCATGAGCAAAAGGCTGCCCTCCTCCAGTTGGCCTCTGAGGCCCTTCAGGACGGGATCTACGTCAACGCCAGGGTCGCATTGGAGTCGGCCCTGAGGCTGAATGACGAGGATGTTCTAGCCAACCTGTTATGGGCACGCCTCATGACGCTTACCGGACGTTTTCCGGAAGCCCGTCGGGCGTGGCGGCGAGTGGAAGAACTCGACCGAGAGAAAGAGTTTCAAAACGAATCGGCGGCCGCGCTGAGACAAATCCCCGCCGAGCATTGACCCAGACCCCTGTGGCCAATATGTGTTTGTGGGACAGATGATTGCCGATACACACCGGGTGAACTGTCTGTCTACCTCGGAAGGAGGGTTGGTGAGCCTGACGTGTGACCAGGCAGCGTGCCGCAGATAGGATCCGCCAACGGCGAAGAGCGGGAGACTCGCGGCACCCCACGAGACCTCGCCGGGAAGCAGTCTGTATGTTTCTGTACGGCAATGGGTTATGAAGCCGTTTTTGCGGAACACCTTTGGCCGAATGAATCGATGGCGTCCTACGTTCTCGGGGATATTGCCAGCGCGGTTGATGCGTGCTACAATTCGCGACGACAGGCCGAGCGGATTCACCTCACGGGCCTCTGACGTGCGTGCTAGCCCCTCGGGGAGGTCTGGGACACTTGCCTGGGCCCCCCTTCGACGCTTGGGTCCCGTCATCGCCGTGGCGCGAACGCGCCATAATCCGGGTGGTGGCGTGACTCCTCCGGCATCCAATGGGTGGGAGCATATGGTTGCGAGGGCTCAATGCGCCGGTTTTGGGCTCGTGAATCCGCGACAAGCGGTCACAAGTTGTTGATTCATAGGGGATTACGATGTTTGAACGGTTTACGGATCGTGCGCGCAAAGTAATGGCTTTGGCCCACCAGGAGGCTCAAAGGTTCAATCACGAGTACATTGGCACCGAACACATCCTTCTGGGGCTGGTCAAGGAAGGGTCGGGTGTGGGCGCCAACGTACTGAAGAACCTGAACGTTGAGTTGCGAAACGTTCGTCTCGAGGTCGAGAAGCTGGTCAAGAGTGGTCCCGAGATGGTGACGATGGGCAAGCTGCCTCAGACGCCTCGGGCCAAGAAGGTCATCGAGTACGCGATCGAGGAAGCGCGGAATCTGAATCACAACTATGTGGGGACCGAGCACTTGTTGCTCGGACTGTTGCGGGAGCGTGACGGCGTGGCCGCTCAGGTTCTTCAAAACCTGGGGTTGAAATTGGACGACGTTCGCGAGGAGGTGTTGAATCTCCTGGGCGCCGGGATCGAGAACGAGGAAGCGCCGCCCGCCAGCGCCGTACCCGAGTCC
>CAZQTW010000128.1:0-7912 GCA_964596165.1 uncultured Planctomycetales bacterium | reverse complement strand
CGTCGGGCCCGTCAGACCCGCTGAGGCTGATGGCCATCAGCCACGGCTTGGCCTCGGTCAGCACGGCGCGGAGATCACGGTTCGGGTCGGCCTTCATCCAATGACAGAGGTTGAACATGACGCCAACCTCGCCCGGCCGGTTGATCTTCTTTGCCAGCCGAACGCCGTCCGAGGCCTTCTCGAGCCAGTCGTTCGAATGCGGGTAGAGAACGATGCTCACACCGTATGGTTTGGCCCGATCGGCCAGGCGGCTGATCATCGCTACCGCGCGGTCGTCCAGCACGACGTCGGACGGCTTCCCTCCGGTGATCAGCACCGCCAACTGCGTTCGGTGTGGCCCGAGGGCGGGCAAGGCCTTCTCGATCCCCTTCTCATCGATCGGCTCGCGTTTGGACAGATCGGCCCGCACGTAAACCTGGAACAGCCGGAGCCCATCCTCAGTCAGCGATGCGGCGCGTTGTTCGACACCCTCCAGCCACAGGTGTCCATAGCCGGCATAGCCCAGGTCCTTCAGGACCCCCCTCGGCGGCTCGATGCAGAAGGGAAACAGCGGCCAGCCCTTGCCCGACTCCGCCGCGCCGGCAGTTGTGGCCGTTGCGCAGAGCCCCATCATCATGATACACGCCGTCAGACCTCGCCCTGTCTTCATCGTCACTTCTCTGTGTCCTGTCTTCTGGCTCCTGGATTCCGGCTTCTGAATCCCCTCCTACCCCGTCTCCAGCCAGTTCTCGCCCCAGGCGACGTCGACTCTGATCGGAACGTCCAACGGAATCGCCGTCGTCATCTCATGACGAACCATCTCCAGTTCGCTCTCGATCGACTCCTTCGGCAACTCGAAGACCAATTCGTCGTGCACCTGCAAGAGCATGCGGCTGGGGCGTTTTTCGTCGCGGATCCGGCGGTGGATGTTGATCATGGCCCGTTTGATGAGGTCGGCCGCACTGCCCTGAACCACGGTGTTGACGGCCAGCCGCTCGGCCGCCGCCCTTGCGGGTTTGCTGTGGGCGTTGATGTCGGGAATCGCCCGTCGCCGGCCAAGGATCGTCTCGACGTACCCCCGTGACTTGGCTTGTCGAATGCAGCGATCGATGAAGGCACGCACACCGTGATATCGCATGAAGTACATGTCGATAAACGTCCGGGCCTCGCCCACGCTCATGCCGGTCTGGCGGCTCAGGCCAAACGGGCCTTGGCCATAAAGGATGCCGAAGTTCACTGCCTTGGCACGGCTCCGCTGTTCCTCGGTGACGTCCTTGGGGTCGATGCCGGCGACCTGAGCGGCCACGAAGCGGTGGATGTCCTGGTCCTCCGCGAACGCCCTCCGCAGCCCCTCGTCGCCGCTGAAGTGAGCAACGATCCGAAGCTCAATCTGGCTGTAGTCCGCCGTCAGCAACACATACCCCTTCTGTCCGGGCACAAACGCCCGGCGGATCTGCCGCCCAATCTCGGTCCGAACGGGGATGTTCTGGAGATTGGGGTCGCTGCTCGAGAGCCGCCCCGTGATCGCGCCCGTCTGATGAAAGCTGGTGTGGACCCGGCCGGTCCGCTCCGAGACCATGTCCGGCAGCGTGTCGACGTATGTCCCTTTCAGCTTGGTCAGCTCCCGGTACTGCATGATGAGCCGGGCGATCTCGCACTTGTGTACGTTCGCCAGCTCGGTCAACGTGTCGGCGTCCGTGCTTCGGCCGGTCTTGGTCTTGCGAATCACCGGCAGCTTCATGCGATCAAACAAGACCTCGGCAAGCTGTTTGGTCGAATCGATGTTGAACTCGGTTTGAGCCAACCGATGGATCTGACGCGTCAGTTCCCCCAGCCGATCGGCCATCAGATTACTCATGCCGGCCAGCAGCTCCGTATCGAGCGCAATGCCGTTGTGCTCCATCTCGATGAGCACCTCGACGAGCGGCATCTCGGTCTCGTGGAACAGCCGGTTCAGCTCGGGCGCTTGCGCCAGTTGCCCGCGGAAAAGCTCGCAGAGTCGCCAGGTAAAGTCGGCGTCCTCGGCGGCATAGTCGGCCGCGCGGCGCGTCTCGACCTGGTCCATCGTAATCGCCGATTTGCCCTTGCCGATCAGATCGGTAATCGGAATCATCCGGTGGCCCAACAAATCCTCGGCAAGGACATCGAGGGAATGACTCCGCCGTGACGAATCCAGCACAAAGCTGGCGATGAGGCTGTCGAACTCGAGGCCTTTGACCTCGATGCCGGCGGTTCTCAGGACGCCGACGTCGTACTTGAGATTCTGCCCGCACTTGCCGATCTTCGGGTTCGCGAAGATCGGACCGAGCGCCCTGACCACCTTGTCCAGGGGCAGCGTCCGACCGCCCACGCCCCGCAGCGGGACGTAACACGCCTTCCCCTCACGCCACGAAAACGACAGCCCCACCAGATCCGCGTCGACGGGGCTCAGACTCGTCGTTTCGGTGTCAAAGGCAAATCGCTTCAACGTGGACAGTTCCCGGGCCAAACGTGCCAGGCCCTCTTCCGTATCGACGAGGTCATAGGTCCCTTCCGCCGTACGGGTCAGTCCGGCTGAAGACGACGGAGTCGGTTGATCGACACGGGCTTCGCCGGCATCGTCGCCCTTGACCGTCGACGCCATCTCCTCCGCTTGCTGACGGAGCCGCTCGAACCCCAGCTCCTCGAAAATCGGCACGAGTTCCCGCGGCCGAAAACCGCTGAGCCGACACTGCCAGAGGTCGAACTCCATCGGAACGTCCGATCGCAGTGTCACAAGGGCTCGAGTGGTTCCAAGCTGAGGGGCGAAGGTCAGCACGTTCTCCTTCTGCTTGGGCGTAAGCTCATCGGCGTGGGCAACCACGGCTTCGGCCGTTCCGTACTTGGCGATCAGCTTGGCCGCCGTCTTCGGGCCGATGCCCGAAACGCCGGGGATGTTGTCCGTCGAATCGCCGGAAAGCGTCTGGATCTCGACCGCTTGCTCGGGCCGATACCCCTTCAGCGCCTCGAGCTTCGCCGGATCGATTTCCTCGTCCTTGCCGGGGTCGTACATGGTCACCCGGTCGGACAGCAATTGTTCGAGGTCCTTGTCGCGACTGACAATATAGCAATGGACGTCCGGGCTTTCTTCACGGACCCGGCGTACGAGCGTCGCGATAATGTCGTCGGCCTCGAATCCCGGCTGGATGAGCACCGGTATACCCATGGTCTTGACGATCTGCACGATCCGATCGCGCTGCGGGCCGAAGTCGTCCGGCGGGGGTTCGCGATTCGCCTTGTAATCCCCGTACAGTTCGTTGCGGAAGGTAGGCACCTCCGCCGAGTCCATGACCATGACCAGGAAGTCCGGACGCCGGCTGCGAATCAGGCTGAACAACATCTGGCAGAAGACAAACGTGGCGCGCGTCGGCTCCCCCGACGGGGCGTTCAGATCCCTAAATGGGGCGTAGTAGCAGCGGTAGATCTGGGCGTGCCCATCAATGATATAGAGCGTCTTGGGCATATAGGACCCTACGCCGGGTGGGCGCCAAGCCCATCGTCGGTGAGCGTATCGGTGAGAGGCAAAATGGTCAAGTCGGGGGCTTTCCCAGGCTCAGGCGGGCGGTATAATTACTAAGAGCTAAGCGGGTAAGCCAATGAGCATAGCTGGCCACGATAAACTAACGTGATCTTTGGCCTAAGGACAATGTCTAGTCAACTTCGCAATTGTCTATCTGACGGCCGCCATGTACGTGAAAACGTGAACGGAGGACGACTGTGAATCCGGGATTCGCCCCATCAGAGAACGAGAACCAACACACTGCTCGGCGCGTCGGCGGAGGCCCCAAAGGCTTCACGCTCATTGAGCTCCTCGTCGTTGTGGCGATCATCGCCCTGCTCATCTCCATTCTTCTTCCCTCGCTAAGCAAGGCTCGCGCCCAGGCACGAACGGTGCTCTGCCTTTCGCGAGTCGGTCAGTTGTGTAAGGCCGTCCTGATGTACGCTGAGGACTTCAACGAGACGCCCCCGTTTATGGGATGCACGCCCGGAGTCGATTTTCCGGACACCAGCCGCAACATCGGAATGCTGTTCGACCCCAACGAGAACTGGGTTGTGACGTTGCCGCCGCGACTCTGGCCGATTGATCAGGAAGCACAGCGCAAGGCCGACTTCTTCCGATGTCGACAAGAGAACTGGCCTCAGGATGTCCGCGTACCCGAGAGTGGGTCGGTCTACCCGTATGCACGATTCGTAAACCTGTATCGCTGCCCCGAATTCGAACGCATCAACGATCCGGAGAAGACGCAAAACGCCTTCAACTACACCCGGCCCGAGTGGGGACGACGCTTCCGGATTCCGGCCATGTGGACCACCGCCGGTTTTTCGGATGAGGGTGGCTACAACGCGCAAGGCATGGGCGATTTCAAGGGGATGCTCCTCAAGACCAGCGCCGTCTTCGCCCCGAGCGCCCTGCCGATACTCGTCGATGAACAGTGGGATCATCATGTTGCGCGACCGCCGGCTCTATTCGATCCCGCGCAGGAGATAAGATGGCATTGGACAGACACGGAAACACTCTTGTCTTTTCACGATGAGCTGGGCAGATACCACGCGCCGAAAACCCAGGAATCGGAGTTCTACGACCCCAGCAAGCCGATCGAGCGAGGTGGCGTCGCTTATTATGACGGTCACACCGATCTCCGGCGCGATCCTCATCCCAATCCGCCGGGCAAGTATGGCGAGAGGACCTTCGAGGGAGTGGAGGATCTCCAGGCGCTGACCATTGCAAGCATGAAGTTCTTGTTCGAGGCAATTTACGCACAGAGGGGTCTGCGGCCGCCCATCGACATACCTGCCCCTCCCTGGAAGTAGCCCTGACAGATCAAGCACATCGAAACGGGCACTCGCCCCCCCAAAAAAGCACCGGGCCGACGGCGATTTAACTCGCGTGCCGGCCCGGTAAGTTTTAGGCGCTGCCGTATAGCAGCTTGCGAGTGCTGCCTTACGGCAGCGCACCTATGCTACTCGACACCGGATCACCTCCTTTCATGATTGGGCCACCCTGGCAACCACCCCTGCGGTGTAACAGCGGCAGTCAAATCCAGGCCTGAACCCCCTGGGGCCGCCGCCCCAGGCTCATCGCCCGGTCGGTTCCGGCAGTAAAACCAACCGCTCGGCCGGAGACTCTGGAGCTCGCAATGTCCCGTTCAACACGCAAGGGTCCAGAACCTTCCGACAACTGAAGTCTATCATCGCCAGTGGGTTGAATCAACTCGAAGATCGCCAGTGGCCGCGGACACGTCTGGCTTCGGGATGTGTGAAACACACGTGTCCACTACCGGAGCCGCGTAAGTCTATTTCCACAAGGCATTTGTATTCTTAGGGCCCGCCCACCTGAATTTGCCCAAATCGAGCGCGTCGGTCACCCCACCATGTGGTCCCCCCTCTTCCGTAGGTAGCGACGCCAGCATCCCCTCTCCACCGACCGAAGACGCTAAAATGGGCTCACTTGCTGTTCTTGGCATGGCGCGGTACACCATTCGCCCATGCCCACAACAAATCCACCGCATACACCAAGGTTGTTGATCACGATGGGCGACCCCGCCGGTGTCGGTCCGGAGATTTGCGTCAAGGCCCTTCAACACCAAGGCATCTACGAGGCGTGTTGTCCGATCGTGGTCGGGGACTGGCCGCCCTTGAAGGCCGCTGCTGACGTATCCGGGCTGAGACTATCCTGTCGCCGGATTCGGCACCCCGATGACGCACGCTGCGGACCGGGATGCGTCAACCTGATCGACCTCGGACTGTTGAATGAGGGCGACGTATTCCAGGCCGGCGTCAGCGCGGCCGCGGGCGAAGCGGCGTACCAGTATGTCGTCCGCTCCGTCCGAATGCTCCTGTCGCACGAGGCGGATGCGCTGGTAACCGCCCCCATCCACAAAGAGGCGATCCATCTCGCCGGACATCACTACGCAGGGCACACCGAACTGCTGGCGGAACTGACGAGCACCCGCCGCTACACGATGATGTTGGCCGTCGGGCGCCTTCGCGTAGCCCATGTGAGCGGCCATTTGTCCCTCCGCGATGCATGCACGCATGTTCGGCGCGATCGGGTGAAGGAGGTCATCCTGCTGGCCGATGAAGCCATGCGCCGAATCGGCATTGCCGAACCCCGGGTAGCCGTTGCGGCCCTGAACCCGCACGGTGGTGAGGCCGGCCTTTTTGGACGAGAGGAAATCGAGGAGATTGCGCCGGCGATTCAAGACGCCCGGCAACTCGGCGTCAATGCCGAAGGTCCGCTCCCGTCGGACACCCTGATGGCCAAGGCGGCGGCCGGCGGTTATGACGTCGCCGTCGCGATGTACCACGACCAAGGGCACATCGCCGTCAAGTTCGTCGGGTTCGCCTATGACGACCGGTTGCACGAATGGTCGGCCGTTCGGGGCGTCAACATCACGCTCGGCTTGCCGATCATCCGGACGTCGGTCGATCATGGAACGGCCTTCGACATCGCCGGTCGCGGCATTGCCAGCGAACTCAGTATGCTTGACGCAATCGATTGGGCCGTCGCTCTGGCCGGCGGAGATACATGCCGAATCCGGGACAGCGGCCGGCAGGTCTAGCGACGCACGATTCTGTCAGCCAGCTCATTCAGGTAGCACTCGAGGTTGGTATACCCCGCTCGCCCGGTCAGCGAGATCGAAAGATCCCTCCCGTTGTGGTCCGGCTCATCGGGCTTCAGCCCGTGGGCTCGCTCCCATTCATCCGGCATCCCGTCGCTGTCGCTGTCGGCGGGCGGCTGCGGAGGGGCGTCCGAAGCGAACGCGAGTGTGAACGTATCGCCGGCGGGGTTGATATTTCGGTCTGCCGGGTCGATCGTCCCCGTTCGGACGGGGGCCATCAAACGGCTGTCCATGGGATCTCGCGGAAAGGCCCCGACGTTCGCCGTCATGTAGTCCCGCATGTGCGCGCTGGGGTGGTAGGTGATGGGAGGAAACGGCAGCCGTGCCGACCGGGCAAATGGCCCCGGGTTCTCATTCCGTGGAAACGTCAGGTTCTCGATACCGCCGGCCAGTACCTGGGGATAGTCGTTGCAGCAGTACGACAACTGATAGTCGCTCACATCCGCATACAGGTTGACCCGGTTGTCCTTGAAGTAGGTGGCGTTTTCCTGGGGCGCAAGGACGAGGAATTGTGAATCGATGGCGCCGTAGGTGTAGCCGCCGCCCAGGCCCGGCGCGCTTGCCCGCTGGTAGCCGTAGTTGCCGACCCAGTTCAGTTGATAGTAAATCGGCGGACCGCCCTCATAGGCAACCGGATTCGGCTCCATGTAGAAGGCCGTGTCCCAGTATAAGTTGTTGGAGACCTCAATCTGCATCCGCATCGGTTGTCGGGCGTATAACCCGCCAATCGCCGGGCATCGCGTGACGATCCGGTTCCAGCAGTTGTGGTGAATTGAAAGCCTATTCAATTCGAACCCTCCGGCCGGATCGGTGAACTGAATGAGAAAACCGCCGTACGGCGCGTTTTCGCCCGTGTTTTCGGCGAGCAGGCAGTTCTGAACCGTGATATCGTGCGACATCGAGACCTCGATCGACTCATCGTAGGCGTTGCCAATCGAGAGATGATCGACGATCCCATTATGCGACCGGCGAATGCGAAGTCCGTCCTCGTGAAGGAACCCACTCCTGGTCGGAAGATTCAACGCCGGACGCGAACGGATGTGACGGATGATGAAGTTGCCGACGACTTGGGTCGGAGCGACTCCTCGATTCGCGGCGATCGTGCTGTCGACGAACGGGGTTTCGTCCGTCACGAGACCTCGAACAATGATCCCGCCGGGACTCGTCTGACCGGCAATGGTGATGTCTCCGTGCGGCACGTGGATCGAGCCGTCAATGACGCCGCTCACCTTGAACAGGAAGTAGCGAGCGCCGGGCTGTTCGCCCGCCCATGGAAATGAGCCCTCGCCGTC
>CAZQTW010000127.1:0-8111 GCA_964596165.1 uncultured Planctomycetales bacterium | reverse complement strand
CGCTTCACCATTGGCGCGGGAACGACACCGCCGATCGGCAGGGCATTACCGAGATCAAGCATGTGACGGGTTACCTGGCCTATTGGGACGAGCTGCGAAAGCGTCACCCCGATATGCTGATCGACTCCTGCGCGTCGGGCGGTCGGCGGAACGACCTCGAGACCATGCGCCGGGCGGTGCCGCTCTGGCGGAGCGACTACGCCTACGAAGCGACGGGTCACCAGTGCATGACCTACGGCATCTCGTTGTGGCTTCCTTATCACGGCACCGGCACGGTGGCCTCGGCGGCCGCGCCCTATTACGGCGGCGGCTACACCGATGTGGAACCCTACGCGTTTTGGAGCAACGCCGCGCCGAGCCTGGGTTCGGGCATCGACATTCGCGTCAGGGAGATCAATTACAACCTGCTCCGCAAGCTCTATAACCAATGGCGCAAGGTCAGCCAATACTACTACGGCGATTTCTATCCGCTGATGCCGTGGACGCGCGATAATGCGGTGTGGATCGCATGGCAGTTTGACTGTCCGGAGATCGGCGAGGGCGTCGTCCAAGTCTTCCGCCGGCCGAACTCGATCTATGAGTCGGCACGGTTGCCCTTGCGAGGTCTGGATCCCGAGGCGCAGTACACGGTGACGAACCTGGATGAAGAGAAACCGCAACAGGTCAGTGGTCGCGAGCTCATCGAGAAAGGACCGTTGGTCAACGTTCCAACACGGCCCGGCGCGGCGGTGATCATCTACAAGAAACGCTGATTGGAGTCGCTGGCGTCAGTCTCGTCTACGCGCTCAGAGAGCTTGGACCCAAGCCACGCTGACAGAGCGGACGCGCGGGCGTCTGCCTACCGTTTCTTCGGGCGGCTGCTTGGACGAACTGTCGGAGCCAATTATAATATTATATGCTCTTTCCGACCGTTCGCCTTACGACCGCTTCCTGAGAGTTCAATCGCGGGAGAAGGGCAGGCCGGATGTCTCGCGGTCGTGAGCGCGGTTCGAGCGGCGTCGATCCTCTGGGTTCATAGCGGTCAAGTGAGGAACGATTGGCGCCACTCGTTATGGGGGCAGACAGCAGGAAAAGGGGTAACCACGCATGAAGTCAAGACTTCTCTTGGGCGTCGTTGGTACGTTGATTGGCGTCCTGGTCCAGCGCACAACGTGGGGTTCCTCGGTCGCGCCTGACGAGATGGCCGAGGCCCGGCGGTGGGTGGCCGCAACGTTCGAGGGGGCCGGCCAAGTCGCACCGCCCACGTGGGGGCTGGCGGTCCTAGCTAACTACGACGAATTGTGCAAGAACACCCGGATGGGACGGCCGCTTACGATCGGCAAGACGGAGTACCCACGTGGCGTGTTCTGTCATGCAACCAGCAAGGTCGGCGTGCGTCTACCCAGCCCGGGGAAGACGTTCTCGGCCGTCGTCGGTGTGGACAGTAACCCCCAGACGATGCCGGGGCGCGGCAGCATCGTGTTCTCGGTGACGGTGGGCGGCAAGGAGGCGTTCCGCTCGAAGGTCATGCGCGAAGGGATGGCCCCCGAGCGCGTCAACATCGACCTGAACGGCGCGGCGGAGTTCTTGCTGGAGGTCGGCGACGCCGGTGACGGTTTCGCCTGCGATCAGGCCGACTGGGCAGATGCGAAGATCGTACTGGCCGACGGGCGCATTCTCTGGCTGGGCGACCTGCCGATTATCGAGGGGCAAGTTCCCCTGCCGATAGCGACCGACCTGCCGTTCTCATTCAGCTATGGCGGCCGGCCATCCACCGTGCTGCTCAAGGGTTGGAAGCTAGGCCGCCAGGTAACCAAGCTCGATGATCAGCGAACACAGCGGACGCTGACCTGGACGGATCCCAAAACGGGTCTGGCGATTCGCTGGGTGGCGATCGAGTACCACGATTTTCCCACGGTTGAGTGGACCCTGTATTTCAAGAACACCGGCGCGGCCGATACGCCCATCATCTCGGACATCCAGGCCTTGGACGCCCGCTTCGAGCGGAAGAAGGACGAGGTCTACGCCCGATTCGCCTCACCCGGTGAGTTTGTCCTGAATCACCACGTGGGGAGTCCCTGTGCCCCCAATGACTACGCCCCTCAGAGGTCTCCGTTGCCTCACAAGGCGACCCGACGCATCGCCACGTCCGGTGGACGCGGGTCCAACAGCGACTGGCCATACTTCAACATCGAGTGGCCGGGCGAAGGCGTCATTGCGGTCGTGGGCTGGCCCGGTCAGTGGGCGGCGAGTTTCGTTCGTGACGAGGCCAACGGATTGCGTGTGCGGGCGGGCCAGGAGCTGACGCACTTCAAGCTGCTCCCCGGCGAGGAGGTCCGCACGCCGCTGATCGTCTTGCAGTTCTGGAAGGGCGATCGCATACGCTCGCAGAACACGTTCCGTCGTTGGATGCTCGCCCACAACGTGCCCAAACCGGGTGGCAAACCAATTCCGCCGATGCTGTTCGGCTGCAGTTCGCACTTTACCAATGAGATGGTCGATGCGAACGAAGCCAACCAGATGCAGTTCATCAACCGGTATCTGGAGGAGCGATTGAAGATTGACTACTGGTGGATGGACGCCGGCTGGTACGTCTGCGACGGCAACTGGGGTAAGACCGGCACATGGGAGGTCGACACCAAGCGGTTCCCCCGCGGCCTGCGAGCCATCAGCGACTACGCCCATTCCAAGGGCATCAAGACCATCGTCTGGTTTGAGCCGGAGCGTGTCGCTCCCGGCACATGGCTCACCGAGAAACACCCGGAGTGGGTCCTGGGCGGCAAGGGCGGCGGGCTGTTGAATCTCGGTAATCCCGAGGCCCGCCAATGGTTGACGGACCACGTCGACAAGGTGATCACCGAGCAAAACATTGACCTTTATCGCCAGGACTTCAACATGGACCCGCTCGACTTCTGGCGAAAGAACGATGCCTCCGATCGCCAGGGCATCACGGAGATCAACCACGTCACCGGCTACCTCGCGTATTGGGATGAACTGCTCCGCCGGCACCCCGGTTTATTGATCGACTCGTGTGCGAGCGGCGGCCGGCGGAACGACCTGGAGACGATGCGCCGGTCTGTACCGCTTTGGCGGACCGACTGGCGGCTTGACCCGGTGGGGACTCAGTGCCACAGCTACGGCATCTCATTTTGGCTTCCGCTCAGCGGCACCGGCACGGGGACCTATGCCGCCTACGACTTCCGCAGCAACATGGTTCCGCTTCTGAACTGCATCTGGGACGTGCGGATCAAGGACGCCGACTACGACCTCATGCGACGGCTGTGCGAGCAATTCCGCCAGGTGGCCGACTGTTACCTGGGCGACTATTACCCACTGACACCGTACAGCCTGGAGAATACGTCCTGGCTGGGTTGGCAGTTCGATCGGCCGGACCTGGGCAAGGGGATGGTGCAGGTCTTCCGCCGTCCTGAGAGTGTGTATGAGGTCGGCCGGCTCAAGCTCCGGGGTCTGGATACCGAGGCCCGATATGTTGTCACCGACCTCGATCAGAACACGCCGCATGAGGTCAGCGGCGATGAACTGGTGCAGAAGGGGCTTCGGATCGAGATCGTCGATCGGCCGGGGGCCGTGATCATCGCCTATCGGAAGGGCGCGAAGTAGATCGCTGTCTGAAATACAGTTGTCATCTGTCCGGAGGCTATTTCCCATGACGCAACTGCTCCTGATGCTGACGGCATCGAGTGTGTGTCTTCCGACAACCATACTGCCCGACGAGATGGCGGAATGCCGGCGATGGGTCGCGGCCAAGTTCGAGGGAATCCAGTTGGCCGAGCAGCCCCGATCCGGACTTGTCGTGCTCGCCAACCACGGCCCGGTGCAGATGAATGCCCGAGCGAACCAGCCGTTGCAGATCGCCGGCAAGGAGTACAGGCGAGGGCTTTACTGCCACGCCGTCAGCAAGGTGATCGTCCGGCTGTCCGGGCCGGGCAAGACGTTCACCTCTGTTGTGGGCATCGACAGCCGCGCCGGCGGCGGCAGCATCGTGTTCTCCGTGAGTGTCGCCGGAAAAGAGGCCTTCCGCTCGCAGGTCATACACGTGACCGATGCAGGCGTGCCGGTCAACGTGGACCTCAACGGGGCGACCGAATTCACTCTGGAGGTTGGCGATAACGGCGACGGCATCTCGTGTGACCAGGCGGACTGGGCCGATGCGAAAGTCACGCTAGCCGACGGGGGCGAGATCTGGCTGGGCGACATGCCACTATCTGACGCGGTTCGGCCGCCGCCCACCACCGAGCCCGCCTTCTCGTTCAAGTACGACGGTAAGCCGTCGACCGAGTTCCTTAAGACGTGGGACGTCAAGCGCACGGCGAAGAAGCTGGACGACCAGCGAACCGAACGAACGTCGATCTATACCGATCCCAAGACCGGCCTGGTCGTGCGCTGCGTGGCGATCGAGTACGGCGATTTCCCAACGGTGGAATGGACGCTGTACTTCAAGAACACCGGCTCGGCCGATACGCCGATCCTGTCGGACATCATGGCGCTGGACACGCGGCTCAACAGGGACAACCGCGGCGAGTTCATCCTGCATCATCATGTCGGCACGAATGTGACCCGCAACGACTATCAGCCGCTGACGTCAGAACTGAAGCCCAAGGAGAAGTTGCGCCTTGCGCCGAGCCACGGGCGTCCGTGTGCGGGTGTGTTCCCGTACTTCAACATTGAGTGGTCCGGCGAGGGCGTCATCGCTGTCGTCGGCTGGCCGGGGATGTGGGCGGCGGAGTTCGTGCGCGATGAGACGATGGGCCTGAGGATCACCGCCGGCCAGGAACTTACTCACTTCAAGTTGCTGCCGGGCGAGGAGGTCCGCACGCCGCTGGTCGTCCTGCAATTCTGGAAGGGCGACTACATCCGAAGCCAGAACACCTGGCGGCGATGGATGATCGCGCACAACATCCCCCGGCGCGGCGGTAAGCTGCCGCCGCCGCAGATGCCGGCCGTGAGCGGGAATCAGTTCCCGGGACTCCTGTGCAACGAGGCCGACGAGATTCGGTACATCGATCGCTTCGCCGAGGAGGGCATCAACATCACCCACTGGTGGATGGACGCCGGCTGGTACGTCAACAAGGGTGATTGGACGAGCACGGGTACCTGGGAGGTGGACAAGAAGCGGTTTCCGCGCGGGCTGCGCGGTGTGGCCGACCACGCGCATGCGAAGGGGATCAAGCTCATCGTCTGGTTTGAGCCGGAACGAGTGACGCCCGATTCATGGCTGACAAACAACCATCCCGAGTGGGTGCTGGGCGGCAAGGCCGGCGGGCTGTTGAACCTGGGCAACCCTGACGCGTGGAAGTGGCTGGTCAATCACTACGACAAGATCATCACCGACGAAGGCATCGACTATTACCGGCAGGATTTCAACATGGATCCGCTGCCGCACTGGCGGGCGAACGATGCGAAGGACCGCCAGGGCATCACCGAGATCCGCCACGTGGAGGGCTATTTGTCCTTTTGGGATGAGCTGGTCCGGCGGCATCCGGACATGATGATCGATTCCTGCGCCAGTGGAGGCCACCGAAATGATCTGGAGACGCTTCGGCGGTCCGTGCCGCTGCTGAGGAGCGACTACATCCTCGATCCGGTCGGCGAGCAGTGCCACACATACGGATTTGCCTTCTGGGTTCCGTTTTGGGGGACCGGCTTCATCGACTTCGATGCCTACATCTTCAGGAGTTGCCTGGGTCTGGATACCACGCTGAGCTGCGACGCCCGGCGAAAGGACCTTAACTGGGACCTCCTGCGGAAGCTCACCCGCGAATGGCAACAGGTCGCGGACTACTTCTACGGCGACTACTATCCCCTGACGCGGTACAGCCTCGACAACGACACATGGATGGCCTGGCAGTTCGACCGGTCGGACCGCGCAGAGGGCATGGTGCAGGCGTTTCGCCGAGGCGACAGCCCCTTCCGGTCCGCCGAGTTCAGGCTCCAGGGGTTAGACGCGAGCGCGCGATACGCTGTGCGCAACCTGGACCAGGACAAATCGCAGGAGGCTTCCGGTCAGGATCTGATGCAGAGGGGGTTGTACATCGAGATTCCCGACCGCCCGGGTGCGGTGGTGATTGTCTACAGGAGACTGTGATTACTACCTCCTCAGGTCGATTGGAAGGGCGAACAATGTTGTCTTCTTTCTGATTCCTGCGAGAATCGTACGTAGTCTCTACTCGCATGGAGTGTCCAGGTCGCCAAGCCACGCGGCCTTTGCGTTGAAGAGTTTATGGACTTTGCTGGCATCCAGAACGACTTCAACTGGATCGCATATTCCGGTCAGAGTGATTGCGACGTTACCTATCTGTTCGTCTTGGACAGGCCCGTGGCACGGCTCGTCGGCGTGAGTGACATCCTCTACATCGGGAAGACGGAACAGGCCGTCAGGACGCGCTGCCACCAAGAGACCCGGCCGAGCAATTCAGCGAGCAGTACACAACAGACCAACATCCGCGTATGATTCGTCTTTGACAGGATCGGCCTTGCACACATCAGATGCCTCTATACAAAGACGCTTACCCACACACTGACCGGAACCGAATGTGACAAGTTCCTGCAGGGGTTAAGAACCTGGGACAAGAAGACGTTCATTTCCCCCTCCGTCGCGCCACGATCCCTGGGGCTCATTGTGTCGTTGGAGAAACACCTTTTGGTTAGGTATGCATCGGAGCATCTCGAAGTGCCACCGCTGAACAACAGGATGTAGGTACCCCGAACGACGATACCAAGAAAGACCCCGCCCTGAGCCGTTGCGAACGCGGGTCACTGGTCCTCAGCGTCGTATAGGCCCCGCTATTGCGAAGAAACATGAAATGGGTTTCCTCTTGAAACGTAATGCAATCGGCAATAAGATAGCATTATGAACCGGCTCTTGTTCGCGTGGGATGACGTGAAGGCCAAGGAGAACCTCCGGAAGCATGGGGTGTCCTTTGAAGAAGCCTCAACCGTATTCGCGGATGAGAAGGCCCGATTGAAACATGATCCTGATCACTCGCGGGAGGAAGACAGGTTCGTTCTTTTGGGTCTTAGCGCAAGGTTTCGTCTGCTGATTGTGTGTCATGCCTATCGCCAAGACGATCAGGTAATCCGCCTCATTTCGGCCCGCAAGGCGACCCGAAATGAGCGCAAGCAGTATGGGAGTCTCTTATGAGAAAGAAATATGACTTCACGGATTCGGTGCGGAACCCTTACGCCAAGCACTTCCGCAAGCAGGTTACGCTTCGACTGGGCACCGACGTGATCGAGTACTTCAAGTCGCTGGCTAAGGAGACGGGAGTGCCCTATCAGAACCTGATCAACCTCTATCTTCGCGACTGTGCCCATTCAGGCAAGAAACTGACGCTCAAATGGGCGTCTTAGACGGCGCGGGAGGGTGCGGCATAGCCTGTTTGGCGAGTGGGGTGCGATTCACCAGGAACCTCACCGGAGTCGTCCCTCCGATTGTTGAGTCTTGGCGTTTCACCGGTGGAGGTCAGCGAGTGGGGGATGGGCAAACAGACTCCAGCAATTGAACTCAGGCGTCCAGGGCGATAGGATCAATATTATGCAGACGGTTCGATACGTTTACTGGCAGCATGAGGGCATGTGGCTTGGTTACGTGGAGGAATTCCCGGACTACATGACTCAGGGAGAGACCCTTGAGGAACTTCAAGAGAACCTGAAGGACATCTACAACGATCTTACCAGCGGCAAGATTCCCGGCGTCCGCCGCGTCGCCGAACTCCCAATCGCATGAAACGCGTTGACCTTATCCGGCAGCTTGAGTAGAATGGTTACACCCTCATCCGTCACGGTGGACGGCACGATTGGTATCAGAATCCCCGAACGGGTGCCTGCCAGCCAATCCCCCGCCATCGCGAGATCCAGGATCACCTTGCACGCCACATTCTCCGGAAGCCGGCAGACTGATCAGACACCAATAAACGCCTCGTTACCATGCTTCTTCGCATCCGCCACCTGATGTCGAGACTGAGGTAATTCAACCCGCTGTCCACGCACGGATGGACGGGCAACCAATCGTAATATAATATGCCTTTTGGTCGTTGATGACGCCTGCCCTCTTGCTGCGTGTCCTTTCGGCAGGCGTGCGTAATTCCGGGCAGCGCGGGCGCGATGCGGTT
>CAZQTW010000126.1:0-8188 GCA_964596165.1 uncultured Planctomycetales bacterium | reverse complement strand
TGGTCGGCGATGTGGGGCAAGCAGGCCGTGGTAAGGGAGCAAGGCGATCCTACCTTGTTGGGTGGGCTGGTCGTCAGGGTGGGCGACAGGCAGTACGACGGCTCCCTGCGTCGCGGGTTGGCTCGCCTTCGCGAGTCCCTGGTGGAACGTGGAAGCCGGGAAATCCTCTCGGGCATTCACAAGGGACGTTGACATCAGGGTGCGACGGCCGGCACGTGAGGCTTTGGGCCGAGGTTGCAGGCAGTCAGTCAGTGGGAAGCAATCATGACACGCATTAACGCGGACGAGATCCGGTCGGTGATCAAGGAGCAAATCTCGCACTATCGCCCCGAGATCGAAGTGGCGGAGGTCGGCAAAGTCTTGGAGGTCGGTGACGGCATCGCTCGGATCTACGGTCTAGGGCGTGCGATGGCCGGCGAGTTGTTGCGGTTCAAGGACAAGGACCGGGGACCGGCCGGCCAGGTGTTCAATCTTGAGAAGAACTCCATCGGCGCGGTCATTCTCGGCGACTATCTGGACATCAAGGAAGGGGACGACGTCTACGGAACAGGGCTTCTGCTGTCGGTGCCTGTGGGAGAGGCTTTGATTGGTCGCGTGGTTGATCCGCTGGGCAATCCTCTGGATGGGCGAGGCGCCATTCAGTCGCCGCACCGACGGCCCCTGGAGTTCAAGGCTCCCGGAATTGCCGAGCGCCAGCCGGTGAACGAGCCCCTTCAAACAGGGATCAAGCCCATCGACAGTATGATCCCCATCGGGCGCGGACAACGGGAGTTGATCATCGGCGACCGCAAGACCGGCAAGACGGCCATTGCCATCGATACGATCATCAATCAGAAGGCCAACTGGGGCACCCCCAATGCCGTTATCTGCGTTTATGTGGCGATCGGCCAGAAGGAATCGACGGTCGCATCCGTGGTCGAAACGCTCCGCGAGCACGGGGCGATGGACTACAGCATTGTGGTGGTGGCGAGCAGTTCGGATCCGGCGCCGCTTCAGTACATTGCGCCTTATGCCGGATGTGCAATGGCCGAGTACTTCATGTATGAGGAGGGAAAGGCGACCCTCTGTGTCTATGACGATCTGAGCAAGCAAGCGACGGCCTATCGGCAATTGTCGTTGTTGCTCCGTCGGCCGCCGGGTCGCGAGGCCTATCCGGGCGACGTCTTCTATCTGCACAGCCGCCTTCTTGAGCGGTCGTGCAAGCTGGCTGAACGGCGGATCATCGTTCGTAAAGGAACGCCCGAGGGTGCAAAGAAGGGTGTGAACGACCACGTGTACGTCGGGGTCCCAGGAATCAAGGAGGCCAATGAAGCCCTCGGCAAGATGGCCGACAAGGATTCTCACGAGATTCGCGTCGTACCGGGGACGGGCGGATCGTTGACCGCCCTGCCGATCATCGAGACCCTGGAAGGAGAGGTTTCCGCGTACATTCCGACGAACGTGATCAGCATTACCGACGGCCAGATCTATCTGGAGCCTGACCTATTCTTTGCCGGCGTTCGACCGGCGATCAACGTCGGCATCAGCGTATCGCGTGTCGGAGGCAAAGCACAAAACCGGGCCATGTTCGGTGTGGCCAGTAGTCTTCGATTGGATCTGGCGGCCTATCGCGAACTGGAGGCCTTTGCGCAGTTGGGTACCGAACTGGACGCGGCGACGCAGGCGCAGCTTGACCGCGGGGCACGGATGGTCGAGTTGCTCAAGCAACCTCAATACAAGCCGTATCATGTTACCGATCAGATTGTTTCCATTTTCTCGGGCGTGAACGGCTTCCTGGACGACCTGCCGTTGTCGCGCGTCGAGGAGTTTGAGAGAGCCCTTCTGAAGCACGTTCACGATGAGCACATGGAGATCTGGGACGAACTGACCACCAAGAAGCAGCTTCCACCGGTGAAGGATAAGCTCATCGAGATCATCAAGAACTTCAAGGCTCGATTTGTGGCGGCCGCATAGGTCGGGAAAGAACAGGGCGAGACGGGCTTGGGGTATGGGCGGGAAGACGGAAGACGGATAGCGACGAGCCGGATGCCCCACAGGGACTGATCGATGGCGAAGGCACGGGCGATAGTCAAACGTCGCAAGGCGACGCAGAACATCCGCAAGATCACGCGGACGATGCAGTTGATTGCAACGGCCCGTTACCAGTTGACTTACAACCGTGCGATGGCGAGCAAGCCGTTCACGGCGAAGATCACGGAGTTGGTGGAGCAGTTGAGCGGCAGCGTGCAGGGGAAGATCAAGCATCCGTTGCTCAAGGTGAACAAGGGGTCGGGGCGGACCTGCTTGCTGGTGCTGGCGTCCAATCGCGGATTGTGCGGCGGCTACAACAGCAACGTGCTACGCACGGCGATTGCGCACGTCGGCGTGTCCGAACAGGCCGGCCTTTCCGTAGATCTCCACCTGTTCGGGAAGAAGGGTATCAATTATTTCACCTTTCTGGGTCGCAAGCCGGCCTCAACGAGTACGAAGATCGAGGACAAGCCCAGGTTCGCCGACATCGATCCCCTTGCCGAGGACCTCATCCGGCAGTACGCCCTGGGCCAGGTTGACTCGGTGTACGTGGCCTATACGAGGTTCATCTCAACCGGGACGCAGAAACCCGAGATCCTACAACTGTTGCCGATTCAGCAGGTGGGCGGACTTACCCCGGGGGGTCGGGAGTCGATGCCGTCGGCAGGGCAGGGCACAGCCGCGGTGGAATACGACTTTACTCCTGCCCCCGAGCGGATTTTGGCCGAGCTGCTTCCCATGACCGTCAAGGCCCGCCTGTACCAGTGCTTCATGGACGCGGCCGTCAGCGAACAGGTGGCGAGGATGGTGGCCATGAAGGCGGCGACAGAGGCCGCGGGCGACATGATCAAGGAATTGACTCAGCGCTACAACCGTGCCCGTCAGACACAGATTACGATGGAGTTGTTGGACATTATGGGGGGCGCCGAGGCACTGGCGTAGGAGATGATTGATGGCCGAGACGAAGAAACCCAACATCGGCAGGGTCACGCAGGTGATCGGTTCAACGCTGGACGCCGAGTTTGATCCGGATCGCATGCCGGCCATTTACAACGCGTTGAAGGTGCAGGTGACCCGCGTGGTCGGCGAGCGGCGCCACGAGGAGACGTTGTGGTGTGAGGTGGCGCAGCACCTGGGCGACGGTGTGGTTCGCGCGGTTGCGCTGGACAGTACGGACGGAGTCATTCGCGACACGCCGATCGAAGACACCGGCGGACCGGTGGCGGTTCCGGTCGGGTACGAGACGTTGGGACGGGTGTTCAACCTGGTCGGCGACCCGGTCGACCAGCGCGGTCCGGTGGTGGTCAAGGAGCGCCGTTCGATTCACCACGAACCTCCGGAGTTTGCCGATCTGACGCCGAAGACGGAGCAGTTGGTGACGGGCATCAAGGTCATCGACCTGCTTGCGCCGTTTGTTCGGGGCGGGAAGATCGGTCTGTTCGGCGGTGCGGGTCTGGGCAAGACGGTGCTTATTCAGGAGATGATCGCTCGAACGGCCCGGGAGCACAGTGGGTATTCGGTGTTTGCCGGGGTCGGAGAGCGCACGCGCGAGGGGAACGACCTCTGGCTGGAGATGCAGGAGGCCGAATTCAAGGATGAGAAAGGCCAGACCAAGAAGGTTATCGAGCATACGGCGATGGTCTTCGGGCAGATGAACGAACCGCCGGGCGCCCGTTTGCGGGCGGCGCTGAGTGCCCTGACGATGGCGGAATGGTTCCGCGATCAAACGGGCGCCGACACGATGCTTTTCATCGACAACATTTTCCGTTTCAGCCAGGCGGGTTCGGAAGTATCGGCCTTGTTGGGCCGGATGCCGTCGGCCGGCGGCTACCAGCCGACGTTGGGCACCGAAATGGGTGAGCTTCAGGAGCGGATTACCTCCACCCGAGGCGGCGCCGTCACGAGTGTGCAGGCAATCTACGTACCGGCGGACGATCTGACGGACCCGGCACCGGCGACGACGTTCACGCACCTGGATGCGTTTATCGTGTTGGACCGCCGCATCAGCGAAAAGGGCATCTACCCGGCGATCGATCCGCTGGCCAGTAGCAGCCGCTTGTTGGACCCGAACTACATCGGCGCCCGACACTACAACGTCGCTCGGCGCGTGCAGGCGATTCTGCAGCGATACAAGGACCTCCAAGACATCATCGCGATTCTGGGAGTTGAGGAATTGAGCGAGGAGGACAAGCTGGTCGTGTCGCGTGCCCGGAAGATCGAACGTTTCATGTCGCAGCCGTTCTATCTTGCCGAGGCATTCACCGGCTTTCCGGGCAATTACACCCAACTGGAGGATACGGTCCGCAGCTTCGAGGAGATATGTGACGGCAAGTGGGACCACCTGCCGGAGGCGGCGTTCATGTACGTCGGTGCAATCGAGGATGCGGCGGCCAAGGCCGAGCGTCTCAAGAAGGGTGGTTGATTTCTGGCGTCTGCGGGCGTTCGGCCTGCTCCCTTCGGCCGGCGGAGGTTCCGGCCCGACAAGGAAGCCGGTGAGGACTAACGGCAGAGGGTTAGTACCCCTGTGGGATTCGCGCTCATGGCACATCAGAAGGGTGGCATACGCTGTACGATCATCACGCCGGACCGTCGGGTTCTGGACACCCAAGTCAGTTCGGTGGTTATCCCCGCTCATGACGGCCAGATCGGCATTCTCCGAGGGCGTGCACCCCTCGTGTGCAAGCTGGGTATCGGGGTTTTGAAACTGCAATCGGCTCCGGGTGAAGCGGAGCGCCGTTACTATATCGACGGGGGCTTCGCCCAAGTGCGCGACGACAACGTTACCGTCCTCACGCAGGCGGCAATGGAGCCGGGGCAGGTGGACCGTGCGGCAGCGGAGGCCGCTCTGAGATCCGCGATTGAAATGAAGATTCCCGATGAGGCTGCCTACGTTGCTCGCAACAGTGCCATCGCCAGGGCGAAGACGCAGTTGATGCTGACGCCGGGGCAGTAAGCACGATTTGACCCAATCCATCAGAACCCTTCCCGGCGCCCGATAAACGCGGAAATGCCTCTGAGAAGGCGAACGCACGAGGGAAGGTCGCACGCTCGATTGACGCCGTGTGGGCTCCTTCTGACAAATGAGTCTCGGGGAGTCGAACCACGCTTTCCGATGTGACGGCCCGCCTTGACTTGATTCGCGAATGAGGGGTAATCTCTCCGGTCACCCGTCAAGAGGGGCGGGCTTCCGTCGCCGATGGGGTGCGGACCGCCGGGGTGGGGTCAGTACACACATGGAGTCCCCTCACATGGATTTCGTCTACAGACGGAGCTATCGCGGTCCGATCAAGCTGGCAATCTTCGACTGGGCGGGCACCACCATGGACTACGGCTGCCTTGCGCCGGCGGTGGTCTTCATCGAGGTGTTCAAGCTTCGCGGGGTCGAGATCTCCATGGAACAGGCCCGGGCGCCGATGGGCTTGATGAAGAAGGACCACATCCGCGCGATATCGAAGATCGATGAGGTTGCCGCCCAGTGGACCCAGGTTCATGGTCGGGAGTGCACGGAAGAGGATGTGACCGACATGTTCGAGAAGGACTTCAAGCGGCTCCAAGTTCAGTGCATTGCGGACTATTCGAGACTGATCCCCGGTACTCTGGAGGTCATGGCCGACATGAAGAAGAGGGGAATCAAGACCGGTTCGACAACCGGCTACTTCACGGAGGCCATGGAGATCAACTACCGCGAAGCGAAGAAGCAGGGCTACTGTCCGGACGCGAACTTCTGCGCCAGCGACGTCCCGGCCGGCCGGCCGGAACCGTGGATGGTGCTGGCGAACATGCAGGCGACTCGGACATTCCCGCCGGAGGCCGTCGTCAAGATCGGAGACACGCAGCCGGATATTGGCGAGGGTCTCAATGCGGGCGTGTGGACAGTCGGCCTGAGCAAGACCGGCAATGAGGTCGGGCTGAGCGAGGAAGACTGCGCGCGCTTGGCGCCGGACGTGCTTCGGCGAAAAATCGCCAAGGCGGAGGATAACCTGCTCCGATGCGGCGCTCATTACGTGGTTGAGACGATTTCCGAGGTTCCTCCGATCATTGACCGGATCAACGAGCGACTTCGAATGGGTGACCGGCCCTGAGGATCCGGTTGCAAGGAAATGAATCGCGGATTGCCGGACGGGTCCGGGCAGGACGGGGGTATCGAGACCAACGGCGGAAAGGCGAACCGGGAATTCCTCGGTTGCCCCCCGCCCCTGCGAATTCCGGACTCCTTCTTGAGGTGTATCGATGCAGGTGCGGGTGCTCAAGAATTATGTGAACGGCGTCTGGATCGATCCGAGCAGCGTCGGGCATCTCGACGTTGAGAATCCCAGCACGGGGCAGATCATCGCGCGGGTTCCGTTGTCTACAGCCGAGGCGGTGGATCACGCGGTCGCGGCGGCCGCGGCGGCGTTCGATGAGTGGAGTCGGACGCCGGTCGCACGACGTTGCGAATTCCTTTTCCGCCTGGTGAACCTGATGCAGGAGCACTTTGAAGAGCTGTCTCGCGGGATCACCGAGGAGATGGGCAAGTCATTGCCGGATGCCAGGGCCGAGATGAAGAGGGCTGTCGAGAATGTCGAGGTGGCCTGCGGCATGCCCACACTGCTGCAGGGAGAGAAGCTTATCGGGGCCGCGGCGGACATCGACGGCGAAGTGCTGCGACTTCCTGTCGGCGTCTTCGGCATGATCTCACCGTTCAATTTCCCGGCGATGGTGCCATTCTGGTTCATGCCGTACGCCTTGGCTGCGGGAAACACGTATGTGGTGAAGGCCTCGGAACTCGTGCCGTGCAGTCTTCAACGGATATTCGATCTGATTCATCAGGCCGGTTTTCCGCGGGGCGTGGTCAATCTCGTGAACGGCGACAAGATCGTAGGCGAGGCGTTGATCTCGCATCCGAAGGTGGCCGGGATCTCGTCGGTCGGATCGACCGCCACGGCGCGGATCATTGCCGAGCGGTGCGCCAAAGAGGGAAAACGATGCCAAGCCTTCGGCGGTGCTAAGAACTACCTGGTCGTTATGCCGGATGCGAGAATCGACGAGGTCGTGCGCAACATGCTGACGTCTTGCTACGGATGCGCCGGGCAACGGTGTATGGCCGCCTCGGCAATCGCTTGTGTGGGCAAGGCGACCTATCAGGAAGTGATCCGGCAGTTCATCGCTGCCAGCAAGGGGGTTGTGGTCGCCGACCCGCTGGATCCGTCGGTTGCCGAGGAGGCCTTGGTCATGGGGCCGGTTATCAGCGGTGCGGCCAAGCAGCGGATTCTTGGCTTGATCGAGACGGGCGTGAAGGAGGGGGCGACGCTTGCGCTGGACGGCCGGGGCATCCGCGTGGCCGGCAGAGAAGGTGGGCACTACCTGGGTCCGACCGTGTTCACGGACGTGCGACCCGGCATGACGATCGAGCAGACGGAAATCTTCGGGCCGGTCGTCGTCATGATGCAGTGCGATTCACTCGACGACGCCATCGGGGTCATCAACAGCCATCGATACGGTAATGGGGCGTCGATCTACACGCAAAATGGGTACTACGCTAGACGGTTCAAGCTGGAAGTCAAAGCCGGCATGATAGGCATCAACATCGGAATTCACGCGCCGGAGGCGCCCCTTCCGTTCGGCGGGATGAAGCAGTCTTGCTTCGCCGACATCAAGTGTCAAAGCAAGGAGGTCATCAACTTCTTCACGGAGAAGAAGATCGTTACGGAGCGCTACTGGCCGGAGAGCCTCTGAGGCAAGAGTGGCGGCAAAGCAACAACGACGCGGCGGACCGCACGGTAAAAGCAAATCCGGTCGTGGCATGTCTGAGGTATTTGCGCAATAAGGGAACCCGGTACCGCACCGGGTCCCCAGCCGCGTAGACTCCACCGCCTACGATCCGTTGATGACGATTCCCTCGACGCCCCGTTTCCGGCCGAGGGCCTTAGCGGTGATGGTGGTGATGGCCCCCATGATGTCTTGACCCATGGTGACTACCGTGCCATCGATAGTCGCCCCAGCCGGAACTGACACACACACGGCGCGAATAGCCTCCGTAGTATCTCGCGCCGTAACCGTAAGAATAGGGGGCATAGCACGATCCGTAGTACCCCCCGTAATACACGGGCGCCGGGGCGTAGACCACCGGTGGCGGGCAGTAGGAGGTGTCCTTTCGGCAGGCGTGCGTAATTCCGGGCAGCGCGGGCGCGATGCGGTT
>CAZQTW010000125.1:0-8512 GCA_964596165.1 uncultured Planctomycetales bacterium | reverse complement strand
TCGTCCTCGTTGAAGGCGTTGTCCCACATCGCCGGCCAGAGGTAGTTGGCGCGCAGGCGCAGGAGGAGCTCGAAGACCTTGGTGTAGAACTTCGAGTTGATCCCGCCGAACTTCTCCTTGGCCCAGCCGGTCAGGCAAGGCCGCTCGTCGTTGAGGAAGATACCGCGGTAGCGGACGACGGGCTCACCGGAAGCATAACGGCCGGGCAGCACATATGCCTCGGCGCGCTTCTTCGGCGGCACATCGGCCCACCAGTACCAGGGGGAAACGCCGAGCTGCTCGGAAAGCTCGTAGATTCCGTAGATCGTGCCGCGCTTGTCGCTGCCGGCGATCACGAGCGCACGCTCCACACCGGGTAGCGGCTGAACGACGGTCGTGATGACGAAGCTCTCCCACTTGCCGCGCAGATCGCTGGCATCGAGTTTGCCAGCGGCGACCAGCGCATCGATGGCAGCGGACTTGCCCAGAGTGCCAACGATGACCACAGCGGATGCGCTCGGGCATTCGTATAAAGCCGCCGGTTTGCGGGAGGTAACGCGTTCGATATCGGCCTGGAGATCGCCAACGGCGCGCACAACGCCGGGCCAGTCGGCCGCATCAAACCAGAGAGGAGCAACGCCTGATGCCGTCACCAACGGGAAGGCAGCGGCGGATGGAGCAGTGTCCGTGACAAAATCGGCTGAAAGCCCAAGGCTGGGCGCCGCATGTGCTGAAACGACAAATAGAACAGCCGCCAAGGCGGACAGCGATGGAAGGAGTGAGCGAAGTTGCATAGGGGATGGGAAACAGCTCGGTTGAAAAGGGGAACTGGCTACGCTTCCGGACGATCACCGCCGCTGGCGGTGAACTCGACAGGTGAAGCGCTACAGACGCTAGTCCACGACAATGCCATCATGTCCATGAGCATCAGCAGATCGAGGACACGGCATACGGTACGAGTCGACGCACCCGACATATCGGGCTTCCGCGAAATCGGCATCTGCCAGAACTAGCAGACAGCAGACAAAAAACGATCCGGCTTGGGGCCGGATCGTTTCGATAATAGCCAAGCAGGGATCGGAGCCGACCGGCGGGACTCGTCGCCGGCCGGCATCCTGTTTCCTCTAGACTAGAAGCTAAACGTGTTCGTGAGGGACCATTCCTGCACTGGCTTGATACGAACACCGGCCCAAGTCTTGCCATCGGGCTCGATGTTGATCGGGATCAGGCCTTCGCTCTCGAACGCATTGCGGATGTTCAACTGGATCTTCCAGTTGATCTTGTTCGTCAGTTTGCGCGTGTACCCGATCCAGTAGTCCAGCCCACCCTCGGACGGACCATAGACCGGATTCTCGATGTCATACTCGGCAAACCCATCGGCATTCGTGTAGATCGGATAGCCGATGACGATCTTATCCTGCCAGCGATAGGCGGCACCGACGCTGAGCCCCTTCAGCTTACCTTCGGTGAAGCTGTAGTTGGTGATAACGTTGAAGCGCCACTTGCGCAGCTCGGAGGAGGCGATGCGCTCCTTGAGTTTGAGATAAGCCCAAGTGGACTGGAAGCCGCTCGCCCAATCCCGGCGGATCTCGTTCGCATACTGGTAGTCGCCGTTCCATCGGCGGAGATCGCCGGCGGCGCCGTTCATCATCTCGTTGAGGTACTCGTAAAGCTCGCCCATGGCCCCACCACCGACATTGGCATAGACGGCAGTTGTCTTGGACGCGTTGAATGCCAAGCGCCAGTTCTTCGTGATGTTGGCGGTGGCTTCGAACTCGTAACCTTCGGACTCGCGATCCGAGGTGATCGCAAAGCCCTGCGGAGCGGACCAGCGGCTGCGATAATCCACCACAGTGGAGGTGTCGGGATCCCAAGTCGAATTGACCGGCTTGCCGTCGGAACCCACCGTGGCGGACGCGGCGTAGACGGAGCGAGTCGTGAGCTTGGAAAGTGTCGTGGGCGTATAGCCCCACGCCTTGAAGAAGCCCTTCTCGTCGAGCCATCCCTGAATCTCATTCCATGCGGCAATGGTCGCATCGCAGCTGGCAGCGGCCTGCGCCTTGGTCTCGAGATAATCGTAGGCGCCGATCTTGTCGTTGGGATAAAGCGAACTATTGGCGTATATGGTCGCAACAGGGCGTCCATCCTTGATATAGGCAGGAGTCCAGTACCAGCGAGTGTTGTAGGTAACCGTCTCGCCGTTGAACACAGTCGTGGTGCCGGTTGAGCCTGCATTCACGCGACTGGCCCAATCATACCCGCCCATCTGGTAGAGGAATATGTTCCGGAAGCACAGTCCCCAGGCAATGGTACTCGCGAACGCGGTGTCGGTGGACTCGGTGGCGCCGACGACCTTCGTCTTGTACTTGATCGCACGAAGCGAGAACCGGTTGTCCTTCGTAGCAAGCAAAACGCCGAACTCCTTCGTATCGCCGGACGGATTGGCGATCGGATTGCCGAAGACGTCGACACGGGTGCTCGAAGCCTGAAAGTTGCTCGAGTCGTTGTAGCTCAAACTCACATTGAGCGGTAGCACCTTCTCCCAGCTCTTCGGCAGGGCTTTGTTGATGTGGAACACCACACCGCCGGAAACGGAGTGCCCCTTGTAGTAGTCCTTATCCTGATAGTCCGGGAGCGTATAGACATCGTCAGACAACACCAGGTGGCTATGCTCGCCACTCACCTTGCTTCGCGAGGCAGTGATGCTGCGCTGCTTCACCTCGTCGTAGCGCCAACCGAGCGTGCCGACCAAGGCTTCATTCCACATGTAGCCCTGCCACGAACCGGCATAGGAGGTGACAACCTGCTCGACCTTCGACGCCGAGTTGTACAGGTCGTCACCGTCGTCGTAGCTTTCGAGGCCGATGGCAAAACTGTTGTTCCAGCCCCTATAGTTGGCGGGGTTGGATGCCTGCGTGGTCGCGGACGCGTTGTAGCGCTCTGTGAGATAGGCGCCGGTGGGTGTCCACGGGGAAGCGGGATTCACACCTGTGGCCATCCAAGCGGAATCGAACAGATAGATGGGGCTGTCGCTCAGGCTGATCCGGCTGCCGATACCGGGGATATCGGCTCCGGACGCGGTGCTGGAGCCGGCCAGCGAGGAACCGAGATACGCAAACACGACCGGCGTGTTGTAGTCGAACGCCTTGTTGGCATCGCCGGAAATGTAGGTGTTCCAAGAATCCGCGTTCGCATACCGAATCCAACCGAGGTTCTCAGTGTTGAACTTGTCCCGGCTGGCCACGCCGTTGAATCGATGGCGACCGAGCAGCTTCACCAAGAAGCTGTTGTCGGTCAGGTCGGCAACGCGGAGTTCGCCGAAGAGCGAACCACGCCAGCTCTCGGTCTCATACTTGTGCCAGTTGCCGGTGCCGCCAGAGGACGCGCTCACATACGGAGTGCCGTAATATGGATTCTCCGTTCCATCCTGATACTCCTTCGTGATGTCGATATTAATCGCAGGCGTACCGCCCAAAAGGCTCCAACCGCCGCTCTTGTACGACTGGTTGAAATAGGCGAGCTCTAGGCCGACGCGATCATTCCAGCCCGTCTGCGAGAACGAGACGTTATAAACAGTCCAACGAGCCCATTCCCGCTTGTTGTCGCCGTCGATCAGGTTGTTGTAGAAGTCGAAGATGGACGAGTCCGTCAGCATCTTGTCCTTGTACTGCGCATTGTACAGCAACTTGGCGGCAACGGCATAAGCAGAGTAACTGTTCATGCTGAACAGCTGATCCGAGTACTTCTGGCCGATGGCGTTGTCGCTCCAGCCGCGAACGCTGCCGTTGTTATTGAGGAACCCACCATTGATGTAGCCGCCGATCACGCTGCTAGTCAGACCGGTGTCACCGTTGATCAGGTATCCCGCAGTCTGCTGGCCGAGCGAGGCACGCAGCCATGGGCTGATGCCCGCGGGCGCGGAGCCAAAATCATAGCCAGTATAGTTGCCCGTACCGCCGATGGTGAGCTTGTTGCCCTCGCTCGTGTTGAACCACGGCGTGATGTTGTCGTAGGGCGTGCTCTGGCGAGGCATGTTGGCGTTGATCTTGCCCGACTCGAACTTGGCCTTGAAGCTCGTCGAGAAGTCGGGGCCGAAGAGCTTCGGGTCCCAACGGATGGCTCCGTAGATTCGCTTGTCCTCCTTGAACGCCGGATCCTGCTGGTATTCTTCCCGGTTGTACAAACCGTCGATGCGGATGGCGAGGACGTTGTCGATCAGCGACTGGTTGACGTCGATCGTGCCGCGGGTCGAACCGTAGGAACCGACACGAGTCTCGACACTTCCCGTGTTGCGGAAGATAGCGTTGCGGGTCGACGCGTTGATGATGCCGGAAGGGCTGCCGAGGCCGAAAAGGATGGAGTTCGGGCCGCGCTGAATATCGATGCGATCGATATTGTAGGAATCCCACGGGACGTTCGTCTTGAAGAAGTCCATGGTCTGGTCGGCTGATTCGAGCCCACGTATACGCTGATTGCTGGAAATGGGCGTATAGTCCGCAGCGGTCGTCTTGCCGATCGAAAGGCCGGAGAAGTTGCCGCGCGTGCCGCCGACTTCCGCGTTCGCCGTGTATTGAAGCAGCGTCGAATTGTCCGTCGCGCCGACATCGTTCATGAACTCCTTGGTCACGACCGAGATGGACGAGGCGACATCCTTGAGGTCGGTGCGGATGCGTGTGCCAGCCAACGTTTCGGTCGCGACATACCCCGTGTCGGAATCGGAGCGAACTTCGAATGGCGTGAGGACAACAACCTCGTCCTCGCCACTCGCCGGAGCCACTGGAGCCGTTTCGGCTGGGGACGTCTGTGCGATAAGCCCGGGCGATAGCATCGCCGCGAGCGCAACTATCCTATGTCGATATTGTCTCTTCATGTTCTGTAGTTTGGGGGACTACTGTCGCTGTGTTTTGCAGCGTCAGTCTGGTGCTTGCCGGCTATGTCGGAGCGGGGGGGCGACCAAGTGCGGCAGATTCGAGGAAGCGTTGGACCGACGCCCCCTGCAAGAAGCCATACGGCGAGCAGCTACTACGACTTTAGCTGTAGCGCTCCCGGGGCAGTCCTCAGGCCACACCATACGTACCAATCCCCTACCCTGTGTCTACTATCCCAGGGCAAGTGCCCCCCGGCTCACCCGCTACTCCAAGTGAATGATCCCGCGCCTGACTCCGGCAAGGACGGCCTGAGTGCGATCCGCGACGCCAAGCTTGGAAAGGATGGCAGTGACATGAACCTTAACCGTCGACTCGACGACATTCAACGCAGCGCCAATCTCCTTGTTGCTCATGCCGCGCCCCAACAGCGCGAGCACCTCAAGTTCCCGGGGGGACAGTTGCGACGCAAAGCGGCTAGCCAGCCGTCGAGCCGTCTCCGCCGGCATGACCTGCTCGCCTATATGAACCTTCCGGATCGCATCGAGCAACACTGGGAGCGAAGCCTCCTTGCCGACAAAGCCAGTAGCTCCCGCGTGGAGCGCCGCGGCGATCTCGTCCCCACTGGCGTAGTTGCTCAGCACGAGGATACGGACAAGACCAAACTCCCGCCTCAACGCACCAATCACATCGAGGCCGCTGCACTTCGGCATGCGCAGATCGAGGACCACAACATCAGGCCTGTGCTGCCGGTAGAGAGCGATGCCTTCCTCGCCATCCTCCGCTTGTGCGACGACCTCCATGTCGGGCTGGTTGGCGATGGCGTAGGACAACCCCATCCGGACGACGATATGGTCGTCTACAAGCAGTATCCGGAGTTTTTGCTGTGTGCTGTTCATTGCTTCGGTTTCGGTTCCATCATGTGCTGATACGGTACGCGAACGTGGATGGTCGTGCCCGTCCCTTGGCGACTGGCGATATGGACTGTTCCACCGATCTTGGCCGCTCGATTCCTGAAACTGGGCAATCCGAAACGGCCCTGAGGGCCGCTTGCGACAGATTCCGGATCGAAGCCGCACCCGTTGTCGCGCACAGAGAGTACCAACGCCGCTGCCTCGAAATGCAGCAAGACCTCTATGCGCGTCGCGCCCGAATGCTTCACCGCGTTGGCCAGAGCTTCCTGCGCGATACGGAGCAGATGGTGCTCCGTCGCCGGATCGATCCGTCGAACGTCGCCCTCGATGCGTACGTCGGTCCGCACGGCAGAGGGAACCAGTTGCCGCACGATGTGGGCTATCGCCGTCCCGAGATCCTCCGAACCGAGTATCGGCGAATGAAGGCCCTGGATCGCGTGCCGGATCTCCTTCCGGCAATAGCCAACCATGCTCAGCGCCGCGTTGAGCCCAGCCCGGACCGGCGATGGACAGCCGGGAAGTCCAGCGGTCGTCTCAAGCTGGAGCGACAGCCCGGTGAATCCCTGCTCCAGACTGTCATGGATCTCCGCCGCCAACCGGTTGCGCTCCGCCAAGGTAGCATTCGTCTGCGTCTCCAGCTGCAAGCGGTCCATAGCGGCCCTGAGCTCGCCTGTCCGCTCGGCGACCTGGCTTTCGAGCTCGGCCTGCCGCCGCCGGGCACGCTGGACAGAGACGCGGTAGACGCCGAGCACCAGACCCGCCACAAGGATAGGATAGAGCGCGTAAGCAAACCAGCTCCGGTACCACGGAGCGCCGATCTCCATCCGGAAATCCGCAACAGGTCCAGCCGATCCCATGTCGTCCACCGTGCGGACTTGAAGCCGGTATCGCCCCTCCGGCAGATCCGGCAGGAGAATCGACGATCCGGTGGCAGAGTAGCGCCAAGCGCCATCGCCGAAACGGAATTCGTAGATCAACGGGCGCATCGTGTCATAGCGTCCGGAGAAGAACTGAAACTGCAGGCTGTTCTCCTCGTAGGTAAACCGTCCGAGATCGCCCTTGGGGCGGCCGACCATCGGGATCGTCGAGTTGGTCCTACCGTTGCGCAGGGAAACGAGAACGGGCTCAGACTTCTCCCTCCTCGCAGGAGGGGCGAGCGGGCGTAGCCGATTGAGCATGCTGCCGGTCAAAACCCAGACATCGCCTCCAGGCAACGAGCGGATCAGGGGCGTCGGACCTTGGACCCCGGCGTAGGTCTGCGTGTCAAGCAGCCAGCGCCCATCCCGCTCGTCGGCCCGCATCATCCCGCGGTCATGCGAGACCCACAACGTACCCCGGTCGTCCCGGTGTAGACGCTGGATACGTCGCGGCGACTCCGCGAACAGCCGCCGCAGCGCCGGCTCGGCGACCGGCGCCAACGATCGGGCATCGAGAATAAGTGGTTCGCTCCAGGAACCGCAGAATACGGCGGTGTTTCCAACAATACTGACATTCACCCAGCAGGGCTCCACCCCGGGGAATTTTTCCAGAAGGCGCACGCGCACCCGCCCCTCGTCCAGATCGATCCGCGCCACCCGGTTCAAGCCAAGCTCGACCCAGGCCGAGTCCGGACCGGCATGGACGATGTAGGGATAACCAACCCCTGGCGCACGCGCCGCACACTCCGTCCATCCCCCGAGCCCACGCCGCAGCGCCGCGATTTCATACTCTCCGATCACCAGACAAGTCGTCGCATCAAGCGGAACCAAACGCGCCACCCGCAACCCTCGCAGGATCGGCGTAGTTCCGCCGTTGTCCTCGATACGGAACACGCCTTCACCGGTGCCGACCAAGAGGGAATCGTCCATCTCCGCAATGCCCCACACCCCGTACAAAGTGGAGGATTGAATGTCGCGGAACCGAGGAATGCCGAAGGGGCCATCGGGGACCAATTCATAGACTCGCCCTGCCGATGCCACGATGGGACGCCCACGCCGAGAAACCACTTGGGGCCAATCGACCCGCAAGCCGGAAGTGCGGTCGAAGACCGTGTATGGCTGCCCGTAATGAATCTTGAGCAGGCCGGTCTCGGCGACCGCCCAGAGTATCCCTCGCTCGGCGACCGACAGTTCGGTAACCCCGGTATACTCAGGTCCGCAAAGCGTCCCGCGCAGGCTTCCGTCGCTCCCAAGAAACAATACGCCCAGTCCGGCCACCGAAACGGCAAAACCACCTTCGGGCAACGCAACGACAGCGGTCAGCGCACCTGGCAACTGCCCCGGAACGCCGACCGGGGGGACGAATCGTCCCTCCTGCAGGATCAGCAGGCGGCGAGGGCTGGTGGCCAGCAGTGCGGAACTCCGGCCATCGCCGGCCATCGCCACGATGATTGCCTGTGGAATCCGGGCCCCTTCGGCCCGCATAACCTGCCCGCGCACAAGATCGAGCGCCCTGACCCCATCGTCGAATGTCGAGACCAGCACCAAGTCGTCGATCATATATACGCACGACACCGCGTTGAGCTCGAAATACTGCGTCCGCCCGGCTGTGTCGCGGAATACCACACCGTTCATCCCGTAGAAAAAGGAACCGGCCTTCGTGCACAGTATCCGCTGGAAACGGGTTGCGCGGACCCAGGTCGGGCAGTCCGGAGGAACCAGCGAACGCGGGTGCAGACCGCCATCGGGATCAACATCGAAAACGCCCCAAGAGCCGAAGGCGCCATAGAGGAGCGACCCATCCGGCCCGCGAGAGACGGCGCAAAGCTTGATATCG
>CAZQTW010000124.1:0-8540 GCA_964596165.1 uncultured Planctomycetales bacterium | reverse complement strand
GTGTAAGTCGCGAGGATGCCCCAAACGAATTTACACAGGATTTGACACGACCTCCCGCTGTTTTCCATCGGGTCATCGGTGTCGGCGTCGCGAATAATGAAGGGCGGTGTTTCGTTGAAATCCTCAGCATAGATCATCATCGACTTGGTCATTTGAGCTATCCGACTGGCACACAAGACGGTGCGGGCCTGCTCCCGCGCCTTGCTCAGCGACGGCAGGAGGATGGAGATCAGCAGGGCGATGATCGCCACCACCACCAGGAGTTCGATCAACGTAAAGCCCGGGCGCCAAGCAGAACGTCGAGCGGCTCTACTCCGCCGAGTAGTCATGGTCGGTGCTCCCTTGTCGGATTGACCGGCGTCAGACCTGACAACCCCGTTTTCGTATGTCCCGGACGCCCAACCCTTTCGACATGCATCGGGAAGCCAGCACACTTCCTTCAGACAATTCTACGGGTCCAAGTTGGCTTGAGGCAAGTGTAGTCAACGAATAATGCCCTACATGGTGACTTCACGGATTCGACCGGATATGACGCCCGGCCATGATCGTGGAGCGCGAGGCCCCGCGCACGTCTGGCATTTGCATTTGGGCTAACCGGTGATCATGTTCGGCCTGCATGGGCGAGGGCGGCTGCGATGTGCGGTAGCACGCCATCCGGGTCAAAGCGTCGGGGCGAGGGCAGCCGGGTGGGCGAAACACCCTCATTGTGGAATCAGCAACCGGCCCCGTTGGGCGTAGACATAACCATTTAACCAGTCCACCACGTCATCTTTGTACTGGAAAAGTACTGACCCCAGATTCATATCAACCCTCCCGGGCAACGGATCCCTTTCGAGCGACACGTGTCCGTCATAGAAAGCGGAATTACCTCTCTTGACCTTGGACGTGTCCATCGAGTACCTACCGGTCACATCAGACCCGTGATACTGGCCAATCTCGTCCTGGAGTGCGTAGTACATGCAATCGTTAGCTGACCACCCACCCTCCACAGCTCCTGACTTTCCGAAGGGGACCTGTTCCGTCGGATCGGCTGCGACGTGACGGTTCCACATCTCGTCGATTAAGAAGTTCAGCGTACCGGGAGAGTAGATGCCTCCGACTTTCATGATGTAACCCGGCGCGCCAAAATCGCTGCTTCCCCAATAGTCAGACTCATTGACGCCACCGTTGGCCCCCGCGCCAATCTGTCCACCGAAGACCCACTTTCGTCCCAGTATCGTTCGCGTGTAGTTGAACTGATTCTGGCTCTTGGTCTGGATCCGTTCAAACTCCGGGCAGCGATAGAGGTTTTCGAATCGTGAATATGGGTACAAAGACCCAAACCGTACGCCGCACCCCGTTGTCGGCCAATCTTGCTCCGTCTTGTTCCACATCAGGTCGAACTTGGGGCTGACCCAATCCTCGGCGATGGCCCATTGCTGTTTCGTCATCCTGGGTATGTCATAGGGTGCATTGGCAGTGCTGCCGCCGAATGTGGGGATGTCTTCCCAACCCAGGCCCATGAACGGCGGTGTCTCATTGAAATCGTCCGCATACAAGAGCATCGCCTTGGCCAGTTGGCCGATCCGCGACGCACAGACTGTCGTTCTCGCTTGCGCCCGGGCCTTGCTGAGCGATGGCAGTAGGATCGAGATCAGCAGGGCGATGATGGCTACCACCACCAGCAGTTCGATCAGTGTGAAGCCTTCATTTCTGAAAAGCTTATGTTCGTGTCGTTTGTTTGGTGTTGTCATGGCATGCGCTCCTTTGCGGGGGTACCGGCCGCTCGATGCGATCCCTTGGTTCCTACTGCAAGCGGTCCGGGCCCTGCGGCGTGTATGAGGACGGTCACCCCATCCCTCACCGGATTCTATGGGGCGATCTTCCGGTTGGACAAGGGGGGCGGATGCGATTCACCCACGAACCATTGGCCACAGAGATCACGGAGGCTGGAGGAGAAATTTGAGGTCTCACGATTGGTTGTGGTGGTGCTCGGAATGAAACGATTGTCTTCGCCCAGCGCGGGCGCCGGCCGCTACAGTTCTGGATTCTGAATTCCGGATTCTGGATTCTGCTCGCGACTACCCGCCCGCTTCGGTGAGCTTCTTCCGGATGAGTTCGTTGGTGATCTTCGGGTTGGCCTTGCCCTTGGAAATCTTCATCACCTGGCCGGTGAGGAAGCCAAGGGCGGCCTTCTGCTTCTTGGGATTGTTCCGAGCGTCCTGGACCGCCTGCTGATTTTCGGCAAACGCCTGATCGACCCACGCTTGGTGTTCATCGGCACCCGTCGCCTGAATCAGCCCGTTGCGTTCGGCAATCGTCCGCGGCGCATCGGCCGATTCGAGCATCTTTTCGGCAATCTGTTGCGCGGCGGTGGCGCTGATCGTGCCGTCGACGACCAGCTTGGCCAGTTCGGCGATACGGTCGGCGTCGACGCCCAGGCCGAAAATCGTCGTGCTGCGATCGTTCGCGTAACGGGCCCAGAAGCTGATGAAGTGTTTGCCCAGCGTCTTGCCGTCGGCGCCGGCGGCGAGCGCGGCGTCGAACAGGTCGGCTGAGGCGCGATCGGCAATGATCGTCTCCGCGTCGGTGATCGATAGACCAATCCGGCTGCACAGCCTGGCTCGTCGCTGGAGGGGCAATTCGGGAACGCGGGCGCGCAGCTCCTCGAGCCATGCATCGTCCATGACGACCGGGACGAGGTCGGGGTCTGGGAAGTAGCGGTAGTCGTGGGCTTCTTCCTTGCCTCGCTGGAATTCGCCGATGCCGGCCTCGTCACGCCAGCCCCAGTTCTGCTTGCCTATCGCCTGGAGTGTGAACTCCTTGCCCTGAGCGAGGGAAATCATGACTTGTTGCTTCTGGTACTCGATGACCCAGGCGACGGCCCGGTCGAGCGCTCGGAAGCTGTTGAGGTTTTTGACCTCGAAGATGGGCGTGGCGAATTCCTTGCCGTTGACGCGGACCTTCAAGTTGATATTCGGCTCGAATCGCATGTGGCCCATCTGCATGTTGGCCTCGCTGACACCGAGGTACTGGACGAGCCGCTGCATCTGGCGGGCGTAGGTACCGGCCTCTTCGACGCTGTTCATGTCCGGCTTGCTGACGATTTCAAGCAGGGGGGTTCCTGCCCGATTCAGGTCGACGCCCGTGCAGCCGGGGATGTCGTGGACGTTCTTGCCGGCATCTTCCTCCAGATGGGCGCGGATGATGCCAATTCGTTTTGTCGAACCGTCGGACAGGGGGATGTCGAGATATCCGTCGCTGCTGAGCGGGAGGTCATACTGGCTGATCTGGTAGTTCTTCGGCAGGTCGGGGTAGTAGTAGCTCTTGCGGTCCCACTTGGTGAACCGAGCGATCGTGCAGTTCAGCGCGATGGCCGTCATGACGGCATACTCGTAGGCCTTGCGATTCATCACCGGCAGAACGCCGGGCATGCCGATGCATACAGGGCACGTCCGCGAGTTGGCTTCCGCCCCGAACTCGACGGGCGTCGCGCAGAACATCTTCGTCCGCGTCGCGAGCTGGACGTGTATCTCCATGCCGATGACGGGCGTGAACTGGAGGTCGGACATCTTCGGAGACTCCACCGGTTTCGTACGAAAGAGGAGGTTGATGCCGGGAGTCAACAGACAGGAGTCGGAATCAATGCCGGTCCACCGGATCGTTCCCAGACCCCATGTCGGATACCCAGCCTTCTCTGGACGGACGATCTTAAACGGACTATCCTTCGTACTCAACATTGCTCATAAGGAGAGTGTTATGTGCGCGTGGACGATTTCGAAGGATGAGATCAAAGAGCGGCGCGATCGAGTATACAAGTACCTCCGGGAAAAGCTCATGCCGTTCTGGTTGAACAACTCGGTCGACAAGAAATACGGCGGGTTCCTCACGTATTTCGATCGGAACGGCAAGCCGACCGGTGTGACCGACAAGACGCTGGTCCAGCAGACGCGGATGATCTTTACCATGGCGTCCGCCCACCGGTACGGGTTGGGCGACGGCAAGTGCGCCAAGCTGGCCAAGCAGGGCGCGGAATTTCTCATCGACCATTTCTGGGACAAGAAGTACGGGGGCTGGTACTGGGTGACCACTCGCAGCGGCAAGCCGATCGACGACAGCAAGATCATCTACGGGCATGATTTCGCCATGTACTGTCTCTCCGAGTGCGCCCTGGCCACCCGCAGCAAACTTGCCCGTGAGTACGCCCTCAAGACGTACGACGAACTGAGCCGTAACGTGATCGACACGCGATTCGGAGGCTACTATGAGATGATGAATCGCGACTGGTCGATCAAGCCGCCGGGTGTCTACGGCGGGGATCGCAAGTCGCTCGACGTGCATATGCATATGATGGAGGCCCTTACGGTCCTTTACGAGTTGACCCAGAGTCACGTGCATCGTCGACGTCTGCTCGAGACGATCGATTTGCTGAACACGAAGATGCTCTTTCCCAATTACGGCACGGGTATCGCCCAGTTCTCGTATTCGTTCGAGCCGCTTCGGGCGATCATGTTCAAGAACGTGTGGGGCAGCGACCGCGACGCCGAAGACGAAGAGGGTCGCCCGCTTAACAACACCAACTATGGGCACAACATCGAGTACGCCTGGCTCCTCAACCATGCGTCGAAGATTTTGGGCGAGCATTCAGGGAACTACATCGAGGTCATTCGCAAGCTGATCGACCATGCGATTCAGTGGGGCATCGACTGGGAATACGGCGGGATTTGCGTCGAAGGCCCGAACGACGGGCCGCCCATTCAGACACTGAAGGAGTTCTGGCAACAGGCCGAAGCAGTCGTGGGGTTGCTCGATGGTTGCTTGCTCTTTAAGGACGACAAGTACTGGAAGGCGTTCGTCAATGTCCACGACTTCATCTGGAACAAGATGATCAACCACGAGGTCGGCGAGTGGTACGCCCTGTGCGAACGCGACGGCCGCGTGAAGTGGGACTACCTGGGCCACGCCTGGAAGATCAGCTACCACACGGTCCGATCGACGATCCAGACCGAGCGCAGGTTGAACATGCTGTTGGGGAAAGGGAAGTGAAGCCGCCGGGCGGCAGCTATTGGAAGACGGGTTTCGGGTATCAGGGTTCGGGCTGAACAAGCGCCGGATTCCTGTCCGAAACTCAACCTCCGGAACCCGTAACCCCAGTCGCGAAACCCGGTTTGACTATGCGAATCATCGCTGACGAGAACATCCCATACGTTCGTGAGGCCTTCGGCGGGCTGGGCGACGTCGTGACGTTGAGCGGACGGTCGATGACGGTCGCCGACGTGGCCGGTGCCGACGTCCTGCTCGTGCGGTCGGTCACCAAGGTCAATGCCAGGCTCCTAGGCTCGTCCGGCGTTCGGTTTGTCGGGACGGCCACGATCGGCTTTGACCACGTCGATACGTCATATCTTGCTCAGCGGAAGATCCCGTTTCACACGGCGGCCGGGAGCAATGCGAACAGTGTGGCGGAGTACGTGTTGGCCGCGATGCTGACGATCGGCGAGCGCCTGGGCGTCGAGTGGGCCGGCAAGACGATCGGAGTCGTCGGCGTCGGCAACATCGGCCGGCTGGTCGTCCGCAATGCGGCGGCGATGGGCATGCGTGTCCTGCAGAACGATCCGCCGAGGCAGCGGGCCGAGGGTGGGGATTTTGTGGACCTGGATACGATCTGCCGGGAGTCGGACGTGATCACCTGCCACGTTCCTCTTACGCGGGAAGGACCCGATCGGACCTATCACCTCTTCGATCGCGAACGGTTGGACCGGTTGCGTCCCCAAACGGTGCTGTTGAATACGAGTCGCGGCGCTGTCGTGGACAACGGAGGCCTGTTGGATGTCTTGCGAGGAGGTTCGTTGTGGGCCACCGTGCTGGACGTGTGGGAGCCCGAGCCGGAGATCAGTGTCCAGTTGTTCAGAAAGGTGGATATCGGAACGCCCCACATCGCCGGCTATAGCTTCGACGGCAAGGTGGCCGGCACAAAGATGCTCTTTGATGCGGTGTGCCGTGAGATGGGCCTGAAGGCAGTCTGGGATCCGACGACGGTGATGCCGGCCCCGCCCGTTCCGCGATTGGATGTCGATGCATCCGGTCGGTCCGACTCGGCAATTCTTCGAGAGGTAGTCCGTCGAGTCTACGACATCGAGGCCGACGACCGCCGCATGCGAGAGATCGTACGATTGCCGGCCGATGCCCGGGCCGGCAAGTTCGACCAGCTTCGCAGAGACTATCCCATCCGCCGCGAGTTCTTCAATACGCGGGTCACGATCTTGGGGGCTTCGACTTCACTCATCCGAACGCTACAAGTGTGGGGATTCCGAGTCTAGAACGACCTGCTCGACGGCGGCCGGTTCTTGGCTGTCGGTAGGCCATTTCCGCATTGTCAGTCGGCTTCGCCTCGTGTACCGTGTTGACCTCGAACCGAAGGGGACTCGACGCCACGAGGAGCAGGGACTATGCACGGCATGCTGGATCTGAACGCGTTGCGGCGGTTGGTGGACGAGGGACAGATCGACACGATACTCTCGGTGTTTCCCGATCACCTCGGACGGCTGATGGGAAAACGGGTGACGGGCCACTACTTCGTCGATCAGATGATCAACCACGGCATGCCGGCGTGCAACTACTTGCTCACCGTCGACATGGAAATGGAACCGCAGTCGGGCTTCGCCTACACGAGTTGGGAAAAGGGCTACGGCGATTTCCGCGGTCGACCCGATCTGGCGACGCTTCGGCGCACGCCGTGGCTCGAGAAGACGGCGCTCGTGGTCTGCGACCTGGAAGATGAGCAAACCGGCAAGCCGGTTGAGCTGTCGCCTCGTCAGATCCTCCGTCGGCAACTAGAGCGGGCCGCGCAGGCAGGCATGGACATCATGGCCGCCAGCGAACTGGAGTTCTACCTTTACGACGATACGTACCGTACCGCCCGCCAGAAGCGCTATCACGATCTCGTGCCGGGCTCCGATTATCTCGTCGACTATCACATCATGGACCTCAGCAAGGACGAGGGACTGATCCGGGCGATTCGGAACAACATGGACGCGGCCGGCATCCCTGTGGAGTTCAGCAAGGGCGAGTGGGGACTCGGCCAACACGAGATCAACCTTCGCTGTGCGGACGCCCTCGAAATGGCCGACCGGCACGTCATCTACAAGAACGGTGTTCGCGAGATGGCGACGCAATGCGGCCGCGCCGTGACCTTCATGGCCAAGGTCGACCGTAAGGCGGCCGGATCTAGCTGCCACATCCACGTCAGCGCATGGGATCGCCAGACCCATCGGAGCTTGTTCGATGCGGGCGACAAGCCCAGCGACGCGTTCAGGCACTTCTTGGGCGGGATGATGGCGGCCACTCGCGAGCTGGCCTTGTTCTATGCGCCTACGGTCAACTCATACAAGCGGTTCCAGGCCGGTTCGTTCGCCCCCACGCGCGTCGCCTGGGGATATGACAATCGGACCTGCGGCTTTCGCATCGTCGGACACGGAGAGTCGCTTCGAATCGAGTGCCGGATTCCGGGTGCCGACATTAATCCCTACCTGACTTATGCGGCCGCTATCGCCGGGGGGCTGCATGGGGTCAACAAGAAGATCGAACCGCCGCCTGAACTCAAGGGCGACGCCTACCAGGCAGCCGGCGTGCCCGAAGTGCCCAAGACGCTCCGGGAGGCGACGGACCTGTTTGAGAAGAGCGTGTTGGCGAGGGCGGCATTCGGGGACGACACGGTTGACCACTATGTTCGGCTTGCACGGTTGGAGCAGGAGGCCTTTGATCGCGAGGTAACCGACTGGGAGCGGGTCCGGTACTTTGAGCGGATATGAATGCGGTGGAGTATCTTGCCGGAAAGGTTCGGGATACCGGGTCCGCTCCTGCGTCAAAGGGTGGATGCCGTTCCTCTTACTCACCTGCGACCGAGGGGGTAGAATAGGCGAGGTTGGGGGTGGACTCCATGGAGGTGTGACCAGTCGGTCCGTTCCATGCGGAGGCCGGCGTCGTGGCAACGGAGTTCCGCTGCGGCAAGTGTGGAAAGGCGATTCTGGCCGACCAACCCGTCGGGAGCGCGGTTCATTGTCCTGCCTGCGGCGCGACATTGATTGTGCCGGGTCCAACCCAACCGGAATCGAATGTGGTTTCCCACGCTCCCCATCCGGTCCGAGCCCAGCCTTCCGGTGTCACAACGAATATTCCCGTCGCGGCGATTATCGAATCGACGCCCGTGGAACAAGAAGTCTATGTGGAAGGTGCGCTTTCGGAACGGACGGTTGGCATCCTCGCGGCCGTCATGCCGTGGGCCGTGTCCTTGGTTTTCCATGCGGGCATCTTTCTCATCATGTTCTTCGCCTTTACGGCAAGAGAAATCGTCGCCAATGAGGAGGCCGAGAGGATCATCATCCCCGACGCTCGGCTAAGCGAGAACCCGGGAGGCTTGGTGGATTTCGGCAGTGTAAGCCCCGACCTGAAGGCCGTCGGAAACAGGCACCAAGTGAAGGCTCACGAGTACCGCAGACTGCCGGCCAAGGACATGATGGCAGGGGTCGGGACAGGGACTGGGACTGGGGGTGGGAGCGGTGGAG
>CAZQTW010000123.1:0-8544 GCA_964596165.1 uncultured Planctomycetales bacterium | reverse complement strand
CCTTCCACCCCACCACCCCGTCGGTCACATTGGTGGCGATCGGATCACAGTCGTCCAGACCCAGTCCGCTCGCGCCCTCGACCCCCACTCGCACGGAGCCACCGGCAATATCGGCGCTGATGCGCAGGTCCTTGCCTGTGCATAGGATCGGGTTGGTGAGAATCTCACCCGCCGTTTCGGACTTGACCGGCTCCATCCCGGCGAAGCCGTCCGGGCGAAGCCGAGCCAGGCAGAAGAACCCGTCGCGCCATGTGGTGTGCGGGGCGTTGTTGCCGCCGTAATAGAGGCGGATCTCGCCGTCGAGGACGATCGGAGACGCGGCCGCGTAGATGCAACCGCCGTCATAGCTCCCCTGCGGTCCGCGCGGAATCAACGGCACACCCGGACACACGCGATCCCACCGCACGGTATCCGGGCTCCACGCCAACTCGCAGTCGACGAGGTCGGTCTTCGTGTCGAGCAGCATGACCAGACCCAGATAGACGTTGGCGTATTGAAAGACGGGCATTGCGTATGTCTGTCGGTGCGGGTCGCCCGGCAGGCGATGCAGGACATCGACGGCCGGGGTCCACTTCAGGAAATCCGTGCTCTCGCACCGGCCGACCAGACGGCCATTCTCTTTGCTCCACAGCCGCGTGATGCCGACATATTTGCCCCGTTCCGCCGACCAGAAGGCGTTGTTGTGCGTGTCGCCGGCGGAGGCAATCTCGGGACACGGCGTCAGCTTGGACCACCGCAGTCCGTCGGCTGAGAACGCGACGGCCATGTCGCCCGGCTCGCCGGACTTGGTGAACATCTTGTACCGCCGCGACGGATCGGCCTCATGAAGATCCTTGAAGACGCCCGCACCGTGTGGACCGCGAACGACGATGTTGTTCGCCGTCGAGCCGTTGAATTCGACGAGGCCCAACTCGGGCTTTTCCCAGAGGAGGCCGTCCTTCGACGTGGCATAGCATACGCCCATTTCGCGGTGATTGGGTGAGACCTTGATGTAATTGAGACCGACGCGTTTATCGCGAGGCACGCCGGTTGTCCGCTGGTCGATGATGAACGGGCTGTACCAACACTTGTACAGGGCGTCCTGCGCATCGTAGATCACGTTGGCGTAAAGGTTGTCGAACCGCGGTTCCCAGGGTTTGTCCTCCTTGAAAAGCGGATTGTGCGATTCCTTCGTCACCTTACCCAATGCCAAACGCGCGTTCTCGGCGCGATCGATGATTCGCGAGTCGAGCAGGAGGTATTTCGTCGGCGCCGAGGTTTGCGACTGGGACCGGGTCGCGCCTGTGCCATTCTGCGAAGAACCCACCGGCTCGGCAAGGCGGTCGGCGCCGTCGGTCAGCCAGTCCAGCGTGAATCGAGCGAACGTGATACCCTGGTACGGCGTCTTCGGACCCCGCTCATAGAGGCAACAGATCGTCATGTCCGAGGCCACGCAGAGATCCGAATACGCCGACGGACCGTTGTAGAGCGGCTTGCCCGTATTCCACGTCCTGCACTCGTCCGTGCTGATTCGCACGGTCATGTTTTCGCGCTGGGTGCTCGCCGGGTTGGAGAACAGGACGCGGTTCTTGCCGTGGCGCTTGGCCTCGGTGTAACGAACCACGCTGCCCTGGCAGACCGGCTCGACGAGTGTCTCGTCGAGTTTGACCTCGGACCACGTTTGGCCGCCGTCCTTGCTCCAGGCCACCGCGCGGCGGTTCTTCTTCTGATAGCTTCGCATGTTGATGTACACCGCGCCGTCTTCTGTTTCGAGGGCCGCACACTCGTCGGTGTGCTCGCCGACCGTGCCGCCGAGCTTCCAACTCGCCCCGTGGTCGTCGCTGTAGAAGACGTGCGAGAACATGATCCCACCCTTGTCCCGCTCGCGGTGGTCGCAAGGGATCAGCAGTCGACCCGTGCTCAGTTGTACGCCGTGGACCGGACCGGTGGCGTACCACGTCCACGTCGCCGGCTTGACGTCCCGGGTGATCTCGGTCGGGCGCGCCCATGTGGCGCCGTCGTCCGCGCTGTGCGTCACGAACACGCGATCGTTGTTTCGGCAGAAGGTGAGCCAGACCGTGCCCGTCTGCTGATCGACCACGGGACACGGATTGCCGATCGTGTGGCCGCGTTCGCCCCACACAACCTGTTGTGGCGTCCAGGTAGTTCCATTGTCGGGGCTTCGCTTGAGCACGATGTCGATCTCGCCGTGATCGGCGTCGCTATGCCTGCGTCCTTCACAGAACGCCAGGAGCGTGCCCTTCGTCGTCCGGACGATCGCGGGGATGCGATACGTGTGGTAGCCGTCCTTGCCCGCCGTGAAAAGCTCGATCTGCCGGGGCGAGGGCCCCGACGCCCGAACAGACGTGCACCCACTCGGTTCGTCCGCAAGGAGGACAGAGATTGCGAAGGCCAAAGTCACGAACACTCGGGACGATGTCATACGAACCTCCGGTCCGGGGCTATTCGCCGGTGACGTACCGGCTGTCGAACGTGAGCCCCTCGACGTGTTCAGGCGAAGGCGGCGCCGTGACGAGGCTGACGAGATAACCGATGGTCATCGTTGTCAGGCAGCCGACCATCGCGTACCACAAGAAAGAGACGTTCGTCATGAAGCACATTGGCAGCAGAACGGCCACACCGGCGATCCATCCGACGACCGCGCCCTTCGCGTTGGCCCGTCGCACCAGTATGCCGAGGAGAAACAGACCCAGTAGCGGTCCGCCGACCAACCCGATGGCCTTGTTGCTGGCCTCCAGCAGCGTACCCATCTTCTCCACGACAAACGCAAGGACCAGCACGAGGGTGCCGTAGAAGAGGGTAAGGTATCTGGCCAGGCGAAGTTGGCGTGCCGGTTCCGGATTCGGGCGCCAGAGGCGCTGATAGAAATCCACCAGCGTGGCCGTCGTCAACGCGTTGATGCCGGCCGAGATGGTCGACATGCTGGCCGCGTAGATCGCGGCGATCAGAATGCCCGGCAGGCCCATGGGCAGCTCGTTGATCACAAAGTACGGCAGGATCTGATCCGCCTTGGTGATGTGCCCCGTCGCGAGGGGATCGCCGTGAACCTGGTAGAAGGCGTACAGGACGACCCCGCTGACGTAGAACACCGAAATCACCGGCAGCGTCATGCCCAGGTGCAACCAGAGCGATCGCCGGGCCTCTTTCAGACTGGCGGCCGTCATGTACCGCTGGACGGACACCTGGTCGGTGGCCATCTGAACCAGATTCATGAACGCCCCGCCGATGATCAGCCCCCAGAGCGTAATGCGGACGGTCGGGTCCAGGCTGAGGTTGAGCACGAACTTGCCGCCCTCCAAGCCGATCTGATAGGCACCGGCCACCCCGTCGGGTATCCTCGTCAGTGCCACGATCAGAATGGCGGCCTGTCCGCCGAAGAGGACGCAAAACTGCATCACGTCGGTCCAGATCACGGCCTTCATCCCGCCGAGCGTCGTGTAGAAGGTGGTCAGCGCGCCGGTGATGAGGATCGTGACCCACAGGGGAATGCCGGTCACCTGTTGCAGCGCCAGCGCCGGGGCATAGGTCGCCAGCGCCAGCCAGAGAAGTACGCGCGTGATGAACATCGTCGAAGCCAGCGTTCGGATCCCCACGGAGAATCGTTCCTCGAGGTAGTGGTAGGCGGTATAGAACTTCGCCCGGTAGAAAAACGGCAGGAAGACCAGCGCGGTCGTCGGCGTGCAAATGAAGAAGGACAGACCGACGAGCAGGAACGACAGATCGTGGGCGTAGACCTCGCTGGGCGCGCCCAGATAACTGATCCCGGAGAACAGCGAGGCGATGACGGAGATCGCCAGCACAATGAAACCCATGCTCCGTCCGGCCAGGAAGTAGTCCTTTATCGTGCGCTGTTCCCTGACAAAAAGCACGCCCACGAGGACGGTGGCGATCAGGTAGACCACGAAGATGCTGTAATCCAGGAAGGCAAAGCGCGTCACGGAAGACTCCTTGTTGCTGGATCAGCTCGGATCGAATGCCGGGCTCCGGGTCCCGGATTTCGCGCGTAGGGTATAGGGTCTGGGGACCGGGGTCCAGGGGGCCAAGCGACCGTCGACCCGAAGCCGAATGGTGTGTCCTGGCGTAGCGGCTTCGTGAAAGAATCTACATCTCGTGACACCAGCAGGCCCGAGCGCCGGGCTGTCTCCGCATTCCCTCCGCGTCCCCTGACGACGGAGAGGGTAGCTTGTCCGCAGGAAAGACCGATATAATGAGCAGCATGTCGACCGTTTCGGAAGCCATCCTGCAGCAGGTCGTGGAGCGGCTCATCGAGCCACTGCATCCGCAGCAGATCTATCTTTTTGGCTCCCACGCATACGGAACACCTCATCGACACAGTGACCTGGATATCCTCGTAGTCGTTGCGGACGATGCCGGTGACCGGTGGGAGTTGGCGGGGCGAGGTCGGGCCGCGCTTCTGGACTTGCCTTTCCCCGCAGATATCCTGGTCTTTCACCGAAGCGAAATGGATAAGTGGGCGCCCGTACGCTGTTCCTTGCCCTATACCGTCGTGCAGAAGGGCAGGCTCCTCTATGCAGCCTGAGTCCGAGCAGGTCAAGCAGTGGCTCGAACGTGCCAATACCGATCTGCGCAGCGCAAAGCTGGCGATGACCGGTCAGCCACCCATAACAGAAGACGCCTGCTTCCACTGCCAACAGGCCGTAGAGAAGAGTCTGAAGGCGTTCCTCGTACACCATGAAGTGGAATACGAGTGGACGCACGAGATCGAACGACTTGTCAAAGCATGTGCGCAGATCGATTCGGAATTCGAATTGCTCTTTCAGCCGACCCGACACCTGACGGATTACGCGGTTCGCTTCCGCTATCCTCATTTCGACCCCCCACCGACGGTTCAACAGGCATGCCGGGACATCGAGGCAGCCGATCGCGTCTGGCAATTTGTCCTCGATCGCATCCCCGAACAAAAGCATCCGTAAGAGTCGGTGCTCGCTGAGGGTCGATATCGCGTCGGGAGAACCCATCGCGCATCAACACCACGATCGACACCCTCGACTGGATCGCCATCATCCTCTACGCGTTGGGCCTGCTCGGCATGTTGACCCACCGCCCCAACGCCCCCGGCACGCTGCTCGGCGCCGCGTTGGGCTTCCTGGTCACGGTGTTTGCGCCGCTCTCCGGCACGCTGGTGAGGATCTTGGTTGACCATGGGGTGTCACCTCCCGCAGGTTTCACCGTGTGGATCGAGAACATGAACAAGATTTCCAACTTCTACTACGGCGCGATGGGAACTCTGGCCACGCTTATTGCCGGCTGCGCGACCGGCCTGTTGTTTCCGCGGCCCGATGTTGAGAAAATCAGCGGGTTGACACGACGTCACCCCCCTATCGGCGAGCCCACGTGAACGTGTGGCCAGTCAGGAGGATGCGCTCATGAACGCCGCCCACCGAAGAGTCGTGATTGGCTGCGGGCTTCTCTGTTGGACTATCGCGGGCTGTGCGTCGGTTCCGCGGGGGATACCCACCGGCGAATGGACGGGGCGCGGGACTTACGTGGACTACGAAGCGGTGGCCACGATCGGCAGCGATGCGCCTCCCACCACGCGATCCAAGGACGGCGTGTACGACACGACGCTGAAGATCACCCGACAGACGTTGCTTGGCCACGACTCCGTGGTCATCGATATCTGCTCGAAGCGAGGGGAACTGCTCAACATGGATGACTCGCAGACGCGGATCGGAATGGTTCTCGCGCCGACGGCCAAGCTTCCCAACGGCGGCGAACTTTACGCGGTGGTGAACTGGCAGTACGACAAGGGCCCCAACACGAACCTGACCAAGACCGAGTTCGACAAGGGCCTCCGAAACGTTCACGCCACCTATGCACGGTCGGGCAAGTCATCGGTGCTGCAGCTCTACTACATCGTGCCGAGCAAGAAGGACCAGGCGGAATTCCACGACACCTTCCTCTTCGAGGGCAACCGCGTTCGGAAGATCGGCAGCGTCGCCGGGCTTCAGGAGCCGGAATCCACCGGTGGCCCCAAGTCGGAAAAACTGCAAGCGGTTTACTGGGTCGAGGAACTACACCGAACGAGGTAGGGCGTCGTTCAACTGTCAGAGCCGATACCCGCCGCGGTGATGAGGGAACCATCACCGTTCGTTTCTCATCGGCATGGGTCGCGTTCAGCGTATCACCGAGAGGCGTTCCGCCAGCGCCAGCATGCTTTCCTGGTGCTCCCGACTTCCCCGGGCAAGCTGCTCCCGCAACACGTCGAGGGGATCTCCGTTTGGCCTTCGCCATTGAGCCAACTGAAGTCCCCACTTGAAGCCGAAATCCATGCAGGCCTTCCACGCCTTGAAGCGACGTGCGTACTCACCCTTACGTTTCCTCGACATCATGTTCGACGTGCCTGCCAACGCTTGGCTACTACCCTCATCTTATCGCTTCAGGACAAGAATACATACCCCGCCGCGCACGCGGACAAACCGTTATGAGTCCCGAAGTCCCCGGACCCTGAGCACCGCCGCACCCTCGATCCGGCCCGAGCGGAGGCGATTCAATGCTTCGTTGGCCTCTTGCAGAGGGAATACCTGAACCGTTGTCTTCACGGGTACCTTGGGAGCAATCTTCAACAACTCGATCCCATCCTGCCGCGTCAGGTTGGCCACCGAACGGATCACCCGCTCCTCCCACAGCAACCGATAGGGAAACGACGGGATGTCGCTCATGTGAATCCCGCCGCAGACGACCACCCCGCCCCGGGCAACGGCCTTCAGCGCCGCCGGCACCAGCGAGCCGACCGACGCGAAGATGATCGCCGCATCGAGTTCCTCAGGCGGTGGTTCTGTCGAATCACCGGCCCACACGGCCCCGAGTCGCCGGGCGAACACCTGTGCCTCAGTATCGCCCGGCCGGGTGAAGGCGTGGATCCGCTTGCCCTGATGCACGGCGATCTGGGCAACGATGTGAGCGGCCGCGCCGAAACCGTAGATCCCGATCTTCGCCGCCTCCGGTCCGCACATCCGATACGAACGGTAGCCGATCAGCCCGGCGCACAGCAGCGGCGCCGCCTCGACGTCGCCGTAGGATTCGGGGATGGGAAAGCAATATCGCTGATCGGCCACGGTATACTCCGCGAAGCCGCCGTCGAGCGTGTAGCCGGTGAAGCGAGCGTACTCGCACAGGTTTTCCTGCCCCCGCCCGCAGTAGTCGCACTGACCACAGGTGTGGCCGAGCCACGGCACGCCGATGCGATCGCCGACGTTGATGCCCTCGACCTGATCGCCCCTCTGCGCCACTGTGCCGACGATCTGATGACCCAGGATGAGCGGCAGCTTCGGGTTCGGCAGTTCGCCGTTGACGACGTGCAGATCCGTATGACACACGCCGCAGGCATGAACCCGGACCAGGACTTGTCCCACCGACGGTTTCGGCACGGGCAGTCTTCTCGCCTGCAACGGTTGCTCCGGCGCTTCCAGCACCATCGCGTCCATCATTTGTGGAGTCTGCATGAGCGGATCAGCCTTTCAGGGAACCCACAGATCGACCGCCATGATATTGTAGAAGGTGAGCTGCAAGAGGGCGACGAAAGCCTGCGCATCGAACAGGATGAACGCGTGGAGCGTGTGATCGTTGCGGAGGTGCGTGGAGTAGAGCGCGACGAACGTCGCCTTCATCGTGGCAACAATCATCGCGATCCCAAGGTTGAGTCCGCTAGTTGCCTCGGTCGCAGATACCACAGGGCAGGCGACAGCCCGATGAATCAGAAGGATCGTCGTATAACTAACTGTCAATACAGTGCTTATGAACACAAGCTGATTGACCTCTCGGTCGCAAGATTTGGCCATTTTTCCCTTGATTTCCTATCTCGGGCGGATACACTAGTACTGACACGTTGGAGGAGTGAAAACGCAGGGCCTATTCGTTCACCTCAGTAATGCCCCGCGTCTAGCTTCGGAAGGGAAGAGTGTTTCTCCCCTATGGTGTACAAGAGCGGTGTCCGACGCGTGTCTCGCCGACTCGCGTATATGGCAGCGGAATCGCTCAAGTACAAAGGTTTGGGAGCCAAGAGCCTCGGAAAACTCGGACTCGGCAACTGAGCTGCATCATGATTCGCTGAGGACGAGGCTTTAGGGCTTGCGGCCAAATAAGCTGGAGGGCCATGGAGCCCGGAAAGGAAAGGAGGATTGAGGGTATGAAGTTAACAGGGATTTTGGGAGTGCTGTGCTTGGTGGCTGCCCCGGTGATGGGCGGTCCTGTGACGTACACGTTCAATTCGACGAGTGGTGGTGTTGTTCTGAATCTTGCGGGTCAAGGCAGTACCTCAAGTGGAATGGCGGGGACCTTTGCCGTCACGATTTTCCAGAGCAACGGTCACATCGGTGTTAGTGACACGTTCATCCTGGAGAACGCCGCCCTGACAAACACCGGCACACTGAAGCTGGGGCTGGCGGGTCTGGCGACCGCATCGCTGAATGCGGGCAGTGCCAGATTCCTGGATTTCGCCCCCGTCAGCGAGTCGCACATTACCGGCAATATGGTTCCGAACCCGGTTACGACGGACGTCTATCTTGAGGTGACTGCTTTCGT
>CAZQTW010000122.1:0-9449 GCA_964596165.1 uncultured Planctomycetales bacterium | reverse complement strand
CTTCGTATTGTCTATAGTGTAACGCCTCAGTCATGGAGGTCCCGCTGCATGACGCCATTGGGCCAGGATGAGCAAAACAAGATCGTGGCCGAGGCCATCACCTTTGACGATGTCCTGCTGCTTCCCGCCCGGTCCGAGGTCGTTCCACGCGATGTGGACGTCCACACGAAACTCACCCGTACGATCACGATCAATATCCCCCTGGTCTCCTCGCCGATGGACACCGTGACGGAATCGTCGCTCGCCATCGCCTTGGCCCAGGAAGGCGGCATCGGAACGATCCACCGCAACATGTCCGCCGAGGCACAGGCTCGCGAGGTCCACAAGGTCAAACGATCCGAAAGCGGCGTGATCAACGATCCGGTTACGCTCCGCCCCAGCGACACGGTCGCCCGCGCCCGCGAGATCATGACGCTGCACAATATCTCCGGCGTGCCGATCACCGTCGACGGCGGCAAACTCGCGGGAATCATCACCCGTCGGGACCTCAAGTTCCTCGAATCCCAGAACAAGCGAATCGAAGACGTCATGACCCGATCCCCCCTGGTCACGGCGCCGCCCGATACGACCCTCGACCAGGCCGAAGTCCTCTTGAACAAGGCCAAGGTCGAGAAACTACTCCTGGTCGACAATGACTTCCGCCTGGCCGGCCTGATTACGATGCGCGACATCGAGCGAAGCCGCGAGTATCCGATGAGCTGCAAGGACGAGCGCGGACGGCTGCGCGTCGGCGCCGCCGTGGGGATACACGATTACGAACGCGTGGAGCAATTGATCAACAGCGGCGTCGACGTCATCGTCATCGACACGGCTCACGGACACAGCAGAAACGTCATCGACACAATCAAGGAAATCCGACGACGCTGGAAGATTGGCATCATTGCCGGTAACATAGCGACTCGGCAGGCGGCGATCGATCTGATCGAGGCCGGCGCGGACGGGCTCAGAGTGGGCATCGGTCCCGGTTCCATCTGCACCACACGAGTGGTTACCGGCGTGGGCGTGCCTCAGGTCACGGCCATCATGGAAACCGTCGCGGCGGCCTCGGGAGCGGGTGTGCCCGTCATCGCCGATGGCGGAATTCGCTACTCGGGCGACATCACCAAGGCGATTGCGGCCGGGGCGCACGCCGTCATGCTGGGCTCGCTCTTTGCCGGTCTCGATGAGTCGCCCGGTGAGTTGGTGGTCTGGAGGGGGAGACGATTCAAGGAATATCGGGGAATGGGATCCCTCGGCGCGATGATCGGCGGCGTCGGCGCAGCCGACCGCTACGAACAGGCCGAAGAGGCGGACAAGTCCGACAAACTCGTCCCCGAGGGTGTCGAGGGACGCGTGCCATACCGGGGCTCACTCTCCGAGCTCGTCTATCAGCTCGTGGGCGGTCTGCGAGCCGGCATGGGACTCTGTGGCGCACGGAGTATTGAGGAACTGCGAACTCTTGGGCGATTCGTGCGGATCTCGGGCGCCGGTATGGCCGAATCCCACCCGCACGACATCGCCATCACGAAGGAAGCACCAAACTATGCCACCGAAACGGCGGATCAGCAGTAGTCATGTGACCGTCGTCGCCCTCGCGACGGCAATGGTCGGCGCGGTCGCCGGTTGTTCTTCCTACGCCATCAACCCCTTTGCCGATGAATCGGTGCCTCGCGAGGACATGATGAGCCCGAGCGAACGTGCCGCGCGCGTGCCGCGCGAGAATCAGCCCGTGAACTTGCGAAAACGCGAGTACCCCGAAACCGAAGTCGTCCCGGTGTCGGGCGCGGTGGTCCATTGGCCTCTCTGGTGGGAAGATCCTTTTGAGGATAAGGGAAGCGATGACGGACAATTCGCCTGGACGGCCGAAGACTACCTTGCGATGCCGTATTCCTTCGCCCGCTTCATCCTCAATACCACCGCTTGGCCCGCCAGTGCGGTTGTCACGCCTCCCGGTACCCCAATGATCAGCGACGGCAAGCTCAGCCGACAGATACTGGGGTACGACCATGACGCAATCCCCCTTAGTCACGCAAATCGCGAAACGCAGGGCGGGGTTGAGGACCGGCCCCTCGGGGCAACCAATACCCCGAACGATCCGGGATTCCAACGCGCTCAGATCGAGACCGAGGAACTCGGCCCGCCGGGCGAAAACGCCAACTTCCTCGAGGATCTACCGCCGTTGGACAGGACGCCTTCGCCGAGCGAGCAGAAGTAGCGAGCGTCTTGCGGAGGGGCCGCCATCGGTTCGTCTTTGCCGATTCGACCTATAGCCTTTGGAGGCCCGGAAACGCCCGCGGGCCTCGGGCCCACCGAACTCACGGGGATCCCGGCGATTGATAAGTCTGAACGGCCTTCAACGTCGCAGGCGGATCGTCCGTCGCGAAGGACTGAACGCCCAGGTCCAGGAGGCGTTGGTAAACAGCGACCTCATGCTGCCCCCAGGGCAGGACCTGAAACAGAATGGATCGGCGGCGGAGTTCCACACCCACCGACTGTAGAAAACTCGAACGGGGCGTGAAGGGATCGCCTGCCTTCGGATCACCCACAGTGACGTGAATCTGCAACTGGGTTACCCCTTTGAAGTCCGATGCCTTCAGTTCCCTAAGGCGACCGGCCAGTATCGTCTCCGTGCCGCCCATCCACAACAAGGTCTGCGATTCGGGCACCAATGCCTTCCATTCTCGGATCATCGGATAGTGCGTCGTCGCAAGAATCACCTGTCGCTCAACCTTGAATTCCTTCACCAACTCGGCAAGCGTCTCAAGCGGCACCTTCTTGATGTCGAGATAAAGCCACCGATCGGGTCGCCCTTCCATGGCCTTGAAGACGTCGCTCATCCGCGGTACGCGCTGGCCCTCGAAGGCCTTGCCCTTCCACGCCCCCACGTCCAACCGGGACAATTCTTCCCATACCAGATCGCCGACCCCCTTCTTCTTGAGCTCAGGGGACGCTCCCTTGACCAGTCGTTTGAACGTCTCGTCATGAAAAGCTACGAGGACGCCGTCCTTGGTGGTTCGCACGTCGGCCTCGGGTACGACCCCCAGCCTCCAGGCCAGCTCGAACGTAGGAAGCGTGTTCTCGGGCGCCAGATTGCCGGCCCCTCGATGAGCCTGAATGATCCACCGTCCGGGTGATGCCTGAGCCGACGAGCCGTGAAGGCCGGCGCCCCCTTCGGCCCCGGCCGCCGCCGCGACGAGACAACCACTCCGTACACACGCAAAGAGAATGCAGCTCAGAACGAGATGAAGCGAACGGGTCATGGCGGTCCAAGGATAACCACCGGGCACCTCACGGTCGAGTGGCGGCCTGTTCCCGAATCCACGCCTCGTTGAATTCCACATGCTTGATGCTGCTACCCTATCCCCGCAACGAATAGCTGTACGTCGCGTGCAGCGTTCCCTCCCGCGATTGGATTGTCGGGGGCCCGGCTCATTTGTCCCAACCGCCGTGCGCCCTCAGCTTCTCCACCTCGGCAACCGCACGTGCTTTCAAACTGACGTAGTCCGTCTTCGCCACCCGGTTCAGCGGCAAGGTACCCGGAGTCAGCACCACATAATGCAGTGGCCGCATGTAACTGGCGATACCCTTGGCATGCAACTCAAGCTCCTCTCTTCTCAGATCGGTGTTGGGCTTGGGGTCGATAAACAGAACCACCCCTTCGCCAAATACATCATGCGGAGCCCCCACCGCCCCACAGGCGGCGATCTTGTCTCTAAGCAACGCGAAGTGATCTTCAATCTGGGAGGGATGTACCTGATAACCTTTCGGCTTGATGACCAGCTTGGAGCGCCCGACCAAATGCAAACCTCGTCCGTCCTTATATCCCACGTCGCCGGTATAGCAAATCCCGTTGGGAGTGACGGTCCTGCGATAGGCCTCCTCGTTGTTCACGTAGCCGGTGAACACTTGCGGCCCTGAGAAGCAAATCTCACCGGTCTGCCCGTCAGGCAGTTCGGCGCCGGCCGTGCCGTCGGGGTTCATGGGTTGCCGTATGGAAAGCGGCGTGATCGGCATGTCATAGCCGACACTGCCGACAATCTCATCCACGGTCCGACCCAACGGAGTGAAGGTCGCGAAGCCCGCCATTTCCGTCAGTCCCAGGCCGGTCGCGAAGGACGGGGCCATCCTCGAAAGCTGCTCCAAGAACTCGCGGCCGACCACCTGACCTCCGTAGAGCACGACTTTCAGCGAGGACAGATCGTACTGCCCGAACTCGGGCAATCGCCATTGCATCGCGTACATCGCCGGTATCTGTCCGCACACCTCGACCTGGTACTCTCCGATCCTCTTCAATGATGCCACCGAGTCAAACATGTGGAGCACAACGGCCGTTCCACCCCAGAAGAACGGTGTCATGAGCTGTTCCGCCTGACAGCCGACGTGAGACGGGGGCAGATTCACCAACATCCGAAGACCTGCCATGCCAAATGCCCCTCCCAAACACATGTTCTGGGAGGTGATGTTCCGATGAGAAAGCAGCGCGGGCTTGGGCAAGCCCGTCGAACCGGTCGTATAGATCACCTGAACACCGTCGGTCTCCTGAACGCCGGCTCCCGCTTCCAGATACCGCGACCAAGCCGGTGACCGACGGGGATCCTCCATCAGGGCCCGAGCCTCGTCGTACAGCCTCAGACCTGAGATAGCCCCGGAAAGGGTCTCCTCGGGCGGTGTCAACTGAATCAGTCGCTCGACATAGGGACAACTGTCTCGCACCACTTCGCCCGTCGCTGAAAAGTCCACGTGTGGCGTCTTGCCGAGAAACACAAACCCTTTTGCCTTAACCAAGCCCAACGATCGAACCACATCGGGGGTCTTGAGGCGTATATCCAGCGGTGCGTGAATCACGCCGATCTTGAAGCAGGCATACTCGAGGAAGATGTGCTCCGCCAATAAAGGCAAGCTGGTCGCCAGAAAATCACCCTTTTCGAACCCCATCTCTACGAGTTTCACGGCGAGCGCCGTGGTAATCGCATCGAATTCACGGTAGGTGTACTGCTTGCCGGTGTCCGTCTCGATGATGGCCACCCTGCCGGGTTGATGCTCCGCCCACCGCCGAACAACGCCGTGAAGCAAATGGCGATCGGCGAAATCCACCTCGAAATGCCGCATCGTATATTGGGGAACCCCGTTCCGGGCGTCCAGCTTCGTCACAACTCGGCCTCCTCACCGCGATCCGTCGCGATCATGCTTCCGCCGCGACCCAGTAGACAGGGACGACGACCACAAGCAGCAACCCATCCTTGTAGGCATGAGTAGATGCAAAGACGCTCGCTGCCGGACAATCATAACAGGACGGTCGTCGTAGCAACCGCTAACATGCTAACCCCTGACAACGCCGTTTCCAATCGGAATATTCAAGGATAGTTGGGAGATGACGGAAACGTGTGACTCGTCGAGTGATCAGAGACAGTCACTCTTCTTGGACATCACCATTTTCGCTTGCGCCAATAGACCGCGAAACCCATCACGGCCAGAAGCGCCAATCCCATGATGATCCAGAAAGCGTACGGGTGATCCTTCAACTCCCAGGGCAAGGTGACGTTCATCGAAAACGCGCTCACCACAAACGTCGGCACCATGATGGCGATCGTGATGATATTCAACGTCTTCATCAAGACGTTGAGATTATTGCTGACAATGGAGGCCCGCGCATCCATAAGGCTGGCGAGAATATTCGAGTAGATATCCGCCTGACGATAACACTGGCTGTTCTCAATGATAATGTCGTCGAGGAACTCGAGTTCCTCCGTGCCGAATCCGATCTTGCTCGCGCTGTTCTTGATTCGTTCCAGCAAGGCCCCGTTCGAATTGATGGAGTTCACGTAGTAGACCAGGCTCTTCTGAAGCGTGAACATGTTGATCAGGTGCTTGTTCTCCATCGCCGTGTTGATCTCCTTCTGGAGTTCGTCGGAGATCATGCTGATCGCCCGGAGGTGTTCACGGAAATGGATGATGGATCGAGAAATCAGCTTCAGGATAACGTCCGCCACCGAATGCACGCGAGAGAACTGTGCCCCGTCGAAAAGCGGAACCTCTTCCGACATGACGATGACCAGACGTTCCCTAAATAGAAAGGCACCGGCGGACGCGACCTTGAACATAAACTGTTCGGCCGCCGAGTAGTTCCTTGGCATCTTGAAAATCAGCGCAACGTGCTCCGGCTCAAACTCCAGACGAGACAGCTCATCAGGGTCCAGCGAGGATGCGTAGGTGTGTTCGTCAAGCTTCAGTTCGTCAATGAGATACCGCTTCTCGCTCTCGTCGGGATTGATGAAGACCGTGATCGGGCAGTGATTGTCTTGCACCTCCGTGACCTTGCGTCCCACGATGTTGTACAGCTTCTTCATGGGTCCAACCGCGCCTTTTCTCTCGGCGAACGCACAATGCCCACCGAAGGACTACCCGCCGTCATGGCTCGACACGTCACGAACCAATCGTAGGGCAACAGGTCCGAACACGAACAAGAGCTTCGATCCAATCTCTTGTATTACAAGACATTACAATTCACCGGGCCCCGAAACGCCTTCCTGCCCAGAGGTCTCTCGGAACCCAGACACCACAAAGCCTTCTATTCAATCGCGTTATCGACATACTGTCAACGCAGTATTGACGTGAACATCAACTTTCTTGGCCGCCTCCGGCCGTCACCGGAGCCCGATGGGGGTTCCCAAACGGCCGTGCCTGTGGAGCATAAAGGCCTTCAGACCATCGCCTTTCCGGAAGAAGACGGAATCGGCAAGGGCGGATGTCCGGACGGAACCAAGGAGGCCTGCAGTCCCCCTTATCCCCCAACCCACACCCACTTATGCAGAACGCCGCCCCAGTAGACCACAAGGACAGCCGCCGCGGTCCACAACAGGATCGTGATGATGAACGGACGGTCACGCAGGACCACATCGGTCGGACCTGTCACCCGGCCGGACTCGATCAGCATCGTGTACCTGAAGATGGCGTAGACCACCAAAGGCAACGTATAGACCAAGTACTTCTTCTCGAATGGCGGTTGGTGACCGCTGCGATCCATGACATAAAGCAGGAACGTCAGAATGGCGATCCCGGCCGTCACGCTGGTCAGGTGGTTGAGCAGATCGTGACTGTATCGCGCAAGACTCGCCCGATGTTTGACCGCCTCCGCCGTGCTCCCGATGACCGCCAACTCGCAACGCCGCTTGCCGAAACCAAGAAACATGCACAGGTTGAACGTGCACACGATGAGCCAGGGCGAAATCGGCATGGCAATAGCCACACCGCCCGCGATGGCCCGCAAGACAAACCCTGTCGCGATCAGAATCACGTCCAGAATGGCCTTACGCTTCAGCCAGTACGTGTAGAGGACGTTGTTCACGAGATACGCGACCAAGACAACGGTGAACCCCTGGGGCAGAAGCACACACAGTCCGATCGCGCCGATGACAAGAACAATCGCGACGACGAACGCCTCGTGAACGCTCATGACGCCGCTGGCGAGAGGACGCCTTCTCTTGGTTGGATGAAGCTTGTCGTGCTCGCGGTCGCGGATGTCATTGATGACGTAGGTGGCGCTGGCGGCCAGACAGAAGGCCGCGAAGGCATAGGCCGTCAAGAGCATGGCCCGAGGCTCGGTCGCGCGGGCACTGAACACCAAACCCGCAAGCACGAAGACGTTCTTGACCCATTCTCCCGGTCGGATCAGTTCAAAGTACTTGCGCATCACCCCATCCACGCGTATCCGTGCGCCGTGTTGGCCGCTCTCTTCCAAACAAGTGACGGACCGCATTGTATGCCTGCCGATCACCCGCTGGCAATGGTGCGTCGCGAAGATGAGACGAATAGCCCCCCGCTATTGGTCGACACCGATCTGCGCCGCCTTCTCGGCTTGCCGCTTGGCCCACTCCGGATACCAGGGCAACGGCGTATGACGCCGACCGAAGATGTGACGCAGCGGACCCAAGCCCCACACCTCACGCTGCAGGATCTCTTGGGCCGCCCAGAACTCGTCCACGTGAGCAAACCGCGGAGCCGTCCAGGTCTTCTCACTCATCACCGCCTGGTGAGCGACAAACATGCGGGCCTTGAGTTCCCATTGCCGCCGACGCCAATTCGATCGCTCACCCGAAAGCCCGTCGAGATCCTTCAGCGCCCCCACGGCGTCACGGCTAAACGGATCTCCCCATCCGGCCAGCCATGTCGCCCAGCGCATTGACTGCTCGTGATCGGCACCGAAGTATCGCTTCGCATAGGCCTCCAGAACCAACCTCGACGAATCGTATCGTCCGCTGAACAACCCGGCCAGGATGGCCTTGTTGACATCGTCGTGAACCCCCTCGCTGTACGCCATCACACCCGCAACGCCCTGCGACCGAAGGTCGCTCACGGTTTTCGGCAGACGATTGGGCGCGATGAGTGGCCCCAGATGACCGTAGGTATCCTTGGGTCTGGCCAAGTCCGCGTAGCCGATGTGAACAAATGCCCGTTTCTCGCATCCCTTCGGTAGCACAACGTCAGTGACGCCCGTCTTGTCATAGGGAATGTGTAATGCCATGCTCTTGGCCCAGCCGGGCATCTGGCGATCACACCACTCGGCAAAAATCGCATGGTCATCCTTGCTCCACCACCAGCCGATGAAGTGCATGTCGATGTCCGGATGGTAACGCAGCGCAATCTGATGAATGTCCTTGCACAGAGCCGCAAACGTGCGTATCCACGGGGCGCACTTCCTGCACGCACAGCCGCCGTAGTCGTACGGACAAGCCGAAAGACTGGCGAGCCGCACACCGGATTTCGCCAGGTCGGCGAACAACCCCTCATAGTTGCCGAGGATGACTTTTCGAGCACCCGGGATGCTCGGGCAGATGAGTTGGCCGAAGATCCGCGGATTCCGCTCGGCCTTCCACTCCGGTCTGACCTGATCGCGATAGACGTGATTGGGCGTGAGAATCAGATCACACGGCAGGCCCAATTGTCGCGCCGACCGAAAGTGTGCCTTCTTCCGTTCCCATAAGGCCCCGCCCAAATCGTACTGGCTGTCTGCCGCGAGCGGATCCACGCAGTCCAACGTGTCGAACCAGTCGCCGTACCGGTTGAATCCCCAGTACTTCGCCTCGGCCAGAACTTGCCTCATCTCGTTGATGCCGAGGACTTCGTATGAATTGCCGAAGTGGCCCGGGGCATATAGTTCGCAGACCGATCGCGCCCTTGCGCCACCTCCTACGCCCTCTGCACCTCCGTGCAACGTGGAGCCGAGGACACAGAGAATTGCACCTATCGTCCCGAGCAATTCGCATGTATCGAACCTGACGATGCTCATACCCTTGTCCCTGCTATCGCTCAACCTGACAGTGACAGGAACAGTAACGTGACCAAAACATACCACACGACCTCCACGCCCGCACCCCCGAACCCGGTATCAGGGGACAATCAGGAGAAAACTCCATGTGAGGTCGTGTCAAATCCTGTGTAAATTCGTTTGGGGCATCCTCGCGACTTACACC
>CAZQTW010000121.1:0-9888 GCA_964596165.1 uncultured Planctomycetales bacterium | reverse complement strand
GTTGGCAGCTCGTCGGGCTCATAACCCGGAGGTCGCAGGTTCGAGTCCTGCCCCCGCTAGTGAAATCAGGGTTGCGAAACACGCATCCCCGCAGGTTAACGCAAAACGCCGAGGTCACCACGCCTCGGCGTTTTCGTTTCTTCGGCGGGTTAACGCGGATCGAGAACCAGAGAAAGAAGCCACATGGAAAAGAACCTCGCACAAGAACTGGCAGCCTTGGAGCGGATGACCGCAGGCGATCTCCAACGGCGGTACGCCGAGCTCCACGGGCAGCCGTCCCGGAGCCGGCACAGGCCGTACCTGGTCCGCAAGATCGCCTGGAGGCTGCCCATCCGAGGGGCTTACGCAGAGTACTGAAGCGCCTCGGCCGCCCCGGCAACAAGAATCCGAGCGTCGCCCACCGGATACACTCACCAGGCGGGCTGACGCACCACCTACAACGCCGTCAAAAGGAGTCTGACCAAAGTGATGACTTTCGTCAATTCGGTCGAGCCTGCGGCACGGCGCCTTCACCGCACCGGACCGCCCAGGGAAGGTCATAGGAATCGCGGATGGTTACTTCCTTACGTGACAAGGCTGTTCGGGACATCTTCGCCATTGACTGAGCCAGAGCGATTTCGGTATGAACAGCCATCCGGGCCTCGTAGGGTGCCCTGAAGGCAGAACATGTACAGGAGACTGAGGGTGGCGCGAACAATGTTGCTGACCGGGCTTGGATGGGCGGCAGTGGCGCTGACGGCCCATGCGGAACAGCCCGGCCCTCCGCGGAACCTGCGATGCGAGTACGAGACGAACCCCATCGGGCTCGACGTGGCGCAGCCCAGACTCTCCTGGGAAGTGAATGATTCCCGACGCGGCGCTGCACAGACGGCCTACCAGATCATCGTCGCCCCGACGCAAGCGGCCGTCGCGGCAGGCGAGGGGACCTTGTGGGACTCCGGCCGGGTCACCTCCAGCCAGTCAATCCATATTCCGTACGGCGGCCCCGCCTTACACGCCGGGGATCGCTGCTATTGGTCGGTCCGGACTTGGGACAGGGCCGGCGCCTCCTCTCCGTGGGCCGCGCCGGCGTTCTGGGAGATGGGCCTGCTAAACGGAGCCGACTGGAAGGCGGCATGGGTCACCATTGAAGAGGCAAAGGCCAAGCCCGAGCCGGTCTTCGGCGACTGGATCTGGCATCCGGGCAAGAGCACCGGAGAAGTGTCCCGCTACTTTCGCAAGACCGTTGAACTGCCTGCCGATGCCCGGGTCGTCTCGGCCACGGCCTGGGGCGCCGCAAACAACGAGTACACGTTCCATCTGAATGGCAAGGAACTGGGCGGCTGCGACGAATGGAAGGCCGTGGAGTCGTTTGATGTCGCCGACAGACTTGTTGCCGGCAAGAACGTCATCGCCATTCAGGGCGTACACGCCCGCGGGATCGCGGGCATCGTCTTTGGCATGCACATCACGCTGTCCGACGGCCGTGTGATCGACGTTCGCTCGGGGCAGGACTGGCTCACCTCCGTGGAAGGCCCCAAAGGTTGGCAGACGCCCGGTTTCGAGCCCAAGGACTGGATTCAGCCAACGATAGTCGCCAGGTACGGTGAGCCTCCGTGGGGCCGCGTGGCCGACCGGTTCCCCAGCCGCTCGTTCTATCTGCGCAAGGCGTTTACCACGGAACGTCCCGCCATTGCCCGGGCTCGCGCCTATGTCAGTGCATTGGGGGCCTACCGCCTTTTCATCAACGGAAAACGCGTCGGGCAAGACGAACTGACGCCCGGCTGGACGTATTTCCCGAAGCACATCCTCTACCAGACGTACGACGTGACCCCCTTGGTACGCGACGGCCGCAACGCCGTGGGCATGGTGCTCGGTAACGGGTATTGGGGAGGGAGCATGGCGGGCGCCTGGAAGGACGGCAACCTCCGTGGCATCGTGCAGCTCGAAATCGTTTTCGAGGACGGCACACGCCAAATCATCGCCACCGACCCGACCTGGAAAGGCCGTGTTTCGCCGATTGTCCAGGACAGCATCTACCACGGCGAGACGTACGACGCACGGCAGGAGATCGCCGGCTGGTGCGAGCCGGACTTCATGGACAACGATTGGCTGCCCGCCCGTGCCTGGACGGGGCCCATGGGACGGTTGGTTGCACAGGTCGGCCCGACAATCCGGGTCACCGAGGAACTCCCCGCCGTCACCGTGTCCGAGCCCAAACCTGGGGTCTTCATCTTCGACTTCGGTCAGAACGCGGCGGGCCGCGCCCGGCTCAAGGTCGCCGGCCCCAAGGGAACACGCGTTCAGATCCGGCACGCCGAGATTTTGCGTCCGGACGGCACGCTCTACATCGACAACCTCCAAGGCGCCAAGTGCACCGATGTTTACATCCTGAAAGGAGGGGGCGAGGAGGTTTGGGCATCGGCCTTCACGTACCGGGGTTTCCGCTACGCCGAGCTCACCGGATACCCGGGCACACCGCCCAAGGACGCCCTCGTGATGCAGGTCATGCACGCCGCGCTTCCCACCACGGGCATGTTCTCGTGCTCGGAAGACATCATCAACCGCGTGCAAAGGAACATCCTCTGGGGGATGCGGTCCAACTTCTACAGCGTCCCCACCGACTGTCCCCAGCGCGACGAGCGCCTGGGCTGGACCGGCGACATTCAGCTCTTCCTGCCCACGGCCTGCTGGAACATGGACATGGCGGGATACATGACCAAGTGGATGCGTGACGTGGTCGACTCGCGCACACCGGACGGCGCGGCGACGGACGTCGCCCCGGCGCTCAACGCCGCCCCCGGCGCGCCCGGGTGGGCCGACGCGATCACGATCACGCCCTGGAACCTCTACATGCGCTACAGCGACACACGCATCATCGAGACGCACTATGCCGCAATGGTCGACTGGCTCCGCTACATGCGCGAGAAAGCAACCGATGGTCTTTATGCCATGGGCCGCTACGGGGACTGGGTGGCGGTCGAACCGTCTCCCCAAGGGACGCTGGCCGGCGCCTATCAGTACCTCTCTACCCGATACCTTGCCGACATGGCCGAGGCCATTGGAAAAGCCGACGAAGCGGCCGAACTCCGCCGCGAGGCCGCGGTTATCGCCGACCTATACAATCGGCGTTACTTCGATGCCGCCGACAACCAGTACAAAGGCCGCACGCAGACGGCCAACCTTGTGCCGCTCTGGTTTGGCATCACCCCCAAGGACAGACGTGCCGCCGTCGTCCGCAACATCGCCGAGAATATCATCGCCCACGATCATCACCTGACAACGGGCTTCATTGGGACGGCCTATCTGATGCCCGCGTTAAGCACGTTCGGCCGCGACGATCTGGCCGGAAGGCTGGCCGTCCAACGGACGTATCCCTCGTGGGGGTATATGGTCGACCACGGCGCCACGACCATCTGGGAGCGATGGAACAGCGACAAGTACGAAGAGCTCCACTCCGGCATGAACTCGTTCAACCACTATGCCTTCGGAACCGTGGGCCAGTGGTACTACGAGTACCTGGCGGGCATTCGGCCGCTCGAACCCGGTTTCAAGCGGATCCTCATCGAGCCCCATCCCAGCGGTATCCGGTCGGCCGAAGCCTCGTTCCATTCCATGTACGGACCCATTCGATGTGCATGGTCCAGGGACAAAACGTTCACGATGAACGTCTCGATCCCGGCGAACACGACCGCCCTGATCAAGACGCCGGAACCCTGTACGGGGAATCTGGGCCTCGACGACGGGAAGGTGGTGGATGCCGCGGGCAACACGTCGTTCGAAGTGGGTGCGGGCCGCTACACCTTCACGACACCGCACAAGAACTGACGCCGACCGCACCTGTCCCTCGCGAGAACTTGTCGATCGCCTGATGAAGGTGGGTTGAACCCATCCGGTGCCTCGGGCTGCCAGTCAGTTTGCATGGAAGGGGTATCGCGGAGTATAATCCCGATGGACGGTACATGTTGCCTCGAGGATGAAGCGGGTCGAAGGGTGACATTCCAGATCGAGGACATAGCCGTAGACCACCCGGCGTTGCTTACCGGCAACTTCGAGGCATGTGCGATCGCTCGTTGTCGGCAGGGTGGGCCTTCGCCTTGGTCTGTAACGATCGACTGTCGTAATCTGCCCACATGCGGCACGCGGCACGAAACCTGCGATGTGGCGTGGCAGGATGTCTCCGCGGCCAGTGCGGATAAGGCTGAGAAGACGTACCAAGGGAACCGGCTGACCGAGGATGCGGCGATCGGTGTCTGTGCAGCGGCGTTCGCAGCCCTGGGGGAGGGTCGGATTACAGAGGTTACCCTGCATGGGACCGGCGTTGACTACTGGGTCGACAACCGCCGGGCGGTGCTGGAAGTCAGCGGCATCGACAAGGGCAGTCTATCCGATTTGAGCGCGCGCCACCAACTGAAGACGAACCAGCTCGAACAAGGATCGCTCTTCAAGGCCGGCTGCCCAGGGTACGTGTTCGTCACGGCTTTTAACCAACGACAGGCAATCTTCAGTTTCCACACCTGAGGTTGCGGCCATGCCAAGCAATTCCATAGCCCGTAAGATCGAACAGATCAAGACACTCAAGTCGGCGTATATCCTGGAGGCCGAGGCCTCGATGGCGCGAGGGCTGGAGGCGGCAGCGATGGCGTTGTTCTTGAAGGCCGGCGAGTTGGAGGCGGAGCTTGCCGAGATCTTCCGCTCGCAAGACGACGCTCGGAACGCGCAAATCAGCTCCCTCAGTGCGGGATCTTGTTACTTACGTGCGAGGCAATATCGTAGCGCGCTGAAGTGGCTGGAGTCGGCCGTGCCGCAATTCGCCGAGGCCAAGGAACTGATCGCGCAGTGCGAAGGCAAAGAGGATATCCCGCTAGGTGCTGCCACGCCTGGACTTCAGGCCTTGATCGGACTCCTCGTAAAGAAAAAGCTAATCGACGCAAACGAATGGGCCGAAGCGATCGCCAGCCATTAGTTGAGTCGGTTCTCCGCGCAGAGTCTTCGTTGTCTCCTTCACGGATGGCGTTGTCGGTATCAACGGTGGTATACTGCGATCCTGTTGCTCGGGGGCGGTCCCCGGGCGTCCGTGGAGCTGTGGAAGGGCCGCACGCATTCTTGGCTGGATGGCGGTACAGGGCATGCCGGGGGCCGCATGAGTGGCAGGGCCTCACCCGCCGCCTCAGCCCTCTACCTTGGGGGTCCCTGCGGAACCCAATCTTCCATACGTGATCGTCGGGATGACCGAACTCCTGCGGTGAGGCATCGACGGGTTCGGGCTCACGCGGCCACAAGCCTCAGTGGGGTACGCGTGTCAATCGTGCTGCAGAGATGATACTTGGGTCGCGCAAATTCATGACGTGCCGCTGGGCGGCGCCGACGATGGTCGTCGTCGGCGCAACCGTTCGAGCGCACGCCGGCCCCGGCGATTCCCTGGTCGCCGCAACGTCGCGCCCCGCTGCCGTAATGGGCACGAGTTGTACGCTGACCGCCATCGTGCCGCGAGAGAAGAACGCCACCGCACATCAGGCGCTGGCCGAGGCCGAGTCCGTCCTTCGACGGGTCGAATCCTTGATGAGCACCTACCGCGATGCGTCTGAAGTGCGGCGACTCAAGAACGCGTCGGCGAAGCAGCACGTCGTCTTGTCCCGGGAAACATGCGAAGTTCTGCGAAGCGCGCGCCGTTTTGCCGAGATCAGTGGCGGGGCCTTTGACGTTACGGCAGCGCCGTTGTTCCGGCTATGGAGACAGTGTGCCGATCTGAATCGGCTGCCCACCCGGGACGAGCTCACTGCCGCACGGGCCGCATCGTCGTGGGATAATCTCACGCTGCTCGAAGACGGTGCGGTCAAGGCGAATCCGTTTGTGGAGGTTGATCTCGGCGGCATCGCCAAGGGGTATGCCGTCGACCGAGCGATCGAGAAGCTCCAGGAGGCCGGCTGCGTCGGCGGGCTCGTCGAAGTCGGTGGCGACCTTCGGTGCTTCGGTACCAAACCCGGCGGTCATCCCTGGCGAATTGCCGTGCGAGCCCCCGTTGGCCCACCACAAGCCGGCGTGCTTGAACTTACGTCGGCGGCCGTCTGCACGAGCGGCGACTACCTGCGGTTCGTCGAGATCAAGGGCAAGCGCTTCAGCCATATCATCGACCCCCGATCGTGCTTGCCTGCCGAGGCCGTGCCGTCGGTCACCATCATCGCACGGGATGCCACAACGGCCGACGGCCTCGCCACGACGGTTTCCGTTCTTGGTCCGGAGAAGGGGCTCAATCTCGTCGAAAGCCTCGACGGCGTACACTGCCTGCTCATGGTTCGTGGCTCGGAGGGTCGGATCTCTTTGCTCCGGTCCGCGGGTTTTCCGGACTTGATTCAAGCGGGAGAAGGCCTCCGCGATTCGGACGGCTCACCAGGCCATGACCTCCCGACGGAACGTACAAAATCGAAAGGAGCCCTTAATCGGGCGCGATGTTCGCAGTAGGATATTTCGCCTATGAAACGACTATTCACGTTGCTGAAGAACAGACTTGTCATCGGAATCGTTGTGGGTGTGGCCGCTGCGCTCGGCGGGCGCGAAGCGCTCGAGTACACGTCGAGAGATAGCTTCTGTGAGGTCTGCCACGTTCATCCTCATGCCACGACGTCGTGGAAGCTGTCCACGCATTACAAGAATCCCAGCGGCACGATCACACATTGCGTGGACTGTCATCTGCCGCCCGGTGGATTCGCGTATCTCTACCACAAGGTCCGGCTCGGCGGGCGCGACACCGTCGTCAGGTTCTTCGGCGACTTGAGCGCACTCGACTGGGATGCGAAGGGAAAGTTGCCCTATGCCCTGCATCACACCTTCGAGTCGGGATGCCTCAAGTGTCACCACGATCTCTTTCCTCCGGGGCTCTCTGACCGAGGTGCGACCAATCACCGCGAGTACCAGAAGCATCCCGGCGCAAAGCCCTGCATCGAGTGCCATTTGCACGTGGGGCACTTTCACGAGGGCGATCAGTTCGGCAAGCCGGTCAAGACCGGCCGGCCGGCCACGACCGGCCAGGCGGTCACGACGACCCGGAAGGTGGTTGCCGAATCCGCGGACGTGAAAGATTTCGCCGACTACACGGAACGGATCCCTGGGACCGACGTGCAGTTCGATATGGTGGCCATTCCCGGCGGCACCTTCCTCATGGGCAGCCCGGAATCGGAACCCAACCGGCGGCCTGACGAGGGCCCGGTGCGGACCGTGACGGTCTCTCCTTTCTGGATCGGCAGAACCGAGGTCAGTTGGGACGAGTACGAGGCGTTCTACGCGGCCACCGGGAGCAAGGGGAGGACCTCCGATACGGCTGCAATCGCCGGGGTCGATGCCGTGACCGGGCCCACGCCGCCCTGGGGCGATCCGGGGCAGGGATGGGGCAGGGGCAAGAGGCCGGCCAGTACCATGTCTCACCATGCGGCTATGACCTACTGCGACTGGCTGTCCCGTGTGACGGGAAAGAAGTACCGGCTTCCCACCGAGGCCGAATGGGAGTATGCCTGCCGCGGCGGTACGAAGACCGCCTACTTCTTCGATCCGTCCAAGATCGGCGAAAAACCCTTTGCCTTCTACTCCGAGAACTGCGACGGAAAGACTCAGCCGCCCTCGGCCGCGGCACCGAATCCGTTCGGCCTCCTGAACATGGCCGGCAATGTCTGCGAGTTCTGCCTCGACTGGTACGACGAGAAAGCGTACTCACGCACTCCGCAAGGGGTTCCGATCGTCGATCCGCGCGGGCCCGAGACAGGCAAGGAACGTGTGATCCGCGGGGGATCCTACCTCTGCGGCCTGTCCGAACTCCGATCCGCCGCGCGCGATTACACGCGCCACAATGAGTGGGTCAAGACGGACCCCCAAATTCCCAAGAGCATCTGGTGGTATTCGGATTCCACCGATGTGGGATTCCGGGTGGTATGCGAGAGGCAGGAAAAGTCCAAGTGAAAACTCCCGTCTTTGTTCGCCGGGCGATTTCACTCTCTCCGGATTTCCGTGTAGGATACTCGTCCTACGCGTGGAAGGTAAAACGAACCTATGGGGAACTTGATCGGGAGACCAAATGATGCACGATGAGGAAAAGAGACCGTTGAGCCGTCGCGGGTTTATGGGCATGGTCGGCGCGGCGGGAGCGGTGAGCACGCTGGGTGCCCTGAGTGTCCGGAGCGGCGATGCCAAGGCCGAAACCGTCACGACGAGGACGTTCCTTGACAAGGCGCCGGACGGCGAACCGCTGAAGGCCGGCCTCGTGGGGTGTGGGGGACGCGGCACGGGGGCGGCGCACAACTTTCTGAACGCCGGACCGAATCTACAAATCACGGCGCTCGGCGATGTCTTCCAGGACCGGATAGACAACTGCCGAAAAGACCTGAAGGAGAAGGCAAAGCAAGAGATCTCCGATGCCAACTGCTTCGTCGGATTCGACGCCTTCGAGCGCGTCATCAATTCCGGCGTGGACATCGTCCTCCTGGCCGAACCGCCCTTCTTCAGGCCCGAACATTTTGCCGCCTGTATCAAGGCGGGCAAGCATGTCTTCATGGAAAAGCCCGTGGCCGTGGACCCCGTGGGGGCGCGGTCGATCATCGAATCAGCCGAGAAGGCCGACGCGGCAGGGCTCGTCGTGGCCACCGGCACGCAGCGACGCCATCAGCGCGACTATGTCGCCACCTTCGAAATGATCCGGAACGGAGCCATTGGGGACATCGTGTCCGCCAACTGCTACTGGAACCAGAGCCAACTCTGGTTCCGCGATCGACAGGAAGGCTGGAGCGACATGGAGTACATGATCCGCGACTGGGTGAACTGGTGCTGGCTATCGGGCGACCACATCGTGGAGCAGCACGTTCACAACCTCGATGTGATCAACTGGTTCACCGGCATGCATCCGATCAAGGCCGTCGGCATGGGAGGGCGCCATCGCCGCGTCACAGGAGACCAGTACGACTTCTTCAGTGTGGATTTCACATACGAAAACGGGATACACGTGCACAGCATGTGCCGTCAGATCGACGGCTGTGCCGAAAACGTCTCCGAGACGATCCGGGGAACGCGCGGCACAACCAACTGCTCGAACACCATCTTCGACCCGAAGGGCGCCAAGGTCTGGTCTTATGATTACGGCAAGGACGACCGCGGCCGGGCGAGGACGAGCGTGGCGGTCTCCCCCTACGATCAGGAACACATCGACCTGGTCACGGCGATCCGCACCAAGAAACCGTTCAACGATGCCAAGGCAACGGCCATCTCCACGCTGACGGCCATCATGGGCCGAATCTCGGCCTACACCGGCAAGGAAGTGACGTGGGACGAGATAATGAAGTCGGATCTGAAACTCGGACCGAAGACGCTTGCCATGGGGCCGGTGGACATCAAGGCCGTCGTCCCCGTTCCGGGAAAGGGAAAGGAAACGAAGAAACAACCGACAACGTCGACGGGATGGAGCATCGAGCCTAAGGTGGACCCGATCCCCGTCAAGAAGGACAAGAAGTACACGGTGACATGCAAGGTGACCGGGAAGGTCGATCAGGTGGGGCATGTCAGCGCCGTTCCCATCGTCGCTCCTGAGTTCACGCTGGAGCTGAAACCGGATGCCAACGGCGGCCCGGGCGTCTTTTCGGCCACGGGCGACGTGCCGGCCGAGGCCGAGCCCGGCTCCTATGAAATCGAATTCGTTGTGTATGACAAGAAGGGCGATCCGATCAAGGTGCCCAGCGCGGACAAGAAGGACAGCTCGGGAAACGCCGAGATGGTGGATCTGTCAAAGATCATCACCGTCACGGTCGAATAGCGCGTAACCGGGGTTTCGTTGGGAGTCGCCGACCGGCAGCGCGGGCCCTCCGGGGCCCCCGCGGCCGAAATGATCATTCAATACGCGGGGCCGGAAGACGGACCCGTGGCCGCCTCCCC
>CAZQTW010000120.1:0-10465 GCA_964596165.1 uncultured Planctomycetales bacterium | reverse complement strand
ATCGAAGATTCTCAAGATTTTCTCGCTTACCCCGGACGGGCCTGAACGGTTACAAAACGCCCATGGGTATCAAGGGGTATAGTCAATCGTGAAGCGATTGCGCCGAGCGGGCGTCAAGGTTGCAGCGGTTCTAAGCGGCCTGGTGGTCGCCCTGCTGGCGGGCGAACTTCTGGTGCGCACCCTGGGTGTTCGGACCGACATGCCCATCGGCACTCTTCAGGTGTCGTCGAGCGTGGCCGGCACGCTCGACCGTGCGCACGTGGATGCGTTCTCTACTCGTCCCGATGTCGTCCGAATCGCCTTTCTGAGTGACTCCTTCACCTACGGACTTGGTGTTGAGCCCGAAGAGACATTTGTTCACAAGACCGGCGTATTGTTGAACCGTCGCATGGGGCAGCGCTATGCCACGATCAACCTGGTAAGGGCGGGGGAGGACCTGATCAGAGAGCGGGCCGTCTACGACGCGGCGCGGTCCGGCCGATCCTGAGGACGGCCAGGTTGAAGATGGAGGTCGTCGGCAAGAATCCCGAGGGTACCGGCTTCACGGCCAGACTGGATTGCGTCGTGCTGGGCGCGGAGAAGCACATTGTTCCGGCAGCGCATGTACCATAGACTAATAATCTCTTCCTTATCACTGCCTTGCGGTTGCCTGGTCAGGGGGAAGAAGGGCCAACAATGAGGATCGAACGGGTTTGTGGGTATGGCCACAATCCTCCGAGAAGGGTGGACATCGGTTGCAGACAGCAGGGTCCACAGCCGCAGGAACGCGACAGGTCGTTACTCACGCAAGTGCTGCGCCCATTCCGCCACGACTGTGGCTCGATTGGGTCATTGTCTTCCTGGCGGGATTGACCGTCTATGTGGCCACGTGCGCCCCGGACGTGCTCATCATGGACTCGGCTGTCTTCCAGGTGCGGGTGGCCCAGTTCCCGCCCACGCCGGCGAAACAAATGCGGGAGAATCTCCTTCAGGTCCACCCACTGCACCTGGCGGTGGCCAAGCCGTTCACATTTCTGCCCATTGGCACGCTGGCCTATCGTGCGAACTTGGCGTCGGCCTGGTTCGGGGCCATGACGCTGGCGGCGCTGTTTGTCCTCATTCGTTTGATGACGGGGAATCGCTGGGCGGCTGCCATCGGCACGCTTTCGCTGGGACTAGGGCATTCCTTCTGGGCGTTCGCGGTGATGGCCGAATACCTGACACTGCTGACGGCGTGTCTGACGTTCGAACTGCTGGCTCTGGCACTCTTTGCAAGGACCGGCAGAAAGCGATGGTTCATGTTGGCCGGCTTCATCAACGGGCTCGCCCTCAGCACCAGCCCGATGGGCGCGCTGAGCACACCGGTGTATCTGATCGCGGCACTGATCTGGCGCAAGAAGTGGCGCTTGCGCTGGCTGGACCTTCTCATCTGCGCGGGGCTATGGTTGGTAGGGGCTGGTCCCTATCTCTTCATCATCGCTGAGGCGATGATTCAGACCGGCGACGTAGCCGGGGTCATCCGCTCGGCCACAACCGAGCCCTGGCCGGCGGCAAACACCTCGATATCCCTATCACTCCTGGTGAAGGATGCCCTCTGGCTTGCCCTACAGTATCCCACCTTACTGCTCCTGCTGGGGGTTCTTGCGATCCGGGTCAGGCCGGTCCACAAGGAGGACCATCGGATCAAGTTGATCGTACTGGCCTGCACGGGAGTGCACTTCGCCTTCGCCGCCAGGTTCCCGGTTCCCAACCAGTACACCTATTTCATCGGCTGCTATAGTGCGCTCGGTGCGCTGATCGGGTTGGGCGCCTGGGGCATCATCCGACGGCGGCGATGGACGCAATGGGCGGGCCTTGCGTTGGCGGTTGCCCCCGTGGGCGTTTACGTCTTCCTTCCGTCTCTGGTGCGGCGCTTCGAGCCGAACCTGTTCACGGGTCCACTGGCGTTCTGCGAGCCATACCTGGCTTACAGTGATCCTTACAAGTTCTTTTTCCAGCCGTGGCAGCGAGGCAACGACAGCGTCCGGCGGTACAGCGAGGATGTCCTTCGCGCGGTTCCTCAGAACGGTGTGCTGATCGTGGATTATGCCTGCGGCATGGCCATAGATTACCTTCGGACCGTCGAAGGAAAGCGCCCCGACCTGGAAGTGTTCCTTGTGGTGCAGCCGTTTCCGTTGGGTTCGTTGCTAAAGTCCGGTCCGCCGACTTCGGCTCCGTACTGGGTGCGTCCCGTCTACTCCCTGGGAACCAAGTGGCCGCACGTACCTGAACTCATCGAGCGCCGTTTCAGATTCGTCCGCGAGGGCGCGGTCTATCGCGTCGAACCGCCTATTCGCTGGGACGAACGGACGCCGGGCTTCGCACGGCCATCCGCAAGATGCCCCATTACCCCGAGGCACACGTCAACCTGGGGGTAGCACTCGCCTATCAAGGCAAGGCCGACGCCGCAATCAGCGCTTTTCGCGAAGCCCTGCGCATTTGTCCTAACCTCGACGACGCACGGCGCAACCTGGACGCCCTGTCGCGCTAGGGCGGAAACCGGAGCAGGGCATCTGCGCCTGCCCTGTCGAGCCTTTGTGCTCTGCGCGTACGCAATCAGCGACTGTCATGCTGAGCGAGCGGTTTACGGGCTTAGGCTCGGTTTCGCCGATATCTCCGTCGTCGCCCTCGCCCCTATCTCTCCGGTGGGGGTCTGCGGACATATACGTCTGCATAGTCCTTGCGGCCGAAGCCCGCGATCTCGACAGTGTACACGAGCTGGTACTGCTTGGGTAGAAGCCTTGCCGCGACCATATCGGCGAGTCTGGCATAGCCCCAGTTGCCTGTCCAATGCTCCGCAAATCCACGCCAATTGTCCCTGGGCCCTGTGACAATCACCTTGGGCGGATCGGCGAGGAGCCGCGCAAAGTCGGATTCGACATAGCGATCCCAATAGTGGTCTGGGAACAGCAGAGCGCAAGACAACTTCGGGCGAGGCCACTGGATCCATTGCTCCACGTCCGGGTCACTCGGCAACAGCATCACGCAGTCTTTGCCTTTGTCCGGGGCGCATTGGTGAACCAGTGAAACAAGGCGCCTAACGCTCTCGGCATAAGGGGGCAGCAAGGCGTTCCTCAGGTACGGGATCTCGGGCCATTGGCGCGTGCATTGGCGGCTCAGTCGTAGTTGCGTGCCCAGATGACCCCAGAGAACGCAGCAGACCAGCGCAAGGGAGACGTCAGAAAGCCGCCGGACCGACGGGGAGTTCGCGCTTCCCACGGCCGCGGGCAGTTGCAGCAAACAGATGATGAAGCCAGCCGCCGCCAGCGCCACCAACGGGTTGTTGTCGTACATCCAGCGGAAGCTGTCGACAGACAGGCTGTGGAAGACGGCGCAGGAAAGCAGAACGGCAAACATTGCGGCACGAGCCCTTCGGTCCCGCCCGGCTGGGACCGATCCCCTCGTGTCCGTCTCTGTCCTCACGCACAAGGAAAAGGCAACGATCGATCCGCCCCACAGGACCGAAAGCATTAGGACCGGCAGATGGGCCTCGAGCCTGGCCCGAACGCCTGAAGGAAGGCGGTCAAGCGAGAGTAGTAGCAATGGGCCGACCATAGGCAGGCAGTAGGTCGTGGCTGCGTTGCGGATACTCGGGGGGCGAAACGCCGGTCGTGCAGCGGTAGTCCCCCCTTCCCGACTTCCTGAGAGCACGGCCCAGAACGCGATGCCATATATGAACCAGACGGCGACAGAGGCCAGTGTCTCCACCGAGTAATCCGCGAGGTGCTGAAACAGAAACCCGGTTCCTCCCTTGGGCTCGGACCCCGCCAGGAAGACGTCGTCGATCATGCCCCGCACATTGATCTGCCGAGAGAGAAGCAGCGAAATCCCCACGGACGAAGCCAGGAAGAAGACGATGAAAAGGGACGCACTCCTGAGCCGTGAGATAGCGCTTCGATACCGAGGGACCACTGCCACCGCAACCAGGACACCGACGAGGGCACCTGTCCCCGTAGATTGCTTGGTTAGCACCAGGACGGCGCAGAGCCCGGCAATAAGAATCAGGAACGCGACTCTCCTGCTGCCCGCTGCGCGATGAGCCTGGTCCACGGTCGGTGTCATCACTCGTTCATCCAAGACGCTCGGGGCGAACAACGCGATGACCCCAATCGCCGCGACCACGACTTGAGCCATCGCGTCAAAGAATACCGTCTTGGGAATTGCGTAGTACACGGGGATTGACGCAAAGCAGGCCAGAAATGGGACGGGCCTTGGAAACCAGAGACTCAGGCCTGTGTACATGGTGAGGATCACAAGGGCCTGGGCCACTCCAATGGCCAGGCTTTCTGTGAACCAAGTGGGGCGCCCGCCGCCCAGGGCCTGCAAGAGCACATACGATAGCGGCGGCATCGGCGAATGCCCGCCATCGGAGTAGAGCACCAGACCATCGGTCATCCGGTCCGCAATCGGTGCGACCCAACCGCTGAACTCGAATAGCCCCCAGAGGGTGTATCGGTGAGCCGGCACCGTTGCCGAAGCGGTGAGGCAAGCCGCACCGATCAGAATTGCGATCTCCATCAAGGCAGGTGGTCCAAGGCGCCCGAGCTTGGTCGCGCTCGACGTTTTCGGGGCAGAGGGCTTGTCCGATGTCGCAGTTCCTGGCGGACCTACGCAGTGCGCAAGCACGGGTTTGGCGGCAGTTCTCTCGTCCTCGGATGGGGGGCATAGTCTTCTGCGCCTTGCAGATTACCGCGATGGGCCCTGCTTCGGCGCCCCACAAGGTAGGGGACACGCAGCGGAGTATCAAGCCTGTCTGGTTGAATCTTGCGGGACCACGGTGCAAGATAGAGCAGGGTTCAAGAACGGGGACTGGCTTCGAGCCAAAACCGTTTCCTGCCACGCGGAAGACGCATTCTGCCGAGGTGCCTATCCCTGTTTTTGGACCATGCCCGAAGATATCTGCGAGATACTGAGGAGAAGACGTTCGACGAGGGCGCTCGACGAAGCCGCACTGGCGGAGGTTGAACGGCAGGCCGTCTGGGTGGTACGGTGAAAACTTATGACAGTGGATGCCTGGGGGTGCGGTCGAGTGTTGCTGGTGGCCGCCGTCAGCCTGACTGTGGTTTTGGCTACCCGTCTCCCGCCGGACAGCGACCGGCCGGAGGTCTACGATGCCTTCTGCCGCGGCGTGATGGCCGCCGATCCCAACGAGAAGATCCGGTGGCTCGATGCGGCCGCCCAGGTCGATCCGGTCTTCGCCCCCATCTACAAGGAACGGGGGATGGCGTACGTCGAAAAGCGCCAATACGATCGGGCCGTTCAAGACTATACCCGGGCCATAGAACTCAGACCGAACTATGCCGAAGCATTCATTATGCGAGCTACCGCTGAATACTTGATGCGCTCCTTCGACCGGGCGTGGCTGGATGTATCGATGTGGCGGAAGCTCGGCGGCATTGTCGAACCGCCGTTCTTGGCGGAGCTCCGCAAGGCCTCCGGGCGAAACGAGTGAAGGCAGCGATCGGTCCCCAGGCAACTGCGTTTCTTCAGTTACTTTTGGGAGCCTCATCTGTGCAAACGGCTTAATGCGCTATCAGCTCTCAGCCGTCCGATCTTCGTCCCGACCCACCGCGACGCCGCCCCAAGCGCCGTCGCCTGGACCACGACGAGGGCGATCAGCCCCGGAAGGTAGTAGCGGTCATTGTCGATTTCTAGGAATAGCGCGAGCGACCCCAACAGTACCCCTGACCAGATCAGCGATACGCCCAGATCGCAGCCGTAACGCGCGTCCCCGGCCAGTCGAGCCCTTCTCTCGGCTGCCACCAGCCACAACAACCCTGCAAGGAAGAGGAGTCCGTCGAGCCATGGAATGTGCAGCCAACGACTGACTCCGGAGGCGCCGAGAGTGCCAATGTCATGTCCCAGGCGTACGGAGGCTTTGCCGACCCGTTGGTACATTCCATGAATCGCGTATTCCGGAAGGGCGACCTGCTGTTGGGCGGTCACCCCTTTGCGCCAGGACATCATCCGCTGCAACGCTCCAAGGGGATCGTTCCATGTGGCGGGCGACTGGGCGATGAACACCAGGTAGCCGACAGCGAAAGCGACGCCCACATGCACGGCCGGAAGACGCCAACCTGATCCTTGACCCGGCCGGCGCCCTGCAATCACGGTTCGCAGGGCGATCCATGCCCCCACGACACCCATGCCGATGAATATCACCAACCCCGTCAGCTTGGTGGTCAACCCAAGGCCGGCCACTACGCCCATCAGGATCGACCATCGCCGTGCCGAGCGGGCCGGACCTTTGTCGAGGGTGTGGGCAAGCGCCATGCAGATAAGCCAGCCGACCAGGAGCCACAGGCTCAGCATACCCTCCGACATCGCCCGTTGTGACAGACGTATGTAGTGGGGATTGAGGCCGAGCAGCAGAGGTACCGCAAGGGAGCCTCCGGGTCCCACGATCCGCCAGAGGATCGCCATGGCCGCGCCCACTCCAACTATTCCACAGGCCAGACTGACGATACGGCATCGCCGTAGAAGGGCCGGATTGGGAACCCGACCCTCCTTGCGATTGGTTTCGAAGTCTTTGGAGAAGTCGTACATCCGGTGGAGCATCGATCCGTCGTACCCGCTTAGAGAGGCCACTGCGCCGAATAGATAGGGCACCAGTAGTGGCTGGTCGATCGCCTCGAGCTTCCAAAACGGTTCGTCAAATCGGCCGTGGATCAGGAGAAACCAACCCTTCGACTTGCCGATCCAATGGCTCTCATCTCCGAAGAGTGGAAGAGAATCGACACTGCCGAGGTGATAGGTGAACAGAAGGACACAGACGATTACGACTGCGACGACAGGGGCGTATCGGCGGATAATGAGGCCCGAAGCATGCATGCAAGGAGAATACCGGTGCCGGCCGGCGGACACAATGCGGCAGCGTCATCCGGCGGCGGGCGGGTCCGAAGGGCGTTTGAAAGGCCGGCCCATTCAAAATGCACGGGACCCATGGCATAATACCGCCCGCGAGCCGGCCGGCGTCCGGTTCGGTCCGGCTTGGCTACGGAAAGCAACCGCATGAACGACCGCGAACGGTTCAACAACCAGATGCATTATCGCCCCGTGGATCGCTGTCCGATCTGGGACTTCGGCTTCTGGACGGAGACGATCGAGGTGTGGGAACACTTCGGCCTGCCCGAGGGAGTGAACACCGACGAATTCTTTGGGATGGATGCCCCCTGGCGGGTCATGTCCGTCGATCTGGGGCTGCGCCCCTGCTTCGAGGACAAGGTCATCGCCGACGAGGGGGAGACCGAGGTGGCCATCGACGCCGCCGGCGTGACCTATCGACAGAATAAGCGGCTACGCACCATTCCACACTATATCGACTGGACTCTGAAGGATCGCACGAGCTGGCGCGAACAGTTCGTCTGGCGGCTGGATCCCGATACGCCGGGCCGAATCGGCGACGACTGGGTCGAGCAGTGCGCCCGGCAGGCGGACGACCGGCGCGACTATCCGATCGGGATAACCGGCGGCAGCCTCTACGGCTGGCTCCGGAATTGGATGGGCGTCACCAACCTGTCGTTGCTGCTCTACGATGATCCGACGCTGTTTCCGGAGATGGTTGAGAGGCTGGGTGATCTGTTCCACACCGTGCTGGAACGAGCCCTGAGTGCCGCGCGAGCGGTCGGATGTACCTTCGACTACGCGAGTCTGTGGGAGGATATGTGTTACAACAGCGGACCGCTCATTTCGCCGCGAATCGTTCGTGAAGTCATGGGACCGCAGTACCAGCGGATTACCGACCTGCTCCGGTCCTACGGTTGCGACGTTGTCGTGCTGGATTGCGACGGCAAGGTGGACGATTTGCTGCCGATCTGGCTGGAGAACGGCGTCAATGTGGCTTTCCCGCTGGAGGTTGGCACGTGGGGCGCGGACCCCATCGCCTGTCGCAAGCGCTTCGGTCGCGATCTGCTGATCATGGGAGGGTTCGACAAGCGAATCTTGGCCCAAAGCAAGGATGCCATCAGCCGCGAGATCGAGAGGCTCGCTCCGCTGGCCGAGGAGGGCGGGTTCATCCCCTTCTGCGATCATCGAGTCCCTGCGGATGTCCCTCTGGAGAACTATCTCCACTACCTTGAACAGGCCAAGTCGGTTTGGGGGCGGGGCATCAACGTCCGTCCGACGGGACAGTTGACGGAGAAGGCGTTCGAGAGAAGGGCGTACACGTGGGACGTGAAGACATAGTAGGATCGAGGGTGCCGAGCTTCGAGCCCCGGCGCTGGGGGTGAGATTCGGAGTCGAGACCTCTGCCACCACCCCAAGGGCTACGGGACTATAACGCAGGTTGTTCGACGGTCGTTCGGCTCGCGCGTTGCCCCTTGCTATCCGAGGGCACAAAGCGGACCAATAAGCACGCCCCCGATATCCGCGAGGTAGGCATCCCATCGAAAACGAACCGCGAGGAGTGGAGCAACGGATCTGTAGGAGTGTCCAGTGAATGAACTCGCGAGAAGAAGCGTCTTGAGCATAGTGGAGCTCCTCTTGTTGCTCGTCGCGATTGGGGCGATCGCATTCATCATAGCGCCGGCTCACTGTACGATCATCTGGGGGAGTCCGGAATTTACCGGCTGGGTGGCGCCGATAGCCAACCGCCTTTCCCAGGGAATGATCTTGTATACGGATGGGGGGCACTCGCCCATGCCCCCCCTATCGTACGTGATTCTTGAATTGCTTTGTCAAGGCCATTCCACTTGGTTCGCCGAAAGCGTAGCTATCATTGCGGCCCAAGCCTGTATGCTCCTGGTCATCTATGCAGGCATGTCTTTGTGCTTGGTCAAGCCCATTCCTTTTCTCACGGTCCTATTGTCCACGCCGATCTACTTCTCATTGCAGAAACGGGTGTTCTTTGACGCCATGGTGCAGTTGTGGGTCGCGATTCTGGCGGTCGTGGGCTCCTTCAGTCACGCCTTGCTGAGCGACGAAACGACGGAGGGACGTCCTCCGGCGATCCGTTCCCGCTTCCGAATCAGGAAGGTCTTGTTGCTCACCGTTCTGGCCGCTCTGAGTTCACAGGCGTTCTTGACAAAGCAATCTACGGGCCTCGGCTGTCTCCTCGGCATCATCACCGTCATCGCCACGGTCCCACATTACAGGACCCGGACAGCACGATTCCTGACCTTGCTTGCTTTTCTGCTTCTTTCGGCGGTCTTTTTCTTCGCGACCTCTTTGCTGCTTTCGCCTTGGGTGGATGTACGAGGGATGTTTCAAGACGTTCTCTTGACGGGTTCGCAACCCAAGGGGGGGTTGCCAACCTTGTGGAAGAACTGCTTTTCCTACTCCCTTGAGATTCTCAGGCGAGCGACGCTCTTTGGCCTGTTCGGCATCCTTTTTCTTACGGGGTTCGGATACGCGCTGACCCGGGTTTCCCAGCCGGTGAAGGCCGGTTCCGGAGGGCATGTGCTTTCGACTTTCAGTTTGTCGACGCATGTGCTCGTCTTCGTCGGTCCCCTTTTCGTTTTCTGCCTAGAGTCTCTTCTGAACGGTATCCCTCAGGTTCTCGATATGGAGTTAGCTGTGGTGAGGCTGGTTGTGCTGTGGTCCGGACTCTTCATCGCATTCTATGTTTCCATCCGTGGACCCCACACGGACTCCTCACAGGTGCTTTGGGCAACCGGCGCCCGTCATCGCTTCGCGGCGATGTTTGCAGTCCTGTTCCCGGCCGCATTCTTTCACAGCCTTTCGGTGCCGGACTTTCGCTGGATCTACGACAACAACCCGCTCATCTCCGTGGCCATCGCCGGTGTGATCGTCGCGTTGATGCGATTCCTGTACGCCCCTCCGGCCTGTGCATGCGTGTCGCCTCACACGCTGGTGGGCTTGCTCATCGTCCTGCTGAGTTGTGCCTTGTGGGAGCCGCTCGTCAGACCGTTGAAGACCTGCAGATCGTGCGATCAGGAGTGGACTGGTATTCCCTACCTGAGACGCGCCCGGTTTTCGACGGATTCGGAAAACGTGCGGAAGCTCGTGCTGTTCGTTCGTGAGCTCGCGCCTGATCCCAACGTGGACCGCGTTCTCTTCCTGCCGAGTGACCCTGACGTGGAAGCGTGGCTTGATCGCCGGCCGCCGAAGCTCTCCTGTGCCGTCGTATTCGCCGACCACTATTGGGACCGATACGTGGACTCTGATTTTCAGCGATTGGTGCGTGATCCGCCGAAAGTGATCGTTGTGGGACCCAGGAATCATTGGCGTTCGTTTGCGGAATGGTGGAGCAAGAATTGGGGTTGTGCACGGCTTATGGACCTCGTCATAGACAAGTTGCTTCCGGCTCGCTACGAGCACCGTGGGACCGTAGCCATTCCCTACGCGGGAACGAAGGATTTCATAGATGTGTACGCCCGCAAGGACGCTGCACCTACGCAGGGGCAAGCTATATCCCCTTGACACTGCTCTCAAGATGGGGAGAGTCTTCGGACCGCGAGGATGCCTATCATGTAGACGGCGACCGCCG
>CAZQTW010000119.1:0-10951 GCA_964596165.1 uncultured Planctomycetales bacterium | reverse complement strand
TCGCTCCGGACAATCCGCCCCGTCCCTCGTCGGCCCCAGGGCCTGAACGGTTACCATTTTAAAACCCTCCCGAGCCTGGCGATTATCAGGTGCCGCCGGCATTCACCGTTGCCACACCCGTCTTCGTCACCGTCGGGGCGACCGAGGGAGCGTCGCAACAGGTATGCATTCGCCGCCTTGGACATGAAGTCCTTCATCTTCTTCTGAAAAATCATCGGGATGAGGATACGGCGGTGCCAACGCGATGAAGGCAACAGCGGCATAACGAAGCGGGCGGGATTTGCTTCACACCGGTAAGACGGTGCCCGGCGATCATCGAAGTCGGCGACCTTCATTCGGCAGGCAGGGTTCTCTCAAACGGTATCCGCCAACGCAGAGGTGGCCCATGGGTGCGAAGCTACAACCACTCGCGGTTCTTTGTCATTGACAGATGCTGGGGCATCGGGATGCGAAATCCGGACGAACAAAGGGGCTTGACTCCAGGGCTCACACGATTAGACTCGGCAATATACGATGCCTACTGGCTGGCCTGACCGAGTCTGGGCGACGCTGGCGGATCGCGAGGCTTTGCTGTGTGCGAAGGCTACTTCTCTGCGGGGGCACGGGTTCTGGTTGGGCCGAGTATGGTTGTTGCGGTAGGTTGGTGGAGGCCCGCTGAGGAACGCGGTTCGGCGGAGCGTTTTCGGCCGGTGGCACTCGGCGTGCCCCCAACCGCTCGTTGGATGAAAGGAGATCGGACCGGAGTCAGACATAGCTGATTGATGATCAGCGTACAGACTTGGACGCTCACTTTGGAAATCGCCAAACTGGGGCATAGGCCCCTAATCATGCCGAGCGCACGAGGGCTGGACGCACTCCCGATTGGGAGTGTCGTCCTACCCTGTGTCGGCGTGAAGGGTTTGGCGACCCTCCAAAGTGGCACGGGCAGGCGGCACTTCCTTTTTTGTTTCGTTATTTCGCTTCCCCTGTCATGTGCCGTAACAAGTCTCCAAGACTGTTTGTGATCTCCGAGGCAACTGGCGCCGCTGGCGGCTGATGCAGAGGAGGCTCATATGGGGCGGAGGCCGTACCCGGATGAACGCCCCGGTGGATGTGCGAGTGTTTGGTGGGAGAGCCAACCATGAAGGCCATCGAGGTGGCGTGTAGCGCCTGCGGAGCAGTCCTTAAGGCGCCCGAAACGGCGGTAGGGCGAAAGGGTAAGTGCCCCAAGTGCGGAGCAGTTCTCGAAATCGCACCCTCAGCCGGGGCCGCAGCGTCGGGTGAACCGCCACTCTCTACAAGCAACCCGCAGATCTCTTCACGAGCTGAGGCAGAACAGGTAGGGTCAGCCGGTGATTCGGCTTTTGGAATGCCTGTGACGAGCGCCGGTTCTCCGGTGAATGCTGACGATCCCGACATCTACAAGCTGGCGGCCGAGGGATCGGGTCGCAACTCGACAAGGATGCCACGACATTCAACTCCGGAGCAACCGGTTGGCGCATTTGATGGCACCCGCCAAGTCGCTCCCGTTGGCGCCAGGGGCGATGCGCTGACCGAAGTAGACCTCATCGAGGAGGAGGACGACCTCGATGTTGACGAAGGCGAAGCCGAGCCGATCGTCCGCGACAGGATTGTTGTCCTGGGACGGACACGATCTGGCAAGACCGTTTACCTTTCGGTCCTGTATGACAAACTGTGGAATTCACTTGATGGATTGAGCATGAAAGCGGTCAGCGGGACGGTTCATTCCGACCTGGTGCGAATCGCTGCCGGTCTCCGCGAAGGGCGGTGGCCTGCGGCAACGTCCGAATCCCAGCACCTGGACATCGAACTGACCTACAAGCGACAGAAACGAATGCTCGTAGCCCTGGACTACGCCGGCGAGCTGTTCCGCAAGACTTTCGTCGAAGATGTCACAGACACCCCGGAGGCTGGCAGCCTGCTGGAGCATATCGACAAAGCAGCCGCAGTAGTCATGCTCATGGATCCGGACAACGCTGTGCATGGCAACGTGGATGCCCGAACGGACGACGACTACGGGTTGTCGCAGGCGGTCTCACGAATCCGCAAGTGGCCTGGCGGCCAGGACGTTCCGGTGGTACTCGTCTTCACCAAGTCGGATGCAAGCTACAAGCTGGTCAAAGAACACGGCGGCTTGGCCGCGTTCGTGAAGAAGTTCTACCCCGCGTTGGCTCGTAACCTTCAGAAGGTGCAGATCTTCCAGGTCTCTGCCGTTCAGGTAGCCAAGGATACCTCCGGCAAACTGGTGCCCCGGCCAGACTCCAAGCCCCTCAACCTGGAACAGCCCCTGGTGTACTGCCTCGACTATCTGGCCGAACAGGTACGTGCAAGGGAGGAACTGGAGGAACTCAGAAGGCGGCGGGAGGCCACTCAAAGCAGGCGCGAGCAGGCTGAAAGGCTGGTGAGAGTGATAGCCGAGCAGGAGGAAAGGGCGGCGATGTGGACCCGGTTCAAGTTCATAGCCATTATCGTTGCCATGTGCTTTCTGGCGTTGCTAATCACGCTCTGGTTGCTCATGCCCAGTTCATGAACCTGTTCGGAGTCCGAGCGGAATGGAATCGCAGCTGATTAACGTTTCAAGGCACGTCTTTGGAGTTGTGCCCGTCCATGGATACAGGACGTTAGGTGCGTCGCCTGATGTAACGGCTCAGGAGCGAGCCTCGCTTGAGCAAATGTCCTTCGGACAGACCAATGACCCATTGTTCCTTGACTCGCTGGAAACCAACCCCTCTTATTGGTGTCGGGCGCTTAAGTCAGGACGATACGCTGCGACGCGCGTCTTCAAGGGAAGCCAAGACGATCAAGACCGCGCAACGCTGTTGCTCGTTACCGCGATCCTGACCCCCGATGAATGGGTACGATGCCTGCATGGCAGTCCGGGGACACTTATGCGGCTGTATCCGCTCTGGGCGTGGGGCGGTGAATCAGTCATTGCGTCGTTCTCTTGTCGGATAGTACGCGAACCGGAGCATACCCCCAGCCAGGAGGAACGACTTCTGGCGCTATCGATCCTCCGATCGATCGAGGCTTTGTATCCCCAGCCGGACGTGTCGCTGGTTCTGAGTGAAGAAGAGTGTCCTCCAGCAGTCCTTGACCTGGTCGCGTCGATTATGCCGGATTACATCAAGCCGACCTTCAGCCTTGCGGTCAGGTCGTTGACTGATGGTCTTGCCGTTCGGGCCAACTGTCTGGGCAAAGGTGCGTCGCGGGGAAGATCCACGAGGCGGACCGTTCGCTTTTCACCCATGCCTGCCGCCCTTGACTCTCCTTACGCTGACGACTTGGCGGCCAGATGGCAGCCTGGCGAACCACCTCCGCGGGACTTCATTTCGTCCTGCCGGTATTTCTGCCGGAGGCCCGCCAAACCGACGCCGAAGATACCGGCGCGGGAGACTCAGGAGGAGCCCATACTACTGTTGGAATCAGTCAGGACTTCAAGAGAGGAGCCGTTCCCGATTCCGCATGCAGGCGTTTTTCGGCGGCGATCTGCGTGGAACCGGGTCGCGCAGGTGGGTCTTGTCGCCGCCGCTGTGGTGGCGTTTGCCTTCGGGCTGTGGTTCCTGCGGGAGCGTCTCAGATCAAGGGATGGCTTGGCGGGAATCTCGAAGCTGGTCCCCGAATCGTCTGACCGTTCCGTTCCGAAGGTGTCGAGAGGGTTCTTGGCTGAGAGCCGTAAGCCCGCGGACAGCGATGCCAAACGGGATCAGGCAACACCCGCTGGTCGGCAGGGCGGCACGGCGCAGGACCCAGAGGCCTCCATGGCAAGTGGGGGCGAAGCGTCAGAATCCGTCGTTGGGACGGGTGGTTCGCAAGCCAAGAGGTCGACCACGACAGCTGCCACGGCGACGGGACCGACATCACGCATGGTCGCGACGGAGAAGACGGCTATCCTGCGTGAGGCCCCATCGTCGCAGAACATGATGAGTGATCCATCTCAGCGGGCGAAGCAGGACCCAAACACGTCAATTCTCAGACAGTCAGTGGGCGCAGATCGCAACGGGGAGAGCCAGATCAAGAAGCTGCCGCGCCAAGTCAAAGACGGGGGCATTGAGAAGTAATGAAGGACAAGATTGACACACTGATCAGACAAGCGGCCACCTTCCGCAAGCAGCGGCAGTATTCGGAATCGCTCAGACTCCTGGAGGAGGCCGGAGCCTTGGCCCGCACGCATCGAACGATGGAGGGAAAGGTCCGGCTCGAGCAAGGCATTGTTCACCTCATGAGCGGAGACCAGCAGGGCGCGGCACGTCTGATCCGGGACGCCTTGAAGAAGGACCCCTCCCAGGCGTCGGCCGCCGAGAAGGTGGCGGAATTCGCAAGAGGAAAGGGTTACGGCGAGCTGAGCAGCCTGATCGCTGGCCTCGTAGAGAGTATACGAGAGAACCTTCGCGCCAGGGCGGCGGCGGTGGCTGCCGCCAGTCCGCAAGTTCCGGACAGTCCTTCTCCACCCCCACCTCCGGTCGCGATGCGAGGCGAGCCAAGTCAGCAGTCGAATCAAAGCCAGTCGGGAACCTGCCCATTCTGTCAGGCCGGGATCGATCCTTCGGCCAGCAAATGCCGGTTCTGCGGAGAGTGGCTGGGTACGGCTCCTGCTGGACTTTCGCGGGCGGCACCGATTGGGTCCAGGGCATGTCCGGAGTGCGGCACCATAGTGCCTGCGAATGCAGTCCTCTGCACCGGCTGCGGGCTCAATCTTCGTAGACACGGTCTTCATAAGCCACTTCTTGACGGCAGTCAGGACTTGGCCCGCATTGTTACAGGCATTGGGTTCCTACTTAGTGTGGGAGGATGTTTTGCTCCGTTCGTTCAAGTCCCAATCCTCGGCTCACTTAGCCTTTTTCTGAACGGGCGCGGTGATGGCGTTTTCATCGTCATCCTCGCCATAGCTGGTGTGATCTGCGTTGCGGTCAACAAGCCTACACCGGCTCTCGTTGTCTCGATAGTTTCTCTAGGCATTGCCGTCTGGAAGGTCTTCGTAGTGCTGAAGGGCATGCCCGATGCTGCTGGTGGCTCGCATGAAGATGGGGGCGAGGCATTCGGCAAGGTCCTGGCTGCAAGCATAGGTTTGTCGTGGGGAGCGTTCGTGCTTGTGCTCGGTTGTGTTGTGGCCGTTGTGGGGTCTGGACTGATGGTGACCAGAGCCAAGCGATAGCTGCGCTCGTCAGCACAGAAACGTGGGGGTTGTGGCGGTTCATCATCATGTTCAAATTCACGTGTCCCAACTGCCATTTTGAGACGAACCTTGATGATCGTTTCGCCGGGCGCAAGGGCAAGTGTCCCGGCTGTGGGCAGGTGGTTGAGGTGACCAAGCCTAGGGTCGAAGGCATCATCTCGGACTTCGTCGATGCCGAGTCGGAGTTCGACACGCCTACCATCATCGAAAGCAACCTGTTGGCCGTGCCCGTGGCCGGCATCCTGACAACGCTGCTCTATCTGCTGATCCACTACTCGGCCAGGACGAGCTACATCGGCATCCTGTTGATGGATCGCGGGCCGACGCAGCATGCCACGATGTTCGTCTTCTTCTGGGCCAGCTACATCATGATCATGAAATTCCTGCGACTCCGCCGGGATCTGACGTCGCTGCGCCGCGTGACCGAGGTCCTGCCCCTGTCGTTGGGAATTCAGATCAACTACGCGAACGTGGACGGCTTTCTGACCCACCTCCGCAATCTACCGGCCGAACTCAAACGGGGCCGCCTGATCGGACGGATCTACGGGGCCTTGCAGCACTTCAAGGCACGCCCGCGGGCGCAGGAGGTCTACGACTACATGTCATCTCAGGCGGCCATCGACGCCGACAAGCTGAATGCTTCGCACTCCCTGCTCCGCACGATGGTGTGGGCCATGCCGATCCTGGGCTTCATCGGCACGGTGCTGGGGATCGGCATAGCCGTCACGGCCCTGTCGGGCACGCTGGGCGGCTCGGCTGGCGATTCGTCGGCCATTGTCAGGTCGCTCCAGGCGGTGACCAGCGGTCTGGCCACTGCGTTTGACACGACGCTTCTTGCCCTGGTTCTAAGCGTGATCGTCATGTTCCCGCTTCAGGCCCTCCGTCGCCAGGAAGATGCCCTCCTAAGCCGTATCGAGGAGTTTGGCAACGAGGAACTGATCCGCCGGCTCGGCGACCAGACGGAGATCAACGCCGCCGACCCAGCCGAGGCCCTCGCTCGATTCGACCAAGCGATGTATCGAGCCGCGACGAAGATCCGCGAGGAGTTGGAGGGCGTCGGCAAAGCGATCGGCGACCAGATCGGCGAACGGCTGGAACCGCTGACGACACGGCTGGGCGAGGCACAGCAGCAATTCATGCAACTTGAGGATCATCTCAAGCAGATGCTGGCATCGGTCCGCCAGGAGGCGGAGCAGGTTGGGCAGGCCGTCGCCAAGGCGCTCGATTCGGAGCAGTCACGGGTGACCGAGATGAAGTCGGCCTACGAAGAGTTGGCCGGCGTCCGTGCGGACCATGCGCGACAGGCCCGCGAACTGGCAGAACGCCTGGGCGACGCGGCCGAACACTACTCCAGGTTGAAGAACGACGGCATGCTCGTCGATCCCAGGACTTTCACTGCTGACCTGGTCCGTGATGTTTCGACGCAGTTCTCCGCCAGCATTGACCGATTGGCCTCCAGAATGGACGGGCCCTTGACGCTTCCCGCGGCGCCGCCGAAGCGGCGGGGGTTCCTCGCGCGGTTTCGCAGGCGGTAACGGGGAAACGACGGCATGAGGCGCAGGGCGGCAACGGCGGATGTTGAAGTATCCCTCTTTAGCTTCATGGACATCATGAGCTGTGTGATCGGGGTCATTATCCTGGTGCTCGGAGGGCTGGCGATCAATTTCGACATGGCCCCGGCGGCGCTTGCCCATGCCGCAAAGCCCCCCGACCCCAATCATGCCGAAGCCCTGAGCCGATCGCTGGAGCTACTGGGACAGCAGAAGCAGGAGATACAGGAGAGGCGGGATGCCTCGATCGACCAGATTCAACGGCTCGAAGCCTCCCCTGAATACTCCCGCGTGGCATCCGCCGACAAACGGATCAGGGAATTGAACGAACAGGTCGCACAGCTTGAGTCCGAGCGGGCGGACCTCCAGGCAAGTCTTAAGCAGGTTAGGGAAAGGATTGAGAACGAGCAGAAGGATCTGAACGCGCCGAACCGTGTCTGGCTGATTCCTGCCGCGGAACACCCGCTCGGCAAGCAACCCATCCTGTACCTCTGCAAGGCGAATGGCGTCGAACGTATCCCGACCGGCCGTACCTGGCCGGTCAAGGCAACTGAGAAGCCGGACTTCGCTAGCGCCTCAGATGGCGGGTACTCCCGAGAACTGTCGGAGGTTCGGAACGCCGGGTCGAACTATCTGGTTTTCCTTGTTCGCCCGAACGGCATCGGCGTCTTCCACGTGGCTATGGCACTGGCGAGAGAGGCATTCGGGCTGGAGGTTGGTTATGAGCCCGTCAGCGCCGAGTGGAAACTGACCTTGCCCGGCAAGGGGGGCCAGCCATGAGAACAGCTCGACAAGGGGCCGGCGTCGGCGACCTGCTCAATTTCGACAGCCTCTTCGACGTGGTCACAAACCTGGCCGGCGCGCTGATCATCATCGTGGTCCTGTTTGCGATCGGGTCGCATCCAAAGGCAACAGCGAAGCACCCGGATGACGTGAAGGCCCAAGCCGAGGCAAAAGCCCTTTCGGACAAGGTGGAGGATGCCGAGGCCGCGATGCGCAGGCTCACCGCCGAATGGGATGAGGCCCGGATGAGGCTGGCTCGAATGAACGCCCGGCTGCGGAGCAGCACGCCCCTGATCGAGAATGCCCAGGAGGCCGAACGCCGCCGCAAGGGACTCGCCGAGCAGGTCGCCAGGATGAAGGCCGACCTCGACAAGGCAAATGCAGAATTGCTCAAGCCATTCGAGCCGCCACCGAATGCCCGTGTCTTCAAGGTCCGTCCGCCGAAGCTGCGAAGGGACGCCAAGCTGGTGCCGATCGTCTTTGAACTCGCAGGGCAGCGTGTGGCCCACATGGACCTCGACGGCATGAGTGAAGACGCGCTCTCGCGGATTCGCGCCATGGGTAGCTCTGCTCAAAATCATGTATTGCCTGTACCGATCGGAAGCGGCGAGTTCGGCTATCGGCTCGACCTATTCTGGAAGGCCGTGAAGATTTCTGCGGGGACAGATTACGATCTGGCAATTGTTCCTCTACGGGATCGTCGGGGCGAGGATGTGGAACGCGCCGTGGGTGATGGGTCAGAAATGCTGAACGTGTTGAACCGCCCAGGGCATCGCAAGACGACGCATTTTGCCATGCTTTTCATCAGCCCCGACAGCTTCGGCTCCTACTATGAGCTGCGGGATTTCCTGATTGGGCAGGGATGGGACGTGGGTTGGGAACCGCTCACGTATGTGTTCCGAGTAGCCAGAAAGGGTGAGGGACTGAGGCCGCAGTAGTGGTTGAATATCCGTGCGTCGGCAGTTGCGGTGATTGTGGCACTGGACTGCGAATCCGGGATTGATGGGGAAACAGACTATGACACAACCGACCAGTGCATCGGGCCCAACGCCACCTGCCCACAACGATGGGGGCGCGTCTTTCGTGCGTTGGGTGTGCTCTGACTGCGGAGGTAAGTTGAAGGCCGGCATGGACGTGATCGGCGAGTATGTCACCTGCCCCAACTGCGGCGGTTTGGAACAGGTGCCCGCCGACTTGACCTTACAGCAGCCCGGAAGGGACACAGCGCGCCAATTGGCGGCGGAGAAAGAGAGCAAACTGAAACGTATGGCGATCGGTTCGGTCGTTCTTCTGCTGGTCTGGATCGCCATTCTGCTGACGTTCCTCCATTTACGCAAACAGGCCAGAGTCGATGCCGAACGTGCGAGAGCGGAAGCACGGACTCGGATCGAGACGAAGATCGAAAAAGCTAAAGGACTCATCCAGGTCGAGAAGTACCAGGAGGCCAAAAGGGAGTTGGAGGAAGCCCGAGCCGCGGCGGAAAAGGACCCCGCCTTTGCCGAACACGTCGCGAAGGTGCGATCGATGCAGGAGAGCGACGAGATTCAGTGCGGTGGGCAGGGCATGGTGAAGGTCGGACGGTCCTGGTACTCGCCTGAAGATCTCCCCAAGGCTAGAGAGAAACAGAAAGAAGCTGACAAGGAGATCCAGAAGCTCTGCGGCGATGCGATCGCCGCCATCGAGAAGGGCGAGCTTGCCAAGGCAAGAGACCGATCCAAGGAGGCGCTCGAACTTATCGAAAGGTGGTTTGGCCCGAGCCACCCCGAATACAAAGGCCTGCTTGAGGCTTACAACACGATTGGGGAGGAGCTTGAGACCAGGGACATGCTGGCACGCGGTCTTGTCAAGTACAAAGACAAGTGGGTCAAGCCGGACGAAAAATTCGAGCTTGAGCAGCAGGACAAAGGCCTGGTGAAACACGGCGGCAAATGGGTAACGTTAGAAGAGAAATTCGAACAGGAACAACTCGCCAAGGGTCTTGTCAAGCACGACGGTAAGTGGATAACGCCGGATGAGAAGCGCGTTGCCGAAGGATTCATTCAGTTCGAGGGCAGATGGATCAAGCCCGAGGAACGCAACCGTGTTCTGGCCCAACGCAAGGAGGAACAGGAACGCCGAGCAAGGGCCGAAGCGAAGAGGCGAGAAGCCGAAGGGAAAAAGGCTGATGCCTACACGATGTCACAGCAATTCATCAAGGACAAGCTCAAGGCGCCGTCCAGTGCCCGCTTCCCACCCCGAGGTGATCCTGCCGTAGTCGTAACGTGGGATGAGAAGGAGGAGAAGTTCACGGTCATGGCCTGGGTCGAGGCCCAGAACGTATTTGGCACCTATCTCCGCAGCAAATACCTGTGTGTCCTATGGCCCACAGGTGGTGACATGTGGCGGTGCTCCCTGGCGACCTTGCAGGAGTAGGACGTGAGTCTCCGAGAGGGTTGTGCGTTGTGAGTCGTGCTCTGGGTTGGAGCCAATGACCGAGAGCCTTGCCCTTCGGCAAGAGTTCATGAGACGGGAGGAACACAGATGCCGGTCACGACAATATGCCCGACATGCTCGGCCAGCTTCACCGTCGCCGAGGCGCTTGTTGGCCGCAAGGCGCGGTGCAAGAAGTGCGGGGAACCCTTCACCATCGCGACGATGGACAGATCACCCGCAGGCGCATCCGTAATCGATGATCACAGCCACGCCCCAATCACTCAACGCCTCCAGCAGCCGTCGTCGAAAGCTATTCCCACGAAGCCTTGCCCGTACTGCCAGGAGGCCATCAGAACAGACGCAACGAACTGCCCGTTCTGCGGAGAATCGGTGGCAGATGCTGGCCTGCTCAGGGGCGCGAGTGTGGCCGGTGCCCTCGCTTGGCTCATTGTCGCCATACCCGTAGCGGGCGCGATCATCGAACTCGTTACCGGAAGTGAGCTGCCTGCAAAGGGGTATTGGTTTTTGAACGCTGGGCTATGCGCATTGGACGCGAAGCTACTGAGGGATTCGGGACATGAAGCCCCGAGCGCCTGGTGGGCGGCCTTGATTCCCGTCTATCTGTACAAACGAGCAACCTTACTGGCACAGAAACAGATCCATTTCTGGGCGTGGGTTGGGTCATTCGCCGCCAGTGTTCTTGTAGTCGTTGCTGTCGCAATTAGCACGGAACGAACCGACCCCGTAACGGAAGAACTTCTCGCCTACAACAACCACCACATAATGGCTTGGATCCGAAGGCATGACGAACTCGTACGTCCGCTGCAAGCTGTGGTAGGCGCCAACTACAAGGATGATGCCACTATACAGGCGGTCCTGAAAGCAGGGCTTCCTAAACTGCGGGATCTGCGCGATGAGATGGGTCAGTTCGTCCCAAAGACCAAGGAAGTCCTGGACCTACACGAGCTGGCAGGAAAATGAGGTAGTTTCAGAACCTGTGGAAATTGGATGAAGGAAGGGGCATCCTCCTGGT
>CAZQTW010000118.1:0-11126 GCA_964596165.1 uncultured Planctomycetales bacterium | reverse complement strand
GCGGGACAACCTTTCCATCAAGATGCCAAAGCGGTATGAATAATCCGGGCTAGCCCTCGAGTACAAGTGGTCCATCGTCTCACACCATCATACACTTCTCCTTCTGCTGTCCATGCTCTGCTACATCATCCGATCTGTGCTGATGTCGGGACGACGTTCCACAAGAAGCGGTCAACCGGGGCAAGCGATTCAGCGCGACTGAGCGTTGCTCGCGTGAAACGATGAGCGACCGGGGCCGCCGGTCCCATGGCCTCATCGCATCATGGATCCACCGCCGAGGTTGCCGGGGGCTGCGCGGGACGCATCGCCCATGTGGTCGTCGCGATGTCGGCGGCCTCGCGGAAGGCCTTGTGCGTTTCCAGGAGCAAGAACACAGCCAATAGGAAGAAGACGAACCCTATTGGCAGGATCAGACAAGGGGGGCCGTACTCAAGCAACAGTTCAGAAACCGGTGGTTGAGGGCCGGCAGCGGGCATGGACGTGGAGCTGTCGCCGGCGCTCGGATCGTAGACTACGGACCAGGCGGTCAGAAACAGGAGGGCGAGTGAGGCGCCCCACTTGACCAGCCTATTCCTTGAAACCAACCTCAGATTCGGAATTCGGACTAAGATCTGGCCGATGTACGCGAAGAACACGAACGTACCGACGGTCAGAATTGCACCTGAGATTCCCTCGGACAGGAACTTGTAGGGCCCGGGCGATTTCTCCAACAGGGTCTCAATCGGACACATCGCCACCGCAAGAACAGCCATCCAGCGTGCGAGAATCCTTGCCCAGACCCGGTCTTGCCCAGGCGAAACGTCGGGCTCCGGAGCCGTCAGCTTCCAGCAGCCAAGCAAACCCACAAGCATCACGAGCATCTGCGCGACCGCGTGGGACCACTCTCCTAACAGACCCTTGTGCATCCAGGCCGCCACCATTCCTCCAGCCACGTAACAGGGCGTACCGACGGCCGCCCAACCTGCCCCCGACGCAAGCCGGCGCACCCACTCGGGATTGGCGAATCGCAGGAGACCGCCGTGCGTACTCAATCCGACGGCCGCCGTGCATCTCGGGCAAGCGGAGTACGGCTCCAGGTCGCGCAGATTGAATCCACATCGCACGCATGCGAGGTCCGCGGCGACGCGACCGCTTGAATCGAACGGCACCTTTTCTGAAGGAGGAAGCTGTCGTTCGTCGACGACCACGGGCCTCGCACAGATGGGAACCGACTCGGTGTTCCAGAAGTGGTCGGCCGCTTGCGCCGCACGGCGAAGGGAGCGCCACAACGGAAAGGCCAATACGATCCACCACAATCGGAGGATTAAGAGGTCCACACCGGCTGAACATACGAAGGCCGTTGCCAGCAACCCTTCAATGTCCGGGGGTGTCGGTTGGGTGGCCGCTGAAGCCGCCATCAGCATGCCGGTTTTGGCCAGGTGCACGGCGTAGGCAAGCAATTCCAGGATGCCGAATATGCCGATCCCCCACGCGATGATCTGCAACTGCCGGCTCAGACCCTTACGGGGGATTCGCGAGGCCAGTTGCCGGACATGATGCAGGAGTGAGAGCATGGCGACGAGCGCCCCGCTCCACCACGCGGCCCAGATCAGCGAGCTGAATTGTGGAAATCTCTTCTCCGCCAGCGCCCCCATGGGGATCACGAGCTGTGATGCCACGGCCGTCCAACGCGTCACACTTCTTGCGCTAATGCTGCCCGGGGCCTCCTCGGCGGGATCCGGTGCGGTGAGTTTCCAACAGCCGACCAACCATATCAGTCCGGGAAGGATCACCATCCAACCCTCTGAGCGAAAGCCCAGACCACCCATCAGGGCGACGTGGGCCATGAACGCCGCGAAGAGTACGTACAGGTTTCCCCAAAGGATCCATTTCGCTCCGCTGGCCAGTTGTCGGACCCAAGCGGGATCGCAGAATTGAAGGGCATTGCCGTATGTCGATCTTCCGATTGGTGTGCCGCATTCGGGGCAGCGTCCGCTGAAATCCAAGCCACGAAGGTTGTAGCCGCACTTCAGACAGGAAAGGTCTTCGCTGACCTGCCCCATTGCGGCGGGCATAGGCTCGACAGGTAAAGCAAGCGGAACATGTGTCACCACCGTGGCCGGGGCACAGATCACACTGTCGGGCATCTTGATCCGACCGTGCCGATGCTGCTCCTCAATGGACTTGTTATGCCAGCGCCGCCGACTGACCAAGTACCAGTAGGGCGCACGCAACATGCCCAACCGGAGGCTCTGGACGAAGGTCGTCAGCCTGCGAACACCCTCGTGAAAGAACTCTTCGAAGGGGGGATACGTCGGTGTGGCCTGGACCCGTCCAACGCGGACAAGATACCCCTCCCCCTCCTGATGCTTCTTCCACACCTCATCCAGGTCGAGGTTCGAGAAGGCTTGCGAGTACTCGTTGGGTTGAGGCGGGAAGAACGGCACCTGTTTGGATGTCCCCGTCGTTAGGGTGACCTCGCCGGAAAAGGACGTGACGAAGTCGTAATTGCGTTTGGTGATCGTCGCGAACAGAGTTGACACGGCCATATGATAGGCAATGAAGAAGGTCGGCCTGGTCTGGTGCCCCCATACGGCTATGAAAGTCGACACGTTCTTGATCCCGATGGTATAGCACCCGATCGGACGAAACCCCATTCTCTCGGCCTGTGCGGTCAGCTCGGGCATGTCCGGTAGGGACTTGACCCACTCATCAGCACCTGCGGGCGTCAGACGATGAAAGGGGCTGGCCATTGCACGCACCTTGGCGTACACGCCCCTGCCCATCAGTACCCACCACGTAGGGACGAAGATCAACGCCCACCAGAACCACAGCGACATGTCCGCCCTCCTCCACGTTGTCGCTTGCGTTCACCTCGGACTACGATTGACGGAATCGGCAACGTACGCGAGGCCAAGCAGCGAACCTTACCCTGCCCACGTTTTCCGGTGCCCACTTGGACGCTGCGCCGGCCGAATTGCTCGTCGGCTTGGCGAACTTGGCCTCCACCTGTGCCAGCCAGCCGGTCATATTCGGCCCGCCCTCGCAATAATGAGTGATCGCGTTCGCCTGCACGACGGCCTTGAACTCCCGCAGGACCTGAGCAGCGCCCGCCGGCGCCAGGCCGTATCGATCGGGATACGTCAACTGCATGTACCAGAGCGGCAGCAATAGCTTGGACACTCGGTTCGCCGTCTCGGGCGTGTCGGCAACACGCTTCGCTTGGCCCAGGATCTTCAGCCCCTCGGCCACGAAGAGCGGCGTGGCCGTGTCCTTGGGGTCCCAGGCCGCAAAGGCGTGGACCTTCGGATCCGCGGCCTGTTGGTCCATGAGGGCCAAGAACGCCGACACGTCGCCGGCCGCCGCGCCGTAATAACCATGGCAGAACTCCCGCCGAATCTCGTTCGGGTCGCGCTTCGGGTCCCACATGAGTTGCGAGGCGAGGTACTGTCTCAACTCGGCCAGTTCGCCGCCGGGGCTCTGGTAATCGCCCTGCACCATCAGACCGTTGACGCCGTGCGCGGCGTGGAACTGGATGTCCTTGACCATGCCGCTCAGGTTCTGATTCGGAGCGAGGTAGTGGGCGAAGTTGGTGATGTAGTGCCAGATGAAGACCCGCCGCGTGAGCGTGCTCCATTGGTCGATGTAGTCGGCGAAGTTCGCGCCGAGCCCGCAGCTCTCGAAGCCATGGAAGAAGCACCCGCCGTGACACAACCGGATGATGACGTTGTCCCGTGGCCGGGTGATCGCCGACGGCTTGGTGGAGTAGGCGTAGGCCAGCGTCTCGACCCACTTGTCCGGGTACTTCTTGCGGACCTCGTCGGCGATGGCGTTGACGAATCGCATGATCGGTCCGTGCTGCGAACCCTCTTCCTTGACGATCGCCGCGCACTTCTCGCATTCGCACGCCCCGTTGCCGTCGTTCTGCGACACGTCGAAGATGGGCACGGCCGGGTGGCCGGCGATCCACCCGAGGACCTGTTCGGTGGCGATCTTGAGGACATCGGGGTTCGTCAGGCAGAGCTGGCCATGAATCGTCAGATTGGTCCGCTTGCCGCCGACCAGGCTGAAGTACTCGGGGTGATCCTTATAGTACCGCTCGGGCGGCACGAGCTGGCAGAAGCTGTGGACGTAGGGAAAGAAATCGATCTTGCCGCCGACGGTCGCATCGCAATGGGTCATCGGTCCGTTGAGCCGCTGGCGGGCCGCGATCACCTTGGGGAAGCTGTTGAAGTAGAGCGTCTCGCGATACATGAACGGCGGCGAATGCGCGTGGTCGAGTCGCGGCAGGACGATCGTGTCCCGCTTGGGTACGACGGTGCAGTCCCATGCGAGGAAGCGAACGCCCAGGAATCGCTCCAACAGCACGTAGACGCTGTAGAGCTGGCCGCGGTCGTTCTGGCCCATCAATACCAGGTCGCGGCCGACCGTCTTGATGAGGACGCCGTCTTCCTTGAGTTGGCCGAGTTGCCCAGAGAAAGCCTTACGATCGATGCCCGCGATTGCCCCAAGCCGGATGGCCGGCCCCTGGCCTGACTGGCCTTCGCGGATGACCGGCAGCCGGACCCCGGACATCTCGGCCAGGAAGTCCTGAAGCTCCTTCGCGGCGTACTCGTGCACCGGCGAGGGCTTGTCCGGAACGACGATCCGGTAGTCGGTCTTCCCCGCGGCCACGAGCGTCAATCCGCGATCCGCATCGGTCGTGGCTTGAGCCATCAGTACCGCCATTAGAACAGTCATGCAGATCATGCTTCAGTCCTCAGAGTTATGCGAAGCGGATGTTGCCCACGTATCGCGTATTCGCGCCATCGTGATGGTCGGCGCTTGCCCTACTCGTAATGCGTCCACATCCGGATGATCTTCACCGTCTTGATGTCCCGAAGAACCTGATATACGAGGCGATGCTGGATGTTGATACGGCGGGAAATCGCTCCCACCAAATCACCCCGGAGCCTCTCAAATGGAGTTGGAGTCTGGTATGGGTCCTTCTTCAGGATGTCGAGCAGCTTCTCGGCCTTGGGGCGAAGCCCCGCGGCCGAGAGTTTCTTGGCATCCTTTCCGGCCTGTCGGGTGTAGACCAACGTCCAGTTCACCACCGGAGTTCCTTACTGCATTTCTTGACGGGCGTCTTGAGGCCTTCGACGATCGATTTTCTCATGCCGGGAATTGAGAGCAGGTAGAGGGTTTCCTGGATGGAGCGCCAGTCTTCTTCGGATACGAGAACCGCGCCATTCCGCTTTCCCGAGATGTGAAGCGGCTCATGCGATTGGCTCAGATCATCCAGCAATCTATAGAGTTTCTTGCGGGCCTCTGTTGCGGTGACGGTAGTCATGACATACCTTCCTAAAACGTACGTTATAGCGTACGTTAGTTCTGGCCGTTCGTCAAGTCGACGTGGCGAATGGCGTCTGCCCTACGGCTTCAGCTCAATCTCAAACAGCTTGTCGCGGTCGCACAGCAGCCGACCGTCCCTCACCTCCAGTTCGGCCGCCTGGATCGAGCTGCGCCGGGCGGCGAAGGGCATGATGCCCTTGCGCTCCGGAAAGTCCTGACCGTCGGGGTGCGTAAAGTAGAAGATGTAGGCCCGATCGCCGCAGACGACCACGTCGGCATGCTTGCCGATCGTCCCGTCGTCGTTCCGTTTGCCGGGCTTGTCCAGGATCTTGCCCTGATAGGCCCACCTCTCGAGGTCCTTCGATCGATAGACGTCCAGCCCCTTGTCCGGGTCCTTGATCAGCCAGTAATGACCCGCAAAGCGGAAAACCTTGGGCCCCTCGCCGTAGAGCCTGGAAACACCGGGATCCTCCACCGGCTTCCAGTCGTGCAGATCGCGGCTCTCGACCGCCCGCGTGTCCGACTTGTGCCCTTCGTCCTTGTACCACATCCGCCACATCCCGTTGGGCATGCGGTAAAGCGTCGGGTCGATGCAGTGATTCGAGCTCAACGGAACACGGGCAACGAACGTCCAGTTCCACAGGTCGTCCGACGCGTAGTGCAGGATATGGCGCTCGCCGCCCCAATCGACGTGCCGGCCGGGAACATAGGTGACGAACAGGTGAAACCGGTCGTTGTCGTCACGGACGACGTCCGGCGCCCAGAATGAATAGTCCTTGTCCGGATGTGTCAGCGGCAGCGTGCCCTTGTACTTCCACGTCCGGCCGGCATCGCGCGATTCGGCCACACCGATCTCCGTGCCGTGGCACCACTCCACCTTCGGCAGATCCAACTTCGCGCGGCGCTGCGTATAGAGCATCCACCACGCCTGCTCGCGAGGATTCCAAACCACCACCGGATCGGCCGCCCCATCGTAAACCGGGTCGCGGTAGAGCGGCGCGGGAACCGAATGATGGGCGGTCAGGGTCGGCGGCGTCCCCGCGGCCATGCAGGGAATGACGACAGTTGCGGTCGACACAAACGCAAGGGTCCCGGCAACGCATTCTCGTGAGACGATTCGCACGGCCATGGGAAACACTCCGTACGGATCCCAAAGGACCGATCCTGCCTGATCCTACCTCCAGTCTAGCAAGCCCCCCAGGGGTAGGGCGATCAGAAATAACAACGGCAACGCAAAGACACGCAAGAGGCGCAAGCGAACAACAGAGACATCAGCCGACACCTCCCATGGGATAGGTGGTCATACGTGTGTCTCGGTTGTCTTGTCTGCACTCCTTGCGCTCCTCCGTTTCCGGGCCGGCCGCCTCTTGATCTTCGCCGCGATATACTCTGTGATGACAGCCGAGATAGGTCGGTCATCCAGTCTCCGGTCAAGGGAGCCGAGCAATGGAGTGTGAACTAAAGATCGCGTGCGTGGCGTTGTGGGTCCTCACAACAGGAACCGAGGCACAGGCGCCTTCCGACAAACCTTCGAAGGACAACAGGAGTGTGGCCATGACCGAGTTCCCACGGCGGGCAATCCATCTGGACTGTCATACGATGCCGGGCATGTACGACATCGCCAAAGACTTCGACGCGGAGGCGTTCGCCAAGACGCTGAGCGATGCGCACGTCGACTACATCACCGTGTTCGCCAAGTGCAATCTGGGATTTGCCTACTACCCGACGAAGATCGGGAAGGTGTATCCCGGCCTCAAGGTCGACATGCTGGGGGAGATGGTCAAGGCGTGCCACGCCCGGGGGATCCGTGTCGCCGCCTACTTCAATACGGGAATCGACCACGAACACGCTCGGGTCCATCGGGAGTGGTGCAAGGTCGACAAGGAGGGGCGGGTCTACAATTTCAAGGACAAGGGCCACTGCTTCCGCGACCCCTGTCTGAATACCGGCTACGGCGACCACATCTTCGGCATGGTCCGCGAGGTTCTCGACCAGTATCCCGTCGACGGGATCTTCCTGGATTGCTTCGACCTCAAGCCCTGCTACGGCCACGAGTGTCTGACGGGGATGAAGCAAGAGAAGATGAACATCTACGACGATTCCCAGGTGGCCGACTACTGTTGGCGGATCACCGATCGGTTTCTGAACAGGGTCGAAACGCTCGCCCAGTCCAAACGGCAAGGCATCTACATCCTCTTCAACGGCATTGCATATCGCCGGCAGCCGACGCACATCGAGCTCGAAGTCCTGCCCACCGGCGGCTGGGGATACGAGTACCTGCCGTTCGCCATCCGCTACGCGCGGACCCTGGGCAAGCCGTACTTCACGATGACCGGCCGCTTCCACAAGAGCTGGGGCGACTTCGGCGGCATCCGGACCAAGCACTCACTCCTGTTCGACCTCTACAGCTCCATCTCGAACGCGGGCACCTGCTCCGTGGGCGATCACCTGCATCCGCGCGGCCGGCTCGAACCCGAAGTCTATCGCCTCGTGCAAGACGCCTACGACACCGTCAGCCGACTCGAGCCCTGGACCGCCGGCGCCCGTGCCGAAGCCGAAATCGCCGTCCTCGAACCGCACATGGCGGACTTCCCGAGCTACCGGCTCTACACGGCCAAGCGGGACGGCTTCACCCTCGACAGCATCAAGGGCGCCGCGCGGATTCTGTCCGAGCTGAAGTGCCAGTTCGACGTGACCGACGGCCAGGAGGACCTGTCGAAGTACAAAATCATTGTCCTGGCCGACAGTACACGGGTCACCACGTCGTTGAAGCCGAAACTCGACGAACACCTTCGCCGCGGCGGGGCAATCATCAGTTCCGCAACGGCGGGCATGAACGAGGAGGGTACCGCATTCGCCCTCGGCGACGGCGGCCTGGTGTATGAAGGCCCCGAGCCCTTCAACCCCGTCTTTCTGGAAGCGCTCCCCCCGGTTGCCGAAGGCATGCCCGACATGCGGGTCACGGCCTATCAGAAGGGCATCGCGATGCGCGCCGGTCCGGGCGGGGAGGTGCTGGTGCGGCTATGGAAACCCTACTCCAACCTGCACGCCTGGGACTACGAGCATGAGACGATGTACTGCCCACAAGAAAAGGATACCGGCCGCCCGGCCGTCGTCCGCAGCGGCAACGTGATTCACTTCAGCTTCCCGCTCTTCATGGGATACTTACGCGACGGCGTGGTGCCGCACCGCACCTTGCTCGCGAACTGCCTGCGGCTCGTCCTGCCCAATCCGATGATCGAGGTGACGGGCTTCCCGTCATTCGGCCGCGTCACCGTCACGGCCAAGGGCTCGCAGCGACTGGTCCACCTGCTCTGCTACGTGCCCGAGTCGCGGGGCAGCGCCGACATGATCGAGGAGCCCATCGCCGTGAGCGACATTCCGGTACGACTTCGCACCGATGGCCGCAACGTGAACAAGGTCTTCCTGGCGCCCCAGGGTGAATCCCTGAAATTCACCAAGACGGACGACCATGTGGGGTTCACCGTCCCTCGCGTGAACGGCTATCAGTTGGTCGTGGTGGAATAATCCCGTTCCTGCCCAAGGGCAAAACGCGCATCCCAACCGGCATTCACCGAGCGGCGAGCCATTCGTCAATCGCGGCCGCGGCCTGCCGGCCGTCGTTGATCGCGCGGACCACCAGCGACGCCCCAAGAACCGTGTCGCCCGCCGCAAATATGCCCTCTTCGCTGGTCATGTAGTTGCGCGTCGCCGCGTTGCCGCGAGCGTCAAGCGTCAACCCAAGCTGCTCGATCAGACCCGAATGCACAACGTGAACGAACCCCATCGCCAGCAAAATCAGATCCACCTTCATGCTGAACTCGGTCCCCGGACGCTCCTTCATCTCCGGGCCCCGGGGTCCGGCCACCCAATCGACCTCCACGCCGTGAAGCTCGGTCGCCAGTCCGTTCTCGCCGGTCAGTCGCTTGGTCAATACGCTCCAACGCCGGCTGCAACCCTCCTCCTGGGACGACGAGGTTCGCAGAATCTGGGGCCACATCGGCCACGGAGTCCTCGGGTTAAACCCCTCCGGCGGCTTGGGAAGAATCTCGAACTGATGGACCTCCTTCGCCCCCTGCCGAATCGAGGTGCCGATGCAATCACTGCCCGTGTCACCGCCGCCGATAACGACGACAACCTTGTCCTTGGCGGTGACGGGGTTGACCGGCGCCGACTGCTCGAAATCGCCCGCATTCTGCCGGTTCTGCTGAGACAAAAAATCCAGCGCCAACACGACATTCCTGAACTCCGCCCCGGGAACCGCGAGGATTCGCGGCTCGCCCGCGCCCATGGTTAAACAAATCGCATGAAACATCTTCCGCAGATAACGGGCGGATATGTCCTCTCCGATCCGCACCCCCGTCTCGAACTTCACCCCCTCCGCCACAAGCTGGCGAAGGCGGCGATCAAGAATGTGTTTCTCCAACTTGAAGTCGGGAATCCCGTACCGAAGCAGACCACCGACACGATCGTCCTTCTCGAAAACGGTGACCTCGTGGCCCGCGCGAGCCAACTGCTGCGCAGCCGCAAGCCCCGCCGGTCCCGAACCCACAATCGCCACCCGATGACCGGTCCGCCGCAACGGAAGCAACGGCTGAACCCAGTCCTCCGCAAAGGCCCGTTCGGCAATCTGGTACTCGATGTGTTTGATCAGCACCGGCTCGTTCTGGATGTTCAGCGTGCACGAAGCCTCGCACGGCGCGGGGCAGACCCGACCGGTAATCTCCGGAAAGTTGTTCGTCGAGTGAAGATTCTCGGCCGCTTCACGCCATCGCCCCCGATAGATCAAATCATTGAACTCGGGAATCCGGTTCATCACCGGACACCCCGCGCTGTGGCAAAACGGAATGCCGCAATCCATACACCGAGAGGCCTGACGCACCAGCACCTCCACCGGGTGCGGCAGATCGGTCTCCCGATAGTCACCAATCCGCTCCCGAACAGGCCGATGCACGACCTCCTCGCGACGATGCTCCATGAACCCCGTCGGCTTAGCCATGGAACACCTCCTCCGTGGCCGGCGTGAAGTCCGTCTGCGCCTCCTCACGTTCACGCAGCCGCTCGAGAGCCCGCCGATAGTCGATCGGAATGACTTTCACGAACCGACCGGACATCTCCTCCCATTTGCTCAGAATGCGACGCGCCTGTTCACTGCCCGTCCAACGATGATGACGCTCGATCAGGCCCCGCAAACGCCGAATGTCCTCCTCCTGCCATATCGACTCGAGGTCCACCATGTCGAGGTTGCACATCGTGTCGAACAACTGATGCTCGTCCAGAACGTAAGCAATGCCTCCGCTCATGCCCGCGGCAAAGTTCTGGCCGGTGGCCCCGAGCACCACCACCGTCCCTCCCGTCATGTACTCGCAGCCGTGATCCCCGACGCCCTCAACAACGGCCACCGCGCCGCTGTTGCGAACCGCAAATCGCTCGCCGGCCACGCCGTTGACGAACACCTCACCGCTCGTGGCGCCGTACAGCAGCGTATTGCCCACGATGATGTTCTCGTGCGGAGCAAACCCCGACCCCGGCGGCACCTGAACGATGATGCGGCCGCCGGACAGCCCCTTGCCAAGATAATCATTCGCGTCGCCGATCAGCCGGAGCGTCACGCCGGGCGCCAAAAACGCCCCAAAGCTCTGGCCCGCCGACCCGCGCAGCGTGATCTCCAGCGTGCCGTCCGGCAACCCCTTCGAACCGTACCGCTTCACAATCCGATTGCTGACAATCGCCCCCACCGTCCGATGCACGTTGCGAATCGGCAACTCGATCGCCACGTGTCGCCCGCCCTCAATCGCCCCCCCCGCCTGCCT
>CAZQTW010000117.1:0-11297 GCA_964596165.1 uncultured Planctomycetales bacterium | reverse complement strand
GTCCGACGCTGCCCAGGCCGGAGTACAATCCCACCCCAGAAGTGCCAAACTCCAGTCACCTGCGTCTTTGACGCAGGTGTGTCCTGCCGACTCGCTGAGCCGCTTAAGATGACCCGTTGACATCGTAAGTTTCAGTCGATTCGTCGCCTCCTCTCCTGTCCCGAACTCCTGCCGGATGGAACAGCCCGCTTTCCGAGCGGGCCTTTCGCCCGCTGGTAAACGACACTTTTGCGCGGCGCGCGCTGAGTAGCCGTTTCGCATGCTCCGAGTGCACGTTGTCCCCATATTGGATACAGCGATGACGGATTCTCATTCCGCCGAATTTGGAGCAGCGGTGGTCTGCTCCGTACGGTTGGCGGCCTTCACGGAGTCGGCGAGGGCCTCTTGGAGGCCCCGCTTGGCGGTTATGCTGAGGATCATGTTGCCGCGCTTGCACTCGTTGTCGAGCGCTGTCAGGACCTCCGCTGCCTTGTCCGGCTGGCCCGTCCTTAGATACAGACGGCCCAGCCGTGTCAGATTGTGTTCGGCCCCGAGTACTTTGCCGTAGCCTGAACGAAAACGCTCCAGGTACTCAATCGCGACCTTGGGCTCATGTGCCTGCGCAATGTCGGCCAGACGGGTGAGCGTGTATACCTCAAGCGGCTTCAACGGTCCCTGCTGCGCATCCAATACTTCCTTCAGCACCGCCACGGCCTCGGCCGTCCGGCCTTGCTTCTCGTACACGCGGGCAATCACGCACTTGGCGCAGTTCCGGACATGCTCGTTGGCGTGCTTCTCGGCCGTCTCTCTCATCGCCGCGACGAGCTTGTCCGCCGCCGGAGCGGCCTTCTCGGGATTCTTGAAATCGATACTGATGACAAACGTGTCAATCAAGTGGTCCGGAATGGTCTCACGGAAGTAGTACTCGGGAAACGATGTGAAGATATCCACCGCCGTCTTGTACTCGGCCTGGTCGATCGCTTCCAACGCATTGTTGAGCTTGCCGGCCACGTCGGCGGCCAGCGTGCCCGGCCGACTCTCGATAACGCGGCGGTTCTCGTCGTAGGCTCGCTCGGGGTTCTTGTCGCTGCTGTGCTTCCAGGTCCTGCAGCAGAGCGCCCACCCGGCCGACCGGCTGTTCGGCGCGATCCGGATGGAGCTCTCGACGGCCTTTTCGAGCGACCGCTGATCGCCGCGGAAGAAGTGGATGCCCACCATGGCCTGGATGGCCAACTCGGCCGCCAGTGAATCGGGCGCGGCCGACAGGATATTCGCCACCCGCGCCAGGGCGGCCGCCTGCCTGCCCGCCTTCCACTCCACGCCGCCGATCACGACCTGGCCATTCGGCGACTTGAGCCTCTGGCCGTTCGCCGTCAGCCAAGATTCCAGATCTGCCTGCGGCAACTCCGACAGCCATCGACAGGCGCTCGACAGGTACCGCTGGAACTCCAGCCGATCCCACTCCTTGTCAGGAGTGGTGTCCATCGCCGTCGCGGCCAGATCCAGGGCTTCCCGGAACTTTGCCTTGCGCGTTTCGGCATCGGTGGTCGAGCGGGCTTCCTGTGCCTTGAGGTCGGCCGCTTTGGCCTGTTCGGGCACGCCCGGCGCATTCGCCGGTGGCTCCGACGCGGCCAGGATTGGATAGCCGGCCATAAGCAGCATGAGCACGCACATCAAACCCGTCGTTCCGAAGCGATCGGATGTCATGGAAATCCTCCTGTCGTGTCAATGCATTGGGAAGGCGGACGCGCAGGCCCAGCAAGGGCGGCAATTCGGCGTGCGCCACAATGTCACTGTTGAATAAGAGTCATGAATAGCAGGGAGGGGGACAGCCCCTACGAACAGAAAGAACACTTTAGTTGACAAGGAATTGCGGCATCCAGGGGCTCAGTCATATTCCGCTCATCAACCATAGCTACGTGCAGTAATGGTGAACATGTGGTACCTTGGGCCTAGTAGGGTGCCTCCACGCGTGTAGCATTAACTGCAGAGGCACCGGTTTGGTTCGCCGAAAGGACGGGGTGCGTCGTAACGCACCCTGCACCGTCTTAGAGGGACAGAAGATCAGCCAGAAGGATCCGCCTCGTGGCGGGCCGCCAGTACATCTGTCCATGATGGGCGACGGCTCCAACCGCTGAGCGTGGCGATGTCCATCCAATCCTGAAGCAGCGAATCCGATGAGAACTTGTATCCACATTCTGGACATGCCCCACCTGCGCTATGTCCTATCAGCGAGTAGTGGCAGTTGGGACAAACCTGGAGCCGCTCCAATTCGACATGTTTCATGAGCTTTCGTAGCTTTACCCCACTCCATATGATCCAAACCATGATTACGAGGAAGCTCGCGACGACTAGAAGGTTGGCTCCTACGTGACGCAAGCCAACCAACATTGACCCAGTGCGAAGGAGATCCCCAAGACCTATGACGGTACATAGGCCTGCGAACGCGAAGTGGACCACTAGCGGTGGACCCGTAACCTTGCGAAGTCTCCCTAGCGCGAGGCTTCGTCTAGAATCATCGTGGACAAGGGTCCTATAGCGCAGTTGCTGCCAAAAAGCTGCGAGGGCATACGCCGGAAGCACCACGAGAAGATAGCATGGCGGCATAGTCTCAGGTCCTCAGCAAGTCGCCTCAACGCTTTGGCGACATTGTAGCCCCGACTGGGCTGAAGCCAACTGTATGATACGTTGCAGGTCAGTCCAGCGACAACAATGCTGGTCGCGACTCGGGTCTTCAAGTATCCTCAGATTGATAGTAGCTCATCTCTCGGACAATCGACGGCTCGACAGACTGCGAGCGCGTCCAGGTGTCATGTTTGTTTGTTCTGGGGTATTTCGAAGACAATCGGTTCGCTGAACTCATGTGTGACCGCATCGCGGTGACAGGAAATCGGCACCACCATAAGGTTCGCCCGGCCCGCCAGGACCTAGCTCCCCGCGAGGCACGCCGCGAGGGCGGCTATCAATGCCACAACCCGTGCGGCCGCAGCCTCCAGAGCCGCCTTGGCAGCCGCCTCGGCGGCGTCTAGACTCTGCTGGAGGGCTGTCAGGACGTCTATCAACTGCTCCAGTTCATCCCGTCTCGGGTACAGATCTGCGAGAGAGCTGCTCAGTTCCGCCTCCCTCAACGTTAGACGCTGAATCTTGGCAAGAAGACCCGCCTCCCGAATCACCAGCATCGCCTCCTCGGCCTCCGCTTTCTCAAGGTCCTCCTTACGATGGTAGAGTTTGTGAAGTAGCTCGGCCTTCTCGTCCAACAGTTTCTGTTTCTTCTCCTCTGCCAGGTCCAGCCACTCGTACAGCTTATCAGAAAGGGCCGCCACGCTCAGCGTGGCGACCGGACAGCCCAGAAGTGTGCTCAGCCACGCAATTACGCTCGGGGAAACATAGGCGGCTACCACTGGAGCAGCAATCAGGCCTAGGATCGTCCCAAACGTACCCAGTATGGCCCAGACCATGGTGCGCTGTCTGTCAATCCAGAAGATGTCATTGTCTATCTGCGCGATCTTTATTTCTAGCTTCTCGATTTCCTTCTTCAATTCCTGGATCTTTGTACGAAGGTCGGAGAGTTTCTTTCGGACGTCGGCCAATTCAGCAATTGCCTTGCCCTTCTCTTCTCTGACCTGACGTAGCTCGTCTTCCAGCCTTTGGATTTCTGCGTTTACCTGATCCAGGTCCCGCCTAGCCTTCTCCAGCTTGGCTCTATTCTCGGCCGCAGCTTGCCGGGCGGCGTCGTACTCCGCTTGGCGTTGAGCTTGCACGCGCTGGGCTTCCGCAAGCTGCTCCTTCAGCTCCTTGCATTTGTCGCCGCCGCAGGCGTAGACGAGGACCGCCCAGTTGATCTGCCAGGCGATGACCGGCGTGGACGCCAGGATGGTCAAGCTGAGAACGACTGCCAAAGCCTTCTTGAATCGGCTATTCATGGTGTGCGCCCTCTCCGCAACCGGACGGCCAAGTCTTCAAGGAATCTCCGTTAGTCCGGGGTCAGCGCAAAGTCCTGTGTCGTCGTGGCGCCCTGCAAAACCGCCACGCCGGTCGCCGCTTGCCCGGCGAATCCCGTGGTGCTTGTGCTGACCGTATACGTGGCGGGTTTCAACAATTCGAGTTGATACTCACCCTGCTGGTTCGTGATGGCGAACTTGCCCGGCAGGCCCGGGGAGGCGCACATGACAACCGCGCCCTGAATCGGATTCGGCGGCGTGGCATTGTCCGTCACATGGCCGGAGATGGTCCCGCCGCCCGTCGTGCTGATCGTGAAGTTGACGTTCGAGGTGGTCTGGCCCTCGGTGACGGCGACATTGGCATTCCCGTCGCCGACGTAGCCGGCGCGCGTCACCGTTACGACGTACGTCCCCGACGTCAGGTGGCGAACAGTGTAGTTCCCGCTCGCATCGGTGATGACCGGCTCAAGCGAAACGAAGAGGTTCGGGTCGTTCTGCACCTGGCAGGGATCGACGGCGATGATCATCGCGCCGGCAACCGGGTTCGTCCCATCGGTGACCTGCCCGGTGATGATCCCCTCGACTCGGAGCGTGAAGTCCTTGCCGGTCAACTGCTGATTCGCGGTCAACTCGACGTCGTGCAACGTGCGGCCGATGTAGCCGTCCGCCACGGCCGTGAGCGTGTAGGTCCCCGCCGGGAGGCGAGGCAACGTGTATCCGCCACCCGTACTCGTCGTGACGCTCCGGCTGACGCCCATGGTCAGCACCGTGATCTGGGCGCCGGAGATGGCGGGACTGACCGTCCCGGATATGGACCCGCCCGGCACCGACAGGTTCACATTGCCCGTCGTCTGGCCGGCCGTCACCGAGATGTTGGCAACGCTCGCCAACTCCTCGCTGTTCAGGCTTGCCTTGACGGTGTAGTTGCTGCCCGGCTGGAGATTTCGAACCACGTAGTTCCCGTCGGTGGCCGTCTCGCCGAACCGGAGCGTATTGGCGTCACACGGATCGGCGATTCTGATGGTCGCCTGCGGAATGGGCGTCGTGCCGTCTGCTTCGGTCAGCTTGCCCGAGACGATCCCCCACGGCGCGGCCGAGAAGTCGATGCCCGCGACGGCGGCGCCTGCCGCCACCTGGACGTTCGTACGATCCGCGAATGTCAGGCCGGACGAGCAGACACGAACCTTGTACGTTCCTGCCGGGAGACATCGGACCGTGTAGAGGCCGTTGGCGTCGGTGCTACCCGTGAAGCCCAGGCCCGACCCGGAATCGACCCCCACGGTCACGTCCGCGATCGGCGCGCCCGATTCATCGGTGATCGTTCCGGAAATGGTGGCTTCGACCGCCGACACACCGACGTTGAGGACGGTCTGCTGGCCCGCAGACACCACCACTCCGCTTTGGATGACTTCGGCGTAGCCAGGTGGCCTGATCGACACGGTATACGTTCCGGCGTCAAGCTGCTGAATCGCATAACTCCCCTGCTCATTGGCCATCTTGCTGCCGACCCGCTGCGGGCGGGTATTCGGACCTTCGCCCGGCAGCGTGGCAATCACATAGGCGCTCGGTACGGGGGCCCAGGCGTTGGGATCCTGGAAGTTGGGATCCTCAATTGCGATCCGCCCAACGATCGAACCCGTGCCCACGGTACCGCTGGAGGCCTGAAAATCGATGCCCTGGGTCCATGCGCCTATCTGAACGGTCACGTCCGTCCGATCGGGGAACTCGAACTTCGTGGCCGTCGCGCGGACCACGTGCGTCCCAGGCGGCACATTCTCAATCTTGTAGACGCCATCTTGCCCGCTGAACCCGGACCTGCTGGAGTCGGTCCCCACGTCGACGGCGACCCTTGCGCCAATGACGGGGCTGCCGCTCGCGTCGCGGACGTATCCCGTAATATGACCGGCGCCCACGGCCGCAAAGTTCAGCGGCGGATTCGTGACGGCACCCGCCTGCACCTGGACCCCTTCGTATTCGTTGAACGAGTAGGGAGAGTTCGCATCGAGGGCGGTCAGCTTGTACGTGCCGACCGGGACATCTCTGATCGTGTAGGCCCCGTTCGAACCGGCGGTCCCCGAACGCAGTTTGTTCGGGTCACCGCAATCGGCAAGGACCATCGCGCCGGGCATTGGCTGCGACGCCCAGTTTGAGACCGTTCCGACAATCGTCCCCACGGCAGGTGCTACGAAGTCCACGTGTTCCGTCGTGACATTCGCCGCTACAACGACGTTGCAGTCGGTGAACGAGTAGTCGCGATTGGGGTCAAAGGCCGACACCTTCAATGTTCCAGCGCGAACCTCCTCGATAAGGTAGTCGCCATTGGAGTCCGTGGTCGCCGAGAACGCTGTGTTGGGATCGAACACGGCGGTGACCCGAATGCCAGCGATTCCGGTGCTGTCCCAACGCGTCACCCTGCCCGAGATCTGACCATGCGGAATTGCGTTGGCGTCATGCGTGACGGTCTGGCCTTCCGATACAGAGACCGTGCCGGTTTCGAAGCTGACATACCGTCCTTCGGGCGAAAGTGCGCCGACGCGTATTTCGTGCGTGCCGGACGGCAGGTTCTTGACGGTGTAGTTGCCCGATGAATCGGTTCGCTCGGAGAGAACAAGCCCATCGCCACAGTCGATCGTGACGGCTGCATTCCGAATCGCCGTGCCCGTAGAGTCCGTCACTCTGCCGACGACGACGGCCTCCCGCTCATCCGGGACGAGGTTCAGCCGAAACTCCTGGTTCGAACCGAGCTGGACGTCCCGCACCATCTTGGCGGCGTAGCCGGGGGTCTTGAACAAGATGTCGTACCGACCGGGCGGCATTCCGTGGAGGCCGTAGCCGCCCTCGTCGGCGAGATCGAGTCCGGGCGATACGCTGATGGACGTGCCGCGACCCGTTCTTAACGCCGTGCCGCCCGAACGATCACCTCCTGCGCCCCCGCCCTCTTCACCCTCGCCCTGTTCGGTCAGCAGGTACCCCATGACCCAGGATTCCTCGGCGGCGGGATAATCGTTGGGATCCTGAAAGTTGGGATCTTCTATGGCAACTCTGCCCTTAATCGAACTGCTGCCGACTTGGCCGGATATCGCGGGGAAGTCGACGTTCTGCGTGGTTTGCCCTTGTGCCACCGAGGCTTGCACTGAGGCGAACTCAAAGCCCAGGGCGAACGCCTCGACAGTGTAGGTGCCCGCCGGGACGTTCTTGATCGTGTAGTTGCCGTAATTGTCCGTAGCGGCCGAGAGGATGATGCCGTCGGGCAGGTTCAGCGATACCGATGCAGTGGAGACCGCAAGTCCGCCGATGTCCCTGACCGCCCCGGCAACCCGCCCTTCAGGAACGAGGCCGAGTATGTTCTGTGTGGTCTGTTGGTTCGCTTGGACAACGACGCCGGTGACCGATTTCGCGGCGAACGTTTGGACCGACCCCGTCGCCGGCGGAACAGCTTGAAGGGAATACTCGCCAATGGGCAGGCCTTGGATCGCATAATTCCCGTCGAGGCCCGTGACCGTCGTGGAGACGATCACCCCGTCCGAAACGGCATTGATGCCTGTCAGCGGCAAGCCAAGGCAGTCATTCGGGTCATTCGGATCAGCGTCGGGAATGCTGGGGTTTGGAGCATACACGATCCCCACGATGTCACCGTAGCTGCTCCCGGCGCCAAGCGGCACCACAGCAGAAACGATCCAACGGACCGCCGATACTTGAGACAGTACAGCCGGAACGCCAGTGAAATACATCACGGCCGAAATGGGCATGGCACACACAAGGATGGTGAATATGCGCCTTTTCATGGGCATTTCCTCGAATCATCTACTTATTAAATGGCAAAAGTCGCCCTGATATCGTCGCTTATACGATTCATACAAGTCATTAAACTTATTTCACAAGCCAGAATAGCCTTCAATCAAGGACTTACTCCTAAATAATCGCTCTTCTGCAGGTGTTCGCCCGTTGAATGACGTATTATCGGAGAGTATTATTGGCATAGGATCGGGTTTCGCTACCATCCAGTGAGAGCCACATACCCCGGCAACGGAGACAGGAGAGGGGAAAAATGGGTGGGCTTCTCGACCCCAGCGCCAACGAACTTGTAGAACGATATTATCACCGAGTCCTTCGGTTTCTCGTCCGACTCACAGGATCACTTCCGGACGGGGAGGATCTGACGCAAACCACGTTCGTTCTGGTACTGGAGCGTATCGCGGAGGTCGGGAGCGTGCGCGACCCGCGGGCCTACCTAATGCAGGTCGCTTACAACACCTGGTGCAGGTGGAAAAGGAGCCGGTCCACCAGCCAAGACGCCCTGGGAGAACTGCGGCCCGGACCGGGCGAAAGCCAGTGTCCGGCTGAGGCGTGCTTGAGCGCGGAATGGGTTCGGAGAGTTCGTTCCGCGTTCGCGGAGTTGCCGAGTAATCATCAGGCGACGTTAGTACTGATCGTACTCGAGGAGATGTCGTACGAAGAAGCAGGCGCAATCATGGCGGTGTCGCGGGACACCATTGCCACTTGGCGCCGTCGAGCCTTGCGCCGGCTGCGCAGAAGACTGACCGACGAACAAGTCCTGTTCGCCGAACAGGCAGATTCCCGCCAGTCGGGGGGGGGGGAGGCATCTTCCACACCTATTCCGCACCCCCATCGTCGAAACTGCATCGGACTCCGGGCCGTCGTGCAAAGGCTCACACAGAACAATCATCTAGGACCGATCTGCCAACGGACAAGGAAGACCCCGGCGAAACGGCGGCACGCCGCTTGATCTAACGCGATTCGTCAGTATTGCTCACCGCTGCAGTCACCGGCTGAGCGACCAGGAGGCCAGGCACGACAGCACCACACGATTCTGGCGCCCCCGGGCTGGCCGAACATGGCTCATAGTGGCTCACCCATGTGAACGAGCACCGACCGCTCTTTCTTGGACCCGTTGCTCGTGCCGCATCGTCGTTGCTGCCGCTTGGTTTTGGGCGGCAGGATGGCGGAGGCCTTGCCGGTCGCCAGATCCCACACACCCGGCATCTCATCGTCCTGAAGGCGAGACGTCTCCGGGCCCGTTCTCGCATAGGGCTCCGGATAGCTGACCAGCATGCCCTCGAAGTTGCGGAATACCGTGTGGGTCGGGCTCATTGAAACGACGTAGTTCGGTAGGACAGGAATCTTGCCTCCGCCGTGCGGGACATCGACCACGAACGTCGGAATCGCCAGGCCGCTGACGCGACCGCGGAGATACTCCATGATCTCGAGCCCGCGGCTGATCGGCGTGCGGAAGTGTTCGATGCCACGCACGAGGTCGCACTGGAAGAGATAGTACGGCCGAACGCGCATCTTGACCAGGCCGCGGCAGAGTTGCTCGATGACCTGAGGCGTGTCGTTGATGCCGTGAAGCAGGACCGATTGGTTGCCCAACGGAAGGCCGGCGTCGGCCAGCCGACCGCACGCTTCCGCTGCCTCCGGCGTCAGCTCGTTCGGATGGTTGAAATGCGTATTCACCCAAAGAGGATGGTACTTGCGCAACACCTCGGTCAACTCATCCGTGATTCGCATCGGCAACACCACGGGCGTTCGCGTACCGATGCGAATGACCTCAACGCTCGGCACCGATCTCACCGTCGACAGAATGGTGTCAATCATGCCGGTCGGCAGGGTGAGCGGATCGCCGCCCGAGATGATCACATCGGTGATCTCAGGATGGGCCGCCAAGTAGGCCGCGGCCTTCTGAAGACGCGTCGGTGAGATCGAGACTTCCCGGGTCCCCGCCACGCGTTTGCGGGTGCAGTGGCGGCAGTACATCGAACACGATGTGGTCACCAGGAGCAGCGCCCGATCCGGATAGCGATGCACCAATCCCGGAACGGGCATATCCTCCTCTTCCTCGAGCGGATCGTCGCGGAGGAAGGTCGGATTGCTGAGTTCGGCCGCATCCGGCACGGCCATCCTGAAGATCGGGTCCGCGGGTTCCGGACGCCTGATGAGGGACGCATAATACGGGGTGATCGCCATCGGATACTTGCCCACGACGAGGTCGAGATCCAGTCGCTCGAACAGGGCAGGAAACCGTTCAACGAGTTGACTGACCGTACGGATCCGATTCCGCATCTGCCACAGCCAGTCGTTCCAACGACGATGTTGGCCGGACGGCGCGCCGAAGACCGGCGGCTTTCTCACCGCCGTATTGGCTTGGACCGAGTCGGCCGGGGTCCAGCCCGTCAACACAAGTGCGTCAGATGAACCTCCGTCACCGGATGATTCACATCCTTGCATGATCCGCTTTCCTCCTGGGCTTGTTGTGTGCGTCCGTTCCTAACTCAAGACGGCGCCGCACCAGGGCGATACTTATCGCCCTAGGAATGCGGACAGACCATTGACAAACGCTCGTCGGAACGGCCGCATGTTGATATCCATTTCCTTTTCCGTCATTCCAAGGGTGGCGAATGAAAAGAACCCAAACACAAAACCGGCCACCGCACAGGCCAGACGTCGAACCTTCATCGGATCCATCATTTGCGGGACAAAGGGCGAGATCTGGCGTTCAATCTCTAGGAGGTATCGTGCGTAGGGTTGCTCTAGCTCGGTGGTGGCGTCTCCGCGCAGCTTCAGAAGAATACTGCCCTGAAACAACAGGGCGAACTCCTCGCTATTTTCGGCAAAGAAGGCGGAATGGGCGCTGAGAAAATGCTCAAGAAGCTCCTCCAGGCCCTGGGGCTCTCGATCACGAACGCGAATCCGATCGAGGAGCTTGTCCACCGCGCGCTCAATCAGGGCGAAGACCAGATCATATTTGTCCTTGAAGTGCCGATAGAAGGTGCCCTTTCCGACGTCGGCTCGTTCGGTGATATCCTCGATGGCGGGGGCATCGACGCCCTTCTCTCCGAATGCGACGAGAGCGGCCTTCAGCAGCCGCTCTCGCGTCTTGGAGGCCCGCCTCTGAGCGCGACCCACTCGCTCGGCTATCTCGTCCTCTACGGACTGAACAGTCATGTGCGACAGAATAGTCATTTCAGACCGGATAGTCAACACTGAATCGGCGGTCAACACAAGATTTTGGGGCTATAACAGGTCGCACCCACTATGGGGAGTGTCGGAGAAGTGGTCAGAAATAGTTATTGCGGATTGTCTATATATTCTTTTTTAACTGGATGAAACATGAATCCCGTACGTCTGACGGATCATTCTCAACACACAAACCCTGCTGATAGTGGCACGCGTCGGGCAGTTCATTCACAACGCGCCCCAGTCGGGGAACATCCGAACCGGCCTGAGTGTGGAGTGAATGGGAATGACCGGGCGTCGTCGATGCCGACAGCCCCTCATCGCGGGTCTTGCCGCCCGATTCCGCCGCTCTAGCCCGGATTATTCACACTGGCCTCTTTTTTACGACCTCCTTGTGGGTTA
>CAZQTW010000116.1:0-11620 GCA_964596165.1 uncultured Planctomycetales bacterium | reverse complement strand
CAGCGCCATCCATTGGGGTGAAGGTGATTCCTGCCTGTGGCACACGCGCTCTGAGTCTTCGTTCTGCGTCGGCGATGAAAAAGGGCGAGAGGTCAACGCCTACGCCGCGCACTTCGTATGCCTCCGCCAAACGTATCAGGAACTCGCCCTTCCCGCAGGCGATGTCAACCACACGTGCGGCTTTCGGAAGCCGCACCAAGTCCACCAAGCGCGCGAGTTTCTCCTCGCTCGTTGGATTGCACACCACGTGCCTACGATGAGTGATGTCGTAGAACTTCCACGTATCCATGAATCGATCCCTCAGCGGCCTTGAGCAGGCAGTATAATGGGGAACAGGCAGTATAAGCAGCCAAAAGACGGAGGAGTAAGTGGGACGTTTTCACTTGCGTCAGTTGCCCGGCTTGGCCTTCCCTGTGCGGCCTCTCAAGCGAAGCGTGAACAGCAGGGCAAGCCGATGGGCTGTACGGCTTTGCCATAGGGGTGAGCCGCACCGGCGGCCTCGCTGCACGCATCGGCGCAGGGCCTTCAATTCCGCCTCGTTCCGTAATTTATGGCCCTCCGCCTGACAGTCCGTAAGTCCCCTTTTCTCTGTTGAGCCCTTGCTTGTGGGACGGTACGCTGCCCTCCGGGATCAGAGTGCGTCATGTCACAGAAGAAGGAGAAGGGGTTGGAAATGAACGAACACGATCACGATTTCGGCTGTGGATGCGGGTGCGACCGGCGTGAGTTTATGGCGACCGTGGGTGCGGCACTGGGAGGGCTTGCCTTCACGGTGGTCGATCTCGCAACAGCGGCCGATGCGCCGGCACCGACCACTGGCAAGGTTCCGGCGTCCGTCCGTGCACTCTTCCTCTATCCTTCCTCAAAGACGTTCGCGGACAATCCCGACGGCTGGTGGAGCTGGCCCGGCAACGACTTCGACGCCGAAGGGCGCCAGAAGCACTACACGGCTGCCCTCCGCGAGATTGAGAAGAAGCTCTCGATGCAAATCACCGTCGACGACAAGCCCGTCGCCGACATGAAACACGCGGAGCGATTGGGCGGAGAGCTGCAGTCGGCCCCGCCTGACGGCCTGCTCCTGATCATGTTCTACAACGGCAGTCTATCCATCGCCGACTACCTTCTGAGGGCCGCCGCCGAGAAACAGATTCCGGCCGTCTTCTTCATCGGCTTGGGCGTCAAACATGGTGCGGTGGCATCCTATCGTCGGCCGGGCGTGTACTTCATCCAGTCGCTCGATAACCTGGAGGCAATCGAGAACGGGCTGCGGATGATCCATGCGAGGAAGCGCCTCAGCCAGAGCCTGCTCCTGAGCATTACCGAAGCGGAAAAGTCGAGCGAGGCCGTCGAGCCGTTCCTAGGCATCCGCGTTCGTGTGATTCTGTTCGCCCGCTATGCGGACGAATTCAAGAAGGCCGTCCTCGACGCGGCGGCCCGGCAGTGGATCGCGGGCTACACCGGCGGCGCTAAGGAGGTCCGCGGTGTGACCCCGGAAGCCCTCGACAACGCGGCCCGGGCGCACATTGCCCTCAAGAAGCTGCTGGCCGACGAGAAGGCCGACGGGCTTACGATGAACTGCCTGCGGCGGGGCATGCTGAAACCGTGCATGAGCTTCGCCACGCTCAACGGCGAACTGATCCCGGCGGCCTGCGAGAACGATCTGCCCGCGGTTTACACCCAGTTGCTGGGACAACTCCTCACCGGCCGGCCCGGTTTTCAGCACAACCCTTGCTACGAAACGGAGCGGAACCACTACTACGCCTCACACTGTACGTGCACGACGCGACTCTATGGTCCCGACGGCCCTGCGGTGCCCTATCTCCTCCGCCGCTTCGCCCACACGAATGAGGGAAGCTGCGCGATCCAGGTGTTCTGGAAGGAGGGCGACCCCGTCACGATGGTTCGCTACTATCCGGGCAATGAACCGGCACTGGATGTCTACGCCGGCCGTGTGGTCAAGTCACATGCCATGCCGCCGGCGGCCGGCTGTACTACCAATGTCGAGATCGAAGTCACCGACCGCTCGGACGCCTGCATGGTCCGGGGCCACCACAATCTCCTGTTCTGCGGTGATTTCGCCCGAAGGTTTCGCCTCTTTGCCCAGCTCTACCGAATCCGCCTGGCCGACACGGGATTTCAGGGCCCATGGCCGATGTGACGCGCGACCGATGCCGGTGCATGCGCTATCGGCACAGCGAGAAGCGTGCAAGACAGGCGAAGACAGTGCCGGCCAACGGTGTCGATGTAATGGACCCCAATATCAGTGTCGGCTTCTCTTGCCATGCGTCGCATCCCACATAGACTATCGCCCGGGAGCGGCGAAGACCGCTCCGAGTGTCGGATCAACGACTGGGTCGATTGGGTGAAGTCGCCGTGTTGAACGGTTTGCTGCTTATGTCGGCGATTGTGCTGGGTGTGGAACCCGTGCGTTTTCAGCGACACGACATCGACAACTATCCGGCGGGCTACCAGGTGGCCGTCGCCGACGTGAACGGCGACGGGCGACCCGACGTTGTCGCCCTGTCCACCGAGTCCAACCGCGTCGATTGGTTCGAGAATCCGACCTTCCACCGGTGGCCCGTTGCCCATACGGATCGAAATATCGATCTGGTTCCGCTGGATATCGACGGCGACGGCCGCATCGAGATCGTTCTGGCCGGCGGGTTTTTCTTCGGCGACGGCAACCGCGGCGGCCGGATCCAGTGGCTCAAATGCGGATCGAGTTTCGACGCCCCATGGCAGATCCATTCCATCAGCGTCGATCCGGTCGTCCATCGACTCCGGTCGGGCGATGTGGACGGCGACGGTCGACCTGAACTGATTCATGCGTCCATCTTCGGGCCCGGCTCGAAGGGGCTCGCGGCCATGAAGCCCGCGCATCTGTGGGCCTTTCGCGTACCCCGTGATCCGGTCGCCGGGCCATGGGAATCGTGGAAGATCGATGAATCGCTTACCGTACTGCATGGGCTGTATGTGGGCGACATCGACGCCGACGGCCGGGCCGAGCTACTCACCGCCAGCTATGAGGGGATTCACCGCTTCGACTTTGAGGGTGACGTGCGGACCGGCGCGTGGCACAGGACGCACATTGCCCCAGGCGCGCCGCCTACGAGCGACAAACCGGAAGCCGCGAGAGGATCAAGCGAGGTTGCGCCCCTGCGATTGGCCGGCGGATCCTTGGGCTTGGCGGCGATCGAGCCCTGGCATGGCCATCAGGTGGTTGTCTATGTACCCGCCGGAAAGAAGGGGGACTGGACGCGTCACATCCTCGACGAGACGTTGAGCGAAGGACATGCTTTGGTCGTCGCCGATCCGGACGGCGACGGCCGGGAGGAGATCATCGCCGGCTGGCGAGGCGGTGGTGGCGGGTTGGTTCTGTACGATCCGATCGATGCGAGCGGGATTCGCTACCGACGGACTCTGATTGATCAGCCGATCGCGGTGGAGGGCCTTGTCGTGGCGGATCTCAACGGCGATAAGAAGCTCGATCTGGTGGCCATCGCCGGCCGGTCGAACAAGCTGGTTTGGTATGAACGCCGGTAGTCCATCCCCCATATCCCTCGACTTGTCCCGGAGCCATTCGCGATAACCCATTGCCGACCGTCTGTTGGGACGTATATTGTCAATCTGCTAAACGGTTTCTCCGGCGGGCCTTGGAGAATCGGGGCGTGGAATTTCATGCGTGGAATCCCGTGTGGCAGGCGTTGGCGGGGACTCTGTTTACGTGGGGCCTCACGGCCCTGGGCGCCATGCCCGTCTTGTTCACCGCCCGTGTCAACCAGAAGTTGCTGGACACCATGTTGGGCCTCGCCGCCGGCGTCATGATTGCCGCGAGCTACTGGTCGCTCCTGGCTCCGGCTATAGAACTCAGCGAGCAGTTGGGGGCGCTCAAATGGTTGCCCCCGCTGATCGGCTTCCTGTTGGGTGCGGTCGTCTTGAGGATCGTCGACCGGCTGCTGCCTCACCTTCATCCGGGCTTTCAGGCCGGCGACCTGCCGGAAGGGCTGGCAACCTCATGGCGGCGGAGCACGCTGTTGGTCATGGCGATTACGCTGCACAACATCCCGGAAGGTCTGGCGGTGGGCGTGGCGTTCGGCGCGGCGGCGGCCGGCCAGACCGGTGCAACGCTGGCCGGGGCGGTGATGTTGGCGGTGGGCATCGGCCTGCAAAACTTCCCTGAAGGGCTGGCGGTGGCCATGCCGCTCCGGCGGGAAGGATTGTCTCGCGGCCGGGCACTCTGGTACGGGCAACTCTCCGGCATCGTCGAGCCGATCGCGGGGGTGTTGGGCGCCGCCCTGGTTCAAGTGGCCCAACCGATTCTTCCCTACGCCCTGGCGTTCGCGGCCGGCGCGATGATCTTCGTCGTCGCGGAGGAATTGATCCCCGAGGCGCAGCGGAAGGGCAACGTGGACTGGGCCACGATGGGGGTCATCCTCGGCTTCGCCATCATGATGACGCTCGACGTTTCGCTCGGATAGTCGCGGAGCCGAGAAGAGGGAGGGACGTGCATGCAGGACCATGTCGACGGGGACCGTCGTCAATTCCTTCGTGATTCCGCCGGTGGGTTGTTGGCGGCGGCGATCGCACCCGGGGTTTGTTGCGCGGCTGCGAGTTCGACCCCGTCCGAGAGAAAGCAGCGGATTATTCGCACGCCGGTGAACTACTACCAGCAGTTCGACGCGGATTACACGCTGGACGTCCCCGGCGAGGGTTACGGCGGGTGGAAGCAGGCAACGCTCGAACTCGACCTCGATCATACGGCCGTCGTGGTGATGCACGCCTGGGACCACGGCACGCGCGAGCAATTTCCCGGTTGGTGGCGGTGCGTCGAGTACATCCCACGCTCGAAGGAGATCTGCGCCACGGTGTTTCCCAAGCTGCTCGGGGCGGTTCGCGAGGCGAAGATGACGCTCTTCCACGTCGTGGGCGGTGGTAAATACTACCAGAACCTGCCCGGCTATCGCCGCGCCGTCGAACTGGCCGGTCCGCCGCCGGCGGGGCCCGAGTCGATTCGCTCCAACGCCGGCCTCGAACGCCTGAGGGCCTTTCGAAGCGAACACGTCTTCGTCGGCAAGCACAACGAGGCCGACGTCAACCGAGGCTTTGCCCGTGTCGACTTTCCGCCCGAGGCTCGGCCGGTGGGCGATGAGGGGGTGGCCGAGAACGGCTATCAGTTGTTCGCCTTGTGCAAGGCGGCAGGGATCAGCCATCTGATCTATGCCGGCTTCGCCATCAATTGGTGCCTGTTGCTGTCGCCGGGCGGCATGCACGAGATGAGCGGGCGGGGGATCATGTGCTCGGCGTTTCGTCAGGCAACGACGGCCGTGGAGAACAAGGAGAGCTGCCGAGCCCAGTGGGCCAAGGAACTGGGACTCTGGCGGGTCGCGCTGGCGTTCGGGTTTGTGTTCGACGTCGATCCGTTCGTCGCCGCGCTGAAGGCCGTTCTCAACGAATCCTGATCTTCCGGTTGTCGACAATCACCAAAGCGCCGCGCCAATTGTCATCCGGCACGGATTGCAGCAGTCGCTCGATGGCCCAGCGGGTCTTCTCCACGGTCGTCGGCCAAACCTTGAGGCGGATGATGCCGTGATGCGCGCCAAGAGCACGCATACGGACATCGGCAAAGTCCTCATCGAAGGTGATGATGGCAGCCCCGTTCTGCTGAGCCCACGTGTACAGAACCTCATCCGGCTCTCCGGCGAGCCCAAGATCGCTGGTGTGATACACCCTCCACTCAGGACGAATGTCGGCAAGCCAGCCGACGATCTCACGCGAAACGTTCTGATCGAGCAGGATGGTTGTCATCGGCATCACTCATGGGCAATGACCTGCTCCTCGTCGACGACCTGGGCAGCATACTCGAGCGCGCCCTGCACCATTTCCGGCGTCAGTTCGGGATAGGCTCTGATGATCCGTTCCAGGGTGTAGCCTCCGGCGACCATTCCGAGGATGTTCTTCACCATGATCCGAGTGCCCCGAATGATGGGCTTGCCCGAACAGATCCTTGGATTCACGTCAATCCAGTCGCTCATGGATCACCTCATTCTGTGACGTCCTATCAAACCGAGTAGCAGGCCATTCTATCATGACAGACCTGCAACATCACGGCCCGACAGGTATCTCATGATTGGTTCCTCAGGAAGGAGAGCTGCCGAGCCCAGTGGGCCAAGGAACTGGGACTCTGGCGGGTCGCGCCGGCATTCGGGTTTGTGTTCGACGTCGATCCGTTCGTTGCGGCGCTGCGGACGGTGCAGTGACGAAAACGGGGGCTCAGTGGGGGCGGCTTCAACCGCAAATCGCCAACTGGTTTATGCCTTGCGAATCCGGTTTCTGATCCGTCCTAACGCCAGCAACGCGACGCCCATAAGTGAGATGCTTGACGGTTCGGGAACCACCGCGGCATAGAGATCGTTGTTCGATCCGTAGCAACAGATCATGGAGGGCGATGCGTGGATGATATCCATGACCTCTCCCGTCGCCAATCTGCTCACGTACTCCGCCAGCATGCCTATCGAAGGGGTGATCCCTGTTATGCATTCAGGTGAGATGCTCATGCCATCATAGAACATGATCTGTATCGGCATTTCCGAGGATTCGTTCGGGTCCAAACGAACCCACGCGACGCCGTCTCCGCAGAATACTGGACTGAGGTTCAGGTACCCCTGTGTGCCAGGGACCTGAAGTATGCTCGACCCATCCCATAGCGCCAGCGTGTTCAGTACGAAATCCCCACCAGTGCTAAGCTCAGTAGCAAAGACGACCTTTGAGCCCGAGAGTTGCGGCGCAAAGCCGCGCCCCAGTTCAATCGTGGAAGCCCCGTCATTCACGCAAATGGTTCCAAGGTAGCCCCCGCCGAAATCCACGGCCTTCCACATGACGTATTGATCGGAGACTTGTGGAGACAGGTCATTAATTCCCTCATTGTCAGTAAGTTGTCGAACGGTGCCTCCCTCGTACAAGAATATCTCCGCGTCTGCTCCACCAGACCCGCACCAGGCCACACGTCCGGACGACACCCGGGCGCCGTAGCCGGTTCCCAGTTCGCGTGTGGTTGAGCCGTCAAAGAGCATGATCTTCGAGTCTTCATACGTATCCCATACGACGTCGGAACCGGACATATCCGGCCTAACGTCATAGACCTCATTGTCCGTCAGTTGGCGCGTGGTGCCCCCTTGGTAGAGGAACATCTCGAGGTCGTGCCCGTCCCATGCATTCCAGACGATCGAACCGGACGATGCCCTACATTCCTTTGCCTTCCCGCCCGTATTTGAGATCTGTGTGGACTGATGGCCATCGTATTGGAAGACCTCCCCACCCGCGACGTAAACAGCCTTGTCACCGTCCACCCAGAACGATCCGTCAAAGCCGGTGGTCGTCACCCGTTGGACCGTCCAGCCATGGACCACAGACGGGATCATACAAGCCGTTATACCGACTATAGTTATAGCGAATGAGCCTCGAGACACACATACCTCCATCCGATCTAAGACCAGGTTGTTCTGCACATCGTAAGGGATGATCTCCCCTCAACGAACAACTACCATGTAGATACTACTTTATATGCAGTCATCCTTATGTTAGTCCAGTGAAATACCATGGTGGGCATACAAACAGGGTGCGTTTCAACGGATCACGCGACAAGACAGACTCCGCCACCTGTGTGAATGGCCGGCGCGTCTGAGGCGTGCTGGACGACCCGAGTGTAAGCCCAGTCTCCCGGATCGGACGGTTTCGACCACGCCTCAACGGAACCGGATGGAGTAAAGATCCGCGTCCTTCATGACGAATCGCAGGCGAATGGGCTTGCCGGCCAGTGCGCCGATGTCGTTGCCGGCCTTCCAACCGACCACCCGCTCCAGCGTGTCGCCGAAGACGTCCGTGGAGTCGGCCAAGGTGTAGCCGTCGATGGGTTTCCCGTTCGCATCCTGGATCTCGACTCGGATGCTTCCGGCGGCCGACGTCGAGAAGTTCAGCACCAGATTTCGTCCCTCGAATGTGATTGGCTTGGTAATCAGTTCGCCGCCGCCCAATGGGGATTCGACGGACACGAAGCCGTCGATGCGGAGTGTGAACCGGCGGAGCTTGCAGCTCTTGCCGGTCCAGTAGCTTTCGGTCGCGTAGACGGACAGTTCCTTGGGGGCATTCTCGATCAGCGAATCGGTCTCGACGATCCCCCACGACTGGTAGTTGTCGCCATAGACCCAGTTGTCGGCCGTGCGTAAGCCGGGGCGGATGAAGACGCGGTCCCAGCGATGGAACGTCGTGCCGTCGCGGCCGGCCATGAACAGGCCGTCGGTCAGGGCGGTACCCTCGCGCGGCGAGGTCTTCGATCGCAACTCGCGATGCTCGAGTTCAGGCAGGGCCCGCATCGAGTCCGACCAGCCGCGGTCGAGATACCGCGTGGGGAATCCCAGGAAGATGTGCGGGGCGCGGTAGTAGGGCAGGATCTGGTTCGTGTAGAGTTCCTCGGGCGGCGCACCGGGATAAGAGAGCCAAGTCGACTCGCCCCATTTCAGGAAGTCCTTCGAGACCGCGGTGCGAATGTCCCTCAGGCCGTTTCGGAAGTCGCGCCAGTAGGCCCGATACTCGCCTCGGACGGTGTCCCAGAAGATGAGGTTTTGGCTGTCGAACGCGCCCTGGGTCATGATGGGTTTGTCGCTCATCCGCGACCAGTGGATGCCGTCGGCCGATTGAAAGGCCGTCAGACCCTTGCCCTCCAAGGCAACGGCCTTGTACCGGGCCTCGGGCTTGCAGTCCGGGTTGGCGTCCTTGAACGGGACGAAGTTGTGTCCGACCTCGCCCGTCCAGAGGATGTTGTTGTGCTTGGAGCCGCCGTACTCCACCAGGCCGAGGTCCGGCTTTTGCCAGTGAATGCCGTCCTTGCTCTCGGCATAGCACACGGTGAACGGCCGAGGCTCGGGCTCGCCTTTGAGCGTCTGCTCGCCGCCGCGGTAGTACATGCGATAGACGTTGCCGTCCTGAAACACCGTGTGGTATCCGCAGGAGTTGCCCTCCCACGGTGCGTCATGGACCAAGGCCAATTCGCGGGCGATGGGCTCGTGCAGGCGAAGCCTTGCCCCACCTGCGAGCGATTCGATCAGGTAGTTGTCGACGAACAGCTCCAGCCGCGATCCGATCGCGATTGCCGGCGTCTGAGCCGGCGCGACGGCCGGGTATGATAGAGCAAACAGGACGATCGTCAGCGAACGCGTGCGTCTCGTCATCTTGTTCCTCCGTTTCAGATGGCCCTTCGATCCGCGAAATCATGAACACATCCTACTTTCGATTAGAGTGTAGTGAGGGCAGGTCGTTCCGTCACGCGCCCGGCCCCATTTCGCTACGGCGTGAAGCCGCGTTCTGGATGAGAATGAGGTTTTCGATGGGATGGTCATCCGGCTGTGAACTTGCCCTCCCACGTGAATCCTTGATTGGACGCCTGAAGGGGCGGAGGTGACACTGTTGGCATCAGAAGAAGGGATCAACATGAGATCGACGCCTTTCACCGGCAGGACGATAAGGGGGGCGGCACGGAATTGGCCGGTTGGCTTTGGCCCCGAAGGGGCTCCACAAAGGTAGCGGGCGGTCAACGACCCGCGGTATACAGTCCGCCCCGCTTCGCCAAGCCCCGAAGGGGCGCACCGGAACGGTAACGGGGGAAGCTTGGCCCGGTGCATCTGTTGCGCCCCTTCGGGGCTTGCTCGTTTGCACATCACGCATTCCGGGGACTGCGTTTAGCTCCGTCCCCGGCTACTCGTGTTCGGGCCCTTCAGGCCCCGGAATGATCGCGACCCGGAGTCCCCCGTCTCGGCGAGGCCTGCCCCGTTTGTCACGCACCCGGCGATAGTGGCCGTCTGATCCGCGCGTACGAATATGACGTGTATGGGCGTCGTCGTGAGATCAACACGCACTGGGACCTCTTCATCGGCATCCGGAACCACCTGGGCGAGTCGGCCACGGGCGAGTTGGCCAAGTACGACGTCAACAACGACGGCAATATCGATCTGCGGGACCTGACCAAGGCCCGCATCCCGCCGGAGTTGCCGAGTTACCAGCCGTGGGGCTTCCAGGGCCGCATCCGATGCAGTTACAAGACGAGCGGCGCCTCGCCGCAGACGGTGACGGTGTACGACTTCCGCGCCCGCTTCTACGACCCCACCCACGGCCGCTTCCTCCAACGCGACCCACTAGCCTTGGTCGATTTCGATGCGCTGCGCCGGGAGTTAAAGCGTCTTGTCGGGTCGGCAAGGGATCCGGTCTGGGCGAAGAACCTTGGTCGCGCACTATCCAGTAGCGAGCTGAACAACCTCTATGAGTTCTTGCGGAGCAACCCTAACATCTACAGAGATCCCCAGGGCAAGCAAGCAAGTTACGGGGAGCAGATGGTTGTTTCAGGGGTTATGAACGCACTCTTTGGTGCACTGTGGGGCGCGGTCGGCAAGGCGGTGAAACCAGGCGCGACAGCAGAAGATGTCGCATGGGAGGCGGGACTTGGGTTCGTTTCGGGAGCCCTTGGCGGGGTAGGAGGATTCGCCTTCGCAGCCTCTAGAATAGGCTTGGTCATGACGATTGCGGGAAGAGCGGCCGCTGCAGGCGCAGTTTCCGGAGCTATCAGTGCCGCAACAAAGGACGCATTGGAGAGAAAATCATGGCTGCGTGTTCTCGGGGATGCGGCGTTGGGTGCGGCCTTTGGTGCAGCTTCTGGTGGTGCCGCCGGTTGGCTAGGCGAGAACGTATTTTTCAGCGTGACAGTGAGTCCGGAGCATATATCGGAAGCTGCGGAAGTTCTTGGAGCGACTGTAGGTGGCGCAACGCAAGCGTACATCCTAGACGCCCTTGGTCTTTCAGAATGGTGGGCAAAAAAGGCGGGCCTAGAGTAGGGACATCATTTAAGCTGTACTGGCGCCTGCGGGCGTATGAACGTTCGGGTTGCGGTGGGTTCCGCGCCAGAACACAGATGGACGCGGGACGACCGGGACCGGGCGGACTACTTTAGATCCATGGGTGAGACGAAGATCACGGGTTCAACATCGGGAGAACCGGCATCAATGAGACCTCATGTCCGAGTGAGTCGGTTTCGTGCACGCAGACAGAGAAGGCGCTGGTTTTTCCGCATCGTCCTTCCACTCGTAGCGCTTGGGGTAATGTGGGGCGTGCTAATACCGCTGAAACTCGCAGGCCTATGTGATCTTCCGATCACCGGATGGGCATTCATGTTCGGGATCCTGCCAGTGATGGTCTTCCTGGCTGCAAATTCCTGTGACTTGGCTGACGTCGTATCGAGATTGTGGCGACGGCACTTGCCCACGCATCAGCCAGATTCCTCCTTAGATACGTGGCAATCCGTCGAGAGGCGCGATGGCAGGAGTCCTGACAAGGTTGACGGGCAAAACGGAGAGGTACTCGGGTGAGGACAGGGTTCGCACGCCCTCGTCTGTGCTGCCGAATGGAGGAGAAAGAAAGGGGTACTTCCCCTGCTGGGGTGGGCGTCCGATGTGCCCGGTGAGGTTGTACTGACAACTGAAAGCTCACGAATGATAGCTCGACGTCAGGAGGTCTTTCGATGAAACGGAATACAGGCATGTGCATGGCGGTGGTTGGAATCTCTTTTTGGGCATTGTCC
>CAZQTW010000115.1:0-12188 GCA_964596165.1 uncultured Planctomycetales bacterium | reverse complement strand
CAGCCGACCATACCAAACGCATCACAACAATTCATGCAGGCGGCCGAAAGGACACAGCAGGACACGACGGCGGGACATGTGCCCCGCAGTAACGTTCAAGACGACGGGGTCCTTCGGGATAGATAGGTCATCAGCGAGCCAACCCGATCGCGGAACAATTCGCGATCCCAGTCGTCGAACATGAGGAACCAGAAGCCCAGCATCGAGAGGACGGCGCCGCCTACGAGCCCGCCCGCCAGGCTGAACCAGGCATACCTCAAGGGCAGGCATCGGATAGCCAGACACATCACGATCAGCGGCAGGACGGCTACAAGAGGACGCACATGCGCCTCCCGAACGTAGGCCAACCAGCTTACGCCGACCTTTCGGCAGGTGTAGATCGGCATGGCGACGCCGCAGCCAATGACTGACACGGCTGTACAGACGGTGGCCATCCCCATGAGGCCCGTCTGATATATCCCCACAGCGACGGTTCCGATGATTGCCACGGCGGCCACGCACGCGAGTCCTATGAATCCGAGCCCACCTTGCTTCTTCATTCCAAACAGGACGTTGAAATCGCTGGCCTGTGCGCACCACAAAGACCGGCCGATTGCCAGTACCAGCAATACATTGGCCACATGGAGGAATTGCTCGCCCACCCACAGCTTGAGGATCACCGGCGCCAGCAGCCCAAGCGTTATGGCACTGGCCAGCGAAATACCTGATGTGTACTTGGCGCTCCGCAGGAGAAGCATCCGAAGTCCGTCGGCCGACTCCCCGACGGAGAGTCTGGCCGCCACGGGTGCAGTCGCCGTGACGACGGTGTTGACGAGCAGGGCCACGAGACTCAGCACGCGTTCTGGGACCGCATAATCGCCGACGTCCGCGTCCGAGAGATAGTGCCCTATGACGAACAAGCTCACGTAGGGCAAGAGCATGTTGACCGCGGCCCAAAGCAGTGTCTGGAGACCGAATCCGATCATGGGCCACAGAAGCTCCCATCGGGCCAGGCGCAGGTCGAGCCGCAGCGGACGGCAATAGTGGCGGGCGAGAAACGAGCAGGCCATAACATTCGCGGCGTCGGTGATTCCCATGATTACTGCTACGATGAGCAGGCCTGTTGAGGCGGTGGGGCGGAGGAGCGCCAGCGCCAGGAGAATGCCCAGTAATCTGATGGTTCGAGAGCTAATCATCACGAGACTGAGCAGATCGAATCGCTCCAGCGAATGCAGGATTGCCCCCGTGGGTCCGAAGAAGAAGGCCACGGCCTGGAAGAGGGTTAGGACGATCACGCACCAGGACGCCGTTGTCCGCAGTGAAGGTTCAATGTTGGTACATCTGGGCAGCGCCACGGCCATCGAGAGCCCGATGACTGTCAGAACGATGGTGCCGAAGTAGAAGTACGCCCGGGCGGTATTGACTGTGGCGTTCATTGAATCGTGGTCATCCTGAGCCATATAAGCGGCGACAAAACGGGTGATGGCTCCGGAAACGCCCAAAAGGATGAGCGGGGCGTAAAGGGTGACGGGACCCGCCAGCGACCAGACCCCGAACACGTTTCGACCCAGATAATGGATCATGACGGGCGTAAGGATCAGGCCTGTGACGGCCCCGACCACGGCGCTCGTCAGGTTAGCGGCAGTGTTCAACAACAAGCGAGTGCTCGTGCGCATATCCACGCGTCCTAGTTCAATCAAAGGGATCGAACGTGCTCGATCGCGCTACCAGGTTCCGTGAGATTGGGCGACGAATCGCAGCCTCAACCGGGACAAGTATAGGGCATTGGGACGTTCATCACCAATCGGTCGATTTACTCAATCAGTAAGCCGGTTGATTACGAACCTGCGTTTGCCCAATGGCGTCAGGGGGATCTCATCAACGAATTCATACGTGATGAGGCAGTCTGATCCCATAAGCCTGCGAATCTGGTCGGTGGCCGGTTGTAGGTTGTCTTTCTTGAAAGCAGCGGATGCCTTGATGCGGATCACCAGCTTTGCCTTTGTGACCTGTTCGATTTGGTATGCGAGAAGTCCCTTAAGGGACCAGAGAATGGGATTCAGCGTCGAGCCATGAATCCGGTTCCCGTTCGTGGCACGGAGCATGTCCATTACCCGTCCGCGCAGATTGACGATCCTGGGAGTTGTCCGTCCACAAGGACAGTGAGCCCCGAGAACCACCTGTCCCCAATCGCCTATACGATACCTGATCCATGGGACATCACGTCGGGTCAGGGATGTGATGACCAGCTCTCCTTCGCCTTCCGGTGCGTTCAGCCCGGTGTCCGGATCGATCACTTCGATGATGAAAGCGCCCGGCAGCGTGTGCAAACCCCGTTGGTACTCGCATTCTGCCGCGAGCGCTCCCAGTTCGCGACAGCCATAGCGGTTCTGAACCGGCTTTCTGAAGACACGAACGATGATGTCGCGGTCGCGCTCGGTCAAGGTCTCGGCCGAACAGATCACCGTCAGACGCGGATACTGGGGCTGAATCCCGCGATTCTCCAGGTGCTGGGCAAAGGCGGAAGCAGCACCGGCGTAGCACTCGAGCACATGGGGTCGCCACTGCTCCAGCCGCTTGTGATAGCCGTCCCATATCTGGGGACTCACCGTGTACGCATTGAAGGTTTCGATGTTCCATGCCCACTCGCCCACGCGGTTCCTCCACGTTGAGGTTCGGTGCTCTGTTTCACTGGGTGCTCCCCATAGCCGTCCCACGCGCATTCCCCCCCTATATCCCGCCATTCGGTTGACGACGGTCTCCGTGGCGGCGTTGACGACAATCTCTCGCAGGGAAAGGTGGAAGCTCACGGGTTGTCCGCTGGACCCGCCTGTTGAAGACAATCCAATGCATTCGCGAGTTGTCAATTCCGAGACGAACTGACTTGCATCGTGCTGCAAGTCACATCGCCGGACGAATGGAAGCACTCGCAGATCCTCCAAACACTGAGGGAAACTGTCGCTCAGTGCCAGAGGCTCATACGCCCGCCGATACCACGGCACGTGCTTGCGTGCATGGGCGATGATCGACCGCAGCGACTCGATCTGGAGTTTGCCTATGTTCTCCTGAGGCATGAACTGTGCCTTCGTATGAAAGCGAACGTGGGCATGAACGCGCGAAGAACGGGCAAACCAAGGAAGTAAGATCAGTCGGTAGGTGGCCACGCTGGCCATATCCCTGAAGGTGTCAGCGATAGGGTAGCGCATTTGCACGTTGCTCCCGAGGGTTCAGCATCGTCATGCAGTGCGGACTTTGTCATCTGCCAAGTTGGACATCCAGTTCGTCGTTGAGCGATTCCAAGGACTCCTCGTCAATCCACAACCTTCTCCAGAGTGCGTAGTTCAGAAGGGTCCAGAAGGTACTGGCGTCCGCTTCATCGTCGGTTTGAAGCCGGCGGATGTCGCGTTCCTGGAACACCTTCCGCGCGAATGGTACAAACGGTTCGAAGATGCCATCCCTTCGCGCCCAGTCCCGACGTTGTACCCCACAACTGAGTGCCCGCACTTGTGACGGACCCTTGGTGACGGCAATGACGAACATGCTCGGCAATCCTCAGATCGGAAGAGACACGACTTCTGTCCGACCTCGTATTGCGGATAGTAACGCAATCACGGTGCATCGGAAAGTGGACTTCATCGTGCATCGTTCACCATTTCTGGACAGCGCTTCCTCAACCGAATAGTCTTATAGACTTGTATTCGCTTCCGGCGGCGGAGGTGCGTGGGATCCGGCAGCGGGTCCTTGGCGAATCAATGGGCTTTGAATTGCGTTGCGAGGCCTTAGGGAGAGAACAACGTCCAACAATGGCGTCAGGACTCAGGGATTTCGGCGTTACAGTCGGCGCCCGGGGGGTGATGCTTTTCGTCGGGATCGCCAACCAAAGTTGCTTGGCCTGGGTGTTGGGACCGGCGGAAAGGGGATCATATGCCGTCTGCCTGCTCTTCGCTACATTACTCAGTGTAATCTTCACGATGGGAGGCACGGTGGTCAGCACCTACCTTGTCGCCTCGAAGAAGCAGAACATTTCAGAGGGAGTGATCCATGCCTTCGTCTACTACGGCTCCGGGTCTGCCCTGGCGATGTTGGCCGGGTTTGTGACGATGCAGTTGCCCATTTCGTTCTTCACCAAGGCCTCTACCACGTCGTTCTATCTGGCCCTGGTTTCCATCCTGACCGGCATCCTTGCGTTGGCCCTCCCGCAGCTTCTGACAGCTGTGCAGGACTTCATTTGGTTTGCGGTCACGTTAGGTCTTGGGAGCATAGTAAACTTTCTCTGCACCCTGACGTTCGTCTGGTTGCTTTCGTGGGGAGTGAATGGAGCGTTGACCTCGGTCATTGCCTCAAGTAGCTTCACCGTAGTGTTCACATTGGTCCTCCTTTGGAAGAAGCACGACCTAAGATGGGCGAAGCCATCATTCCGTAACCTGCGGGAGATGTTCAACTATGGGATGCGCTTCTACGTGGGGAAGATAACACAGACACTCAGTTTCCAGCTCGAGTCCGTGGTACTATCTCTCTTTGCGACTCGGGAACAGATCGCCCTATTCTCGGTAGCTGCCCTTCTTGCGGGGCAGGTCATGCTGATACCGGACAACCTCATGGACGTTCTGATTCCCAGAGTCTCGAGCGACAGGACGGGACGTGAGGCGTTGATTGCTCAGCTGGCGCGACTGAGTAGCGTCAGTTGTGCCGTCCTACTCCTGGTGCTGGTCGTCTTTGCCCGGCCGATTACCGCCTTGTTGTTCTCGCCCGCCTTCCTACCGATGGTGCCGCTCGTTCGCATCCTGGCGATCGGTCTGCTTGCCTGGTGCGGGTGCAAGGTTTTCATTCCGTACCTCATAGGGACAAACCACCCAGGGATGGTTTCAGGAAGTGTCGCCAGCGGGATGGTCGTAAACCTGGGTGCGTTGCTCGTTCTACTGCCTCGTATCGGATTAGTGGGTGCTGCCATTGCGATGACTCTGGGCTATCTTGTGAACTCATGTCTCGTTCTAGTGTCTTTTTGCAGACTCACGAGAATGGGGCTTGTGCGAGTCTGGCGGTTCTCACGTTCCGACTTGGACGTGGTGGTCGATGCCATCCGGCGAGTCACACAGAAGGGTCGCAACTCGTCAGGGGGTCTTCACTGACTCCGGCTTGGCCAGTGGGAACCTAACGACGAGCCGCTTGGGACTCCTGAAGACCTCGAAGCGACCCCCGTCAATGGTCTCTCCTGCCAGTCGTATCTCCACCGGGAGATCCGTCGGACATTCAAAGGAGATCCCACGTAGCTCTTCGGCCGTCGGGACGTAACCTTTCCCAACCGGATCGTTGACGCGGAGAATGTCGATCACTCGCTTGCCCTGCTCGCGGCGTACTGCGTATTGCAGGAACGTTCTGATGAAGCTGTAGTCAAGGAGTTCTGGAGTGGAGGTCGTCCAGACGCGCCCTCCCATATGGAAGTCTCGCAACCGACTCAGTCCTTCCAGCGCTTTGGCCGTGAAGACTTTTCCCGGGTCATGCAGCCAGTGGGTGTAGAGAATGCACCAGCCCTGGGCGTCACACGCCCTTTGGAGATTCTCCTGAGTTAGCATCTCCAGCGTGTTGTAGGCCCACGATGTGGGCGGGTTGTCCAGGCACGTTCGCGTGAAGGCGAGGCAGGATGTACCATCCTCCAGCTTGACGATATGCAGCGGCGAGAACCGTCCAGCGTGGTTTGCCTCGGGTACAACGAGGGTGTTTTGGATCGTCGCCACGTAGCCGGGCATGGCCGACTGGATGTTAAAGTACCGGAAGCCGAACTGGCGAATAAGATCCGCGCAATAGTAAGGACTTGTAGGGTTCGCCCCCTCACCAAAGTGAAGCGGCGTGAAGTATAGGATACAGATCACGAGCAACAGGAGCACGATGCCGGGTATCAGTGTCCGACTCCTCCGGATTCGCTTGTGCGCCAGGCAGACGGCTACCCAGAAGGCAAGGACGAACATCATGCTCACCAGCGTCCAGCAAAACAATGCCTGGGAGGGGGGGAATGGAGCCGGACTCATTTTGAGCGAGACGTTTCGTCCCAATGATCGAATACCTAACTTCCGAAGAGCAATCAGCCCAAGGCGGACACCGTTCTTTGCGGCATTGGGCATGACAGCACGAAGGAGATGGGGCAACGCCCGAGTCTGACTCCCGGGGCCTAGGCATGTAGGATTTCGCGTGATGCAGTGATCTACCCATACCTTCAATCGGCCCTTGGGTCTTCCTTCCAGCCACTTTAGACCTGCTGCGGTGAACTCTCGCGTGCAGTCGCTGCCGGGAGTGTGCAGAGCGTCCACCCATCCGTTTCTTCGCCACGTATCGAATAGCGTGCTAAGGTCATTGCCCTTGTAGGTGTTGAGCACCGGGGTGCTGGTGGCCTTGTCGAACGCAGAGAAAAGGCTCATCCCGCCGCACCAGCGGTCCCACAGAAATATGGAGTCTCCAAAAGGCAGACCAAATCCGTCGATCCCTTCGCACCACTTCGGGCACCGGTCGATTGCGGGGTCGGCGAAGAGAAGGCTCCACATCGTGCTGCTGCGAGTGATCCGAGAGGTGGTGTTGATCAGCGTATGGACCGCCTCGAACTTCTCGATACTTCCTCCGTCGGCATCATTGCAGACTGTAAGGGCCGAACGGTATGGATAAGGGAACTTGAGTAGTTCAACACCTTCTGAAGCGCCTTGGGCATCGGCCCGGCAAGTGGCGTGAGGCCACATCGCGGAACAGCACAATACCAAGACCAACACACGGCGAGCTTGAAGCGGCGCATTCGGACTCCTCCTAACGGAGTCAGAGTGGCCTGACCAGCACAATCGACGTCTCATTGAAGATCCCCTCTCCGTCGCGCCATTTCCCAATGCTCGCTCTCGAAATCAGACGGTCGCCGTGGGTCCGTACGATCGGTTTGTCCGCGACAGCAGTTCTAGCGAACCGCTCAATGAGGACTTGAATCCGGTCAGCCCGCCGCCTGTCTGGACCCGCGTCAGGAGTAGTGGATTCCCTCCGCGTCGGTTGAGGCGAGACGGGCGAATCGTCGCAGCCGAAGCGTAGCCCGCGGCAGCCACCATATCCACCACACGCTTATCGTAATCCCCGGCGGGGTAGCAGAAATGAAGGATTCTTCGGCCAAGTCGGGCCTCGATTGTCAGCTTCGAGCCGACAACCTCCCAGCGCAATATCTCTGGATCGGCTACCCGCGTAAGGCAGGGGTGAGAGCAGGTGTGCGAGCCGATCTCCATGACGGACGGGTCCAAGCCCTGAATTTCTTCCCAGCTACATAGCCGGTATTCATCATGGAGCTCCACCGCATGCGCCTGCTGCCATCGTTCAAGATGGCAGCGTCGTGCTTCGTCACCCTGAGAGGTTAGGATGCGGTACAACTTGAGTACCGCCTTCGCGCGGAGGTCACTCGAGCCAAGCTCCAGTGAGATGGTCCCAGCGTCGGAGGGCAGCTCGAGCCTCTTGGAGCGACAACCGTTCACCAAGCAGCGGAGCCAATCGACCCAGAGCACTTGATCCGTACCGGTGAACTCACTGACGACGTAGATGCACCCCTTGGCCTCAAACTCCAGCATCAGGGGGTATGCGTTGCGGACCACATTCCGAAAGCCGTCGTCAAACGTTAGCGTCACTAACCTGTCCCGAATCGGATCGTTTCCGGTCAGGGCATCTACGATCCGGCTGAGAGAGACGAATTTGTACCCGTGCCGTTGCAGGTAGGCCAATTGACGCCGAAACATGCTTCGAGGCAGATGCATGGGGTCATAGTAGTCGCTGTGAACGAAGCGGTCGTCGCAAATGCCGTGGTAGAACAGGATTGCCACGGCGCTACGGTTCCTCCAACGGCAAAGAGCGTTCAGTCCGCAGAAGTCGATCCCGGCAAAGGCCACGTTCCGAAGGATGGAATTCGCTGCTATTGACACGACCTCACTATATCCCCCGCCTGCCGCCTACTGCAAAACTTGCACGACTCGATCCAAGAAAGAATCGAACCGACGCTGAAGCTGACGAATTTTCTCAATGACAGCCCGACGGTCGAAGACCGAAATGGCCGCTTCTATCTTTGCCGTCATCGCCTCGACGCCGGCTACGGCGTCCGCCTTAATATAGTTCGTCTCGTTCAATCCGAACTCCTTCAAGATGCTGTAGGTCTTAGGCCCTTGGTGCATGTGGCTACGGCTGTCGAGATCGATGGCCACAACAGGCGTCGCGTTCTTCAGACTGAACACGGTTCCGTGGAAGCGGTCCGTGATCGCAAGACGAACGTATTTGTAGAGACCGGCCCACTCGAACGGCGATATGGCAATCGGTCGCCAGTCGCCGTATTTACGCCGTTCACCGGCGTAGATATCGATGATCTGATAGCCCTTGGACTTGAAGTGTGCCGCGATCTGGGCACCGAGATCGCCGTGTATGCAGATGCCGATACTGGGACGCGATAGATCGATGCCTTCTTGTGCGGCACGATGCTCAATGTGAGACGGGTCCACATCGACCATGAAAGTCGGATCGGGCGTTCGCTCGAGTTTGGACCCTTCGCTCAGCCCCAGACGAGTCATCAGTTCGTAGGTTAGATCATCTCTCACTCCGACCAGATCGAATCGGTTGATCGACTCGGCCAACCGGCTCCGCATGCCCGGGTCGAGGGACTCATACGTCAGGGCGCTCGAAGAGGCGGATATTGTGAACTTCTTGCACTCCAGCATGGGAGGCAACCAGTAGATCGGCGGCTGGTTGCGGCGGAGATAGCCGGGCAGCATCTGGAGGACGGTGTCGGCCCCCACGACAATTGCGTCGTACCTCTGTTTCTCAACGAACCGAGCGGCCGTATCGTAATCGTCCGTCAGAATCGCCTCGGCGCTCATGGCCAAACAATTGCGCCGAAACTCCTTGTAGATTCGATGACGCCGGTAGTCGCTGATCAGATAGCAGGGATCGACATCTCTTTTGGCGAAGTGGAACCAACCCCGGCTATGCTTGCAGTCTATCAACTCGATGCGCCAGCCAGGAAGCTTTTGCTGGAGGACCTGAAGCATAGAATAAGCCTGTAGGACGGTCCCAGGGTTGTTCGCCCAAAAGTACGTCAGGACACCCAGCTTCTTGGTTCGAGCACTCATCTTGCCTCCGGCCACAGGCCCTTTTCCTTGTCGAGCATTACGGTCCATATCTCAATTGTATCTGCGCCATCATCTTGCTAACACGGCGATTGACTGGGTTCGAGAATAATGCTCGACACATCCTGCCTGGGTGGAGGCTGTGGAATGGCGACTGGTCGCCCAACGGCAATCATGCTAATGGGTATTTGAGCCTTATCCAACTTGAGGTAATCGTAGAATCTGTCGTGTTCTTCCGCAGCCACAAAGACCTTACCAGAGGCATCCCACCCTTTGAACCCCAGCCAGCACGCGCCGTATCCCCTTGCGTGAAGTATCAGCAGCAGGTTCTGAATGAACGCTCCGCCGTCCAGGTAGGCGAAGTGTTTCTCGTGATAGCCGTAGAGTCTCACATTCATGAGCACCAGTATCAACAAGGGAGCCTTCCTACAGAACGAACTGGCGAAATAGCGGCTGATGAACTCTATGTCCTTGGGAGCATGAAGCAACATGACCTGCCAGAGCTGTCTGTTGCAGGACGAAGGTGCCCACCGTGCAAGTTCCACGATCCTGCGGACGTCTTGCAGATCAAGGTCCTCCCCAGTCCAACTCCTGATGCTTCGCCTTCGCAGAATGGCTTCGGACAGTGAGACGTCGTTTGCCGAGGAGTCTGTTTCAGGCGAGGCGGACGACGTCGTATCTTCTTCCGAGAGGACCGTCAGACCGTGTTGAGCGGCAGTGAACATCTTGACCGCCCATGCCATTGCTTCGTCAATGGCTAAGCCTTTTCGGGACGCCTGTTTCAATAGAAACTCGAATTCCGTGATTGTGGCCTGAGGGACTTTCGTCCCGCTCCGCATCCCCAAGTCTATGCTGTGACCGATCTGTTGGAGTCTTCCGCGGATAGTCTTCTCGTCCGGTGCAGGGCCATAGACGCGGTACCGGTAAAACAGCGATCTAACCCAGGGAATGGTTGCTAACGCTGAGCGGACTATAGCTCTCACTGACATATTGCACTCCCCGCGCGAGTCCCCTGCCCGGTACGCTCGATAGTCACCTTCACTGGCTGACGGACCAACGGCTGGGTATCATCGCGAGCGCGGCGCGGACACCGATCTTTCGAACAACTGACAAGCTGACACTTTTTGTGCCTTGCCCGGATGTCCGCATCTTGTACGTTCCATTAACAGGCCAGGCTTGCCGACCGATAGTCCTACGCTACAGTCGTCAACCTGCCCCATATGCCGATGCTTCTTCCTGGGGCTGTCCGCCCAGTAATCTGGTCCGCAACCCATATGTGTATCCGATTGCCGCCCCTAGCGTCATCCATGTTACTCGCGGATTGATGGGGGTACCTGTGAAACTATTAACAAAGAATGCGGTGCAATAGAGGAGCATCATGTTCACATAAATGCGGTCATTGCGGGATAGCGGAAGCCGACGCAACCGGAGTAGCTCGCGAATGAAGAGGAACCACGCACAATAGTACAATAGGAAACCAGGTATACCTCCTCTGATCAGGAGATCCACATACAGGCAATGGGCGATCGTCAAAGGAGGAACATTGTACTGGGCCGCAAGTCGATTGAAGCCAAACATGCCATGCCCAGTTAGCGGGGCAGTAGTAAACATTCTAAGTCCTTGAATAGCCAAATACCCTCTGTCCTCTCCATATGTTCTTTCGCCTTTTTCACCGAAAAACCTGTACGCGAAGGGGGATGTCAGAATCCAAACGCCAAGTCCGGTCATGATGCACAAAATCAAGACAAAACCCATCAGCTTTCGGCCGAGGTCCTGACGACCCATGTCCCGCAGATAGAAGAACCAGAAAGCGAATCCAGTCATTGCCGTGGTCGCCATTCCCGAACGGCTTCCGGTATACGTGATGTGCGTGAAGATGGGTGGGATCGATGCAAGGGCCAGCCATCTCAACGGATTGCCTTTCCAGATAAGGAACAAACAGACTGCCGAAATCAGGCTGTAAACCGCGAAGAAGGCGAGCGCATTCGAATTCCCGAATTCTCCTGTTTCCTCATGACCCAGCCGTAGCCGGCCGCTCACGGCACCACGTTGAATTTCATCAGATATATGTGCTACTGAATCACTGAATACCAGCATCAAAACGGTTGGCGTTAGTGCCGATGCCATGTGAAGTGGAATGAACCCTCTATATTCCCTCACTATGTTTGCAATGACGAGCGCGATCAGGAAGACCTTGACAGTGGACAACATACCGTACAGGATCGCGGTCATTTCACCAGGATCTGTAGCGTTCCCAACCATCTCCCATAGCATCCAGGTGAAGAAAACGATAAAGGGGGCCGGTACTACAATAGGTCGCCGCTTGGCAAGGACGTCCACCGTGAGCCATAAGGCTGCCAGGACAAGCGATGCAATCTGGGGAATCCAACTCGTGCCCATCTGATGGGCGTAAATGCTGGTAAGAATGAAGACCGGTGCTATCGCCCAAGCTACGATTCCGATGCGTTGTTTGGGCTCAGGAACCTCCGCTTCGGTACCGTCGTCACGATAGTCAACTACCCACCGGTTCGAGCCAAGATACGGTATGTCTTGCACTAGTGACATAGCCAGTAACGCCTTCCGTCTTCAATCCATTCTACGACGGTTAACCTCTTGGGTTCTATTTCCAGTCGTTACCTTCTAGCCCGCATTATTAACAGCCAGTCGGACCCGTGTGGCGAGGCTGCGTTCCTTGCGAGGAAAGGTGTGTTTCACAGCCTCGACGCTCTGTTCACGAAACCACTGCCTATGCATGCCTTGCGCTAGTCGTGAATAGTCCGAGCTGGACCCCCATTACGCGACATTGAGGTCCAACAACTGATTATCGACAAACCCAAGCACGAACTAACACTACTTCTCCACCTGGCACTTCCCAGTGGTAAGGCATGTCCAGGCCAGTCCACACACGAGCCACGGCATCGGTCTATGGAAGGAATGCGACTCAAGGCGGAACCTACCCAACCGGGTTCACGAGTTCTCCTGTTTGATCGAATGGACAAGGTGCTACTGGTGTCCTACCCCCAATTCTGCAGCAGCCCCAGCCGCTCACACGGCCCGTACATCTTGGGAACGCCAAACCCCGCGTCT
>CAZQTW010000114.1:0-12715 GCA_964596165.1 uncultured Planctomycetales bacterium | reverse complement strand
TCATGGGGCGCAAGCGAAAGCTCAGACGGATAAAGGACAACCAGCGATGAAACTCGGCATCGTAACGTACAACATCGCCAAGGAATGGGATATCAGTACGATCATCAAGAACTGTCGGGATGTGGGGCTTACCGGTGTCGAACTGAGGACAACCCACGCGCACGGCGTCGAGCCGGCGCTGAACAAGTCGCAGCGGGCTGACGTTCGCAAGAAGTTTCAGGACGGCGGAATCGAGATCGTCGGCCTGGGCAGCACGTGTGAATACCACTCGCCGGACGCGAACGAACTTGCCAGACAGATCGACACCACGAAGCGTTTTGTGGAGCTGGCGGCGGACGTCGGGGCCGCCGGTGTCAAGGTGCGGCCGAATGGACTGCCCAAGGACGTGCCCGTGGATAAGACGCTCGAACAGATCGGGACCGCCCTTCGCCAGTGCGGGGAGTTCGCCCAGCCGATGGGTGTCGAGATCCGTCTCGAGGTACATGGTTCCGGCACATCGCACCCGCCCTATATCAAGAAGATCCTCGACATCGCGGCTCACGACAACGTCTTTGCCTGTTGGAACAGCAACCAGTCGGACTTGGACGGCAAAGGGTCCATTGACTTGCACTTCGACATGCTTGCCCGCAGGATTCGACTGGTTCACATCAATGAGTTGTGGTCCACGTATCCCTGGCAGAGGCTCTTTGAGCTTCTGGCACGCAGCGGGTTCAAGGGTTATACGCTGGCGGAAATACCCGAAAGCAAAGACCCGATCCGTCTGCTGCGGTACTACAAGGCCCTTTGGCTGGCGCTGCAACCGAAGGATTAGATTCAATCAGGGAGACAAGCCCTTCTTACGGCAGTTCTCACGGATCGGATCGACAGACCCGGCAGGATGTCCGGAGTGACGTCGCCTCTACGAGGCATGCCCTGATGCCTGATCTGCGGGGCTTGCACAGTCGGGCGAATGAGAATCGCTCTCGATTTGATCGAATCGCACCACCCGGTTTCGGCCGAGCTTCTTCGCCGCGTAGACCGCTTTGTCCGCCCTCTGGATGATCTCCTGCCCGTCCGTGGTGTCTTCATCCAGCCGACTACAGGCGATTCCAAAGCTGGCCGTGAGGTGTAGCTCACGACCGTCGGGGGCTCGGACGGCTTTTCCCGCCCAGATCTCCCCAAGCCGTTCGGCAAGACGCGTGGCCTTCTCAGCACTCGTGTTGGGCAGCACGAGAAGGAACTCATCCCCGCCGTGTCGGCAGATAACGTCCTCCAGCCGGCATTCGGTTTGAAGAAGCCGAGCGAAACGGACAATGATTTCGTCACCGAAGGCATGCCCATGACTGTCATTGACGGACTTGAATTGATCGAGGTCGATCATGATGACGCTGACGGCTTCACCATGTCGTGTCGCAAGGGAAAGGACCTCGACCATCCGTTCGTAGGCGCGTCTGCGATTGCAGAGTCCCGTCAGAGGATCTTGGCCCGCCAATTGTCGGTAGTTCTCCTGCAACGCCTGTTGCCGAAGGACGACCTGAACGCGGGCCAACACGTCGATTCGGCTGAACGGTTTGGTGATGTAGTCACACGCGCCGACACCGAAGCCCACCGAAACGTTCTCGTCGCTCCGGCCCTCGGCAGTCAGGAACATGACCGGTATCCGCGCCGTCGCCGCGTCGGCTTTGAGTCGCCTGCAGACCTCAAACCCGTCCATTCCAGGCATTCGGATGTCAAGCAGTATCAGGTCCGGTGAATGACGACCAACCCATTCCAGGCATTCCGCGCCGGACTGGGCCTTCTCGACCTTGTAGCCGCTCTTGGTGAGGATTCGGGTCAGGAGAAGTATATTGGTCGGGTCATCATCCACGACCAAAATGGAGGCATTTCCCTCGGTCGACACAGATACTCTCCCGCAAATGGACGTTATCGCCACGAAGGCGTTGTTTGTTCAATGCATCCGAACTGCTTGTTATATCGGTTGATGGTGTCTTCGCTTGAGGAATTGGGCCAGAACGTCGGAGGACGGCAAGGAGGGGCTGTCCCATAACAGAAGCGCGGTCGGACCGATCGAGGGCAAATCTCGTACCTCGAAGCGGGGTGAGTCAGAATGCGACCCGCCTGCGGGCATTGGGGATGTTGGAAGCTCTGTCGACAATCCTTAATGTCAAGATGTCGGCCCTAAGCATTGGAGTTGTTTCCGCCACGCGCGGAATCCAATCTCGGGCTTGTCCTTCTTTCACGACGCCCACCAGGAAGAACCCACATGGTGAGGGCTATTCGATGTATCCCAGGTCCCGCAGACGTTCGGCAACCCGGGCCATGGCGTCCTCGCTCATCGTCGGCGGAGGTTCGGAGGTTGTTGCAGGGATCGCGGGCATCCCGACCTCACCGGCGCGGTCGGGATTCAGCCAGCCGTCCAGCACGTGTCCGTCCATGTCATCCGGTACGGGCACGCCCATCAACGCGAGCGCCGTTGGGGCAATGTCCAGTATTCGTGCGTCATTCTTCACAACGCCGCGATGTCGAAACGCCAAGCCCCTGCCGATGCACACTCCCCACCGGCTGTGTTCGCCCGATCGCGCGAAGATCTGCGATTCGTCGCGGTTGTCAATCACCGGACCGGCGGTTCCCAAATCGAGTTTGTAGTCGTCTTCGAAGAGCAGGACGACGTCGGGCGCCTGGTCCGCGTAGGGCCCACTGTAGAGCTCCTCGCGCCGCCAGACCGAGCGACAAATGCGACGGTTGTTGGCCGGGTCTCGCACCTCCGTCAATGCGTGGACCAGTCGATGACAAAGACCGTCGTACGCCGCACCCGGCTCGACGATGCCGCTTTCTTGTCGGCCGCGGAGATTGATGGCCACACCGGCGCAGCACTCCCCAAAGCCATAGCCGTAGGCTTGGGTTCGCGACATGTCGATCGGCCAGTGCTTGGGTTGCGGCAGTTGAGGCGTCAGATAGGGCCGCCACCGGATGCGGCGAACGTATTCGGTCAACGTTTCGGGAAGCATTGCGCGAATACAGCTCGTCACGGCGGGGATGACTTGCTTTCGCAAGGCAGCCACGCGGTTTGCGGGCAATCTTCTTTCGCGTGCGAAGCGCCGCTGTGACGTATCAGCTTGATCGCGCCATGCGGCCGGCACGGGACGCCGGACCGCATCGGTGGGATTGGTGGGGGTCAGCCAACCCTGCGAGGCAAGCCAGTGATTCAGTCGAAACAACCGAGTGGCCTCGCGGGTTGCGCCGTGATCGCTCACGAACATCACCGGCACGTCCGGCGGGACGACGTCCAGGATTCGTGCGATCAGGCGGTCGATCGTGCGATATCCCCGAAGAACCGCATCGCCGAAGAGTCGCTGTTCACGCGAGGTGATCGGCAGGAACGGATCCGAGAAAAGCCAGAACAAATGCTGCAATCCGTCGGTTGCCCCGATCACGTTGACGTAGCAGTCGAAGTCCATGCGCCGCAAGTCGTCGACCAGGACGTCGCATTCCTTTCGCAGTTCCCCCAGGTACGCCTCCAGGCTCTGTTCGAGACTGAACCAACCCCAGGGCATGTGCGTATCCCGGCGCTTCTCGGCGCGATGGTCCATGAGGCGGCTCATGCCTGCCGCTCCGGGCGGCCAGAACCGCCGCGGATCAAGCCGGGAAGGTGTCGGAAAACCCGTTTGCATGCATCCGTTGATCTCCCAAGCGGGGTAGCAGCAGCGGACCTGCCGGGCAATCACTCGCAGATTGGCACGAGAGAGGTAATCGAGGAAGGTCTGACCCGCGATTCGTGTCGAGTCAATCGGGATCATCGCGGGTTGTGGAATACGGAAAGGGTCGATCTCGGCGAACCCGAAGATGCCGATCTTGCCCGGGTTCTTGCCCGTCAGACAAACCTGCCAAGCGGGTGAAGTAGCCGGCGGGATCGTGCTCTCCAGCGGCCCATACGTGCTTTCGCTCAACAGCTCCGCCGTGTTGGGCAGGGTCCCGCTCGTTGCCCATTCGCTGAGCCGGTCGAAAGGAATGCCGTCAATGCCGACGACCAGCAGCTTCGGTCCGCCGCGATCGCGCCAGGGGTAAGCCATGCCGTCACTTCGTCTCGAAGAAGACCCGCGCCGTCTCGGCCCGGCTGGCCTGAACCGTCACGGTCATACAGAAGTGGCTGCCCGCCGGCAGCTTGACCGTGCCGTCCCGTTCTCCCTGGTAGGACGCGGGGTAAACCACCCTGACTCCCTCCATGGGCTTGGATAAGTCGTAGACGGTACCGGGCGTAAACGCCGGCTTGCTCGAATCCTGTCCAGCCAGGGCGATGACGTAGCCGGCATCGAACGGCTGGTCCTTCCGGTCCGGGTGATAAAGGTGGATGTTCAGAATGACGGACGAAACCTTACCGAACTCTTCGGCGTTGTTGATGGTGAATTGGAACCGGGGGGACGTGTTCACCGCGTCGGCGATCCGGATGTCCCCCGTGTTCCTGACCCGACTGCCTTCGTGGCCGTCCAGGGTCACGTCTACGTAGTACGTCCTCTTCTCAGCCGGACCCCCTTGGGCTCTCTGGGCTATGTTCAAACCGTTGCTGACGTATCCTCCATACGAACATCCGCTCACTCCCCACAGGGTCCAGAGTGATACGAGTCCCAGCGCCGCAGCAAAAGATCTTGCACCCATTCGAATCATAGTCGTCTCTCCAGGTAAGGTCTCGAACCATCGAGACGCTACAGAGGCAGTCAACGGATGTCAATTGGAAGTTGGAGTTCAAATGGCCGCGATTCGGGAAGTATCTGCATCATGTTATGAGACGTGGTGCCGGACCAGGCCGATCTTGATCGACGCAGGGCTTTTCACTCAACAGGGGAGGAGGCGCGGTCGATATGTCACATGTGGACATCTGCCGCACAATTGGGCGGAACGGACTGCGGCACGAGAAAGGAACGGATCGGCCGGGAAGTCGGTCGTGAATTCAAGGGAGCCAGAAGAGTCATGACATTACAAGCCACCATTTCCGCGAAGCAGGGTACCGCAACCAGCTCCACCTCTCTCGGGGGCAAGTACCTCACGTTCAAGTTGGCCGGCGAGGAGTACGGGTTGGAGATCCTGAAGGTACGTGAAATCATCAAGATCATGGACATCACCGCCGTACCGCAGATGCCCGGCTTCGTGAAGGGCGTGGTCAATCTTCGCGGCAAGGTGATCCCGGTGATCGACCTGCGACTGCGATTCGGGCTGGCCGAGGCCGAGCACACGGAGGAGACCTGTATTATCGTGGTGAACGTCAACACGGAGATGGGCGTCATCGTCGATACCGTTCAGGAAGTCCTCGACATTGCCGACCAGCAGATCGAGCCGCCGCCGGCATTGGGCGGCAACGTGGATACCCACTTCATCCTCGGTATGGGAAAGGTCGGCGAGCGGGTGAAGATCCTGCTGGACATCAATCGCGTGCTGACGGGTGAAGAGAAGGCGATGATCGAATCGCTGACCGAAGACTAGCGATCGTCGCCACGTGGGATAAGACGAACGACGGTACCACCGACCAGTCGCACTCGCCTCCCAATCGTATGACCGAACGGTCGGAAGACGAGTGAGGTGTGGACGGTGGTATCTTTCTTTTCTTCCGGCTCTTTCAATACGCCACGCATCGCGTGCCCCGCCTCGCGCCGATCGGCGAACGACAAGGACAACCCGGCGCAGGGATTTCCTCACGGACAACGCGTCACGAGGCGAAGGTGATTGCGTGTTTGTCTTACCATTGCCTCCAAAGGCCCGGGTGACTCAGAAGTTATGTGACCCCGGGGAACGGGGGGCGCATTTGTTGCCTCCGGCGAGAATCCTCTTTATCACTTAGGCCCCACGGGGATGCGCCGACACCGCCCAATCCATGCGTTGCGTAGATCGGCCGGCTAAGTGCATCTACTAAATCGCCTAAGAACCCAAGTCGATATGACGGTGGGACTTCGTGTCCAGACGTGAGAGGTCCTGCGGTGAACTGGACTGGGCCTACCACCGTACCCACTTCGGACGGACCGGGCACCGTGCCCCCCCCACCCGGTAGGGGCGGTAACACAGGAGACGTGAACATGAAGGCGGGTTGGACGATTGGCAAGAAGCTGGTGGTGTCATTTCTCGGGGTCGCGGCCGTTACCTTGGTTCTCGGAGGTGTCGGATTCTACGGTGTGTCAACGGGCGCCGCGACCATCAAGACGGTGGGCGGGGTTCGACTGCCCAGCGTCGACAGCCTGCTGAATATCAAGGAAGCATCAAGCGGCATCAAGATGGCCATGCGGACGATGCTCGCCGCGCAATTGGACGCGGAAACCACAAAGCAGCAGTACGAAAGCATCGCCAAAGACCGCGCGCAATACGAGGCGGCCTGGAAGGTGTACGAGGCGCTGCCGCAGACGGATGAGGATGCCGCCCTGTGGAAGAAGTTCGTCCCGGCGTGGCAGGAGTGGCGAAAAGAAAACAACGAGTTCATGCAGTTGAGGAAGGAATTCGAGAAGAAGGGTATCGCCAATGCGACCCAGCTTCAGGAGGACGTCGCGCGATTCACGGCCGACCATCACAGGCTGATCTCGCAGTTGCTGACCGCCCTCCACGCCAAATCAACCTTCGACGGCGGTGAGGATCCCACGAAGTGCGCCTTCGGTCGGTGGAAGGCAACCTTCAAGACGGACAACGCCGTGATTCAATCGGCCATGGCCGATGCCACGGAACCGCATGATAGGTTCCATGCGAATGTTGCCAAGATCAAACAGATGGTCCGGGACGGAAAGACCAAAGAAGCGATCGACTTGTATACGGCCGAAATCGCTCCGTTGACGACGAAGCTTACCGACCAGTTCGCCCGAATCGACAAGGAGGCGCAAGAGGCCCATGCGCTGTTCGCCAAGGTCTATCAGCAGGCGATGACGAAATGCCTCACGGCGGGCGACGCGGCGAACGCCCTGTTGGATCAGATCGTTGAGGTCAATCGAAAAGCGGCCGCCGAGGACGCCCGCAAGGCGGAGCAACAGGCGGGCATATTGAAGGCGGTATCGGTGGTGGCTATGGCCGCCGGCGTCTTGATCGCCGTTGCCCTTGGATTGACCATGGCCCACAGCATCAACAAGGTCTTGACGCGAATCGCCACGGCCCTGGGCGAGCGCGCCGAGCATATGAATGATGCCTCGGCTCAGGTCTCGATGGCCAGTCAGCAACTGGCCGAAGGGGCTTCCGAGCAGGCGAGCAGCCTTGAGGAGACATCGAGCGCCCTGGAGCAGATGGCCGGGATGGCCCGCCAGAACGCCGACAACAGCAAACAAGCCAACGAACTGACGGTTCAAACGAAGGCGATCATGGACGAGGCCACCTCCGCAATGAAAGAGGCAACCGATGCCATGCAGCAAATCTCCGAGGCGTCCGAGAAGATCAGCAAGATCATCAAGGTGATCGAGGAGATCGCATTCCAGACGAACTTGCTGGCGTTGAACGCCGCGGTGGAAGCGGCTCGGGCGGGCGAGCACGGCAAGGGTTTCGCCGTGGTGGCCGATGAGGTCCGAAGCCTCGCCCAGCGCGCGGCTCAGGCGGCACGCGAGACGGGCGATCTGATCGAACAAACCGTCACGCGGGTGTCGCGCGGCGTGGAATTGAACCAGACGACATCGGCGAGCTTCACCAAGGTCGGCGAGTCCTCCGCACAGGTGGCACACCTGATTGCCCAAATCACGCAGGCCTCCGCGGAGCAGGCTCAGGGCGTCGAACAGGTCAATACGGCCGTTTCTCAGATGGACAAGGTAACGCAACAAACCGCCGCCAACGCCGAGGAGTCCGCCGGCGCGGCTCAGGAGTTGACCGCTCAGGCCCAAGCCGTCAAGACCATGGTTGATGAGCTGGTTTCGCTCGTGGGCGGAAGACGAAGCGCCGAGAAGGGCACGGCAGCCAAGGCATCCGCTAAGGCATCGGCCGATGCCTTAGTCACCGCATCGGCCAAGGCGGTTCGGGCGGCGACATCGACCCCAACCCCTCATCTGACCTTGAGCACCGACAGGGCGACCAAGGACGATGGGACAAAGACTGCCAAGACCGCCAAGAAAGCCAAGACCACCCCAAAGACCCCTCGCTCACCCACACAGAGCAGCCGGTCGTCGGGTGAGGAACTCGTTGTTTCAGCGGCGGACGCCATTCCGCTCGATGGAGACCTCAAGGACTTCTGATTGTCGGTGGGATACACACCGCCTTCGGACGAACGTTCAAGCGGTGTGCCGGTTGCTCGATAGATGATTCTGCGGCCCGCGAACGGTCCATCAAAACCTTCCCGGGCCGCCCCTCTGCGCCGCGGGCGTCCACGCGTGGGAGGGCAAGGCTCCTGCCGAGCCGCTTCTTGGGGCGCGGACATATCGCCCGACACCGAACCGTGCTGCCACGGAACGGCCCGCCGGCCACGGCTCGGCCGTAGGCCGTGCCAGGGAGGACACGCCGGTTCGGCTGGGTGCCGTTGTCTTCCGCACAGACAGAGCCGCGTCGCGGGAGAGAAAAGGGGACATTCTAGTTTTACGACAAAGTAGAATGTCCCCCTTTCCCCCCTTTTCCGACCGAAGGTCAGGGCACAATGAATAGTCTCGTAGTATCGGCCGACTTGCACGCAACCACTGGCCGAGGTCCGCGATCCGCTAGAATCCACACCGGTAGGGGAAGGGTCGCCCTGGCCGCGTGCTCGATCTGGCCCGCCGGTACCACCACGAGATGGCGACCCAAAGCCAGGATGGTGCCGTCGGTATACTGGACGGCTTGGTGAAGGGCTTGGCCCACGTACGTGCGCGCGACCACTCGACCATCGGAAGCAATCTCCAACAGATACCCGCTGTCGAGACAGGCGAGGAAATGGTCCGCACGCGCGGGCTTTGAGGCATGGTGTGGCTGGGTTGGCACCGAGGAAACAGGAGGAGGGCACATTGGCCAGAGTCCGAGCGGTCGGGCGCCGCAGTTCACTCGCCAATGGTCGGTGTTGTTTAGGCCCACACACCGAACTTGGCCGGCTGAACTGTCTACCCCGAGCACCAGGGCGAGGTCGTTGCCGATCCGCGTTGGGACGACCGCCGTCAACGAGGAAGGATGGGACCACGACATTAAGTCACCCAGGCCGATACGATGCGGAACCCCAGCCGCCCCCGGCGAGCCGGAGTGGCTGCAAACCCGACACCCCCCCTCGATAGACGGGTCGTCAGTGCCAAAGAGGACTTCCTGCATACCGTCGGCGTTCAGGTCGGCTAGGCGGATTGTGGTCGGCGTTCCCCAATTGACGGCGTGCCGCCAAAGAATCTTCCCTTCATCATCCAGACAATAGATGTGATTGTCGGTCACCCCGACCAAGACCTCCTGCCGCCCATCGCCGTTCAGGTCGCCAACCTCGAGGGAACGAACCATCGACCGCCCGTGGGTCCAACTGATGATGAAGACTGTTTCGCTGAAGGGCAATTGGGCGGTCCATCGGGTGGAACCGTCCGCGGCCACGGCAACGACCTGCCCGCTGTCATCACCCAAAAGCGCAAGAACCTCGCCTGCCTTTTTCAGTGCCGCGATCCGGCGTACCGGGGCGACGGTGCTGCGCTTCCAGAGCAGCCGGCCGTGATCGTCGGTCGCCGCCACCTCGTTGCGATCGGTGGCCAGGACCAGCACGCCGGCGACCTGGCGAAGAGCCAGGGGGTTGCCCGCCGGTAGCCCCGTTGCCGGAACTTCCCTAAAGCCCAGCGCCTCGGCTTTCTTCGAAGTCGGGCCCGCCGAGGCCGAATCAGGCCGCGGGACGGACACAGGGCTAGCGGGTCTCGCAGGGTCGGGTAGGTCCAGCCGTAGCACGGTCGCACCGGTCTGCAAGACCAGGCCCTTCTCGTCCAGGGCGAGGGCCAGATCGTCGTCGACCGTCCACCGCCCCGGCCCGGGAGAGGTGATGCGGGGGAGGCTGCATTCGCCTCGGCCCCAGGTGAACAGCATCGGCATAACCTCACGGCCCGGCTTGCCTCCAGAAACCATCTGCGAGAGGGTGAGCCGGAGCATCGTTGTGGGCGTGGCTGCCGGGTCGATCGGAAAATCCTTGCGGAATTCCAAATCCTGGAACAACCATTTGCCGCAGGCCTCGCGCCACGCCCAATAGGATCGCGACACATCGACCGGCTGGCAGACCATTTCACCCGGCCCAAACGCCGTGGCGCAGAGCCACCCTGAGGCCTCGGGCGTGCCTTGCCGGCAAACCAGCGATCGCCCTTGAGCCTCGATACGGCCGTGCAGGAACCATCGGCTTTGGACCAAGGTTTGTTCCTGGGGCGGGCGACTGGGAAGTCCCACATCGTCGAGGACAACCAGCAGGCGTCCGCGGCGATGCACGATCCAACGCCGCCAGAGGCAATGCCCCGCAGGGTCATCCAGGAGAGTGGCCGCGATGGCCAGGTCGCCTCGGGTCGCGGTCCCCAACAAGGTGGCGAAACGAGGCCTCGGACCCGGCACGATCCCATCTCGTAGCACCTGGACCCCATTCTGGTTCCGGACCGAGGCATCCCGATCGCCCCAATCGACGGCACTGAGCCAGGTATAACCTCCGGCTCCCAACTCGAGAATGCAGTTGGCATTTTCGTAGGCATGGTGGCCGCCGCTCATCCCGTCCACGAGCAGGTATTCCGCCTGGCGCGAGAACCCACCGCGAAAGGCCAACTTGTCGAACGCGGTTGCGGGGCATTGGGGGACTGCCGCCCGATACGCGTCGTCGAAGCCCGCCACGCGGAGCGATCCCTCGCCGGGTTCGGCAGGCGGCAATGGGCCGGCGACGGCAAAGGCCCGCAAAAACTCGTCCCCGTGCCGGTACGGAAGCGCCAGTGCGGACAGGGGGACTTGACTCCCTTTGCCTTCGTCCGGTTCGCCCAAAGCGATGGTCCGGTAGTATCGCGGCTGGTCGTAGATGCTGGCGGCCATGCTGAGGAGCGTGACCGGCGCGAATCCCGAGGCCCCCGGCCCGCTGAAGAGCGCCCCGAAACCTCGGTTGTTCATCTGCATCTCCGCCCGATCGGCCGCTCGACGCAGTGTTCCCGAGTCGATCATCGTTCGATCGCCAATCGCCAGCGCGTAGGACATCGTGTTGATCATCGACGCCTTGAACTGATGGCCGTTCGAATCCTCTGCGGGCTTGGCGCACGAGAACTGCCGGCGGAAGAAGCAATCGACCAACGCGAGCCCCTCTTTTGCCTCGGGCAGGTGGTGATGCCGATCGAGATAACGGGCGTGGATGAAATTGTCCAGCGCGGCCCGTGTGGAATGGTTGTCGCGAGGATAGTGGCTGCGCGTCCCGGCCACGAAGCCGTCATACTTCAGGCCATCGCCGCTCAGGAACACCTCGCGGATGGAGTTAACCGCCTTACGCCGGTCTTCCGCGGACCAGAGCGGATGGTGCTCGGTGAGAAAGTAGGGCAACGTGATGTAGTGCATGAAGCCGTGGCTGCCGCCCCATCCCCGGCGCGAGTTGTGCTCCAGGTATCGCAGAAACCGACGCCGAAACTCGGCGAGGAACTCCTCCCGCCCCGTGAATAGATAGCCCAGTCCCGTATGCGAAATCTGCACCTGGAGGTCCCAGGTATTGTCTTCGTGCCGCCAGCGGAAACTTGGCTGAACCAGCGGGTCGAGATACCGCGCGTAGACTACCGCCAGCACGCCCAGCTTCACCTCGTGGAGATACGCCAGATGGCCTTTGCCCGCCGAACCCTCCAAGCTGGCCAGAAATGCTTGGACCGACTGAGGGGCGTCGCGATCGTCGCTGTATGCCACGCGAACAACATCGTTTCCCGTCCCATAGGGATCGACGATCGTCCGCACCGCGTAGCCCCCCGCCGAGGGCCATGCCGCGTCGGTCCAGTCGTACAGTTCATAGTACAGGCGCCGTATGATCGGGTTGTTCCACGCATGACCCGGCGCCACCACGCTCCCCCCCCGGAGCAATTCCGCCAAGTCGGCATCCTGCCCCGCCCGCTGGACCTTAGCCCCGTGACGGCGTAATGCTTCTTCCATCCGACCCACCAGCGCCGGATCCATGCGGTTGGGCAGGCATAACGTGACGGTGGCACCGGCAATCGGCGTGCTGCCGCGAATCTCCCGGGGCGAAAGTTCCGGCGTCTGCGCTCCCCTGCCCGGGCTCCCAAACCCCAACAACATGACCAGCGCGGCCACCAAGAAAACGCTCACCCTGAGATGCAGCTTCCGCATCGTCTTCCTCCCAACAACCAAGTGCAGGTGATAGGGAATTCGATTCCTCGACGATAGGCCTCATCCTACCACGATGGGAAGGTAGGTCAACGTGGGCCGGACCTGAGTCAACCCCAGTTTGGCCAGGCTGCCCGACCCCTTGGCGGAGGCCCAAGCCCGTCGCCTTCATCGGCTGAAGCCGGAAGGCGGTGGCCTTCGTCATCCGGGCGACCGTCCGGCACCTCACCGCGCCAAGACACCCAGAGCGCCGATCAGTCGGTCATGGCCCTTCGGCCCACTCGAAAAGGGTGAAAAAGGGAGCGGTTCGTCGCACCGCCATCGTGGGTGTGAACTGGATAGCATGGGCCTCTTGGACGTGCCCTTTGCATGGGCATCCTGCCCATGAAATCACGGCGTAAAACGAAAAAAGGGGACATTTTACTTTGTCGTAAAACTAGAATGTCCCCCTTTCCCCTAGAATGTCCCCCTTTCCCCTGCCCAAAATCTCCTGCCGTAAGTCCAGTGTTTCCGTCGCGTGTTCGGTCTTAAGCGC
>CAZQTW010000113.1:0-13002 GCA_964596165.1 uncultured Planctomycetales bacterium | reverse complement strand
CTTAACCCACAAGGAGGTCGTAAAAAAGAGGCCAGTGTGAATAATCCGGGCTAGCGGGAACCTCTCCTCTAGCCGGGTTCTTCCAGTCCCGGCGGTGCGGTCAACGATTCCCAGATGTCTTCGACGAGAAGCGGATTGAAGACGCGAACCCCTCGGACACTGAATTGCTGTTCGCCGGAATAGAGAACGGCGCCCGCGGTCACCCGCTTGACGCCCAGCGTACGAAACCGCTCCAGGCCCTTGACGAAATCCGCCGAGAACGTCGCGGCGGACTTGATCTCGACCGGCGTGATCGTACCACCTTCCTTGATGACCAAGTCGACCTCGTTGCCGTGGGAGTCGCGAGAGAAGTACACCTCCGGCCTGATCCCCTTGTTGAGGGCGGCTTTTAGGACGTCCGCAACAATGAGGTTCTCATACAGGCTGCCGCGCAATGGGTCGCGGGACGCCTGCTCTTCCGTGTGAATTCCGAGCAGGAAAGCGGCCAGTCCCACATCCGTGAAGAACATCTTGGGGGATTTGACCACGCGCTTGCGGACATTCTCGGAGAAAGGCAGCAGTTCGAACACCACGTACGACGCCTTCAGGACCGAGAGCCAGTTTCTGATGGTCGTAGTCGATACACCTGCATCGTTGGAGAGCGAAGCTAGGTTCACCAGTTGTCCCACCCGACCGGCCAACAGCATGAGAAACTTCTCGAATTGCGAGAGGTTGCGCAACTGGATCAGGGCGCGGACATCTCGCTCCACATAGGTTTGCAGGTAGCCGTTGTAGAACCTGCGAGGTTCAAGGCGCTCTTCATGCAACCGCGGAAAGCACCCGCGGACGATCAAGTCGTAAGGTCGAAGCGCAGACTCATAGTGACGGAGTTCGTGGCAGGAAAAAGGCCAAAGGGTCAGCATGGCGGTCCGGCCCGCCAGCGACTGGCTGATCGCCTCATGCAATCGCGGTTGATGACTGCCGGTCAGGATAAAACGCCCGCGCCTTCCGTCCCTGTCAACCATCCCCTGAATGTACGAGAGGAGAGTGGGGAGACGTTGTATCTCATCCAGAATGCCGCCGCCCTGCATCCGGCCAAGGAAGCCTCGTGGATCGGCTTCGGCCCCAAGTCGCACGTCCGGGTCCTCCAGAGACAAGTACGGCTTATCCGGGAACGTCATTCGGGCCAGCGTTGTCTTCCCCGACTGACGAGGTCCCAGAATCGTCACCACGGGATACTCGGCGGCGGACCGGCGTAGTTCTTCGGAGATATCTCGAGTGATCATGTAATGATTGTGGTCGGCGGTTGTGCAAAACGCAAGTTGAAAGTTCGATTTACACAAACTTGAGCTTGGCCATCAGTTCTCGCCTGCCCTTCTCGTACTTCGCCCTCGGGTTGGCCTGATAAAGCTGTCCGCAGCACTCGTCCCACCAAATCGAAGGCTGCGTATTGTACTTCAGGCAGATGTCAGGGATACCGTGCGTGGTCGTCACGCGCTCGAAGATGAGACGGTAGAGTTCGGTGGCCTTCATCGTACTTCCGAACTGCAGGCCCAGCTTCTGAAGCAGGTCCAGGTCGCGCTTCTGGCTGTCCAACTCACCGGAACCCCAGACGTGAGAACATGAATTCAGTTCAGGAATCCGGCCGGGGCAAGGCGCACACATCATCCAATCGGCGCCGCGGGCCATCTTGATCAGGATGTCGGGCTTCCGATGGATGATCAGGTCGAGCAGTTCAGGAAGATTATCCTCTTTGTATGGCGGACGCAGCCCCTCTCCGTACTGGCACACCGCACAGACGAGGATATGCGGCCTGACAGTCACCACATCGGCGGAATAGAGCGCCTCGAGTGACTTCTGCTTCTCCTGCGTCATCTCCTCTTCGCTTCTAGAGGCGACCAGGGCATTGAACCCCTTTTCGTGGCCCCGCTCGTAGTTGCCACTCGTCGCCTTCGGGCAGCCCTTCCACGCCTCACCAGTCACCTTGCTGTAGCCGCAAATGTCGGAGACCGTGGAGAGACCCATAAGCAACGTCTTGAAGATCGCTCGCGCAGGCAGTGTGCAGCCGGGGGCAAAGCCAAGGATCTGGAGCACATCGAGGTCGCGCTTTCTGTTGAACTCTTCCCCCTCCGGCGTGTCCTCTTGCGTTCCCGAATCCTGGTACGCGTACAAGGCACCGGCGCTGCAGGACAGCGTGATCGGAATGTTCGGGTTTTTCCGAATTGCATCACGTATCTGTCTGCCCCTCTCATACTGCCTCGTCTGATCGTCGGCTTCCGCACCGAGGGAGCAGACCGTGCACAGGAGCTGATAGGGCCGGATTGTCAGCGGGGTCTGCTTCGGCGAGGTCGAGGCTTCGTCGGGACTGCCCTGGGCCGTGACGGTAGAGGCAAGACCTGCCAACCCCACCCCACAAAGGCCCCCGCATTGCAGGAATTCGCGTCGCTCCATTTTTCGCTTCTCCCAGGGTCGCATGCCACAACCTTCAGGACTCGCCTCAAGTCTTGTCCATATTCTACGCTCAGCCCGACGTGGCGCTAACCCCGTCCGGCAACGATCTTCTTGCGATGCTCCGGCAACTGCTTTTCCAGCGTCTCATGCAAGACCTTCAGCTTCTCGCACAGGGAGTAAGGGGTGTAGACGTAGTCGCATTCGGACTGGAATCCGAGCCGCGAATCGCGTGTGGCCGCTAGTAGCGAAAGCTCCGTGCGAGCGATCTCCTCGCACAGAATGGTTTCCATCCGATCAAGCAACGCGGCAGCCTTCTTGTTGTCCGTCTGCGCCGCCAGTTGCAGGCGGAGGTCCTCGAACTCGAGGATCGCATGGTTGCTCAGGAGCATTCGCTGGATCTGCTCGGCCACGATCACTTCGCGCAACGCACCCGCTCGCTTGGCATCCGGACTACGAAGCGCCGCTTCCCGATACAGTGTCAGCCCCTCGTCCATTCGGTCGGCCGCCAGCCGGAGGTACTTCAGGAAAACGGGCAGTACTTGCCTGTCTCCAGGTGCCTCTATCCCAGAGACACTCCGCGCGTAAGCCTCGGCCTTGTTTGTCCGATTGGTGAAGTCGGGGCAGAAAACCAGGCGGGAGACGGTAAACGGCCAGCAGGGGTTTATCTCTCCTCCCAGATATCCCATCCATGCCTCGTGATCCGTCCACGAATGCGTAAATGTGGCCGTTCGAGCGGGCGGCTGTTGGAAGAACAGCGGGTTGCCGATGGCGTTACTGGTCCCCATGGTCGGCCCGGTGTCCGGGACCAGACGAATGGCCTGGCTGAAAAGGTTCCAGGCCTTCAGGACGTTGTCCTTCTCAGCGGATCCGAATTGACGTGCGGCCATTGCGCCAAGCAGATCGTCCAACTGAGGCGCGCTACCCCAGCAGAACCAAGCCCGCAGCTCCGTCATGAAGCTCGGACTATAGCCGGTCGACCAGCTCTCCATCGTCCCGCTCACGCCGTGGTCTTCCATGGCCTTGTATCGACCGTGCCACTGTTGCGGAAAGGGGTGATACGGAACGGTCTGCAACTGCGCGCCGCAAACGAATGTGTCACCGTTGGTATAGACCCTCATGCCCCGCCGCTTGGCCTCGCCGATTTGCGCTACGGTCACTTCGGCAGGTCCGATCTGACTCATCGCATAGTCGCGCAGATGCCCCTTTAGGCCGTCGATCTCGAAACTCTTCCCGTTCTCCCAGGTGAGCAGCGGGATCGTGTCTGCAGGTAGTTGCCGAATGAAGTACCGTTTCATCTCGACGTTTTGCGGCCTGAAATCGATGTTGTATTCCCACGGGAGGATCTCAATGGCCGGATTCACCCGGTGGCACTCCTCGGCCACGATGCCGACGGCCCGGCTCCAGTTCCGGGCCCAGTCCTTCATGTACTCCCGACTGGCGCCATGACCGCCTCCCCATTGCTTGTACCAGAAGCCTTCCGTGAGGAGGACGTAGCCCTGGATGTCGGGGAACTGCTTGACGATGTCACGGACCAGCCGTCGAAGCCCCGCTTCGCTTTCAGGCGTCCCTACGTACTGGTAGATGATCGGCGTGTAGACCTTGATGCCGAAACGCGCCGCCCGGTTGATCAGGTCACGCATTCGGGCCGGGTCTTGACGGCGTATCCGGAACAGGATCCGTGCGTAGAAGTCGGTCGAAGACTCGGCCGTGGTGCGGTCACCGTTGGGGTTCGCCATGGCTGAGGCGAAGATGGCGTCGAAGCCGTCGTGCACCAGGTGCGAGAGCAGCCGGTCCGGGAATTCCATCCAGCCCATCCAGGAGTGCACCATCCGAGCAGCATAGAGGCTGCGCCGAACCGTTTTCAGATCTTGCGGCAGGAAGGGTCCCTCCCGAAGGTTCATCCGGGCTTCCAGATTGTAGAGCCCGTACATTGCCCCGCGTTCGTCGTATCCACATACCGTCAGCCGTTCGGGCGTTGCGGCAATCTCGTAGTCCTTAGGGCCCGTCAGCGTCATCCCGCATCCGGGCAGGTGCTCGCGGGTTCCGACCACAATCGACTTGCCCATGCCGTGCCAGTTCTCCAAGGACTCACGGCTTTCCATCTCAACCCGGACATGCATGGACTTGTCGAGGTAGTCTTGGAAGTCGTGGACTGCGTTTTGGAGGACGGGCGAGCAGCGTCGGCTCCAGACCAGTTTCCACCCCTGCTCGGGCAGTAGCAGTTCGCCAACCTCCGGACGGGCCCCCGGATCTCGCCTTGCCACGTGAACGGGACTCTCCGCCAGCCGCCTGTGGTAGGCGTAGGGTTCCTCATGTGAAAGCACGCGCTGCACTTCCCGGGCGAAGGCCTCGGTGGTTACCTCCGCCCCGGCTATTGTCGGTAAGCGAATCGATGAACACACACATAGGATGAGTCCCCTGACGAACCGGGTTCCGGTCCGCGCCCTAAGCCACTGTCCTGACCCGGGGAGACTCATGCCGGCCCAGCCTCTATGGTTCGAAGTGCTTCAACAACCAGCGGCAATTGACCACCTTCTCTACCAGGTCCAACGGTAGGTAAAAGTAGTGGCACGAGGGCTCAAAACCGATCCGCGAGTCTTCGCGCACGAGCGTGAAGAGCCGGCGCGCCAAGGCGATCTCGGATTCCAGGCATCGCCGAATCTCGCGCTTGAGGCGAGCACCCTCTTCAGACGACAGTGTCTTCGAGTCCTTGGCAAGGGTGTCCCGTGCTAGGACATAGCGGGTCTGGTTGGCGACCGCCTGGAAATGAATCGCCGCCGCCTTGGCGAATCGTAGATCCGCCTCGACCTCGTTTCGCCGATCCGACGGGGTTTTTTCGACCGCTAACTGCAGTTCGGCCACCCCTGACGCGAACCCGGTGGCCACCTTTTCGAACTGTGCCGCAAACACCTCCGGCGGGTAGGGACCGCGCCAACCGTCAAGATGGTCGTACGGTATTCCCCACATGGTGGCGCTGTAGCCGGTCTTGGAGGGATACAGCGGATTCGCCGGTCCCCATTGGACGGGACACGTATAGACCACGCTGATGTGAAACGGATACTGACGAAACGCTTCACTCGCAAGCATCCACGCCTTACGTGCGTGGGGCGCCCCTTCGGCCCCAAAGCGGTCTCGCGCGAGGTCATCCAGCACGACATCACCATCGGGGACCGGCGAATGGTTCAACCGCCGGACGAGCTCGAAGTTCGGTGACGGATGCCCGCCCATCGTCCAGCCGACCAACATGCCATGCAGCTTGATTGCCGAGAGGTTGTGAATGTGCTCGGCCACAAGGTTCATTACCGGAAGATACGGGATACTGGCGATTTCACACGTATTATTGAACTGAATCTCGGCCGCCGCCTTCACGCCGGCTTGCGAGGCCGCCGCCCAATGTCGGAGCGCCCGCGGCCCGGGTCCGACCGAGGAGATCGAGTACTCGCCCACCGTGCTCTTGATCCCGCCCCGCTCGATGGGCAGGCTCCATTCACTGACCGACATCAGCCAGACCGATTTCGGCAGGCGGGCGATAATGTCCACCGCGTCTCCGTGGCCCTTCCATCCCCAGTCCGACAGGATGACGTTGGCCCTGGGGCTGCCCCGGTGAACGCCCTCCTCCAGCACGGCGGCGACCTCCGCAATGATGTCGGTGTCGGTGCGCTGCTTACAGCGTTCGCAGGATCGCCACCCGCCGTGGGAAGCGCAGTTGGTCAGGTTCTCCGAGGCAGTGATCGCATAGATGCCGCCCAGATCGGGCACCTGGCGGAACACGTGAGCCAGCGCATCTCCCATCCATTGGCGGACCGCCGGGTGTGACGTGCAGAGGGCCGTGAATGTGCCTTCCCGAACGCCGCCCATGTCGGGACGATTCTTGAAGAAGGAGCCGGGCATCGCCCGAGGTTCGTTCATGTAAAGATACACGCCGACACCGCACTTCTTCGCTCGCTCGACCAGTCTGCGGAGGTTGGCCAGGCGCCGTTCGTGGTCGATTCCGAACTCAGGAAACGCAGGCCCGCCCGGCGCCAAGTCGCGCAACACCACGTGCAGCCAGACACCGTTCACGCCGACAGCCGCGAGTCGTTGGAGGAATCCCTCGGGATAGGGGTCCAGCTGAGGATTCGACAGTGGATCGCCGTACACGGCCAAGTAAGAGTAGACAAACCGCAACGAGATCGCCTCATCCTGGGCGGGCTTGAGCGGAGAAAAGGAGGTCAACGGGGCGCTGAGCTTCCGAACGAACTCGAAGCGTGGCTCCGCCGAGGCACGGATCTCCGCACCGAAGTCCTTCTCGACCACGAGGCGGATCTCGGCCGCGCGCCGTTCCGCCGCCTCGTCCGGCCGGCGGTAGCGCAACGGCTCGCATTGGGGTTTCAGACTACCGAGCTTGATCCACAGGAAGTCGTCCTCGCGCAGGGTGAAGGCCAGCCGTTCGGGCGTCATGTCCAGGAGTACCAACAACTGCTCATAGGGCAGGAGGTGCCAGTTGCGTCGGATCAACGTAACATAGCCTCTCGTCTTCATCTCGGGCGGAATCGTCCCCACAGGCGGCAGCCCCATGGAGACCGCCAGCGCATGGACATTCTCCGCAGAGGTGCCTAGGATTCTCGCCAGCACTGTCGGCTCAACAACGTTCCAGTTGCGCCACACAAACTCGTGAACGCGGTCCGGAAAATGCGCGCTTGCGATCGCCTTCCGAGACTCACCCTGTGGCAAGACCGTCTGGTCGGCGTGAGTCTCGACTGCCCGACATAACAGCAGGACGCAAATCCATCCAAAGAGAAAGGCAAACTTAATCATCGGGGCACCCAATACGAGTCTGTCCATGTGTCTGCATTCGTTCACGTTAACCGTGCCAGGCGCTTTCTTCAATCTGTCGCCTTGTCTTGCCCGGCCAATGCCGTCCGCTGCGGGGATGACCTTGTTGCGCCTGCAGAACCGTGTGGTTGGTGCGCCAGACCGTCGCTCGCCATCAACGGTACTACGCTCGCGACGATCGACGGTGGATAAGAACGGCACTCTGATATCGAGTTCAAGGCCGGGATCCATCGGAATGACGCACACTTGTGGCTGATATGGTCGTTCACCCGTATAGTGTGCACCGGTATCAGCCCATGGGGTTTCAGCAAATCTGTGAAGACAATGACAAGACCCAGCCTTACACGTCGTGACTTCTGTCGGACATCGGGCGTGGCCGGTGCGGCCTGGATCTTGACTGATGATCGGGAAGGTTTTTCAGCAATGGATTCGCACTCCGATGGTGCAGCAATGCCCACGACCCAAGTTGTACCCCGGACCGTTCCGGAGGGGACGGTCCCTTTGATTGCCGTTGAGGGGACCGCATATGACTGCGGGCAGCACTACGGCCAGATCGTTCTGGAACGCTATCCGGGGTATCGGCGATACCTCGACATGGTTCCGTCTTGGCTATCACTTTCCGTAGAAGCCCAAAAGCTATTTGAGCAAAGGGCACCGTTTGTGTTAGACATCTACCGTGGTCTGAATCGGGCGATCGCCAAGTGGCGCAGCGCAGCGACCTCTCCTTCGGCCGCACGAACCCATTCCGAGGAATGCACCTCCTTTGGCGTGGCTGCTTCCCTTACGCTTGACGGCCATCCAATCTCCGGACAGAACAAGGATACGATCGTCGACAGTGCCCTGCTTTACGTCGTTTTGCGGATGAGGATCAAGGGCGGCCCGTGCATCCTGGTTCTTGCTTACCCTGGTGAAGTCCTGGGTTACGGACTATGGTCAACCGGTATGAGCCTGTTTCGCAATAACATTTACTGCCGTCCCCGCAGCGGACCCGGGCTGCCCATGGAGCAATGGGGTCTGCTTGCCCTGGCCGGCACGTCGATCGACGAGGCGACCGATATCGCCCTCAAGCATGGCATATCAACCACCGCCAATTGCCTCATCAGCGACGCCGCCGGCCGGTCCGTCAACGTCGAATCGCACGCCGGCGAGGTCAGTCTGGTTCCTGCACGTGAAGGAATCGCCACGCACGCCAACAATCCTTTGGGCGAAAAGACCGCTCCGCATGAGGACTACAAGAACGCCCTGGAAAAAGCGAATTCACGATTCCGCATGGATCACCTTTGGCGGCTACTCGACGCCGAGCGCGGGCGTCTCACGGCCGGCAAGGCGATGATGCTCCTGGCCGACCACACGCGATACCCCTATGGCGTGTGCCGCCACCTCATCGCCGACATGCCGGGGTACTGTACCACCGCCGCTGTCGTCGCCGAGCCGACCCGTGGCCGCCTCTACGTAACTCGCGGCAATCCATGTTCGAGCTGGCCTGTCTGCTACACAATCTAGCTGCAGCTGATGGCGACGTCGGTCCTGCTGATGCGAGGGTGCCGGAAAGCCTCAAGGTTCCGCTTGCGGGTCTGCGCGATGAGGCACCCCACCCAGTCGATTCCGTGATCGCCCCGTTGCTTTAGGCCCAGGGGTTCTGGGAAGGCTTGAGCACCTTGCCGGGGTGGCAGGCGTACCCCAGTGGACCGATGGTCCACCAGAGGTCGTCGATCCGGGTCAATACCCATTATTGACTCACGTAGCGATACGCAAACCGCCCCTCCGGCGCCACATCACCGCTGAGGTAGAAGTCCATGATGTCGCCCGGCCGCTGCTGGTTGTCTGCCCACTTGAAGTCCAAGGACAGCCTGCGTTTGTTATCCGGCAAGCCCAACGCCGCACGAGGAATCGCCACGTGGAGTTCGCAACCCTTTGCCCGATAGGACACCCGAGCTGTCTTCTTCCATGTCCAACCGCCCTGACAGGCCTCCAGCCACGTAGCGCCGTCCGAGTCGACCGTTCGATTGACGATGACGTCGTACCCCTCCCAGCCGGTGGAGGTGTTCTGATCGGTGTTGATCAGAAGCCACATCCAATTGGGACCGGTGCGCGGCGTGATTGCCTCGCGCGTACGGACGTAGAAATAGACGTTTTCATCATCACCGGCTACCTTGGCCGCGACGAAATCGTTACGTCCCGTCCGATTGGTGTAGCGAAGACCCGCGGCGGCGTCGAAATCCCTTGGGATCGTCTCGCCGACATGATCGCGGAACTCCGGTTCGACGGATAGCCATTGGTCAAAGCCGTCGGCGATCAGAATCGTGATCGGGGCGGATGGCTTTGGAAGGGCCGGAGCGCCCTTGTAACGACGGATGTGAGCGATCATCTGCCAGTAGTAATTGTCGCCGTGGCCGCCTTTCATCGGTTCGATGTCTCGGCTGTACTCCTGCGTGAATTGATCGACGAAGACAATCGGTCCGCCCGGCTGGCCCCAGCGGCCGGCGATCCACTCGTTCCAACCCGTCACCATGATGAAAGGCGGATTCAGCTTCAGTGCCCGCTTCCATTGCTCCTGTACGTTGTAACCGTGATTCACCGCGCCCGGCGCCGTATCCACCTTGCCGTCGTGAAAGCTCCGCCCTCGGGCGTCTCCCTCGCTCATGTTGGTGGGCAGGCCGTCGCTGATGCGCAGATTCTGGGCGACGGCCACGTTCACTTGCTCGGGCGTGTTCGGATCCTCGGTGTATCCGTAGACCTGCGGATACGCCGTTTCCCAGTGCCACGCATAGGGCGTATTGACGATGGTGAAAGGCCAGTGCGCCCGCCGAAGCGTGAACGATTCCCGCAGCTCGGTCGTGGCGGCATTGGGATCGCAGATCATCAGGGGCTTGCCCTGCCACCGAAACCACAGCTCAGGATATAGACCAGGCTTGTAGAGATCCTTGTTGAGCTCAAGGGCCGTCTTGCCCGCCTCCGTATTCAGCATGAAGGCGATTTGCGGTGTCCGGCCGCCTTCTTTGCGGACCTGCTGAAAGACCTCGCAGAGCTTCAGGTACACATCACGGTATGTAACGGCGTTCGTCGTATCGAAAATCAGCGTGTCGATGCCGGCATCGGCCAGGAGCTGGGCGTGTCGGCGCAGCACCCAGGGATCCGTGCTCAGGTAGTAACCGTACAACGGTTCGCCCCAATAGTGCGATGAACCGATGGGCCCCCACAGAGGAGAATTCGGCTTCTTGATCGCATCGGGGTCCTTCGCCAGGATCCTTGACACGTCATGTGGGCCATCCCAGTGCGGGCTCTTGTTCTGACGCTCATTGAGCCAGAGGAAGTAGAAGATCCCCACGAACCGGTCTTTGCGCGGCGGTCCAACCTCATCCGCCAAGGCCAACTTACGACCGAGCGCGTCCGTCGCAGGCCATGCAAGGCCCGGATTGCCTCGGTCGGCATCCCCTCTGCCACGAGCCGCCATGAGTAGGACCGAAATCAGGAATCCCGCCGTTAGTATTCCACGATGCCTGGGTGAACTTGCTTTCGTTGGCGGCCTCCTAACGCACATAGCGGATGAGGGCTTGGAAGACCTTACACACTTCTGTGTGCCTTTGCTAGCCCTATGCTTGGGGTTCCCTTGCGAAGAACTCCAGGTGCTTACCATTGACGCACCTCAGCACGTAGAACCTCCGTCCCCTCCGGATAACTGGGCAGATAGGGATCGGCCTCGACATGCCCCCGGGTATCATCGAGGTTGTATACGATCAGCGTGTAGTAATCGCAGTCGCCGACGACCAAGAAGAACCCTTGGCCGGCGAAGACATTGTCGGGTGTCAGGCTGTACGGCGGCTGCGTCGCGTTGGCGTCGAGGCTGCGGACCTCTTGCGGCGTCACCCACACGTGGTAGATGCCGTCCTGGCCGGGCGCGGTGAGCTGGCCCTTGGCGATCGTGACGCGTTGGCCATTGGCGAACACACTCGGCGCGGGGCTCTCACCCAACAGCCGCTGGCTCCCGCCGATGTCGGTGATGTCGTCGCCCCGTACAAGCCCGACACAGCCGAGCCTGGCCGTCTCACCGAACCCCCCTGTCCCCAGGGGGGTCTTCAATATGTCGTTGACCGCGTTCGCCTCGCGCACGCAGTTCGCATCACCGAAGTTCGTGTTCAGGGTGACGTACGCCGCCGCGAGGCCCTTGACGTAGTTGGGGTCGCTGCTGAGGTTGCCGTCGTCGGCCTCGACGATAGCCGTGATGGCATACGCGATCTGCTGATTGGCCTCCGCCTCGATGAGCGGCACGTCACCCGGGACGGCGTTAGCGTCGTTCGGGTCGGGCGTGACCACGTGGAGTCGGACGGTCGACTGGACGCCGTGTGCGTAGCCCAGCATCGTCCCCACTACCATTGCCGCCACCACCCACGTCAGTTGGTTCCGATTCATCGTGTATTCCCTTTCGTAGCGGCCAGCGCCCCGCCAGCCGTGATGTCGTACGCGTTCGCAGCGGCCTGCTTCTCTTCTAACTCCTGGCTACTGGCTCCTCTCCCACCTCTCACAACTCAACGCAAGGTCGCGATGGCGCCAAGACGCGAAGAACGTGCATTAGCTTCCTGTGCCTTCGCGCCTCAGCGTTTGCTGTTTCGCCGTTTCTCCCTCAACGAAATAGTCTGTCAGTCATGCACGCACGCATCGAAAAGTAGAATGTCCCTTTGTCTTCCCCGTCTGACCAACGTTCATCAACAGGTGTCCTCCATCTGGCAGGGGGCACCTCACATTCCTACCGCATAGAACACGGTCTCAATTGCGTGATACTCAGTCACGACGGCAATCGCCACCAGTCCAATTCTGAGTACCCATTGGGCAACACTCCTGCAACCTCGGACAGCGGCTTCTATGATAAGGCCAACCCCGATCACCCCGGCAACCAACACGACCCAACAGCACACCCCTGACAAAACCTCCGCGGTTCTTGCCAGGCGTGCTAGTTGCGGATCAGTAGCCGGGAAGAACCGTGCTCCACCGAATATGTCCATCAAACTCAGTCCGCGCGCAATCAGGTAGAGTCGAAAGCCATACACGACTAGCATCGCCGCTAGAAGGGCACACCATGTGGCTATGGTCAGCCCATGTAACGCGCGTGCGTAGCGAGTGGGCTTCCTGCGGGCTGCGTAATCGAGGATATGGAGATCCATTCTTCCACCTATGGCGGCATAGTACCCGGCGTGCAAGCATGGGAACCTGTTAGGTCACCCCATCCCCAACCTCCTGGCGGACGGCCGACCAGGAAACCGCATGCGTTCATGGCACACGCAAGGATGGAGTTGCAGTTCGGACCCAGGATAGCACCGTAGCACGTCTTCCTCGGGTTCCAGTTGTTCACTAGGTTGACCATGCAGGCAAAGGCAGAATAACCACCTGAGTGAGGCACAGGAATTGGCACATTTTCCAACGTAATAGGAGGAGAGCCGGGATTCAAGTGGAAATCGATTACCTCATGGCAACAGCTTCCGGGCGGAGCCGTGCGACCATTTCCGTCAAACGAGTACGGCTTACCGTTAACTTCACAGACCAACGTATAGTGACATTGACCGAAGACAACCGCCTGACAGACCAGGTAACACTTGGCCGTCGGCACTATCCCAGGGTCATAGACATCTCTGCCATCTGGATCTCTGTGGCTAGCAGGGCCACCCTTAGCGTATTCGTAGAGGTCGGGACTATTCTTGTACCCTTTCGGGTCCCGCTGTCCAAACCTCCCCAACACCGGGTCCATGGTCCTCGCCCGGTAGT
>CAZQTW010000112.1:0-13614 GCA_964596165.1 uncultured Planctomycetales bacterium | reverse complement strand
GCGGGACAACCTTTCCATCAAGATGCCAAAGCGGTATGAATAATCCGGGCTAGGCGGGCGCTTCGGGACGGCACGGTGCCGTTCAACTGTGACAGCCGGGACCCGGCCTGCGCCGGGGGCGAAAGGGCTGGCTACTGTTTGGCGAGCCTGGGTAGTTGGCCGGGGCCGGGGAATCGCCCCGCAGGCCCTGCGATGACCTCGGCGACGCTCTGGCATCCGTTGAGTTTGGGGATGGCGTCATCACAGAGGCTTAGGATCGCGGCGAACTCGGCGAGAAAGCCGACGCGTTTGTCGTCATGGCCTCGGAAGGCCAGACGGACATATTCGCGGGCCTTGTCGGCGTTGCCCGTATAGATCAGGTCCGCCACCTTGCCGACGAACTCGGCGACGTGCGGTGATTCCATCGGCCCCCCGCGCGTCTTGCTCAAGGCGGCCGCCTGCTTCTGGAGCCTCTCCCATTCGGCTTTGGGCAGCGGCTTCTTGGTGTTGGCAAACTCCCACGCGCCCTGGCCGTCGGGTTCCCCCACAAGCGACGCGCCATCGTTGATCTTGAACTTCCGCAGGATCTTCGGCTGGGGTGAGTTGGCTCGGCTCAGACCAAAGTGGTAGACGAACGCGCCTTCTTCGTCGCGGACCTCCAGGGCGGGGTCTTTGTCTGCCTGGAAGAAGTACTGACGGTAGGCGCCGCCATACCCGTGGGCGATGAACCCATGTTCGATGAGTCCCCTGGTCGAGAGCGAAAAAACGTGGTCCATCGTCGTGCCCAAGAGCTCCATCCTCACCACCAGGTCGGGGACACCGTCGCCCGTGATGTCCTGGTCGATCCTCTCGATGAGCGGCTCGTTCTTGGTCAGGGCGGGGAAGAAGAAGGCGGGTTGGCCAAAGCCCTCCTGGCGGTAGACCGCCTTGCCATGTCGGCGGATCTCCAGGCGGCCTGTCACAAGACCTTCGCCGCCCTGGTAGATGATGGCCTCGTAGCCGTTCTTCAAGGAGACTCGCTGAACGACCTTTGAGGCGGGTTTAGCCTCACTCTTCCGGGTGGCGGCGGAGGCTTGGGGAGCGAGAAGGATGGCCAGGGGCAGTACGGCCAGCCAACGCAGAAACTGACGAGTAGGGTGCATGGTAAGGTCCGGATCCCAGTCTTACCTATATCGGCGGTAGGGCGTTCGACGCTTTGAGGATCGGCGCGGATACGGGTTGTTCTGGGCACAACCCGAAAAGCCCATCTGCCTCCTTTCGTGGGAGTTTAACCTTTGCCGGGCGTCGGCCGGCAGAACTGGAGCAGGTCGCGGAGTTCCTGTTGCGTGGGTTCGCGGGCCTAATCACTCCGGTAGCACGCGGCGATTTGCGCTCGTAGCTGCGGTGGGATCTGGTCGGGGTCCGTCCAGCCTTCGCCCGCCTGGTCGATGATATCCGTCGGACCGTCGCCGATGATCCCGCCGCTGTCGGTACGCCACCAACCCATGCGTATCACCTCCTCTCGCGTAATCTGGAGAGCCGCGGTGTTCGCCCATTTCCGGCGGAATGGAGAGAGGCCCGGTGGTGCAGTGCCTCTCGAACAACCGTTCGGGAACAAGCCTCTGTGGCGGCTATGCCGCCAGGGCCAACAGTGACGACGCCCTTTCGTCCGCCTCGGTACGATCGCCGGCGTTCGGCAACTTGCCAGCCAGCCGGGTCAGGGCGTCCACCAGGGCGAACACGGTGAACTTGCCCTGCCGGCTGGCGATCTCCAGGGCGTCTTCGGCCAGCTTACGCCGGATGCCGTGCCGGCTGAGGACTGTAAGGACCTCGTCGGCGTCGTCGCCCAGCTTCGCGACCATCGCCTTGCGGATGACCTGGACGAATCCGTCGCGGCGCTGGTCGCGTTTGGCGACGAGGCCTTCGATGATGGCCCGGATCTGTCCAAGCGACTCGTGGACGTTGGTCGTGTGCTTCCGCGTGAACTCGACGATGTCCACGGCGTCCCAGACGATGTGGTTGGCGCAGACCGCCTCGAACCAGAACGTCTGGACGCCCACCGACCGCCGGCCGACCTCCGAGTTCCACAGGAAGAACCCCGGCGCGAAGGCCTCCCCGTCGATCTCGGCCCAGCCTGTCGGGTCGATCAGGAAGCAGAACATGTCCTGCTCTCCGCAGTAGAGCCCCGTCCCACCCTGCGGGCGGGTAGCGGGTGTCTGCTCTTCCCACGGCGGGACATCCTTCGGGGCCGCGGTGGTCACGTGCGGCGGCGCCGCTTCCTGTGGCGGCCGGAAGTCCGTGGCGAACTCGCGGACGATGGTCAGCAGGTCCGTGTTGTGGAGCCGTGTGTAGGCGGCGCCGTGGATGGACCTGACCATGGTGCCGGCCGTGAGGACCTGCGTCGGCTTCTCGCCGCCCGGCAGCGTCTCCTGGAGCGCCCGGGCGGCCGTCTCGGGCGAGAGCCGATTCAGCGTGTCCTTGCTGACGTTGGCCAGCCGGCACAACTGCGAGAACGACCAGTCGTTCATGAAGAACTCGTGGTCGTCAAATCCCAGCACGACGGTGCCGGGCTGGGACAGTGGCCGAAGCCGCTGCGTGGACGGCCAGTGTTCGATCGACCGCTCGCGATCGGCCTGGCAGTGCTGCCAGAGCGCATCGAGCGTGGCGAACCGTTCATCTGGGCTCCGTCGGAACATCTCTTCGCTTGCGCGTGTGAGATTGGTCATGGTTTTCTCCTTTCTGACGGTGCGGCAAGCGGGGTCGCTTGCGCACAAAGAAACCTTGTTCGCACCACCGGTCTCTCAGAAATACGGTCCCAAGGGAGTTATGCGCGTCGGCGGCAGCGGTGTGACATTGGGATCCAAGTGGGGACGAGGATCCTCGAAAAACCTGCGATGGAACGAACCTCGCGCCGCGCCGTTTCAGGACGGTCCCGGCTACCTATTCCTCATGCTGCTCCAAGATCCACGTGTGGGCCTGGTCGAGGGTCTTGGCCAGGAGCAAAAGGTCGTCGCGGCCGAAACTGGACGTTTCCTTCCACTCCTCGCCGTCCTTGTAGAGGCGGGCCACGGTGACGTTGTAGCGCGTCCCGTTGGTCGTCTCGTTGGCCCAGACCAGGACCTTGATGTAACCGTACCGGATTTCCCGGACGGGTGGATTGGCCGGTTTGGCCGAACTGGCTTGCTTTGACATAAGGCACCTCCCGTAAAACCTGCGTAAGCTCGTCTCCCACTTGGTACACAGGTTATGCGGTTGGCACCGGCCGATGTAACCTTGGGATATGTCTGCTGCGGCCTCCGCGGCGTTCAGGTGCCGACGATCGTGAAGGTCCCCTGAGGCCAAGGGAAGCGGCTTCAGGGGAGCGTGGCGTACCCGTCGACGCCTTCGAGGGCGACCGGGGCGGCGGTCCGGGGCATCAGGTGGCAGCCAAAGCTTGGTCGATCTACCCGGCGGCCGGTCATGTGGATGGTCCGCCAAGAATGGCCGCGACGATCGGGGACACGATGAAGCTGACGAAGAAGAAAAGCAGACAGTAAGGCCACTTGCTGAACACGCGAAGTTCGGGCCACATGTCTTCTCCGTGGACCATCTTCTTGTAGTAGTCGCCGGTCGCAAGCATCGCTGGGACTATTTCCATGGCCACGAAGTAGATGGGGACAGGCACCGTGAAGCGAAACAGGGTCTCGACGACGGTGATGACAGTCAGCAGCCACCACTGGAACGCGAAGATGACGACGGCCTTTTTCGGCATCCTCTTGGCGAAGTAGTAGAATGGCCCGAACAGGAGGGCCAGGAAGTTCCCCACAAGCTTCATCCGTTCCGACGCTGACAGGGCAGTGGGGTTCTTCGGCTGGCCCCAACTGAGGCCCCCTGCCTTCTCGATGAGTTGAAACGTTCGTTTCCAGGACGCGCTGACGTTGAGCGCCTCGATGTTGACGGGCACCGGCGTAGCTGCCGGGACGGGTGTCTGTGTTTCGGATGCTCCGTTCATGTGCTCGCTCCTCTGTTGGTTGCGGCAGGTCGGGAACACTCCTACAGCTTCTGGTTGAAAAGAGACCCAGTGACGGACGACGGGGCGGAAGGGGTCGCGTGGCCGACAACCCCTCGCCGCGTTCCACGGTAAGGCAATGAGTCTGACCGCGGTACGCTCTGTGTTCAAGGCGCTCGAAGGGTGGCCGGTTCGGTTGCGGGTTGAAAGGGCCAGGAGTGGAGCTTACGCCTGATCGGGGGCCGGCACAGGCGAGGGCGAGCCTTCGGTTGGGAAGAGAATGCCGGTGCAGCCGGCGTGCTCGCACCATGTGATCGCGGAGCCTCCGTCCAGCAGGTGCTCGATGAGGCTGAGGGCCGGCGTGAGGATCGCATGAAGGTCGTGGAGCCCGTCGCTCTTGAGAGCGAAGAGGGGTCTGGCCTGGCCGGTCTGTACGTGCGCCTGGTGGACGGCCAGTAGGTAGCTGACGGCACGATGGGACGTGACCTCCACCACCTCAGCGGTCAGTTGACCGGACCAGAACAAGTGAACCGTATTGACCAAGAATGATTCGCCTCCGCTGATGAAGCCGGTGCCCGTTCGGTCTCGCGGCGAACAGAGCGGCATATAGCCACAGCCGGTCATGCTGCTACCTACCACGAATCGTGTGCCGGTGGCCAGTTCATTCGTGCTGGATCAGGTTTGGGGGCCATGAAGAAGCCTCGGATCCGGACGCATGGATACCAGGCAAGACGCGCCGGGGCGGCGACCTGGGTGGAATTCGTGGGCGGTCGTGTTTGATTCTCTCTGGGAGGGGCCCTTCTCCCGGCTGGGCCGGACGGTACAATGGTTGTAGTTGACCGCGTGGCCGCCGGAGGGCGGCGGCGGGGAGTTCTTTGACATGTTCATTTCTCTTTCCGCCAGGGAAACACGTAGGCGGAACAACGGTGTCGGGCGTCTTGTCCCAAGCCCGGCGAGGCTGGCTGGACATGTGCCGTCTGCTGCTTCGATGGTTCCCAAGGGGCCATCGACGGAGCAAAGCTGTGTTGACTAACGAGCCGCCAGCTCCGCTTCAGGGTGCAGCCCTGAAGAGGCGGCTCTGACGTATGGTGATGGCCATGATCAAAGCCAGGATCGCAGACTTTCCGGGCATGCGTCCGGGTAACCACAACATCGATGCAATCGTCGTGACGGATTTTCGCGGCAATCGCCGGCAGACAATCCTGTCGGACGATGTGGACATCGAGGTGAGCTTCGAGGTGAGGCGAAGGAACAAGCTCATGATGATCCTTGAGGGTCGAAGACGTTTTCCGTCGCTCATCGGTTACCCGGTGCTGACTGGGCATGACGTAAAGATGATGCTAGCCGGTATGGTGATCGCGTTTCTCGGTCTCGTGCTCCTAGCATCGCATCTGTAGCCCGACGAGAGGTTTTGGGGATAGGCCGTGGACTCTGGGGTCCGCGGCCTATGCCGCTTCTGGGGGGTATGTCACAGGTAGCGACAAATCGCAAGGGGGTCTGCAACGACGGACGTGGAGCGTCGTTCGGCGCAGGAGTGATGCCTGGACGATCGGCAAGACAGGTGCCGGCCGGCGGATCACGCCGGCCGTCCGGCGTGCCTCCTGGCTGCAGCCCATGGTGTGAACGCCGGGATGGGGCCAGCAACGCCGATTCGCCACGTCGCGGACGAGCCTGTGTAGTTGCTCGTTGACCGAACGGGTTGCCTCGTCCTGCGGCTGGGATCCCTTCGCGAGCCTGCGGAGCCGGGTGCGAGCTCGGTCCTCGTCTCGCTGGGTGCTGAACCGCCAAAGCCGTTGGCGAACCAGCTGGGCAAACAGGCCGCACGGGTTCCGGTTGCCGACGCGAAGGGCATGCTCGGCGGCGGCAAAGAACCGCAGGCGGTCTGCCGGGCAGTTGCTCAAATGGCCCAAGTCAACCGATTGTTCGAACAGACTCAGCAAACGGTGCGAATCCACCAGGTCAGCGGGGACGATTCGGCGAAGTGTCGGGGCTGGCAGGGCCGGCGTGCGACGGCTCCTGCCAAGGACCACGTGTGGTTCTCTGGTTTCTTGTCCCGTAGGGAGTTTCTGTTTGACTATGGGGGGTGGCGTTTCGGTGCGGATTCGCCTTCGCCGGGGTGATAATCGGGTGTCAGGCCGGGACCAGGCCATGTTGATCCGGCACCTGGCGCCGAAGCGTTGGACGTGCCAGCGATCGGCGGGCAGGAGGCGGAGCCACCGGTTCAGTCGGAGTTGTTTGCGCGCAGCCTTGATCGACCTGGGGTGGAGTCCGAAGGCGTGGGCCAGAAGCTGAACGGAACAGGACCCGTCTGTTGAACATAGCCCCTTGCGATGGAGATACAGACAGCGGATGGCCGTGCCGAGCATGGTGGCGGCCGTAGCCGCAGAACAGCCTTGGGCGAGTTCGCGAAGGACATGGCGGGGCAAGGGGACGCGGCCGTTCCGATGAAGCACACCCTCCATTACGCGTGCCCGGTCGTGCAACTCGGCGGGGACTTTGCCATCGGGTACGGCAAGCGGGCAGGAGTCCACGGTGGCCGTAACGAGGCCGGCGGCCGATAGCTGGTTCATTGCTCGGCGTACTTGTGCGGGGCGACTGCAGCGGACCAGCCGCTGTAACTCGGGAATCAGGTCGCTGCCTGTGCGCACGGGCATCGTATCGAGACTGTGCCGACTGCGGACCGCCGCGGCGGCGTGTCGGCGTTCAGCCACCTCGTGGAGGGCCAGGTACACACGGAAACTGAGAAGGGAAATGAGTCCGGCCTGGTATGCCGACCACGCGATGCATATCTGTCGGACGGAGATGAGTCGATAGCCCCCACGGGGCTTGCGGACCAGGGGTATTGCGCGCTTGTCGTAGGATGCCATGCGTCCTCCCAGGATGAGAATCTGTCATCACAATGATCGGGAATGCGGACGGTGGTTGCTGACCGGCGGACGGATCAGGGCATGGCTTTTGCCGTTGACGAACGTAACAGGCGTGCTATGGTTCGGATCGCACGAGCCGAACACGATGACAGCCAGTCTTGCGTTCTCGGGCAGGGGCGACCCATGTGGGGTCGCGCCCTTGCCTGCTCAATAACCGCTCACCATTCCATCTTCCCGCGTTCTTTCCAAGGGGCACATCACGACGGTGTTGCCCAGCCCAGAATACGATCTGTGTGCCGTCGCGCAAGGTTTTTCTTGACCAGGACGGCACGACCCGCCGCGGCCGCCCACGGGCTCCCACAAGGCTCGCCCTCGCCCCGATTGCGGTGAGCGGTGCGGTCGCCGGTCCGGCCCCACCCCAAAGATCGTGCCAGGGCCGCGCCGGGGTCCTTCCGCAAAGCAGGTCATGAGTGCCGGCCCTGTCACGCTCTTTGCAGGGCTCAACGCCACCACCGGTTCCCTTCCGCTGGTTGTTCGTTGGAAAACCCTGCCGTCGTTCGCCGGAAAGGGCGAACGAACGACGGCAGGCTTTTCAATGCGGGTGTCCCCGCATGGAGAGGCGCCGGACGCCGGAACCCGCGGCGTACATGCAAATGCGGTCGGCGGGGAATGCCGCCGGCCATTCAATGGAGGAAGAAAGATGGACCTCATATGTATCCGATGTGGCGAGCCCTGGGACATGGACTACGTGCTGCACGAAGACCCCGGGGGTTTCAAACGGCAGGGTGGCCGTATCGACCACTGTCCGTGCTGTCCGAAGGAACGACCGAAGCTGTCGCCCGAGCAACGGCGGTGGCTGGAGACGGTGGGCATCCTGGCCGACCTGCTGGGCGACGACATCGACGGCCTTGCGGTGGCGTTGGATGACCTGGGCATGCCGTGATGGAAGAAGTGGCCGGCGCTTCGGTGGCGGCCCCGATTACAAGGAGGGCAAGGCCATGAAGCTATTGACGAACCCGATCCGCACCCGCTTGCCAAACTTGTACGCTACGGAGCACGAACGAGACCCGATTGCACAGGTGAAATTCTTCACCCCGTGGGCATCGTGGACGTGGTACGCCACGGAGTTCGACGGGCAGGACGTGTTCTTCGGCTATGTGGATGGACCATGTGGGGAGTGGGGATATTTCAGCCTGTCGGAACTGGAGCAGGTTCGGGGTCCCGGCGGGTTGACCGTTGAACGCGACCTGTACTTCGAGCCCAAACCGATGAGCCAGGTCAGGGGGAAAGACCTATGAAGACGCAAGGCCTACGTTCCCCGGAAGCGGCCTCGCTGCACCGGGTGCTGAGGTACCTGTGGGAGGAGGAGCGGTCCGATTTCCTGTCGCGTCCGCGCGAGGAGAGGGTTGGGCATATCTACCCACACCTGGTTGTGCTCCGGCGCTGGTTGAAGCGTGAACGGTGCCGGAACCGGCCCTCTTGTCCTCGTTGAGATGTTTTCGATGTTGTCGGCCGGGTTCGCTGGAGGAACGAATCGGCCGACGCCTTTCGGGGTCGGATGTCTTCGGCGAACCCCTGCCCGCATGAAACCCGACCTTTCGCGCGTCTTGAGGCCGTGAACCCCACCCATGCGCGGGTGACCCTCTTGTCCGGCACCGGGAGGCGTTTCGTAATCCATCTCGTAATTCCCGTAAACGGCTCACACGGTTTTCCTGCAACAGGTTCAGGTGCCCGGCCCTGCCGAAGTGAATGCGTTGACCTCAGACCTCTCGGGACCGTTCACCTACCGGAAGTGTGCCTCAGCCGGCCGAAGGTGTCCCATTCAGGCCCATTGGACATCCGGGCACCTATCCAATGGCCTATCCAATGCCCTTCTGACCACGTAAGCCCAGCGTATGAAGGCTCTTGAGGATTTCAGTTGGGCACACTTCTTGCACCAACCAAGACCGCGCGTTTGCTGTACCTGGGCGCAGGCCGACGGTATGATCCTGGCCGTGCCGATCGAGACATCCGTCGTCGAGCTTCAGCCGCGGGACCGGGAGGTCCTGGAGGTGCTGACGCGCCGCGTTCGGGTCCTGACGCTAGGGCAGATCGCCCGGACGTGGTGGGCCAGTTCGCTCCAGGCGGAGCGAAAGGCGTGGCGGCGACTGCAACGGCTGGAACACGATGGTTGGGTCGAGATTGTTCGTTTGATGGCCCACCCGGAGCTGACGCTCCAGGACCCGCATGCCATCTGGTACCCGGGGAAGGCTCCCCCAAATCTCCGCAGACTGGCAATCCGTTTGAAGCGTCGCTGGGATCAGGCTGAGGCCGCGACGGCCTGTGTGGTGGGCACCGAGCAGGCGGCGGCCGCCTTGGGTGGGGCCGGGCGGCGGGTGCCTCGGGACAGTGAAGCCACCCATGACATTCACGTGGCGGCGGTCTACCTCCGAATGCGGGCTGAGCTTCCCACACGTGCCCGGTCGTGGGTTTCGGAAGCGGCGCTGCCCGCCGGTCAAGGCGTGAAGGTGCCGGATGCCCTGGTGCGGGATGGGCGGTACTGGACGGCCATCGAGTTTGGCGGACAATACGACCATTCGAAACTTGAGACGTTCCATGCCTACTGCGAAGCGCAAGGTTGGGGCTACGAGGTGTGGTAGGCAACCATGGAAGATCGTGACGGTAAGATCCTCGACCATATCGGGCGGTATCGCCTGACGCTGCGTCCCGTCCTGGATCGGTTGTTCTTTGCCCAGGATAGCAGCGGCTGTGGCAACGTCCTGGCGCGGCTGATCGCACAGGGGTATGTCCAGGCCCGGCAGGTCCTGCCGCGGCGCCGATGCTATTACCAGCTCACCAAGCTGGGGGCGGCAGGCCGGGTCCCGGAATCCAGGGCCCGGCCGCTTCGGGGCCAGGCCCTGCGGACGTGGCTGGGGGTCCTCTGGTTCTGCTGCATGCAGGGCGGGAAACGCCGCCTGCTTGAGTTGGCGGAGCTCTCGCAGGCGCTGCCGGGGCCGCCACCGGGCATTCATGTCGTCGAGGCCGGCGAGGGGTATCGCGTCTTCCACGTTCGCGTGGTCGGTCTGCGTGCCAAGACGGGTTACGTGGTTCGACAGGTCCTGCAGGACATGAAGGTGGCGATGCAGCAACCGAAGCTGGCCGCCTGGGTTCGTAACCGTGATTACGGCTTTGCCGTCTTGGCGGAACGACCGCGAGTGACTCCGATCCTGGACCTCGTGAGGCGCAATCGCCTCGATGAGCACGCCCGGGTGACGGTCGTGCCCGTTCCGGGGCCGCACAGTCTTCAGAAGGAGCTCTCCCTATGCTCGAAAGAATAAAGATGCTGACGACGAAGGCCGAACACAGCCTGGGCATCCTGGTCCAGCGTTGGCCGATCAACTACTTCCCGTGGACGACGGCGGGTGTCAACTATGATCGGCTTCCGCCCGCCGCGACCTTGTCCACCATGGAGCTGGCGTACCGGCAGGAGGGTGAGGAGGACGATGCCCTGTCGTGGAAGGGCAAGTTTCACTTGCTGGTGGTGTTCTCCGGGAGCCTGGCAGCGGCGCTGGGGTGCCTGATTGTCGGTCCCATGTTCACCTTCCAGGCGGGCGTGACCCTGGGGGGGGATCCTCGGGCTCGTACTGGTCTTCCTCATGATTGGGGCGTCGGGGCGGACCAGCCTGCGTTTGCGCATCGTCATTGCGGTCGCGCCGGCGGTGATCTTCTGTCTTCTGAAGGTCATCGGACACATCACGGCGTACCGCATCTGGGCCTCGATCGTCTTCTCCATCCTGGCGGTGGTCGTCTTCATCATCGACGGGAGGCGTCCGTTTGAGTTCTACCGATCGTGGATCTACGCACATCCGCGGCTGCGCCCGCAGACCCGGGCTCGAATGGAGGAGATTCCCAGCGGGCCGCGGGGGGTGCTGCTGGTGCTGATCCTGCTGACGGCGGTTCTCGTGCCGCTGTTGTCGCCGACCGTCGGGATCGTCGCGGTGATCGCCTTGTGCGTCGCGGCCATGCGGCGGGACTTGTTCAACGTGGGCAGGACGCTGTCGCGCCTGTTTCTGATCCTCGGGCAGTTCATCACCTACGGCGGCCGTGCCGCGGACGCCCCCGGGGTGTGGATGCCGGAGGATCGCGTTGGCACCCGGCGTTGGGCCGTATGGAGGCTGGCAGGGGCACTGTTCTTGTCGCTGACGGTCGGGCTGGACATGTTCTGTCCCGTCGACCTGTTCGAGAACATGTTCGAGAGGGACTTCCACAGCCGCCAGGACGCGGAGAGGCGCTTGAGGAACGAATGGGGGGTGAACCTGTCGCTCTCGGATGAGGGGCGTTCGTCCTGGTTCGACAGGGACGCGCTCTACCGCAAACCGTACGGCTGGGTTGGTCACGTGCTCGAGGGCATGGGGATGAAGGCTCGGTACGGGTGGATACTCATCGGGGTCGTCGTCCTGCTCTATACGGTACCGGTGTTCGTGCTTCTGACCCTCTACAGCAATGCCATTGACGCGGTGTTCGAGTTGCGCCAGCGGGTGGAGGAGGCCGCGGACGTAGACGATCGGCCGAGGTGGCAGTGGTACGTGGATCGGGTCCGGGGCTCCCTGCATGAAAGCACGGACCCCGTGACGGGCGCACCCATTCGGGAAGCCGAACACCTCTATACCGGCGTGGAGCCCTACGCCCAATTCCCGATCCTTCTGCATGAGAAGATCCTCTCCGAGCATTGCTACATCGTGGGCGACAGCGGAAGCGGCAAGACCTCCCTGGGGATCATGCCCATCCTTTTCCAGCTCATGCGCGGCCGGGCCGAACCGCGCGGCTCGATGACGCCCCCGCCACCGATCGTGATTCTGGACCTCAAGGGTGACCCGGCACTCTTCCACGCCTTGCGGCACGAATCCGACTGCCGGCGGCAACAAGCGGGCATCACCGATGAGAACGATCCGAGGTATGCGTTCCGGTTCTTCACCCCGGAGAAGAACAAGGCTTCGCACTACTTCAACCCGTTTCAAAGCTTTGCGTCGGAAGCCCGGAGCGACATCCAGTTGTGTCACCTGTTCCTCGACGCCCTGAACTTGAACCACGGCGAAGGGTATGGGCGAAGCTACTATTCACGCCGCAACCGCATGCTGCTGTTTGAGGCCTTGACGAGCGACCCGAAGCCCACCTCGATCCTGGAGTTGAGCGAGCGGATCGCCCGCTTGATCAAGGGCAAGCGAGATCCGGATCGCCCCATCGGACAACGCTATCCGCAGCACGACGCCTTCGAGTTGGTCTCCACGATCCAGGCACTGGCCCACTACCCGATGCTGGCGACGGCCGGCAACGTGGAGCACCCCGAAGAGGCCATCAGCATGCCGGAGCTCATCGAGCACCGGCAGGTCGCGTACTTCTGGCTGCCGGCGGCGCTGGAAAGCATCAGCGTTCGGGAAATCGGCAAGCTCGCCTTGTTTGCCTTGTTGACGGCTGCGATCGACCGGCAACGGGCCGGGAAGGAAGGGCGGCAGGTCTACATGGTGATCGACGAGTTTCAGCGGATTGCCGGTGAGAACTTCAAGGTGGTGCTCGAACAAGCCAGGAGTTTCAAGATCGCCGCCGTCCTGGCCAATCAGACGCAAGGTGACCTGCGCACCCATGACATCGATCTCAGGCCGACGATCCGCGCGAACACGCGGGCCAAGCTGTACTTCTCGCTGGCTGACCCGGATGAGATCAGGGTCCTCTCGGAGATGTCGGGAGAGGAGATCGCGATCCTCATGGGACCTGAGGGCAAACGCCGCGGAGGCAATGAAGAGCCGCCGCGCCCCTGGGCGGATTGGTTGAAACCTCGTCTGACGCGCAACGACATCCTGCGGATGAGTGACCACCCGCTTGAGTACGTGCTTCAGGTGAGTCGGGGCGAGGGTTACAGCCAATTCGCCGGCCTGCCCCTGATCTGTCGCACCCGATATCCGTTGGATAAGAAGCCTTACGACGACTTGCAGAGTGCGGAGTGGCCGAAGGGGCGGATTCACACGGTGGTGAGCCCCAAGACCCCGAAGGAACACGATGCAGAGTTCAAGGTCGAATCGCAGAGAGAGCTTGCCAAGCTCTTTCCGGAACCCAGCGAATAGGGTCCTGGCCCACGTCGATCAGTTCGGTCTTACAAGCCAGGCCGCGGTGGCGGGCTTGTTCTGCGCCGGGAACCGGTTGGAGGCCTTTCTCCTGTTGCAGGCGATGGTCAACGCCGGCGAGTTGTGTCAGCGGGGCAAGTTGTACATGGCTCCGGGCCGTGAACTGACGTATGTCCAGAGGGCTCAGCAGTATGGGGCGCTCTGGTTCACGTGCATCGCCACGCCACTGAGGCCCGTGCTTGCCGCCGATCGAGTCGTGGAGTTGACGCGACGTATCACGGCCCCGAACGGCCTGCCACCCGTGCGTCACGCGTTGTGCTATCGCGACGTCCCGAACAAGCGTATTGCCTTGATCCGGGTCCAACCCCCGCCTCGGCAGGAGAAGCCGACGGATCTGCAGATGGTGCTTTCTCGGCTGCAATCCCAGGTGAACGACACGGCCTTCAAGGTCTGGTCCTACTTTGCGATGGCCGATGGATTCGTCCTGACGTTTCTGATGTGGGATGCGGCGGAGGCACGGGAGCTTTCGTTGTGGCTTCGGCGTCGTCCGCTGGTGTCGGAGTTGGTCACGCCGCCCGTGGAGATTCCGGTGCTGGTGCGAAAGACCAGGCCTCCCCCATAAGAATAAAGACCCCTCGGGGTCTTTATTCTGGAGTTTGGCACTTCTGGGGTGGGATTGTACTCCGGCCTGGGCAGCGTCGGA
>CAZQTW010000111.1:0-13744 GCA_964596165.1 uncultured Planctomycetales bacterium | reverse complement strand
CGTAACAAGGTAGCCGTAGGGGAACCTGCGGCTGGATCACCTCCTTTCTAGAGGACTACCTAGATCTCTCGCCCGGCAACGGACGCGAGATTTCGGTCAGCGCATTTTCGGGCCGTATCGGCCGCGCGATGCCCGCGAGGACATCGCCCGGCGGTCAACTGTTACTTATTTACGCGAGACGCTCGCGGAGTATTCCGCGGGCGTCTTTTTGTTCGTAGCTTACACTGTCAACGTACTCCACATTCGGACCGGCGCCGACGGCAACCAACCGTCGGTCCAATGGTTGTATTTGGAAGGTCCCATATCAACTGCCCAAAGACAGATACCGGATTGCCACATGGGTTTCTGATTCACGACCGGCAATGAGGAAAGGGACTACCATAGTCAGGCGAAGAATGATAGACTGGTGGTGTTGCGTGTCGTCGCCCGGTCCCGAAGCGAAATCTACTTTCGAGTCGTCCAGGGGGGTGCCCGGTTGCCTGCTGTTGAGAATGCCATTCGCGTAGACGTGTACACCCGTGCGGGGTGTGTGCGCACGGAACAAGCCAAGCGTATGCTCAGCGATGCCCACCAGAAGTTCCCTCTTCAGATCAGGATGCATGACGTCACGCATGACATCGCCCTGGAAATCGCCTACGGCAAGGACACGCCGGTGGTGTTGGTCGAGGGGACGGAGCGTTTTCGCCGCCAGATCAACGAGCACGAATTAAAGATCATCCTCCAGACCATCACCATGCGAAAGATGCAGGAGCGACGTCGACAGAAGGATGAATCCGCCGGCTCGGGAAAGGGACTGGGGGGCGGAACGCTCGACCGAACGTGATATCATAGCAGTATGCAATACGCCCCGCCGTCGAGCGTCCGCGTCATTCATGAGTTTCTGACCTGCGAGGCTGTCCTGCAAGAAGAACCGCTCCGTGGTAGGGCGTCGGTGGGATCTTGGCGTTCGATCGCACCGTCAACCCTCCGGCCTCATCGCGGGGGGACCCTTCTTGGCGGTCTGTGATCGCGCACGAACGCCCCAAACGGGTGGACAACGTGGGACGATCGTCCGTACCTTGACAGCGCCGAGAGGTAAGGATAGCGTGTAACGAGATGGCCCGAGTGAAGTGTTCCTCCGGACCACCAAGGCCGAAGTCGGAGAGGTGGCAGAGCGGCTTAATGCGACGGTTTGCTAAACCGTTGGTCTGGGTATTCCCGGGCCCGGGGGTTCGAATCCCCCCCTCTCCGGTTCAGAATAAAGGGGACCCCACAAGCGGTCCCCTTTTCTTGCGCACAGACGGAAGGCAACGATCGGCACCATGGGAAAGACACCGCTCGTCGCCGCGCCGGAACCGCGGGCTGCCGTGTCAAGAACGAGGCGGCCGAAACCACAGGGTGATCTCGACCGCCTCGTTTCCTGTACGCCCGCATGAACGATCGGACTCGACACAAGAATCAAGCCCAATCATCAAATCCGACGCCGGCCCCTACGTCAACCGACGCACCACCACCGCCATCGCCAGAACGAACAACCCGATGCCGATCAGCGGCTCCACCCCGCTGCCGCACTTGAACGTCGCCTCGACGATCTTGTCGCTGTCCATCACCACGTGAACCACCGCGTTGGAGTCCAACACCGCGAAGTTCGCGTCCGGATACTTGCTCGGATCCGACCAAATCGCCCAGCCCCCGAACGACTTCCCGCTCACCGGCGTCGCCGTCATCACGATCGGCGTGCCGTCCGTGAACCGATAGTACCGCTCTTCCGGCGTGTTCGGATCGTCCGGATCGACCAGGTTCGGCGCCACCTTCACCGACTCCTTGTACTGCGGCTTGACCACCTTCAGGTCCAACAACCGAGGGATGCCGTTAAAGATCGCCGTGCGGGCCTCCACATCATCAAAGACCATATCGCCCGGAAAACCGGCGCCCCACCCCGGATCACCGGGCGTCCCCGTCGAAAGCATGAGCGCACTACGGCCTGATGCCACGTACCAATCGATCGGGTTTCCGCCGCTCCAATAGGGCTCGGCCAAGTGGTACGAAAGCATCCACTGTCCATTCCAGTCATACTTGTCCCCCGTCCACATCGCTCCTCGCAGGTACTTGCCGTTCGGATCGCCGGGCGAGGAATTGGGGTCCTGCTCGAACTGCATCAGCATCCAGAATCCGTCTCGTTCCTCCTGATCGAAATTCCTGTACCGCAGATTGGGATCTCCGTGGTACTGCGGCATTCTATACGGATTACCGAAGTAGCCCTCCGGCGGGGCCAACCGAGTCAGGTCGTTCGGATCCCGCGTGTTGGGATCCAGACTCCCGTTGGCCCGCATGCCGTTCGGATCGATGTCGAGCCGTTGGATGTTCCACCCCAGCGGACCCTGAATCGCCCCGAGAGAGAGATGTTGAGTCCAATATCGTTCACGTTCATAGCCAAGCGGTCTATTCGGGTCACCGTTCTGGTATGCACAGTTGTGGAAGCACCTCGAAAACTGTAATGCGGTCCAAAGCTGGGGATGCCCGTGCATGACGATGCCGGCGTCCCCCCGATCATAATTCGGATCGTCTTGGTGACCGTAATAGCCCGGATAAAAGACCCTGACCAGGATGTAGTGGTTTGTCGTGTCGTCCCAGTATGAGTTGCTCGTGTTGGGATCCTGATTGTTGTCGTCGACGGCAATGGCAATCCCCCCGACCGCCGGTGAGTAGGGGTGAGCAGTGAGAAAGAGCCGCACAGCGCCGTAATTGGCGTCGGCAAAGCTGGTTTCAGCTCTGCACATGAGCTTGTAGATCCACCACTGAGGATTGTCCACTTCCCAAGAGTAGTTCGCGTCGAAATGAGCCAGCAACGGCGGCGGCGAGCTCGTCACACCCGTGATGCCGGTCAGGTCCCGGTAGTTGGGGTCGGGGCCCCAAAGATCGTTGCTGTCGAAACTGTCGTAATAGTCCGCCAACACCCTGCCGGGCCCCGTCGCGAGGGCCAGGATCCCCACCATCGACAGAAAGTACATCCCTTTCATGGTCCTCTCCTTCACTCCCGGAATCCGGCGATCCTTACGTCGGCCGACGGACAAACGCGGCCAACGCCAAGACGAATCCGATTCCGAAAAACCCCCCCACACCGCCGCCGCAACCAAACGCCGCTTCCACGATCTTGTCGCCGTCCATCACCAGGTGAAGCACGGCATTGGAGTCAAGAACCACGAAGTTTGCGTCCGGATACGTGTTCGGATCCGACCAAACCGCCCAACCCACGAACACCCTCCCGCCGATCGGAGCGGCCGTCATCACGATCGGCGTGCCGTCCGTGAATCGGTAGTACCGCTCCTCCGGCATGTTCGGATCGTTGGGGTCGCGCAGGTCGGGCGCTACCTTGACCGAGTACATGTACTGCGGCTTCTCCACCTTCAATTCCAACCGGCGAGGGATGCCGTTGAAGATCGCCGTGCGGGCCTCGATGCCGTCATAGACCACGTCGCCGGGAAACCCGGCGTTATACCCCGGATAGCCGGGACAACCCGTCCAGCACATCAATCCCGTGCGACCTGTCGAAGCATACCATCCATTCGGGTCCGCGCTCGTCCACCAGGGATCGGCCAAGTGGTACGAAAGCATCCACTGGCCGTTCCATCCGTATTTGTCGCCCGGCCAAATCGCCCCCCTCAGGTACTTGCCGTTTGGATCGCCGGGGGAGTGATTCGGGTCGATCTCAAACTGCATCAACATCCAGAATCCGTCCCGTTCCATCTGATCGTAATCGATGAACCGCAGGTTTGGGTCGCCGTTGTACTGAGGCATCCGATACGGATTGCCGAAGAGGCCCTCCGGAGGGGCCAGACGAGTAAGGTCGTTGGGATCCCGCGTGCCGGGATCCAGACTCCCCCGTGCCCGCATGCCGTTCGGATCGATGTCGAGTCGTTGGATATTCAGTACGGAAGGTCCTTGAATGGCCTGAAGATTAAAATGCTGGGTCCAGTAGCGCTCCAGCTCATAGCCGAGCGGGATGTTCGGATCGCCGTTCTGGTACGCGCAGTTGTGGAACCCCATCCCAAACGTCAGGCCGGTCCAAAGCTGAGGATGACCGTGCATGATGATGGCGGCCGTTCCTCTGTCATAGTTCGGATCATTCTCGTGGGCGAAGTAACCCGGATAATAGACCTTCACGAGGACGTAGTGGTTGGTCGTGTCGTCCCAGTACGTATTGCTTGTGTTGGGATCGGGGTTGTTGTCGTCGGGAGCGAGGGCCATCACCCCATAAGACCCTGAATAGGGATTGGATCGTAAGATGATTCGCGCCGCCCTGCCGTTGGGATCGACGTAGCTGGTTGCCGTGTTGCACATGAGCTTGTAGATCCACCACTGGGGATTGTCGATCGCCCAGGAGTAGTTGGCGTCAAACACGGCCAGCATGGGCGGGGCACCGGCGCCCATTGCCGTGATTCCATCCCAGTTCGCGTAGTTGGGGTCGGGTCCCCAGATGTCGTTTGCGTCAAAACCGTCGTAGTAGTCCGCGAGCAGCGGACACGGTGTCGCCACAGCCAAGGCGACCCATAGGAACGAGGTAAACAAACAGGGACCCTTCACAACCCCCTCCTCATCTAGGCAACCGCGGACCCGTCCCGAAGGGACTAGCGGATGATAGGAATCGGCGTGGAAGGAAAAGAAAAACGTTCATTCGCCGGCCCCTCTGCCATGTCCATTTCACTATACGTGCAAGGGCTGCCGCTTACAAGGCCGGTCCCCGTCCGCATCTCCCGGAATACGTTCCACTCGCCGGTCGACGACCGTCATCACGGTCCACGGAACCGGCCGTCTTGACACCCCCGGACATGGACCTCATCATGCCCCCAGTTCGAATTCAACGGAATTCGGAGGCAGCGCGGGTGATTGACTTCAATCCTGAGAAACATGAGTCCCGAATAAGAGAGTCCCAAAGGCGATGGGAGATCGCCCGGAGCTTTCGCGAGCCCGATCGCGTGCCGATCCTCATCAGCACCGGCGGCAGCTTCTATTGCAAGCTGTTCGGGTACAACATACGCGACTACTACACCAGTCAAGAGGTCTGCCTGGAAGTGCAGCTTCGCGGTCTGAAGTGGTCATATGGGGAACTGGGCGACGACCGCGTTGATACCGGTTTGTTCTGGGACATCGGACCGATCCAAGAAGCGATCATCTTCAATTGCCCAATCGAGTATCCCGACGACACGAGCCCTCGGATCGTCCCGATTCTTGAAACGGTTGAGGACATCGAGAGGCTTCAGGTGCCGGACTTCGAAAAGCACCCTCGCGTTCGCGAGATGCTGCAACTCGGCGAGGTCTTTGTTCGCAAGGCCAACCGCGTTGCCCCGAAGCTGCCCGCCACGGGCGGCCGAATCAACATGCATCCGCCGTTGAGTTGTGCGTGCGCGATCATGGATCCGGCAAAAGTGTATGAACTGCTCTACGCCGACCCGGAACACGCGGACATGCTGTTGAGGAAATGCTTTGAAACCTACTGCCGGCTGGCGGACTTCTACAACCGCGCCGACGGACGGGACCAACAGACCCGCCTCAGCCTAGCCGACGACAACAGCGCGTTCATTTCGAGTGAAATGTATAAGCAATACGTCTTCACGTACAACAAGGCCTTGTACGACCGCTACGGAAGCGAGTATCGGTACCTTCATGCCGACGGTCCGAACGATCATCACTTTCGGATGTACGCCGATGAGATGAAGCTGACCGCGATGGACATGGGCGGCTTTTCGAGTTGTGAAGCCGCCAAGAAACACCTTGGCGGCAAGACGTTCTTCACCGGTGGGCTGAACTGCAAAGACCTCTACCACGATTTCGAACGTGCCAAGCCCGCGGTCGATCATGCCCTGAACGTCTGCGCGCCGGGAGGCGGATTTGGCCTGGCTATCGGCGGCGAAACGTACCCGGGCGTCCGGCCCGATACGCTGATCCGGGTCGTGGAGTATGCCAAAAAGGCCGGCCGGTATCCGATCTCCTGATCGTCGAGTCCGCCGTGGGAAGGAAGGTGGCAACATGACCCGCAGAGAATTGCTGAAGACGGCTTTACCCATCGGCGCCGCGGCGATGTTGACCGACAGTCCCAAGGGGGCGGGCACCAACAAGACGAACGCGATGGCCGCGGATGCGACCGGGCACACGCCCCGGTTCCGCCGTCGCGGTATTGTCCTGTGTGCGCGAGATCTCGAACAACCCGACTGGCCCGACCGGTTTGCCCAGGCGCGACTCAATGTCCTCGGAATTCACCTCATGACGGTCGCCGAATTCGCCGCTTATGCCCAATCGCCTCACGGGGCACAGGTCCTACAACGGTTCGAGAAGGCCGGTGTGGCCGTCGCGTTCGAGCATCACATCATGAGCGAGTTGCTCCCGCGAAACCTCTTCGACCAGGCGCCGGAGATGTTCCGCGTCGACAAGACCGGCAAACGAACCGCCAAGGCCAACTTTTGCTGCTCGTCGGATTCGGCGATCAAGACCATCCGGCAGAACAGCGAGAGACTCGCCCGGCTGCTCCCCTGTCGTTCCGGTCGTTACTTCTTTTGGCCGGACGACGGGGCGGAATGGTGCAAATGCCCCACGTGCCGCGACCTCACCGAATCGGACCAGAACCTCATCCTCGCCAACACCATTCTGGAAGGTGTTCGACGTTTCGATCCCAAGGCCACGGCCTGCTGCCTTGCCTACGCGCAGACTCTGCCGGCGCCTAGGAGCGTCAAACCGATCGACGGCATCTTCCTGGAATTCGCACCGATCCGTCGCGTCTACGACCGGCCGTTCAACGATCCGAAGAGTGAGGAGAACCGAAAGCACATTCGCCTGATGGAAGGACTCCTGGATTTCTTCGGCACAAAGAACTCGCAAGTGCTGGAGTATTGGTTGGATGCGTCGCGGCACAGCGGGTGGAAGCGCCCCAGCAAGAAGCTGCCGGACTTGTCCGTCTGCCTTGAACCCGACATGGCGTTCTACGCCAAGTGCGGCTTCGAAAACGTAACGAGCTTCGGCGTCTACCTCGATCCGGACTACTGGACGATGCATGGTCCACCGCCCATCTCGGACTACGGACGTGCGGCATTCGGGACGACATGATGCGGTCGATCCGAGGGGACGCCTTTCATGAACCCGGAGCAATCGCCAAGATTGACGAGCAGATGGTGGTGGCCGGCGATCGCCCTGGTTTTCGTTCTGGCCGTCGTCACGCGGGTGGCGTTTCTCTTGGAAGTTCGTCACGACCCGGTGTACGTCGTTCCGGGACACGACGAGGGCGTCAACGATCAGGTCGCCCGGGCCATTTTGGCCGGCCGGATGCCGAATTCGCCCTTCTACAAGGCCCCGCTTTACATGTATTCGCTGGCCGGCGTGTATGCCGTCTTGGGCGAGTCACCGGACCGCGCCCGGTGGCTTCAGGCGGTCGTCTTCAGCGCGATACCCGTCTTGCTTGCCGCGATCGGGCGGCGTCTGTTCGGATGGCTCCCGGGCCTGATCGCAGGACTCATCGGGGCGTTCTACTGGGGCTTTGTCTTCTACAGCATCGAGTTGGTGGACACCTCGCTGGCCGCCTTGCTCTACCTCGTCCTCGGCTACCTGCTGATCGCCCTGCCCGAGGGTCGGAGATTCACGTGGCTGATCTGCGGCGTCGCGTTGGGGCTCGGGGCGATCACACGACCCAACATCACGGCCAGTGTCCCACTCCTCATCCTGGCCATCTTCTTCGAGGCGGTTCGAAGACAACCGCCAGCCGACACCGTTGCGGGGAGTCTTCGTCAGAGGATCATCCGCCCCCTGATCCATGCAATGATTTTCCTCGTCGGCATCGCGGTCCCCATTGCCCCGGTGACCCTACACAACCGAATTATCGGCGGCGAGTGGGTTCCGATTGCGACCTACGGCGGCCTGAACGCATGGTCGGCCAACAGCCCCTGGTCCAACGGCAAGGACGGGTCGGTGTTGGTCGGCGAGAAGGTGCCGGATGCCGGCGGGGGCGATCCCAACGACTTGTGGGTTCGCCTGGACCTCAACCTCGACATCGCGATCACGTTCGCCCAACAGCAGCTCGGCCGGCCGTTGAAGGTGGGCGAGGCGGACCGATTCTTCTACCGTCGAACGACCCAATACATCCGCGAGAACCCGCGCAAGTTCCTCACGGACACCTTCAAACGCTGCTGCTGGTTCTTCAACGCCCATGAATACTGCAATCTGAAAGACATGTACCGGGTCTGCGGCGTATCGAAGGTCCTGGCGATCCTATCGTACGGCCACTGGGGCGTCCTCTGTCCCCTGGCCGTCCTCGGCGTCCTGAGCGTCTTCGGCGTCTTGGGATCGAAACCCAGGGCGCCGGGAATGGTCTATTACCTGGTGATGTGGTTGGCCCTGTTTTTGGGCGGGGTCTTCTTCGTCATCCATTCTCGGTTCCGCTTGCCACCGATCTACGTGCTGGTGCCGTTTGTTGCCTACGGCCTTGTCACGTTCATCGGTTTATGGAGTCGGCGGACCCACTGGACGAGAAGGCTGATCGGTTGCGGCGTGTTGGCGGGAGTGGGCGTCTTCTCGAATCTGGACCTCTTCGGGTATTCCGTCAGCGGTCACACGGAACTCCAGTTGACGTATGCCGAGGCTTGCCTGAGGACCGGTCGGATGGACCTACTGCCGGAGGCCACACGGTCGTTTGAGCAGGCGTATTGGGCAGAGGTGGCCAACGGCGGCAGACCGTGGGTCCTAGCCCTCCATCACGCCAAACCGCTGACCTGGCTATTTGCATGCTATCATCGCCTCGGCAACACCGAGAAGGCCCTCCAATACGGGAACCTGATGGTGCGAACGGAGCCGATGTCGCCGCCCACGCTGGCCTTCTTCCGAATGCTCCTGGAAAACGGTCGGCAGGAAGAGGCGCGCGAGGTGCTGAACACCCTGGAGGCTACGCAGATGCGGGCTTTCCCGGCGACAGTCATCGAGTTGCATCTCGAATACTGGAATCGTTTCCATGAGAAGGCGATTCTGGTTCACACGGAGCAGCTACTGGCCGAATGGGTGCGAAAGAACCCCGGCAATGCGTCGCTCGCGGGCGGCCTTCAGAGCGTGCGCATGCTGTTGGGCGAGGCTGGGCTTTCCCCGCAACCGAACAGTAACCCCTCGACTCACGCGACGCATCCCGTGGATCCGAAAGCCGAGCAATGACCCTGTAGCGACTGATTCTGTCGACCCACGCACGATTCCAGGGTGTTCAGGGCAACGTCCGAACGCAACCGCAAGTCCGTTCGGATCAATGCCCCTGTCCGTAGAGCGCCAACCGCTTGACCAGGGTCGGCAGGAGGGTGGGGAGATTGCCCTTGTCGGGGTAGTCGCGAACGATCCGCCATATGCGGCGCGGGTTTAACCAGAATCGCCGCGTCCCCTCGGCGCGCAATTGGAGGAACCGAGCGTCAGGAACGTCCGTTAGATTGTCGAAATCGCGCGTTAGATAGGTCCGGTCAAAGTCCTTTATGACAGGCTTGCCGATTTGTGCCGCCCATCTGGCCAACGGGGTGCCCTCATAGGCGTTGACAACAAAGAATTGTGCCGCGTGGAGATCGGACGCAAGGGCGAAGTCCACGGTCATTCGCATCTCGTGTTCGGTCTCGGTGGGGAAGCCCAGCATGAAGAAGCCCTGACAGAAGATGCCCTGCTTCAGGGCCAACTCGATGTTCTGCTTGATCTTGTCCAAGTCGATGTTCTTGCCGATCAACTCCTGCAATCGAGGCGAAGCCGTCTCGACTGCGAAGGTCATGAAGCGGGTGCCCGCCCGGCGGAGTTTCTTGATCAGTTCCTCGTTCAGCAAATCGCCCCGGACCCCGTTGGGAAAAGTCAGCCTGATCCGCATGCCCGAGCGGATGATCCGGTCACAAATGTCCTCCAGGCGCGATCGATCGAGGTTGAACACGTCGTCGATCACCTCGAATTCGCGTATGGCGTACCGCGTGTACAGCGTCCGGATCTCCTCGAAAACGTTCGGTGCCGATCGGGCACGAAACTTCTTTCCGAAGATGCGATGGCAGTAGACGCAACGATACGGACAGCCTCGCGATGTGAAAAGGACGCCGTAATCGCGTGTCCCTGTCCTACTGAACCGGTAAAAATGCTTGTAGCGTCGGATGGGAATCAGGTCCCACGCCGCCATCGGCAAGGCGTCCAAGTCCGCGATCTGCTCTCGAGGGGCGGTGTATGTGATCTCACCGTTGTCACGGTAGGCGATGCCGGGCACGCCCCGCAGGGGTTTGCCTTGGCGAATCGCGCCGATCAGCTCGTCGAATGTGACTTCGCCCTCCCCGATCGCGGCCACGTCAACGTTCGGGTCGGCAAGGACACGTTCCGTGTAGCTGGTGGCGTGAGGACCGCCGACGATGACCGGCACCTCCGGGCGCCAGGCCTTGACCAAACCCGCCGCTCGATGAAGCCCCTTGGACTCGAACGTCATGGCGCTGATGCCCACAAGGTCCGGCCGGTAAGACCGAATCCGGTAATCCAGTTCGCCGTAGCTCATCGGCCAGGGAGTCATGTGGATAATGCGGACATCGATGTCCGCGTGGCGCCGGATGTAGGAGGCCAGGCACATGGCGCCCAACGGCGGAAACGCGTGCCCGATGAATTCATTATGCCGCGGTTTGATCAGGAGGACTGAATAGGGGCGCCGCATGGGGTCTCCGAGAATCGCCTGGAATTGGGTTCGTTCCGGATCGGGGACACACCCCCGCCGACGCAATTAGACTCCTATCATTATGGGGTGTCTGCACGGGGCTTTCAACGGAGGTGGCTTCATCCTTTCTCCATCCCTGCTATAATGTCATGGTATGGCCGAACACCATTCTGTGGCTCCCCAGATGACAAGTCGCGCGGCACTGCGAGGGGGGCGCTGATGAGGGTGTCGCGATCACCGCACGTGGGCATCCTGATCAGGCGAGCGGCCCTCCCACTGATGGTTTTTGCGTTGGCCGTTCTCGTACGACTGTCGTTTCTCCAAGAGGTCAAGGATCTTCCAACCTACCGTTTCCTCCAAAGCGACGAACTCGCGGCGCACCAGGCCGGGGTCGCCTGCATGGAGGGCCGGCTGCCCCGCCACGCCTACTTGAAGGCCCCCCTCTACACGTACTTTCTGGCGGGGGTCTACACGCTTCTCGGCCCCGACCCCCACTACGCACGGATCGTGCAGGCCGTGCTATGTAGCCTCAACTCGGTATTGGTCTATCGGATTGCCGAGCGCCTCTTCGGATGGGTTGTCGCCCTCTTGGCAGGTGTTGTGGGAGCCGTTTATTGGGTCTTTGTCTTCTTTGCCGTAACGATCGTCGACGCCTCGCTGGCCGCCCTGTTCTACTTGCTTCTCGCATACGTGCTTGTTATCCTCGACCATCGCAAGGCGTGGCCGTGGCTGGTCGCGGGTGTCGTCATGGGTCTTGGTGCGATTACCAGACCCAACGTGCTCATCTTCGCGCCGGTGCTGGCACTGGCCGTACTGATCATCACACTGAAGAAAGCTCGACGGCCGCTTGTCGATCGAGGGCAATCCGCGCCACCAGGCACCGAGGCGGAGCCCCCCTCATCCTCCCCTGCACCCCGAGCTCCAAATCCCGAACCCCGGCTCTTGGCATGGCGGCGTGCGCTCACCAACGTGGCCGCCTTGACGATCGGGTGCTGTGCGGTGATCGCACCCGTTACGATCCGGAACCGTATCGTCGGCGATGAATGGGTTTTGATCGCCGCTTACGGCGGGTTGAACCTCTGGGTCGGCAATAACCCTGACTCCGACGGAAAGAACGTGGCCTACATGGCCGGCGAGGGCGCGCTGGAGGTCGCACCTGCCGACCCCAACGACGTCTGGAGCGATGCCTTGGGAGATCGCGTAGCGCGCCATTACGCTGAAAAGACGATGGGCCGCCCCCTGAAGCGGGGCGAGATGGACAACTTCTATTCCCGCTTGGCCCTCCAATACATCAGGCGACAGCCCAACAAGTTCATCGCCGATACCCTGCGGCGTTTCTGCTATTTTTTCAATGCCTACGAATTCGAAACCGTGAGAGACCCCTACCGCCTCTGCCGATTCTCGCGGGTGTTAAGGGTCCTGTCTTGGCTTCATTTCGGCGTCCTCTGCCCCCTCTTGGTGGTGGGTTGCTTTCTAGGATTCACGATGAACGCGAGGCCCCCCGGGCTGACTTACCTTCTGCTCGCCCTGGTTTCCATGTTGGCCGGCGGTGCCCTGTTCGTCATGAACTCGAGATTCCGCATGCCACTCGTCTACTTGGGAGTCCCCTTGGCCGCGTACGGAACTGTTCAGCTCCTGGACATGTGCCGCCGGAACCGACGGTGGTCAAGACGAATCGTCTGCACCGTCCTGTTGACGGCAACCGCGGTGCTGTCCAACTGGGACGTCCTGGGCTATCGCCCCTCCTATCATACCGACCTTCGTTTTGCCGAGGCGGTGGCCTGCTGGCAGGCCAAACGACCCGATCTGATGGCTGAGGCAGCCCCCCTTCTGGAGGAAGCTCTCTTGGCGGACGAGGCCAGAGGGTGCCGCACCTGGACTACCCTGATCACCCACTCCCGCCCTCACACGCTGTTATTCGCGGGCTACGGACTGTTGAAGGTTCCCGCCAAGACGCTCCACTACGGCTCGCTGATGGCGTTCGAGGAACCTTTTGACCCAACGTACGGTCGGCCCTTCTTCGAGATTCTGAGTGTGATGGATCCCAAACGAGCACAGGACCTTCTGATGTCGTTGGTCAAGTCGAAACGTAGGGAGGCCGCCGCGCTCCTTCTGGAGATCCTTTCGCCTCACCTTCCGGCCACCGACGCCGCGAATGCCAACCTGCAATACGCTCGGCGGTACAAGGACCCGGTCGCCCTGCAACGAACCGAACGGATCCTTCTGGAAGGAATCTCCAATCAAGCGGATCCGTCATCCCTGTATGCCTGGCTGGACGAAGTCCATGCAGCCATGAGGAGTCTTGGGCTCCCAACGACGCCGGCGACCCGCCCCACCACCGCAACTCAAGGAGCCGAACGACATGGGAGATAGACCTGTGGCCACGACGGCTCGGTGGCGGACCCTCTGCCTCATCCTGGTCATCTTCCTGTTCGCGCTGACGCTTCGCTTGGGACTGTGGTTGGAACTCAGGAACCATCCCACGTATCTCGCGCCCATTGGCGATATGCGGGGCAATCACGAATTCGCGGTGCAAGTCGTCAAAGGCACGTTACCGCCAAACAGCTACTACAAGGCGCCGCTCTACTCCTACTTCCTCGCAATGGTGTACTGGATTACCGGCATCGATCCCACACATGCTCGGTTGGTCCAAATCGCATTGACCAGCCTTTCCCCGGTGTTGACCTTCCTGATCGCCTGGCGGCTGTTCGATCAGTCCGTTGGCGTGATCGCCGGGCTGTTGGCATCGGTCTTCTGGACGTTTCTGTTTTTCTCCACCGAGTTGTTGGACACGGCGCTGGCGTCCTTGCTTTACCTGCTCTTGGCCTATCTGCTGGTGGCTTTGGACGACCGTAAGGGGTCCAAGTGGTTGATCTGCGGCGCCGTGCTGGGGCTCGGTGCCATCACCCGACCGAACATCCTTCTGTTCGCGCCGATCCTGGCGGTGATGCTGTTCATCGTCACGTGGCGCAAGGGACGCGGAACGGGACGCGGGGTATCGGGTATCGGGCATCGGGCATCGGAGGGTCTGGAGCGACCCGCCCATGAGGAACCGGGCGCGGTAACCAGTCCGCCTCCCTCCAGCCT
>CAZQTW010000110.1:0-13978 GCA_964596165.1 uncultured Planctomycetales bacterium | reverse complement strand
CTTAACCCACAAGGAGGTCGTAAAAAAGAGGCCAGTGTGAATAATCCGGGCTAGACGGACCGCACCGCAGCAACCGAGCGGAGAAATTGCCGCCGCATGGAAACCTGCATAGACAACCGACTATGGTGACCCACAGGATGAATCGATGTATCGCGGAGGTCAGGCGTTTCAGATGTGGCCTCAAGAGAGGAAGGTTGTCGTGAACAAAGATATCGCAATCGCCGTGTCGTTCATTGCTTCAGCGCACGTCCTCGTTCTGGGCGATCAACTCGAAGCTGTCAACACCCCCCAACGCGTGAAGGAACTGGCTAACCTCAAGTTCGGCATGTTCATCTGCTGGTCGTTCAGCACGTTCTCCGACCAGGAGTGGACCAAGGGCGTCAAAGACCTGTCATTCTTCAACCCGACCGGGTGCGATACCGATCAGTGGGCGGCGGTCGCCAAAGAGGCGGGGATGGGCTACATCCTGTTTCTCACGAAGCACCATGACGGCTTCTGCCTCTGGGACACAAAGACCACCGACTGGAAGGTCACGAAGAGCCCGCTCGGCAAGGACGTGCTCGCCGCCGTCCGCAAGTCGTGCGACAAGTACGGCATCAAGCTCGCCCTCTATTTCTCCGAGGGCGATTGGACGTGGCCCGACATGAAGAACGCCGAGCTGAAGAAGGCCCAACTGAAGGAGCTCTGCACCCAGTACGGGCCGATCGAGTTCTTCTGGATGGACCACGCCCAGACCGACGGCGGCCTGAACCACAAGGAGACGGCCGCGTGGGTGAAGTCGTTCCAGCCGGGCTGCTTCGTGGGGTTCAACCACGGCGAGTCGGCCGGCGATCTGCGGGCAGGCGAGTTGGGGCAACCCGGCCCGTTGAACGACGTGAGCGCCGGCGGACCCTACGTCCGCCACGGCGGCGGCGGAACGGGCAAGTACCTCCTCGCCGAGTTCTGCATGCCCATCTTTCCGGACGCGAGGTGGTTCTACACGAATCCGAAGAACGACGGCGTCTGCCGGCCGGCGGATGAGATCTACGAGCTGTATGTGGGGGCGGTGAAATACGGGAACATTTTCTCGCTCGATGTCGGTCCCGACCGCGCCGGCCGCCTCCGCGAAATCGACGTGAGGGCACTCAAGGAGGTCGGGCGGATGATCCGCGAAAACGTACCCGTCGCCGAGCCGATCAGTCGAGGCAAGCCGGCGCGGGCATCGAGCGTCTGGCCGGAGCCGGGCTTTGAGGCGGACAAGGCCTTCGACGGGAATCGCCATACGCGGTGGGGCGCCGCCCGGGACGCCCGGAGCGGCTGGATCGAGGTCGACCTGGGCGGCTCGATCACGCTTCGCCGCGCGGTGGTCGTCGAAGGCGATTGGAACCGCGTGCGGAAGTTCGAACTGCAATACAAGGATGGCGAGGCCTGGCGGACGTTCTATAGCGGCAAGACGATCGGCACACTGCGGCTCAACTTCGAACCGGTGACGGCGCGTTTCGTCCGCCTGAACATCCTGCAGGCAACCGATGTGCCGACGATTTGGGAGTTCCAGTTGTTTCCTTGAGGTACCCTTCGATGGATGGCGTGTCCCACGCTTGCGTAAGCATGCAGCCCTGCAACGCACCCTTCAGGCGACGTAATCCGAGCCGCGTCGCGCAAGCGACCGGTCCAACCGCACCCATATAATGGCCGGCGGCCTCGCCGGTCCCCGAAGGAGACAAACGTAAATAGCCGCACGTGCAACCTGCGGAACAATACGCCCCGACAGATCCAGCAACCCTGACGGGGTTGCACCGGACGCCCTGTGTCACTGGCGGCTCGTCCACCAGTGGTCCCGATGCCACCTCACCGTTTCCGACTTCCCTCCGACTTCTGAATTCCGGATTTTGAAATCCCCCCTTTCACGGCGTAGTCCCCCGAAAACCAGTCCCACAATCAATCGGGCCCTGAATGGGCGCGATATATACGGGAATGGGAAATGTGTGAGGACCGTTCTATTCTGTGCGGTATTGCACGAAATGCCAGACTACAAGGACGTTCTGAGCACGTTCGCCTATGCCTGTATCCGTCGCATTCTTGTGTGCGACTATGATCCCGAGTTAGGCGGCTGGCTCCGATTGTGGATGAACCTGTTCGAACCCGATACGAAAAGATGGTGGGGCTGTCAGCCGAGCCTGATGCTTGCGGAATCGGAATGGTCCGTTCGGACCGGACACATCACACGTGCGCTCCTCTGGTGGGAGTTCACAGTAAGACAGCAATGAACCTGGAATTGAAAAACGCGGCGCTCCCAATTCTATTCGGCATTCCAATTGCGAGCGAGAAGGCACGGGTAGTAGGTCTCGTAAGGACCACCGAGCCTAGCCCAGGACGCAAGTCCTGGGAACCGTCAGTATCCGGTGTCCAACCAGGCCCGTAGGGACGGCTGAGCATTGCACGTCTGCCCGAACGCACGGTTCAATCGTCCCTACGGGACTCAACTCCTGATGCTGCCTGTCTTCCCAGGACTCGCGTCCTGGGCTATTCTCTGACGCCCCTGACGGGGCTGCATACGGCTTGACCCTCCGGCTACATACCATTCGCCCAAAAACATGGTTGTCCCATTCTCCGACCGCGCCGTTGCTGCTTTGCATCTGATGAGCCCGTGCGACTACATCCTCTGCAACGTCCAGCCCGCCGGGACCGTGATCTGCAGTGTGCGGCCATCGGGGGTATGGTCTTTGATCTCGATCGTCTTGCCCCGCACCGACACGTCCAGCACGTGGTCGTGGAGGTGGATTCGCGTGATCGTCAGCGAAGGCCAGGCGCTCGGCAGGCGGGGATTGATCTCGCATCCGTCGGCCGTCGGCTTGAAACCCAGGAAGCCGTAGAGCATAACTTGCGGCACGAGGATCGACTCGAAGAACTCCTTGTCCAGGCCGAGGCCGCCGGCCACGTTGCCGCCCTGCATGGTGCCCCTGGCCGGATCCTTGTAGTACTCACGATACCCCCCTGCCGCCTGCGTTTCGTCGAACCAGGTGCAGATCTCTGCGAGCCTTCGCGCCGCATCGTCCGGGCCGGCCGTCATCAGCCGCGCCATCAGATCGTGATAGGACCAGCCCAGCACGCCGCCGCCGTCCTGAACCTGGGCGCCGAACGGGATGCTCTCGGGGTTCGACCAGCCCCAGAAGTAGTAGTCGATGTTGCGCTTCGTCGTGGACCGCGGGCCGAACCGCCAGTGATAGATGTCGGGCCCCTTGGACGTGTCCTCGTCCACAATCCGCTCGCCTGTAATCCACGCGTGGATGGCCTTTGCTTGCCCCGGCGTGGCGAAGCCGTAATAGACGGCCTCGTTATTGAGGAACGTGAAGCCGTAATCGTACATGTTCCCGTCCAGATCCACGGTGCCGAACCGTCCGGTCTTTTCGTTCCAGAACCGCTTCGTGCCGTAGTCCTTGACCTCCTGCGCATGCCGGCGGAGGTCGGTTGGGTCAAACGCGTCGGCGCCGGTGGCCACGCACCACTGCGGATGGGCCGAGATCTGTTCCTCCAGATCCGCCAGATCCAGCAGGGCATCGTAGTAGTAGATGCTTGCCAGTGCGTCTTCTCCGCCGAACGGCAAAAGGTCCCAATAGTTGCTGCCGATGCCCTCGCCTCGGACGATCACCTTCTTGCCGTCGACGTATCGCACGCCGCTGCGCCCTTCGTGGCCGGGCCAGGTTGTGTACACGCATTTGCGCTTCCGCGTGTCGAACTCGCGCATGATGAAGCGCATGGCCGTGCGGATCCGTCCGATCTGATCGCGGAGGAACGTGTAGTCCTGCGACCAGACGAAGTAGTCGTGGCACCCGCGAACGAAGTTCGAGTTGTTGATGTTGTGGCGTGTGTCACAGGCCGTGTGGAACGACTTGATGACCAGCTTCGCCGGGCCGGCGTTGTCGAACGCGATCCGCAGGCCGGTGATCGTGCCCGTCCACCCCGGCAGGCGATAGACGGGGATCATGGTCCGCGTCTCGACGACGTCGGTGTTGAGCTTTCCGCCGCCGCCTCCCATGGGCATGTAGGCATGCGGGTGGCCGCCGCTGCCCGCCGGGCCGAAATAGGCCCGTCGCTCCGGCGAGAACTCCGGCTGATCCTTGGTCGTCCATTCCACGTAGCAGTTGGCGCCTTCCAGACCGCCCGCCCACCAGTTGAGCCGCAGCCACGGCGAGATCCTCGCTTCGAACGAGCAGCCCGGCGTTTGTGCAGTGGCGCGCGGCTCGGTCAGTTCGATTTCCCATCCCTTCGAGCCGATGTCGCCGCCCTTGGCCCGCGTCAGCTTCCAGCCCTCGGCCGTGACCGGCTTCGCGTCGTACCCGCCGATGCCTGTCCCGCGGAAGTGCCAGCCGATCCCACCGGCCTGAGTCCAGAGAGGAAATGGCCAGCCCTCGGCGTGCGCCAGGCCGTCGTGCTGGTGCGTATGGACGTAACCGTCGGTGTTCATCCCTCGGCCGGCGAGCGCGGCCGCCCAGCGGATCCGCATGGACTCCAATTCGCGTCCGCTCCCCCGTGCGGGCCACAGCGTGGACATCGGCATCCACTCGTCCCACAGGGGGATCAGCGGCCCGGCCGGCTGGTAGTGGAGCCAGAACAGCCGCCGGAGGCTGTCCATTTCCTTCTCGTGGCCGGGAACGATGAATCGCGGGAAGTCATCGGGAACTGCCGCGGCAGGGGCTGCGGCCGCGAACACTGAAACACACGGCAGCGAGAGAATCGCAACGACGCACACACCGTATCGAAACATGGTAAGGCCCTCGGTAACGGGTCAGGACCACTGAGTGAAACCGTCTTGTCGCTTGTGGATCGCCGGAACGACTTGACCCCTTTGTTCTTTCCCACTTCGCATCGATTGCCATTCGTTCCCCGCCCGCGGGATTCCAACGCGCTTATACGGTCATTCGCAGGGGTGTCAAGGGCCGACGAGAAGGCTACAATCGCACGTATGCGTCGCAGTGTTGCGAATCTGCCGCTCCACGGTGGCCAGGCGCCGGCGTGGCTGTTTCAGCGGATGCACCGGCTGGCGGGGTCGATCGTTCAACTCATCGTGGCCGACTACGGCCCGGCCGAGATGCTCACTCGTCTGGCCGACCCGTTTTGGTTTCAGGCCTTCGGATGCGTGCTGGGCTTCGACTGGCACAGCAGCGGCCTGACGACGGTAACCTGCGGGGCGATGAAGCAGGCGTACAAGCGGCTCGGCGACGAGCTGGGCATTCATGTCGCCGGCGGCAAGGGCGGCGTGAGCCGAAGGACGCCCCAGGAAATCATGACTGTCGGTGACCGAACGGGAGTCCGGGCCGATCGTCTGGTCTATGCCTCGAAGATGTCGGCCAAGGTCGACAGCGCGGCCGTCCAGGACGGGTACGAGCTGTACCATCACAGCTTTTTCTTCGATAACGACGGCCGATGGTGCGTCGTCCAACAAGGTATGTGCGAGGCGAATCGTTACGCCCGGCGATACCATTGGCTGGAGTCGGCGGCAGCAAGCGACGCCCCGGCGATCGCCGTGGAACACGACGCTGCCGCCCCGACGGAAGCGAGCCAGACTCGTCATATCGATTCGTTCGTCTGCGAGCCGCACAACGCGATCATTGCACAGAAGCAGGCTGACGGGCAACTCATGCTGAACATGGTGGCCGCCGAGGCCGATGAGAGCCGCGCTGCCAGTGTCGAGGTCGCCACGATGCACCCGGATGCCTTCCTCCGTGAGGCGACGGTCGGGCCGTCGCTGTTCATGCCGGCCCGTCATCCCGTTTTGCCGAGTGACGTGAACCCGACGTGGCTGGCCAAGACCCTGTTACCGGTCTACGAGAATCCTCCGTCGGACTTCGAGGGCTTGTTGGCGATGAAGGGGATCGGCGCCAAGACGATTCGCAGCCTGGCGCTGATCGCCGAGTTGATCCACGGCAAGGCGGCCTCACACCGCGACCCGGCCACGTTCAGCTTTGCCCATGGCGGAAAGGACGGATTTCCATTCCCCGTGGACCGCCGACTCTACGACCGCAACATCGCCTTGCTGGAACAGGCGGTCGCGAAGGCCAAGGTGGAACCGAGCATCAAAGACGACGCGCTCCGACGATTGGCGAGGTATGCCGGTCAGGACAGGCTTGAACAAGGCCGCGGCTGAGCGTGTCCGATCCCCCGCTCCATCGCGTCGCCAGTGCGGTCAAACGGGGTTATAGTGACAGAGACCTCGCTTCACCGACGAATAGAGGGGGTGAGGTCTGCACAGGAACCATGAAGACCATGCATGAGATCGAACTCTCCGATTACGGCAAGGCATCCGTCGATCCGTCGCCGGTGAACCGGATGATGAGTGCCTTCGCATCGGATTTCCGAGACGGCATCGACATTAACCTCGGCGTCGGCTACGTAAACGAACGCACGATTCCGGCCCATCAGATCCAGCTCGCCCTCCAGGAGGTGTTGGATTCACAGGACCGGTATCGCCAGTCGCTCAACTACGGCGGTCCGGCGGGTTCGGAGAATCTGATTGGTTCCATTCGCTGCTACCTTACGGATCGCGGGGTTGGCGGCCTGTGCGAGAAGACGCTGGCCGATCGGCGGATCATCATCGGGGCCAACGGGGCCACGAGCCTTCTGGAATCGCTGGCCTACGTGCTGCCGCCCGGAATCGTCCTTACTTCCGACCCCATGTACTACATCTACACGAACTTCCTCGAACGCCGCGGCTTCCGGTTGGTGGCGACACCCGAGGACGACGATGGTCTTCGCCTTGATCTTCTGCGTGAGAAGCTCCGTGCGCTGGGGGACGAGGCCCGGCACATCCGGTTCTTCTATGTTGTGACCGTCAACAATCCCTCGTGCGCCATCCTGTCCAATGAGAGGCGACGAGGCCTGATTGAAATCGCGGGCGATCTCTCGCGCACCATCGGCCGCAAGGTGCCGGTCGTCTTCGACCGGGCGTACGAAGATCTCGTTCATGACCCCAGCGTCGCCCCGCTGGAGTCCGGTCTACTTCATGATCCGGAGGGCCTCGTCTTCGAGATCGGGACACTATCCAAGGTGCTCGCTCCGGCGCTTCGAGTCGGCTACATGATCGGCAGCCCGGGCCCGTTCATGGATGCCGTCGTTCAACGGACATCGGACGCGGGCTTCAGCGCCCCGCTGATCACGCAGGAGATTTCGAGCTGGCTGCTGGACCATCAGATTGACATCCAGTTGGAGAACGTGCGGACGGGCTATCGACGGAAGGCGCAGGCGGTTCGAGACTGGCTGTCGGAGTATCTTGGCGATGAGCTGGCCGGACTCAGCGGCGGGCGCGCCGGCTTCTACTACTACCTGACGTTCCGCCGCGTTGAGACCCACGAGGCCTCACCCTTCTTCCGGTATCTCACCCGCACGACGGGCAACGAAGGCATCGACGGGCCACCTCATGAGAAGCACCCTCGCGTCATCTACATACCGGGCGAACACTGCGTCCACCCTGGGGGCGACCTGGCCGCCATCGGCCGGCGGCAACTGCGGCTTTCATACGGTTTCGAGGAGCCTGAGGGCATCCACTCAGCTATCAAGCTGATGAAACAGGCCGTCGACCACGCCAGAGCGGTTCAGTGATCCGGTGTGGACAACCTCTGAGGCCGGAAGGCATCGGATCCTGCATCGAATTGGGAGGAGAATTCCGGTTGGCGGCCGGCCTATGTCTATGGGCAGGGGCATGGCGGCCGGATTCCATGGCCTAGCCGGACAGATTCTTACGAGGTTCGTCTGGCGTGGACCCCCTCCCGAGATTACTCTGATGTCCGTTGCGGGAAGGGAAGTCCCATGTGCACCCGAGAGTTGAAACGTTTCGGCGCCAGTGAACGATCATCGTCAAGACGTCCACCCCATCGCTGCCGGTCTTCGGAAGCGGGGTCATCGCGAGGCTCCCCGTACGGCAAGGACAGTCGGTGGTTCGGCGTAGTGGCCTGGCTGGTCGTCGGTGGGTGTGCCGTGGGCCCGAACTACCGCACGCCCGAGCCCTGCGCGATGCCCGCGACGTGGAGTCATGTAGAGGACGTGGGTCCGCCCGGTCCGACGTCGGGACCGAGCACTCGCCCGGCCGACTTGGCTCAATGGTGGAAGGCGCTGAACGACCCGATGCTCGATTCGCTGATTGTCCGCGCCGTCCGGTCGAATATCGACCTTCGGATCGCGGAGGCCCGCGTCCGTGAGGCCCGGGGGGCGCGTGGCGTCGTCTTCGCGGGACTCTTGCCTGCGGTCGGGGGGAACGCTTCATACACGTACCGGGGCATCAGCGTAAACGCATCCGAGAAGTCCTCTTCGTCGAGCGGCGGCGGGTTCTCTTCCAAGCTTCCGAGCGTGACCATTACGCCAAGACAGCCGGACGGAGAAGGAGGCACCAGGCCGATGACCATCACGGTAAACCCACCGGGAGGCGGATCGGGCGGCGGCACGTCCGGCAGCAGCGGTGTGAAGGTCGATCGTGATTCCAACCTCTTCCAGGCGGGGTTCGACGCCTCGTGGGAAATCGACGTGTTCGGCGGCATTCGACGTGAGGTTGAGGCCGCCGATGCCGACCTCGCCGCGGTTGAAGAGGATCGGCGTGACGTGCTGGTGACCCTGCTCTCGGAGGTTGCTCGCAACTACGTCGAGGTTCGCGGTCTTCAGCGTCGGATCGTGATTACTCAAGAGAACATGGAGTCAGAGCGTGAGACACTGAAACTGACGCAGAGCCGTTTTAAGGCCGGGCTGACAGGCGAGCTGGACGTCGTCAGGGCCGAGGCCCAGTTGGCATCAACAACGGCCGCGATTCCGACGCTCGAGAGCGCCCTGAAGCAGACAATCCACCAGCTCGGGGTTTTGCTGGGACAGACACCCGAGTCGCTGCTCTCGGAACTTGCGAAGGACGCACCGATTCCGGCGAATCCGCCCACGGTGCCTGTCGGACTGCCGTCCGATCTCTTGCGACGCCGGCCGGATATCCGCCGTGCGGAGCGGCAATTGGCGTCGGCGACCGCTCAGATCGGTGTGGCCACCGCCGATCTGTTTCCCAAGTTCTCGCTGACGGGTTCGTACGGCCTGCAAAGCGCCGATGTCGACCATTGGGTCGACCGAAGGAGCACCTTCGGGTCGATTACGCCCAATATGCAATGGCCCATTTTTGAGGGCGGCAGGATCCTCTCGAACATCGCCGTTCAAAACGCCAGGCAGGAGCAGTCGCTGGGGCTGTATGAGAACACCGTGTTGACGGCCTTGAAGGACGTGGAGAATGCCCTGGTGGCTTACGCCCAGGAGCAGGTCCGATATCGCGAATTGTCCGCCGCGACCAAAGCCAACCGACGAGCCCTCGACCTTGCCACCGAGCTGTACTCGAAGGGCCTGGCCGACTTCCTCAGTGTGCTGGACGCACAGCGAGCGCTTTTCGTGTCCGAGGACGCGCTCGTCCAAAGTCAACAAACGGTGATCACGAGCCTGATCGCCCTGTACAAGGCACTCGGCGGCGGGTGGGAACCGGAATCGCAGGTCGCCGCCCGCTGAGACGATGGCACAAGAGCCCCTTCATCCCGACGGTACGACGGACGCCAGCCCCTTGCTCGCACGAAGTCTGGGCTTATGGTCCCTGGCAATCTTCGGCGTCGGCGACATGCTCGGCACCGGCATCTACGCCCTGGTCGGCAAGGCCGCCGGCATCATGGGCAATGCGGTATGGTTGGCATTTGTCGCCAGCATGGTGGCCGCACTGCTTACGGGCTGTTCTTACGCCTGCTTGGGCTCGCGTTATCCGCGGGCCGCCGGCGCGGCGTACGTAACGCATCGAGCGTTCGGAAGGCCGCTTCTATCCTATGTGATCGGATTGGCGGTGACCGCCTCGGGCCTGACCTCGATGGCCACGGCAAGCCGCGCGTTCTCCGGATACCTTGCTCCCGCCGTTGGTTCGATCCCCCATGAGGTCATCGTTATTGCCTTCATCGTCCTGCTGACCGTCATCAATTTCTGGGGCATGCGCGAAAGCACGTGGGTCAACGCCGTATGCACGGCCGTCGAGGTCGGCGGCTTGGTTTTCGTCGTGGCTGTCGGACTGCGATACTGGGGCGGTGTGGACTACTTGGAGACGCCGACTCCCCATGGCCTCGGACTTGCTCTGGTGCTGCAAGGGGCCGTGCTCACGTTCTATGCGTTTATCGGCTTCGAAGACTTGCTTAACGTTGCCGAGGAGGTGCATGATGTGCGCCGCAACCTGCCGAAGGCCCTCATGATCGCGATGGTATGGGTGACGATCATCTACATTGCCGTCAGCATCACGGCGGTTTCGGTGGTCCCCTGGCGGGAGCTCGCACGTTCATCCGGACCGCTGGTCGAGGTTGTCCATCGCGCTGCGCCGTGGTGCCCGCCGGCCGTGTTCACCGCCGTCAGCCTCTTCGCCATCACGAACACGGCCTTGCTCAACTACATCATGGGCTCGCGTCTCATCTATGGTCTGGCCCGACACGGCTTCCTCCCGAAACCGTTGGGACGCGTTCACAGAACGCGCCGCACCCCGCACATCGCCATCCTGGTGCTGATGATCGTCGTGCTGGTCCTGGCCTTGTCGGGCGACATCTCCGCGCTGGCCAAGGCGACTGCCGTACTGCTGCTGCTGGTCTTCATCATCGTCAACGCTGCCCTGATCGTGCTTCGTTTCCGCCCCGATGAACCCCAGGGGGCGTTCGAGGTACCCGCCGTCGTGCCGTTGGGAGGGATCGTCGTATGCGGGCTTCTGGTTGCTCACGCTCAGTGGAAAGAGTTGTTCATTTCGGCCTGCCTGTTGACGGCTATTGTGGTCTTGTATCTGATCGTCCGACCCCAGAACGTCGAACATATGGATTAGCCCACCGTGGCGGGCCGCGGAGGGCCCTCGACTGTTGACCCAATGCCCCGGGTCGATAGAGTGACCTGCATGAGCCAGGAACCGTCAGACATGCATCTGCTCAGGGTCGTATCGCGCCGACAGGTGTTCCTGGCCGCAATCGCGGTTTCTTTGTTCACCCTCTGGGTCTTCTGGCCCTGCGTACACCACGAATTTCTCCACTGGGACGACCAGGAGAACTTCATACGAAACGACCGGTTCCGAGGCCTCGGCCCGTCGAATCTGTTGTGGATGTTCACAACCACCCACATGGGACCCTATCAGCCACTGAGTTGGGTCACGCTGGGCCTAGACTATCTGATCTGGGGCATGAATCCGCACGGCTATCATCTAACCAACGTGCTGATTCACTCGGTCAACGCGGGATTGATGGTTTGGGTGACGATACTGGTGTTGACGAGATGGCGACCGGTCCCTCAGTCGTCCGCTGAATCCGGCGAAACGTGGCGTCCACTCAGAGAGGGGGCGGTGTTGATCGCGGGAGGCACCGCGGGCCTGCTCTGGGCCATCCATCCCCTTCGGGTCGAATCGGTCGCCTGGGTAACCGAACGGCGCGACGTAATGTCGGGGCTGTTCTCGCTGCCGTGTGTGGGGAGTTATCTGATCGCAGAGACCCACCGAGGGTCCGAAAGACATCAGGATCGCTGGTTTCTTCTATCGCAAGTTTGCTGCCTTCTGGCCCTGATAAGCAAGGCCACCGCCGTATGCCTTCCGGTCATTCTATTGGTCCTTGACGTATTCCCGCTCCGGCGCTTGACCGGGCCCATCCGGACGTGGTTGCGCCGGCCGCAGCGAACCGTTCTCACTGAGAAAGCCAGTTATGTCGTGTTCGCTCTCTTCGCGATCGGTATGGGGTTCCTCGGCCAGTACCGCGGCGGCGCCGTACAGAGCTTGTCCCAGGTGGGCGTGTTGGATCGATTGGCGTTGGCCGCTCACGCCTTCGTTTTCTACCTCGCGAAGACCGTTTTCCCCTTCGACCTGACGCCCATGTATCCAAGGCCCGTACCGCTGGACCTCCTTTCCGCGCGATTCGTCATAAGCGTCGTGGCTGTCGCTGCAACAACAGGGGTGCTCGTGGTTGTCCGCAAGCGATACCCCGCGGGGTTGGTCTTCTGGATCTGCTATGTGGCGGCCGTTCTTCCGACATCGGGACTGCTGACGATCGGCCAGGAACTGGTTGCCGATCGGTATAGTTACTTGCCCTCAATCCTTGTCTGTCTCCTGATTGCCGGGGCAGCCCACGCGGCGTGGCGGCACGTTGGGTCGGCCGGACCGAGGATTGCCCTTGGATGCACGACGGTCGTCGCCGTGGCCCTCTTGGCCGGGGCAACTCGAGCGTATATCCCTGCCTGGCACGACAGCATCTCGTTGTGGAGACACGCCGTGGGCGTCCATCCGCATTCGGCCCGAGCGCTGACCAATCTGGGAGGGTCCTACGCCCTGGCGGAACGCTACACCGAGGCGATCGACGCGCTCGATTTGGCCATCGCCGAAGACCCGAACATGCACAAGGCGCATTACAACCGGGGGCGCGTCTTGCTTGATCTGGGTCGCCCCAAGGAGGCGGAAAGGGCCTTCGCCGAGGCCATCAGGCTCCTGCCCAACTACCTTTGGGCACACGAATGGCGAGGCGTCAGTCTGTTGAAGCTGGACCGGGTCGGCGAGGCCATCGATGAGTTCCAGAGGGCCTTGGAGATTGATCCCTCGTCGGTATCGGTGCAACTTCGTCTAGGAGAGGCCTACTCCCGGAAGCGGGACTACGATGGGGCGATAGGCGTGTATGAGCGTCTGCTCAGCAAGGGGATATGTCAGCCGGAGGTCTATGCAGGATTGACGGAGGCGCACCTCCTACAAGGACGAGTCGATCTGGCGGAGAGAGTGATGTCCTCAGCGCCATCGAGCATGACCCACCATGCCAATTTCCTGTACGCGCTGGCCAAGCTCAGGTCGGGACAAAACCGAATCGCCGAGGCTATCGACTTGCTACGGGAAAGTCTGATGGCTCGACCCGATCTCCGTATCGACGCACGTCGCGATTCACTGCTGAAGAATGTGCAGAAGGACCCGCGATTTGACCGCTTGATGGCGGAGATTGAGTCCGAGGTTGTCCGAAAGTCCGTGTTGAGACGGGTCGAACGGGCCCGTTCCTAGGGACGCATGAAGAAACGGCCGATTGCCGACATGCGAGTATCGTGGACCCGCCCAGGCAAATGTCGTATCGCCACACATGAACAGAAGATACAATGGGCGGACGATGAAAGCCTTTCGTTCGGGATGGGTTCTGTTCTGGATGCTGCTAGGCTGCGAACAGCCCAGCGCCCCCAAGGGAGACGATGCGTTCGTGCCCTTCGAGGGGGCCGACGTCGTCAAACCCGAAGAGGCCGACCAGAAGACCCCCGTCGACCAATTCATCGTGCAGCAGTTGAAGCGGTACGCGTCTCAGGTTCCGCCGTCGCTTTGCGTCGGGACGCCCCGCGTCCTATGGACCGACGGGCACGCACCCAACCGAAAAGGGGTCGTCGTCGTCTCCCTCGCACGGGGCGAGGTATACCGGCAAGCGCGCGAGTTCCGGCTTCAGGGACCGACGGAGAAGATTCTTTCCGACCTGATGCAAGGGGTTGGCGGTCAATTGGTCAACGCCCATCGCATTCCGTCCGGGAGCAACAGCCGGGTCGACCTGGCGTCCGGATCGTTGGCTCAGGCCGCGTACGCCGCCCTCAAGTCCGCCGGGATGAGCGGACGAATCCTGAACGCCAACCGTTGGGTCATCGGAGCATTCGAGGAGAACGCGTCGCCCGTGGAGGCCTTCCGACCGATCTTCGACCACCTTTGGGAGGCATGCGATGCCCTCCGCGAGTCGACACCCGTGCTCCACGTCGGGGAGCAAGTCCTTGGCGAGGATGACATCCGCCTCAAACGGCTGTATCAGAAGGCCGGTCAGCAGGTGCAATGGCCGAGTTATGCGGGTAGCGCCCCCGACCCGGGGCTTGAGTTCGGCCCTTCGGCTCAGTGAGGGCATCCGGACGGGGGGAAGGCGGTCCGGCTCCTTGCCGGACTCTGGAGTTTGGCACTTTCAAGCCCGATCCATAGCATAGCCGGGCTCTGATCTGC
>CAZQTW010000109.1:0-14187 GCA_964596165.1 uncultured Planctomycetales bacterium | reverse complement strand
CGACGCGTACTATCCCGGGTGGTCGGCCACGGTGAATGGGCGGGCAACAAAGATCTACCAGGTCAACGGCGGATTTCGCGGTGTCGTGGTTCCGGCCGGACAGAGCAAAGTGAAGATGACCTATCAGCCGAGGTCGCTGGTGATTGGGGCCGCCGTCAGTCTGGCGACGCTCCTTTTGGTGCTGTTTCTTGTCACCCATAGCCCAAGAATACGGAATCCCCACATGACCCGGCCGCCTGAGGCGGGCCAGGCGAATGAATGATCCTGCTAGCGGATCGGATCCTCTGTTCAACCAGTCGCCAAGCGCGGGGAGAAGACGTCGCAGACGGCCACGATGTCCACCAGCCCCATCGTCTTCATTCGCATCAACAGGTCGAGGTGGGCACTGCCCATGCCGCCCAACCCGATAAGCCCGACGCCAATCCGCGCGTTGGCCGAAGGGGCTTGGGCCCTGGCCCGGCGCGGCAGTCCGGCGGCGACTACCCCGGCTCCGGCTATGGTGGCGGTATGTCTGAGGAAATCACGACGGCTCGAGTTGATCGGGCTGGTCATGTCTACCGAGACCTCTCACGGGTGGCACACAACCCGTGTCGTCCAGTCTAGCGCTGCGTATGAACGCGGTCAAGCGCAGGCGTTTCGCCTTGACTGTCGGGGGTCTTCTTACTACGGTCAGTCTTGAGCTGAGTGTCGATGAGCTGCCAGGGGTACCGACCTCGCTTTGGAGAGATGGCCGAGCGGCTTAAGGCGCCGGTCTTGAAAACCGGTTGGCGCGAAAGTGCCACGGGGGTTCGAATCCCCCTCTCTCCGTTTCACCGGTCGTCGCCCGCGCGATGTTCGCCTGCGGTCCTCTGCTTACCGGATCTCTTCGCCGATCCGAGCCCATCATGACGTGTCTGTTCGGGAGACGGCTCGCATGCCGGAAAGCCACCCCGCGCGTGTTGACTGCCCGGTCCCTGCCGACCTGGCTCAGGGGGTAGTCGCCGGCCGACCGGGTCCCCTCCGGCCGTCCACCGAGGGCTCCGGGGCCCCATAACGACGGGCACCCGTCGGTCGCGGGATATCAACTGAAGTCAGGATTGCGTCGATAACCATGACGGTATGGCGGGTGTAGTCTGCGCAAAGACCGATAAAACCGCTCGCGGCGCCGGTCGGCATCGGAGTGTTGGTGTGGCCTTCGCCGTATGGGTGATGCTCGGCGCGAGCGCGTCGACGTCACAGGCCGAGGTCGAAGCCGAAACGCGCGCCGCGATTGAGGAGGCGACCCCCTCCAAGGAGACCGACGCGCGGGGTCCCGCGACCTCGGCTGTTCGTCCTGAAACCTCCCCGAAGGCGGATGAATTCAAGGTAGTTCACGACGTTCGCGAATTGATGCAGCGTCGGATCGTCAAGTCGTTCGATTTCGACGAGCGTAAGCACGGCAACGTGGAAGAGATCCCGATGTACTGGTGCCGGCACCTTCAGGCCGGCTTCCCTCATTATCTGGAGGGACGATTCGACTATGCCGTCTACCACGACAAGGCGCCCTCGTTCTATCTGGGACTGAACGGGCACAGTCTCGGTTATGTCTATACCGGGGACGACATTCCTACATACGGGCACGGCGACTATCTCATCTCGCTGTGGATCAAGCCGGACCGGCTGCGCTACGCCCGGGCGTATGCCAGTGCGTTCTTCTGTGACGCGAACGGGCGAAAGCTGGCCGGGACCGAACGATTCAGCGCGTTTGTGGGCGGACAGAAGGATACGTCGGAATGGCATCAGGTCACGATTCGCCTGGCCGGCGGGTGTTCGGAGGCGCGGCAGATCGGGCTCGGTGTTTGGGTAACCCAACAAGAGATTGGGTCCGGCGCCGAGCCGGGCGATGACGAGATCGGCCGCCAAGACATTCACGCGGGCGCGTGGTTCGACGACATCAACGTCTTCCGTCTCCCCCGGGTGCATTTGAGCACCGGCCGTCAGACCAACCTCTTCACGGCGGATGAGGACGTGGTTCTCCTCGTAGAGATCGGCGACTCCGACGGTCAATCCCTGTCCGCCGATCTCGCGGTGGATTCGGTGGACGGAAAAAGGGTTTTGACCCGTTCGATCGGCGTGACGAACGGCGAACAGTCCGCCCCCGAGAAGATACGGTTGGATTCCTTGCCCTATGGGTTGTACCGCGCCGTCCTGCAAACCCGGACGGGCGACTTCGGCCTGTCCGAGCGTCGCGTCACCTTCGCCCGATTGGGCCCGAGACTGAACGACTCGGACGTTCCGAACGACGGATTCGGACTCGTCCTCAACGAGACGGATGTCTCGTGTCTGAGCGCCGTGGAGGAGATGGTCGGACTCCTGCGCATGAGAAACATTAAGCTGCCGATCGCGGCGCCGATGCTTTCCGGCTCGGCCGTCCACGAGGCGCGGTCAGAGGTGCCCGCGCTTCTCGAGAAGTTCTGGAAAGACCGCGTACACGTCACCGGCGTACTCGACATGTCGAACGACGAGCCGGACTCGGGCGGCGGACCGGCGCACGCGTCGTGGAGGCCGCTTATCGAATCACTGGTCGGACAACCGGATGTCGTTCGGCCGCAGTTCGGCGTCCCTCTGACGTGCTACGGAGACTTCGTGCAAACATGGCAGGTCGGTCGGGACAACGATGAGACCCTCTCTTACGACCCTCATCTCGGGACGATGCTGCCGGTCGTACGTCGGGAAATCATCCGGCTGTTGCCCTCGGCGAACGTGTCCGTGCCGCGATCCGTCATCCATCAGATCAACGGCAGGTCGGACAACCCGGAGTCTCTTTCGCTCTTCATCCCCAATGCGGTCAAGGCGGAACAGATCCCCCTGTACATTCGGGATACGTGCAAGGTCCCCCTGCAAGACGCCCAGGCCGTTGTGCAGTTTCTGGAGCAAGGACGATACGAGCGTTTGGCTCGGCTGTGCGACCTCGTCAGGCGACTTCTCTGGACGCATTCGTCCGGCGTCGAGGTGATCTATCTGTCCGATCTCTGGGATCGGCTTTCGACGGAGCACGGAGGGGTGTTTGAACCGCGGGAAGAGTTGATCGTCTTTCGCACGATTGCCGAGTTGCTCAACAACACCCGGTTCGTGGGCCAACTCAGCCTCAGTGAGGACGTTCGATGCCTCGCCTTCGATCGCCGCGGTGTCGGAATCCTGGCGCTCTGGAGCGATGCCGGTGGCGCCGAAGGCAAGGAGTTCCTGGTTCCGGCGGGACCCCAAGCGGAGCAGATTGACATCTGGGGAGAGGTCCGAGCGCTTCGGAACGCGGAGGATCGCGTGCGTCTTCGGCTGGGGAGAGTTCCCCTCTTCCTGCGCGGAGAAGAGTCCTGGCGGTTGAAGTTCCGCGCGGGCTTCGCCATGGAACCGCCCGCCATCGAGAGCCGGTTTCAGATACATGAGCGGGTCGTGCGTTTCGTCAATCCCCAGGACAAGCCGATCAGCGGCCTGCTGCGGCTGAAGGCCCCCCCGGACTGGGAGGTCAGTCCGACCCGGATCAGTTTCGCGATCGGCCCCGGTCAGGAATGGCGCTCTCGGATCACGCTGCGATTCCCGCCCAACGAGGTCGCCGGCGGAAAGGTCCTAACCGGTCTGTTCACGATCGACGCCCAAGACACCACCGAGCTGACGGCGCAAGCGCCGTTCGCCCTGGGGCTGGACGACATCGAGGTCCACTGTTTCGCCCGGATCGAGAAGGACACGGTGACCGTGCACCAGACGCTGACGAATCGCAGCGGGAAGCAACTGGATGTCGAAGGCTATGTCCTTGCGCCGGGGCGGGCTCGCATGGTCCACATGTACCGGCGGTTGGAGCCGGGGCAGACCGTGTACCGAAAGTTTCTCTTGGAGAGGGCGAGCCAGTTGATGGGAGAGGACGTGCGCGTGGGGCTGCGGGAACTGGACGGACCGCGGGTGCTCAATCAGAGCTTGGTGATTCAGTGACCTCAAGCTTTCAGAAAGAGACGTCCGATAAACATGATTAAGGCCGAGCAGCCAGCCGGGGATCCTCAGAGCGCGCCTATGTCGGCAAGTCTGCCGGTTATTGCCATTCTACAGGCCAGCGAGAACGCGGCGGCCGATGATGCCCTTGTGGAGGGACTCGCCGCCGTCCGGCCCGCCGACCAGAAACCCATCCTCGACGCGCTGCTGGCGCGCAAGCGCGAACGGGGACTCGCCGGTGTCGTGGCTCACTTCCACAACCTCGATGCGAACCTGCGGCAAGAGGTGTTGGATCACGTATCCGTCTTCTTTCCGGTCCTGCGTCGGGTGATTAAGGCACCCGAGGAACAGGCCCGTCTGAATGCCGTCGAGCTGGTGGGGCGCGCCGGAAGCTATCGACTGGCCTACCTGCTCGGACTGGCCTTGCACGATGTCCGACCGCTCGTTCGACAACGGGCGGCGGCGGTGTTGCGTTCGCTGGCGGATCGGTATTTCCGTCAAGAGAAGGTGACGCTGAAGGTCCTGGGGGCCGAGCAGGGACGTCCCGACATGGCCTCGGTGCAGAGTTTCTCCCTCGCTCGGCTGGCCGAGGAGCGGGGTTATCTGATCGCGGCCATCGGCGAGGCACTGACCGGCTTCGAGGTTCACCAACGCCCCGAGGTCGTCGAGACGGCAATCTGGTTCGCCGCACATATCAACGAACGGCTCTTGTCCGCCGTCGCCAACACCCGAAGTCATTGCGGTCGTGCGGTGATCGAATGCATGCAGTCGACGACCGACCCTCGGATGGTGCCGTTTGCCTATGAGGCGCTGACCTATCGGGACCTGCGTGCGGCCGTGGCCAACGGGATCGCCAATCAGCGCAACGATGCCTACATGACCGAGTTCGTTCGATGGGCTTTTCTTACGGCCGACCAGAGAATCCGTCGCGGGTTGGCCGCGGTCCGAAAGCTCGCTTGGCTTGACCAGGGGATCCGCCCCATCGTAGCGCTGCCGGACGAACTCTATCCGCGGGCCGTGGACCTGCTTCTGGCGATCTCACTGCCGATGGAGCAGCGGGTTTCATACCTGCGCGACATGCTCTACGACGGCAAGCCTGAAGCCCAGCGGGCGGCACTGTGGGGATTGATCTCCATCGACGACGAGGTCAGCACCCAGGTGATCCGGACGGTCGTCCACTGGGAAGATCGGAATCTGGCCGCCATCGCCTGGCGGGAGGTCAAGCGTCGGCATCCCGAGGACACGCACGAGCCTTCCGGCGGAGAGTCGGATGACGGCTCGCCCGCGGCCGAGGGGACGGTTCTGAGTCCGGCCGTCCGGATAACCTTCGAGCGCTACTGGAACCAATTCGATTTGTTGGAGGAAGAAGATCGCTATCGGTTGGGAAGAGTCCTGGTAAGCGAAGACCGCGACCTCCTCTCTCAACTGAGGCAGAAGCTGGTCAGCACGGCGCCCCGAGAGCGCTTGCGGGGCCTGCAAGTCGTGGGGCTCCTCGAGATCGCCTCGGACTTGGATCGAGAACTGTACCGGCTGGCGCGCGATCCCGACGACTACGTTCGAAGCCTGGCGGTCGCCGTTCTCAGTCAGATTCCGGGACCCACGAGCGAGCGTGTGCTCCTGGAGGCCTTGATCGATCCCAACGAGCGCGTCCAGGCGAACGCCATTGAGTCGTTGGAGCACCTCCGCGCGGTCAACCGTATCCGTCAGATCCGCGAACGGCTTTCGTCGCGAGACAATCGCGTCCGAGCGAACGCCATTAAGGCGGCCCTTACGTTCCAATGCAGGGAAGCGGTGGAAGCCCTCATGGAGATGCTCGAACACGAGATGTCCACCCATCGTCTGAGCGCCCTGTGGGTGGCGGAATCGCTGAGGCTCATGAGCCTATCGGCGAAAATCATCCGAATGGCCAAGTCCGATCCGGACGTCAAGGTGCGTCGCCGCGCGCTGCAAGCCATCTCGGTGTTCCAAACCGCGCTGAAGGAGGGGGTCTGTAACCCGCCCGTTCCCGCGGCAAGCATGAAGGAGACGACCTGATGATGCCCATGCTTGTGTACGCCTTGGATCGCGCTCAGACCCTCGAGGCCATGCGGCGCGGGTTCACCCAGAAGAGCGAGCCCGGCGCCAACATCGGACCGAGCCTGGTGGTTCTGGCGATTGCCGCCGTCGCTCTCTTGGCCCTTCTGGTCATCCTGAACCGGCTCCAACAAGGAAAACCCCTCACGGAGGCCGGGAGCAGCGAAAAGCTCTTCCGTCACGTCATGAAAAGCTTGGGCTTCGGCATGCAGGATCGCTCGCTGTTGTGCCGTGTGGCGAGTCAACTGCAACTCCCCAACCCCGTCGTGATGCTTCTGACGCCCGAGCTTCTCGCCGAAACGGTCTACGACTTCATCGCCGCCACGCCGGGCAGGGACGCCAAGACGGATCTGGCTCGGTTCGAGAACATATCCAGACGTTTGTTCGGACAGGAATTACCACTGCAACGCGATGCGGATTCACACGAGAAACACGCCGCGGCCAAGCCGTCTCCGCCCCATCCGCCCGGTCGTTAACCCCGTCGCGGCTCTCAATCCGAATCGAGCGTCGGAGGCCGCGTCCCTCGTCTCTCGGTACATGGCCTCTCACCGACGTAAGACCAACCCGTGTTTCTCGAGGAAGGCCGTGAAGGCCTGCCGGAACCCCTGCAGGTCTTCGTCGGTGAGCGTCCGATCGGCCGCGCCGACATGGGTTCGAAGCGTCAGACTTCTTTGGCCGGCCGGGATGTTCGAGCCTTCGTAGCAGTCGACGAATGTGATGCGTTTCAGCAACGGGTGCGCGAACCGGCCGATCTGTTCCGCCACCGAGGCGTATCGTCGCGTCGCGTCGACGAGCACGGAGAAGTCCAGCTCCACCTGGGGGTACGTCGGAACCGCCTCCAACCGGACCTCCGCCGGGCCCACGGCGACCGCCCGGTCCAGATCGATCTCCGTGAGGACGATGGCCCATCGGCGGAGGTGCTCGTCGATCCGCAACCTGCATTCCAGCGGCACGGCCGTGAGCCGACCCAGGACCTGCCCGCCTACGCCCCAATCGGCCGTCTTGAGGGGGTGATCCCATGGCCGCAGGGGCGTCTGCCGGTCCGGCTCCATGAAGACGACCGGACGGCCGAGGATTTCGCGGGCCCACGTGTCGATGGCGGCCTTCTGCTCGTTCAAGAGGAGGTCTTCGTTGCCGCGGCCGACCATCGCCATTCCGAGCCGCCGCCCTTCGCGCATCGGCCAGTCCGGCGTGCGCTCCGGAGAGAAGACGCTCCCAATGGTGACGAGGTTGAAACGCTGGAAGCTGCGGCGATTCAACTCCGCCGCGGCCAGCAGATGGGGGATCAGCGTATGCCGAAGCCGCCGCCCGCCCGCCGAGGCCCCTTGGATCTCGACGCACCGCCCCGGATCGAAACCGAGCCGCTCGAGCCAGTCGAGATCGTACCAGACGTACGTCTGGACCTCGTTGAAACCCAACCCTTCGCACAGAAGCTGAAGACTGTGACGCTCCAACTGCAATCCGGGCACGGGAGCGAAGCTGCGCGTCGTGACGTCGGGCAACGTGGCCGGAATCGTGTTGTAGCCTACGTACCGAGCGATCTCTTCGATGACGTCCGCCTCAATCGTGACGTCGCGCGTGGCGCGGAACGAGGGGATATGGACCCGGAGCCTGCCCTCGCCGGCGGCTTCGCAGCGGAATCCGAGCGCGCCCAGGATCCCCTCAACCCGTTCCCGAGGCACGTCCACGCCGATGAAGCGGTTCGCGAATGCCAAGTCGACGGCGACCGACACCGGCGGCGCGGGATTCGGATAGGCGTCACTCAGTCGGGACACCACCTGAAACGTCGGGAATTCCCGCTGGGCCAGTTGGACGAATCGCCCGATGGCGAGCACCGTCCCCGCCGGATCGATCGCCTTCTCGAACCGGGCGCTCGCCTCGGTGCGGTGTCCCATGGCGCTGGCGGTGCGGCGAATCGTGGCGCCGTCGAAATGGGCGGCTTCCAACAGCATGGTGGTCGTGGCGGACGTGACCTCGCTCTCCGCCCCGCCCATGATGCCCGCCAGCGCAACGTTCCGGCGGTTCGACTGGATCATGATCGTGCCGCGCGGCAACTTGCGCGACATGCCGTCCAGCGTGGTGAAGGTCTCGTCCCCCTTCGCGACGGCCACCTCGATCCGATCCACTTTCTTCCCATCGAAGGCGTGCGTCGGCTGCCCCATGTCGAACATGATGTAGTTCGTCAGGTCGACGAGGAAATCGATGGGCCGTTGGCCGACGTGCGACAGCCGGGCCTGCATCCACAGCGGCGACGGCTGCACCGCAAGCCCGGTCATCATCAGGCCGGAGTACCTCGGGCATAGGACCGGATCGTCGATGACGATCGGAATCTCGGGCTTGCCGTTGTTGCGCAACTCGTCGGGCGACGTGATGAACGCCTCGTACGGCCGCAGGGGCTTGCCCAAAATGGCCGCGACCTCCCGAGCCATGCCGTGGTGCCCCCACAGGTCGGGGCGGTGGGTGATCGACTTGTTGTCGATCTCAAACACCCAATCGTTCAGCTCCGCCGCATCGATCGGACTGCCCGGCGGGGTGCCCGGCGGCAGGAAGACGGCCTGCTGCGTCGTCTGGAGGATACCCAATGCGTCGCCCGGCAGGATCATGCCCGCCGAGGCGCGGCCGGCCACGGTCGTTTGATCGATCTTACCAAGCGTGCCCGCCTCGGATCCCACCGGCGCGTATACCAGGACGCACCCGACATGGAGGTTCGGCGCCGCGGTGACCGTCTCGACCACACCCGATCCGACATTGAGGGTGACCCATTGCAGGTTTCGCCCGCCGGAAATCGGCTCGATGCGGACCACCTTGGCCGCGATAAGGCCTTGCGCCCGGATCGCGATCTGACTGACGCTCGCGACCTCGGCCGTGGTCATCGTCAACCGCTCGGCCAGATCGTGGGCCTTCAGGTCCGCGGGGATCTCAACGAAATCGCGAAGCCAGTTCAATGAGATCAACATGGCCTATGCCCCCTTGCCCAGTGCTTGCCCGGCCAGGCGATCCATCGAGATAAGCCCGCGAAGGTCGCAACTGTTCATCAGGCGGATGTCGCTGATGCCGTACTTCAACATGGCCAGGCGCGTCAGGCCGACGCCGAAGGCGAAGCCGGTCCACTCGTGCGGATCGATGCCGCCGGCCTTCAGGACGTTCGGGTGAATCATTCCGCTGCCGACCATCTCGACCCAACCCTCGTTCTTGCACGTCGGACAGCCCTTGCCGCCACAGATCAGGCAGTTGACGTCGCACTCCAACCCCGGCTCGACGAACGGAAAGTACCCGGGCCGAAGACGAATCCGGACGTCCCGCTTGAAGACCTCGCGGAGGGCGAGCTGGAGAAACGCCTTCAAGCTGCCCACCGAGATGTGCCGATCGACCACGAACCCCTCGAACTGATGAAACGTCGTCTCGTGCGAGGCGTCCACGGCCTCGTTGCGGAAACACCGGCCCGGGACGACCACGCGGAGCGGCGGCCCGTACTTGCGCATCGAGCGAACCTGCACCGGCGAGGTATGCGTCCTCAGCAGCAAACCGTTGGTCAACCAGAAGGTGTCCTGCGCGTCGCGCGCGGGATGCCACGGCGGGATGTTCAGCGCCTCGAAATTGAAGAACTCGCTCTCGACCTCCGGCCCGGTCTCGACCACGAAGCCCATGCGCTGAAAGGCGTCCTGGACCTCCCAGGCCACCGCCGTAATGGGGTGGATTCCGCCGCGCGGACGCACCGGCGCCGGCAGCGTCGGATCGTAGGCCGCCGCTTGCTTGCGCTCGGCGGCGGCCGCCTGCTGCGCCCGCGCCTCACGCGTGGCCGCAAACAGCGATTCGAGCCGTTGCTTGGCCTCGTTGGCCAATCGGCCCACTTCTGCCCGCCGGTCCGCCGGCAACGTGCCGACCGACCGGACGATCTGAGTCAGGCTTCCTTTCTTGCCGAGAAAGCGGGATTCCACCTGTCGTACGGCGTCGATGGTGGCCGCGGAGGCCAGGGCCGTCGTCGCCTCGGCCTCGATTTCCGCGAGCTGACGCTCCAAATCACTCATCGCACTCACCCGAAAATGTGGCGTACCCGCTCCGCGCGGACACGCGAAACGCTCTACAATATGCACCCAGTCTGGGCGATGCAAGGTCTAGCATGCTGTGGCGTGCCGACGAGCCCATTGGACGGCATCGTGGCACCTGGCGTGTTGTCAGGCCCGAAGGGCCGTGAGAAAGTAGCCGGGGGCGCAGCCCCCGGAAGCGGGGCCCGTCTTGTTCTTTGAGCCCTGCAGGGGCGCGACACGGAGATATACTCGGATCCCTGTTCCGCCCCTTCAGGGCTTAAGAAGGAAACGGAGGTCGGCAACCGGGGACTGCACCCCCGGCTACTCTCTTTCGCCCTTTCAGGGCGGACGGCATCCGCCGGAACGATGAGAGCCTTTGCGCCGGTTGCCATGCCCAAGCCGACGGCGCGAGCCGGCGGCGCGGGCATGCCTTGGATCGATACTCCACATGCCCGCGCTGCGCTCTCGCTTCGCTTGAGCATGGCACCCAGCGTGCTTATGCTTGGTAGCGATGGGCACGGCGGTGCCCATAGTGGAAAGGAGAACCGGAATGAGCGGCTCGATACATGATCCGATCGAAGCAACCGATCCCAAGGTCTCTCGGCGGTGCTTTCTGGAGACCACCGGTCGAGGGGCCTTGTTGGCCTCCGCGGCCGCTCTGCTGCCCGCCGGACGCGCGTACCCGGAGGGCACCTCCAAGACGATCCGCATGGCCGTCGTCGGCGGGGGATTCGGATCGACCTTCTGGTGGCACGAACATCCCAATTGCAGGGTGACGGCCGTCACGGACCTCTATCCCGAGCGCCGCAAAAAGCTCAAGGAGCGATTCCGTTGTGACGCGGTCTATGATTCGCTCGAGATCATGTTGAAAGAGGCGAAGAACGTGGACGCCGTGGTGATCTTCTCCGGCGCACCGGACCACGCGCGGCACGTCACGATGTGCATGGAACGCGGCTGGCACGTCGTCTCGGCCGTGCCTGCGTGCATCACGCTGGAAGAGGCCCAGATGCTGAAGGACGTCAAAGAGAAAACGGGCCTGCGCTACATGATGGCCGAGTCGAGCTGGTATCGCCAGGAGTGCATCTTCGCCAGGAACATGTTCAAGGCGGGTGGGTTTGGAGAGCTGTTCTACACCGAGACGGAATACTATCACGACGGCGGCGACCCCGACGAACGGGCCACACGCCTCGGCTCGCTCGCGCACAACCCCGACGGCACGCGCTCGTGGCGGTGGGGATTTGTCCCCATGCTCTATCCGACGCACTGCACCGGGTTCCTCACGGGCGTCAGCGGCGAGCGAGTGGTCAAGGTCTCCTGCATCGGCTGGCGGAGCAACCAGCCCAAGTTGCGGAATCACGCCCTCCGCGACAATGTCTACAAGAATCCCTTCTGGAACCAGACGGCGCTGATGCTGACCAACCAGGACCACGCCAGCCGCTGCAACATCTTCTGGCGGTGCCTCGCGGGTGGCGAGCGGGCGCAGTGGTTCGGCGACATGGCCACGCTGTACATGCCGCTGGACGGGATCCACGGCCCCATGCAGCACATTCGCGGCAAGGGGATCTCGCCGGCGCCGGTCCCTCAGTACTGGAAAGACTCCCCGATGCTGCCGGCAACGATGCGCCACGACTCGGGTCACGGCGGCTCGGCCATCTTCATCTCGGCCGAGTTCATCAACGCCCTGTTGGAGGATCGCGAACCGGCGATCGATCTCTACGAGTCGCTGGCCATGACCGTGCCCGGCATTGTCGCGCACCAGTCGGCGCTCAAAGACGGCGAGCAGCTGGCCGTGCCGCAGTTCGACCGTGAGAAGAAGTAGGCGAAACGTCGTGAAATCAGCGGTGCGCATAGAATGAAGCTAAGCCGAGCTATGCGCTCGCTCAGTAGAATTGGGTCTCTTGCGGCTTTGACCGGGCGAATAATGGATAGCAGCTCGGACACGATCGCTCCGCAATCCTCAAGGTCGGCTTAAGGAGTTCGTGGACGCGGTACAGGGCACTTCTCTCGTACACCCCCTGTGAGATTGAACCTAGACCACCCAGTGAGAACAGTCAGGTCTTCGGGTCAGGCGCATGTTCTCATGTGACCTCGCATCCGAACAGCTCGACGTGTCCTTCACACCCCGATGGAATGAACCTGTATTCGGGGTTCTGCGGACCGCCGCCATTGTATAGAGCAAAGAATCCTGGAAGCCTTGCAAGGAGAAAGCTTCGAAAATCCCGTTTCTGTCCTGGAAGGACATCTCCTTTGAGGAGCACCTCGCCAACTTTGCGGCGGTTGGCGGAGAACAATTCTGGAACGGAGAGTTCAACAAGCCATAGCCTTTTCTGGCGTAAGGTTCTCAATGCCTTGATCAGGTCGGTTCGAATCCGCCTTCCTTGCCAGTCGCTAACCTCTTCGAGATGTGTAACATACTCGTCGCTGTCGACTAGGATTGGTCGCAACACGAGGAGGTTGTCGTTCGCGTACAAGGTGAGCCTTGACGCCCAGGGACTGCCGGAGGATGGAAACTGGCCTAGCATACTGAAGAGGTAGTCTGCGCCTATGATCTCGGCATCGATGGGACTTGCTTTCACTTCCTTCGGGAGCGTCGCGATGACGTACACTACACACTCGGACTGCGTTGGGCAAAGCGTAGATCCACTGGACAACACCTGACAGTTGCGTCTCGTGTACAGGAAGTGACGCGGAACGCAGAAATTGGACCCCCAGTTGTCGTCGTGGGCTATGTACGTGCTGACCCATGATTCGCTTGGAACATATTTTGTTCCTGACCCTACCTTAAAGTACGAACGCTCTGCGCTCGGAACCCAAGTATCCTCGTTGAGAGTGTGTCCGAAGACTGGGATTGTGTGGTATTGATTCTGGGTTGTCCCAAAGAACACAATTGCTGGAAAGCCCGATTCAATGCTTCCATATAGGTACTTCTGAAAAGGCGGGAGGGCGGTGCCAGTTGGGGGAAGTGAAGCGTAGTTCCCGAGAAGGCACCTAGCACCCGCAGTCTCCAAAATCTTGATCATCTGCTGGTGGCTAAGCCCGTCGCCATCCACCCCGCCAGCCTTCTTAGTTATGTGATCAATGTCGACTCCTTGTATCCTGTTCATTTCTCTGTAGGACATATCACCATCTCTGTGGAACCGAGCAGCGACCGTACGAAGGGCCACATGCGCACAGACATTAGTGACATTATTCTGTTGAGCGTAAACGTAGCCGGTAACGTGGAAAGGACTACCAGCCACGCAGCACTCCCAGGTCTGGGATCCCCTGATGAAGTTGTGAGGGTGCCGGCTGGGACGGGTCACCGACTCGTAGATCCTCTTCACACACCCAAGGCCCGGAATCTCGTCGGACTTGGTGATAACATACCCGATAAAGTCGTCGTCATCGGCAGATCGAAGTTCAGCGAGAGACCGAATACGTCGGGTGAAGAAGCTCAGCCGATGCACCTCGCTCATGTCTGGCGAGAACGAATTGTGGCGAGTGTGGATGTCTTCGTTCTCCTCTCGTAGATCACCCGCCAGATTGACGTCCAGCTTCTCGACAATCATCGTCTTGCCACCGTGCTGCCGGACTTGCGACAATATGCGCCGCAGTGGTCCAAATCCGGGGAACTGGCCGTCGATGAAGTCAAAATTTGAAAAAGGCCGGGCAATAGGAATGGGTTTGCCTAACAGCTTCCCCCTGAGTTGTCGAGCTCTGTCAGTCAATACAGGCACCCCTTGGGGGAGGAGGTCTTTGACCTGGTGAGCGCTGTCAAGTCCGACTACTTTACGACAAGATTGATTTCAGCCTTCCGGGACCATTCCTCAAACCGCCGAAGGCCCTTGAGGTAATTGGGCACGTCATCGTTGCTGAACGGAATCACCTTGTCGATCCGGTCCGTCGATTTTGTCGACATGCGTCGTAGAAGCGCCTTACGACTTTCCGCCGAGGCTCGTGCCTTTCGTACCCTTGCCATGACTCTCCTTTCAGGTAGTCACCACCCTGACTGCCGTCCCCCGCCCCAATAAGAATCGTCACTCTTGCACGATCCATTGCGTTAGATACGTGAACGTGTCCACCTCTCTCCAAATGTGCTACAGGGAACCTGAGTAACATGAATCCGGTCAGGAATCAAGCCCCAATAGAACGGGTATGTCAGGGGGCG
>CAZQTW010000108.1:0-14604 GCA_964596165.1 uncultured Planctomycetales bacterium | reverse complement strand
GGGAGCGGACTGTCAATCCGTTGGCTTATGCCTTCGCTGGCTCGAATCCAGCCGCGCCCATTACCCCCCATATCTGAAGTTTCGCACTCAGACGCACCCTCTCGAATAGTGGCGTAATCATTGGGGATTTCGTGCGACGCCTCTTCAGGCTGCGAGTCGGTGCGAGCCGAAACGGCGGGTTGCTGCACCGGATTCTGCACCGGATTCTCGACAGGCTGAGTCGGCATTGCCGCTCCTTCAAAGTGGTCCTCGGTGACCTGAAGGTAGTGCTTTGCGGCTACCTTGGGCGTGTTGCCGAGCCACGCGCACACGACATGGACAGGCCAAGTTTCGGCAAGCTCCGTTTCTCGGGTACTTCGTAGATTCTGGAAGGGCTTGGGCCAGGGCTTGAGTCCGGCGCGACGAACGATCTTGTCGAATTGGGTGCGCAGGTTCTGGTTGGTGTGGCGGTATCGGGTGATCACGAACTCTGTCCCGGGCTTGGCGTGTTCAAAGGCCTCCCGCAGATAGGGAAGCAGTTCGGGGAAGATGGGGGTCTGCCGTTCAGCTCCTCCTGGGTGATGCTTAGTTTTGGGGCTGTGGATGACCATCCGGCCACGCGCCCAATCGACATCAACCCATCGCAACGCCACGTGCTCGGAGGGGCAGCGGAGTCCAGCATACCGGCTCAAGGCGAAGATCAAGCGCCACTCGAGATCCGGGCATGCGTCAAGGATGGCTTTGGCATCGTCGCGAGTTACGAAATGGAACTTGGCTTTGTTACCTCGCACTGTGGCAGCAAGGTGGCTGAAGGGATTACTCGTGGCGAGCTTCTTCCTGACCGCCGCCCCGAAGAACTGCTTGGCCAGCCCGCATCGTCTTCGGATGGTATCCTCTCCCAATCCCTCGGTGGCCAGGTACACGCGCCAGTCATCGGCGTCGCCTTCGGTGATTTCGCGGAGGGGCTTGCTTGGTCCGAAATAGTCCACCAGGTTGCGGCATGTATGGCGCCAAATGACCTTGGTGTCTGGCTTCACGTCTGTTCTGTTGTCAACGTAGGTGTCGAGAAATCGCTTCAGCGTGATGGCTTCCCGCCTTGGTATGAGTCCGACCGCCGCCAGCTTTGCGGCCATTACCAAGTCAAGGTCTGCTACCCAGCGGGCAGTCTCGTCGTCGAGCGAATGACGTGCAATGCTCGCTGCTGCGAGCTGCTCGACTCTGACCTTGACCGCTTCCGCGACCCGCTGCGATACCTTGCCAAGCCGAATGCTTCGGCGTCTTGCATCGGCGCCGACGAACTGAATTGTGCGGTGTCCGTTGGGTTCCCGTGATATGCTAGCCACGTTAGCTTCTCCGTTGCGGTGATGGGGGGTAAGCCGGTGTCGAAGATCCGGGGCAACCCGCCGTTTCGGCGCAATGTTGTGTCGAGTTGACGGGCGATGCTTGGGCGCAATGAGTCTGTTCCTTCGTTTTGTCAATCCAAGCCATCAGGTCGCGTCGATCATAGCGAACGGCTCGGCCGATGCGAACGCATGGTACGTCTCGTCGATCGGTAAGTGTCCACAAGGTCCGTTCGCTGATGCAGAGGATCGCTGCGGCGGTTCTTGCGTTGACGAGGAGCGGTGTAAGGTCCGAATCAACATGAGCAATTGGATTATTCATGCCTTGCCCTCCCGGTCTTCTTCGCGGGAGCAGCTCTCGGTGCGTCGTCATCGTTTGCTGACGCTGCGATTCTCGGTATTGTGTCAGCCATGATCCGCAATCCCATCGCGTTGTCCAGGGCTACCCACAGTAGCTGCACCCGCAGTCGTAGCAGAGCCAGCAGCCGCTTTCGGGCGTCATACTTAAGCCACAGTTGGGGCATCGCACGCCCGATTGGCGGCGCGCGGTTAGCCCGCGGGATGAGCGATGGGAATGCGGCGGGTTGGGTTGCAGCGGCCGCCCCGGGGGAGCTGACCCAATGGTCGGTTTCGGGTGCCATGCGATCGTGTTGGTGGTACTCATCGCAATCTCCTTATACGTGCGTTCGCCCAGGTAGGAATGACATTCGCAAAGAAACAGGCGTATGCGTCCTGACCCGTCAGGCGTCGGGGCAGTTGGTACTGCCTGGTCAGGAGTCCGGATCGCGTACGTTCCAACATTGCTACGGATGGATGCAGCGATGCCGTGCCACCCAAGAAGCATGTGTTCCATGTCCGCAAACACGCGTACAACGCGGCAAAAAAAAGATAGTGCGTCATGGGCGTGCCTCCAAGGTCAGGGGGGTCAGCAGGTCCTGGTACTGGGGGCAGCCGTTGACCAAGCGGACGGAATCGAGTTCGTCTTGTCTGTGAGAACGGTGGACCAGCCGGTCGACGAATTCAGCAGGCAACAGGGGTGTCGCGTTTGGAATTCGTGGTTCGATTTCGCTGCACCGGTAGATGGCGGTTGAGAGGGATACGGCGAATCGTCGTGTGAGGACCGGAAGGAAGAGTTTACGCCACATCCATTCGGATTCTCGTGTTGCCTGCATGAGTTCCCACGTACACTTGGGTTTGTCCATGCGGCAATCGTCGAACACCTTGAGGATCTCCGCCTCAACCAAGGGTAACGGCATCAAGAACGCTGCGGCGAAGCGATCTGCCTCGCGCTCGGTAAGGTCGTCGGACCCCGGCCCAAGTTGGGCTGTCTCGTGAAATTCGGCGCTTACCTTGCCGTGCAACATGAGGTGGCCGAGTTCGTGAGCACAAGTGAAGCGGCAGCGGCCCTCGTGACGGACGACCTGCTCATCGACGAGAATCTCGCGGCTACGAACGAACGTGGCACCCAGGACTCCATCGCCGAGGTAAGAAAGATCGGAGTACCCAAAGCGGATTCCGAGCGGGCATTCAATCCACTGTTCGACGGGAACGGGGAGCGGGAACTGATCAAGGCGTAGGGTTTTGCGGCATCGTTGTAAGCAGGACCAGGCCCGGCCTTCGATGAGGCGCCTGCCGTATCGGGGGGCGAAGACACGTGTTGGCAGCTTGCCGGCCATGCTATGCTCGTCCCTTCTTGTGAGAACCTGCCGCCATCTGCTCGGCCTGGCGGATGAGTTGGTCCCATTGATCTGTGCTGAGCTTCCGCGCGGTGCGCAGGAACTGCGGGACCTTCTCTGCCGTGGTCGTGTCCTGCGTGGCGACTTCCTGAACAATCTGATCCGCTTTGCTCCAGGCGGTGCGAAGCTGGGCTTCGCTGATGCCATAGAGTTCGCTGATGCGGATGAGGAGCGATTCGGAAGGCGTTCGGCGCCCTTTCTCAATGTCGGTCAGATGAGCCGGTGCTATAGCGAGTCGCCTTGCCATTTCGCGAAGGCCCATCTTGAGGACCTCGATGCGCTTCAGGCGGAGGACTTCGCCGATCGAGGGTTCCGGGTTTCGCGATTTCGGGATGGCCATCTTCGTCTCCTGGGTAATCTGTTACTACGTATGCTAACACATAAACACAGTCGAGTCAAGTCGTGTGGATGATTTTTTCAGGCCGGCGTCTTGGCGGTGAAACGGGTTACTGTGGTGTTTGGGAAAGGCACTTGGAGGTAACCAATTACAAGGTAACCACTTATGTATTCGCATGCGGGTTTGGGCTGGTGGGGAGGCTATGAATGGACATGAAACAACCTGTTATGTGCCGGTGGATCTGGGCTTGCCGGCGGGGCAGACGATCGTCGTGCGGTTAAGGGGTGGGCGGGGCAAGCTGAGGATGGGCAGGTGTGTGGTGGCGGCGCTTATCTACTTCGCCGGTGCCTGGCGGAGTCCGGTGTGCTAGGGTGGATGGTGCGAGTGATTCCGCTCGCGGCCGTCGGCGACGGACTATGTTGCCGGCGTCATCGAGACGGGCGATGTCACCTGGACAGCCGGGACTCACCATCCTGGCGAAAGGGGCGGGCTCACCAGCCGCCACGGTATCGACCCGTAGAGCCGGATGCCTGGAGACAGGCTTGTCCGTGCTCGACGGAGGCTCGCCGAAGTAATACCCCGCCCGCCGGCGGGGACCAATCTCGGCGTTCTATCCGATGAGTTCTTTGAGCACTCTAAGAATCGGGGCGACGGAGACATGCCTCATCGGTGCCGCCGGTCGGGCGGCAGCGACGGGGTCGTGATGGTTCAAGGGCGGTGCCTGTAGAGAAATCCCCCCAGGGGGCTCGGGCTGACCGTTTGCACGCTGTGTGCGGGCGAAGCCCGTTCAACCTTGGCTGGCGTGGGGAGCTCGTAGGCCGGTAACGGCCGCGACCGGACCTCTTTATTCTGATGACCAGGTTCGGCGATCCGCTGAAGGGGCGGACGGCGAAAAGCTCAACCATGAAAGGCCCGAACGAAAAAGGGCTTGCCAGCAAGGCCGATCGGAGACGGTGCCGAACCGCGAAGAATCATCGTCGAAGGGTAAGCGGGCGCTTCTCGTTTCTACCCGCTGAAATCATCTCGTAACGACGGGGTGGAGACTATGCCCGGGCGGGAGCCTGGGACATACGGCGATGACCCGAGGCGTAACAGCCTCTAGCGACGTGACCGATGGGCCGAAGACCATCACTAATCCGGGAAGCACCACGGTGGCTGGTGTGGTGACCGGTGCCCGGCATGGTCAGCCGGGTGATTGAAAGGCCGTGGTGTGGGAGTGGGCCGCAAGTAGGACTCCGCCGGGGGCGGAGCGACCCTTGCTGCAAGGCAGTGGCGGGGGCGTTCGTGCGGGACCGGGTGGTGCCGACTGCGATACGACGACGAAAGCGGCGACGGGTTTGACCCGTCTCGATGACGCGCCGGCCGGGGCTTTTGCCCTGGCCGGTTCTGGGTAGGAGAGCAACGAGTGGGCGCAACACGTGCCTTGGCAGGCAGGTGTTGCGGTCGAGCGTCCCGATAGCAGGGCGGTCGCGTGGGGAACACGCGGCGGTTGTTGTCGAGGTTTGCACTCAGCTACCGCTATGGATTGGGCGCGGTCAACTCGGGAAACGAGTTGACCGCTCCTGATGGCGGTAACGCTGGAGGTTTGCGATGAACCAAGGGATTGCCGTGAGGTTTCGAAGGCAGGGCGCAGTGCCCTGTCCGGGAGGTTCTGCAGGTGTGTGAAGAGGGGGGCGCGTGCGACGGTCGCTTGCCCGTGACATCGACTGGGTTTCTCAGGCAACGGGAACATCATCGGATGGCATAACAGGGTGAGGTGCTGCCGTTGTCGAGAGAGGCCCGGGGCTTTGTCGAGAGCGACGGCCTGGCACGTGTACCGCCATTCCTCCATGCCGGGTTTGGTTGCATGTGTCGATCCGGCTTTCGGGGATTGTGCCGTGAACAATCCCCACCACTTAGGGCCTTGGTCGTTGGGGGAGGTGTGTATCGTTGTCGAACGGTGTCATTGGCTGGGTTCATTCAGCAGTTGGCGGTGGCCTACGTGGCGCACGGCTACTGGTTCTACGTACGGGGGTGGATTCCGATCGACAAGGACGTGGAGGCGGTCGATCGGAAGCTGATCGATCGGTATGGGATCGACATCTCGAAGTGGGAGCGGGCCCGTCGTAAGCGGGCCGGGCTGGCGAATCTGCACTACGTGCGGTACGGGCGGACGTTTGTCTTGATCGCCACGCATGGGCAACACTGGTTCTTCGAAGCGGAAGCGAAGGTGATTCGAGACATCCGGCGCACCCCGTTCAAGCTCGGCGGGTACAGCGTGAGCTATCGCAACGGCCACGCGTCAGTGCGCATCGACGGGGAGACGTATGGCCGGCTGAAGGCGTACTTCGCGGAGCTGGCCGTTCGCCGATCGACTCAGGTGGTTGCGGAGGAGCTGAGACTTCTGCCGTTCGAGCCGTATGCGCCGGTGCGCCGGCAGTTGCTGAACCTACTTCGGGGGATCAATCGTGTTCGACAGCAGGCCGGTTTCGAAGCCCTGCCGCCCACGTGCCTGCGGCTTCGTCGGCGGGTGGTACGGCCGTTTGACGGCGTGCCGTCGGTTGGAGTGTAGGGGTAAAGTCGTGGCTGGTCTATCGCGGGAGTGCGCTTGCTGCAGACTGCGAAGTCATTGTCGGAGCCGGTTAGGTTTCCTCGAAACCGTAGGCGTCGAACTTGAGCGTGCGGCAGTTCTCGGTTACGTCTCGGACCATTTTGTCTGACGCCCCGTCCGGCAGATTCGCCTGAATCTCCAGGGTCACCTCCACGTTAGCCCCGACGACGCCGGAGAGGTGCTGGATGACCTCCTCAGCGATCTTGCTCGCATCCCTTCCAACTCGCACCGGATCAAGTTTCACCGATCCGTGGAATCGGCGGAGTACGGGCGGGGGCGGCTCTGGCCCGGCGCCCATTCCCGTTCCCGTCTTGGTGGGGGCACCGCCGGTCCCACCCGTCCCAGCGCCACCCATTTGTCCTGTACCACCTGGCGGCGGCGTTGGCTGAGTGGTATCGGCTTCAATCTGTCGGGCCGCCACGTCCGGCTTGACGATCAGGCTCTGCTCATCGATAAGTACCCGAACGTTCGCCCCGGTCCTCAGCCCTTTGTATCGCTTCCGCTGCTCGTCCCACCCTTCAGCGTAGGCAAACGTATCCGTCTTCCATGTCAGTTGCCCGACACCGTCACGAATCGCCGCCACCAGGACGTCCTCATCCTTCAGTCTGGGCAGGTACAGATACCGGGCCACATCCTCGGCCAACTGTTTCACACCGACATGATCACCCCGCCAGAGCGGGACACGATCCAGTTCATGGCGCAGCCGGATGCCCCCCAACTGCGTCATCAGGAGTTCCTCGTTTCGGAGCTTCTTGGACGCCCGCACCGCCAGCGTATCCTGGCCCTGAAGTCGGATTTCAGTCCACTCAACTGCGCCCTTCGGGTCCGGCTGACCCGGCACAATCAACCACTGGTAGGTTTCGGGGATGCGCGCCTGGACGGTCTCCTCCGCCCCGGCGCATTTCGTCTCCGCCTGCTTGGTCTGGAAGGTATCCAGGTTCAGCGTCTCACGGTCGTCGCAGATCGATGACCATGCAATCTGTTGACGGACCGCCTGGTCGAGCTCCTTCAGCCGATTCGTGTCGGCCGCCAGGAAGACGAGCATGTTCTTGTAGTTCCTGGGGCTGGAACCTCGCGACTCAAGAATTGCCGCCGCCTCCTGCCGAGCGGGGCTGTTCGGCTCCCTGGCGATGTGCGGGTGCTCGGGTCCCAGGATCACCATCCGGACCTCTCGCTCGTCTGGCACATCCCCACTGGGCACACAGGCATGAACCTTCGAGAAGTCCCCACGGCTGCGGGCTTCATCCCTCAGCCTGCGCTTAATCTCATCCACCACGTCATCGGGTTTCAGCCGACTTGCGCGATCCTCCGCCAGACGGGTGACCGTCGGCTGTGTCGAGTACCAGAACCGCCTGCCATCGACGTACAGGTAGGTGGCGCGATCCGTCAGCCTTCTCAGGGCGTCGCCGAACGTGGCCACACTCTCCCCCGGCTGGACACAGCCGAGCTTGACCTGCCGATCTTCAATGCCCCGATTCGCCGCGCCGACGGTCGGAGCGGATCCAATGTAGATCGTTCTCGCTACGCGGCGACATGCCGAATATCGCCCCAAGTTCGGATTTTCACGATCCAATGCCAGCGGCAGCGAGTGAGCCCCATCCACGTCCTTCTCGATCACCGGGCCCCACTGGTCCTCCATGTACCGCATCAGCTCGAAATGCACGGCCGGATCGTCGATCGGCACGGTGGCCGGAAGGATCAAGAGGCTCCCGTCCTGCCGCTCCCACAGTGAGTGAATCACCGCCGCCATGAGCCGCAACACACCACGCGTCCGCTGGAACTTGTCCAATGTGGACCAATCGTTGTAGAGGCGGTCGAACAGCTCGGGATGGATCGGATACGCCGCCTTGATCCGTCGCTCGTAATCCGCCTCGCGACATTCCGACGGAAACTCCTGGTGTTGCGAGTCGTACATATCGGCAAATGCCCGTGCCACCGCATCGCGGGCAACAAACTTGCTGTTGTCCGTGATGGGCTGGAAGAGCCGACGGCGGACGATCTCGAAGCCCTCGTCGGGGCTGGCCGGTCGCCAGGATGCCTCCACCCGCCCGATGGCATTCTTGAGCCGCGCCAGCGCCGTCTTGCCCCATTCACCGCCGATCTCGTTATCGGAGGAGGGCACACTGACCACGAGCAGCGTCCTGCCGGCCACCTTGGCCGCCTCGCTGATCGCCTGGGCGAACGTGAACTGCGTGTCGAACGTCCCCGCCGGCAGTTCGCCGGTGTCACGCAGTTGGCGAGCGTAGGCGACCCATTCGTCAACCAGGATCAGGCAGGGGGCGTACCTGTTGAACAACTCGCGAAGGATGTCGCCGGGGTTGGTGGCGGTCTCATCGGCCTGCTTGACGAGTTTGTAACCCTCCTTGCCGCCCAGTTGCCAGGCGATCTCGCCCCAGAGCGTGCGGACCACCGTCCCATCCGGCTTCTTGTGTGACTGCCCCGGTGCGATCTTGGTGCCCACCAGCACCGCCCGTCGGACGTTGCCCGGAATCGGCACGCCGGCTTCCTTCAACACCGGCTCGATCCCCGGCAACTCAGCCGCCGCCGCGCCGGAGAACAGGTGGTATAGCGCCAGCAACGAGTGGGTCTTGCCACCCCCGAAGTTCGTCTGGAGTTCGACGACCGGATCGCCACCCTTGCCCGAAAGCCTCAACAGTGAGCCTTTGAGGAGTTGCCTGAGCCCTTCGGTGATGAACGTGCGTCGGTAGAACTCGGTGGGGTGTTTGTACTCGTCCGAGCCCTCCTTCAGATAGACCTGCCACAGGTCGGCGGCGAATTCCGCCTGCTGATACCGACCCGACGCCACGTCGGGATGGGGCGTCACGATTTCACGCCATGGCTGCAATCCACCGGCGGGTTTGCCCTCCACCGGTGCGAACGACGCCTTCCGCATTTCCGACCGCCGCTGCTCGTCGAAGCGGACCCGCAGCAGTTCCTGTTTCTGCTTTTCGATCTCTCCCGCCTCGCCCGCCGAGACGGCCGTGAGCAATCGACCGATGCTGTCCAACGCGCGATAGGCATCGTCGCTGCTGAACGCCTCCTGATGTGCCCACCGGTTTCGCGCCTCCTGGAGTTCGCTGACTAGGCTGCGTTCGGCCTTGCCCAGCGTGCGGCTGAAGACGTTGTTCCACTGGTTCCACATCACTGACAGCAGCATCTGGGTGTCCCAGTTGAGTTTCTTGCTCTTGCGACCGGCGGGTGGTTGTCCCTCTCTGGCGACCTCTTCCCAACGATCGCCGTGCACCGCCTTGAGTTCCCGTTCGACAAACGGCTTGAGGCCGGCGTTGAGGAGGTCCAACGACTTCCCGACACGTTCATGATTGCTGATCGCCATCGCTCGGCTCACCTCAAGATACCTAGTCCGGGTGGTTAACCCGGAGCTGTGCCAAGACCAACCAAGGTGCGAAAGACCTCCGCCTGCATCTTCGACGACAGGATTTCAGTAACCACCGCCCTGATGTACGGTCACACCGTACGATCGTGCGCGTTTGCCATACCAAAGCAGGGGACAGGACACAGGGAACAGGGTACAGGTTGCAGTGACAAGAGCCAACGGCCTCCTTCTTCGTCTGCCTCACATCAGCTCGAAGAAACTCTCCTTGCCCAGGTGCTTCACGTACTTGTCAACGAGTTCCGCCAAGGCGGCGGGCCCCTCCAGGAATACCCACTTGTCGATTCCGCCCAGGAAGCACCATCGCTCGACTTGGAACAGCCGATTCTCCTCGTCCACCAGGACGAACCGCATCATCGGACGGTAGTGCGATTTCCGAACCATCTCGTCCCTGGCCTCACGGGTCCGCTGGTCCGATCCGCCCAGTACCGCCAGCAGTTCATCCGCCTCCGACTCCTCCAGTCCCGGCAGATAGACGACGAGGCTCTCGCCTTCGGCGTCCACGATGAAATGCTCCAACCCGGCCTGAGAGCGAACGGCGCTGCCGATCAACTGGCGTTCCAGCGGTGCGATGGCGCTGGGCTTGATCTTTCGCAACACGACCTGGCCGCTGTCGGGCAGTTCGCGGATTTCGTAGCCGTCGGGGATCGCCTCTACCGGGGTGCCGCTGGGTTTTCGCGAGAAGGTGTACTGCCGCCCGCCACCTACCTGGCTTGGCCGGATACACAGGTAGTACTTGTCCCCTCGACGGTTGACGTACTGCACGGTCGGAGCGGCCATCAGAACAACTCCTTCTCAGCGGGTTTGGGCGTTTCGGCTGGTCGAATGGCCAACCGAGTCAGTTCCGGCCAGGCGATGACCAGACCATTATACTCCCGGGCCTCGTCCGCCCACTTCTTCCGTTCGCAGATGGTGTAAAGGCGGTAGGCCAGGTCGCGGGCGGTCTCGCCCATGCCGCCGACCTTTCGGAGGAGTGTCGCCGCACCGGTCTCGCCCTGCTGGACCAGCGCATGGATGAGGTGTTGCGTCACCTCCCAGATCGTCAGCCGCCGGTCGGTGGCCGGATCCCATTGTGGTGCCGGCGTCCCGCCGGCCTTCCTAGACCCGGGCGTCCCGCCGGCTTTCCCCGAATCTGCCCGCAGGCTGGAAGCCCGCCGCGAACGGCCTTGCAGGCTGGAAGCCCGCACCACAAGTTCGCTGGAAGGCTGATGGGAACGGGTTGGCAGGCTGGAAGCCTGCATCACAAGTTCGTTTCTTCGGAGCAGGCGGACCTTGCCGGCGCGGGCCTCGACGATGCCCGCCTCGACCAGGCCGTTGACGGCTGTGTTCTTGGCCTTGCTCAGCGTCTCGGCCACACCGAAGGGTCCCTCGTTCATGCCGTACTGCTCGAACCACGCCAGCGCCCAGCGGGTGTCGGCTTCGAACTCGCCTTCCTGCTCGGCCAGGACCTCATCGAGCGCCTGATTGATCAGCGCCAAGGCTGTCCGGACGGTCATCGGCGAGCCGTCGGTCTCCATCACCTTGGCATACCGCGTGAACACCGCCATCCCCGGCCCGATGGCCGCCTGAGCCAGGTCAACCGGCGCGATGTTGCCCCGCTGGAGATTCCGCAAGGCCTCGGGCAACTCGCGCTTCAGCGCCAACAGGAACTCCCGGCGCGTCGCCAGCGACGCCTCCGCGCCGCGCGGGCGACACACCAACACGATCGAGGAAGCCAGGGCATTGGTGCCGATGCCGATGCTTCTAGCTCCACGCTCGGTGCGCATGGGCCAGGTACCGGTGACGGCGAATCCGGAGCGGATCAACCCTTCAAGCATGGTTTCCCAACCTGTGGAAGCCACCCCCGGTGCCGTGCCATCGTCGTCATCATCCCCCGCATCATCCTCCGCCTGCTTGAAAGCGTAGTAGACAGTCAGCGGATGGTCGGGGTGCTCCGCCTCCCGTATCCAGGCGAACGCCTTTCCGAGTCCCTCTTCGAAGAATGACTGCGCCTTGTCCTTGTCCCCCTCGTGACGGTAGGGGCTGGCGATCAGCTCTTGGGCCTTGGGGGTCAGCAGTGTGGCGAAGAGCTGCGGATAGACACGCCCCAGCGACCGGCGTAACCAGATGTAGAAGAAGTCACTCAGATCGGCGTAGCCAATATTGTCGTAGTAAGGTGGGTCCGTGCATACAAGCGGCGTCTCTACTTTGCAGAGCGCAGCAGGTGTGTCCAGCTGGTAGGTTGTTGCTAGTGGACGTGCGGGCACTGCTTCGGTTACACGTGCAATTCCTTGTAGGGACACCGTCAGGTCACCGGCAGCGCCAACAAGCGGGTTGACCTCTGCAAAGTCCCAGACCATCGGCAAGGCTTGCTTCGTTAACGCATGGCCCGCCTGATCGCGCTGTGTAATCCATGTGACCAGCCTGGAGTTGTAGTCAACAATCTTGTCGATGCCGAGTCCTAGATACGTCGCCACGGCGTCGGCATAGGCTTGGGGGCCGGTGCCGCCCTGGTCGAGGGGGCGGTCGTCGTTGTGGTGCAGCCGTCCCGGCTGCTGTCTTTGCTGCTGTTCCTGTTCCGGCTGGCCGGCTGCCTGGGAGGCTGATGTATCAGCAGGCTGGAAGCCTGCACCACAAGGGCCTGACGTGCCAGCAGGCTGGGAGACTACACCACAAGGGGCTGATGTGTTGGCAGGCTGGGAGACTGATGGGGATGGCTGAGCAGGCTGGAAGCCTGCATCACAAGGGCCTGACGTGCCAGCAGGCTCGAGGCCTGCACTACAACTGTTCCAGGGCCAGTCTTCGGGTTGACGGCAGAGTCCGGCGGTGACCGGATTGTTGTCCACGTAGAGGACGAATCGTTCCAGGTCGTCGGCGCTGCGGATGAGGTGGTCGAACGATTCCCGTTCCCAGAAGGTGCCGGTGCGTCCGAGGGCCTTGTTGGCCTGTTTGGACGTGAAGGATTTCCAGGAATGCAGGATGTCCGACGGCGTGTGCCCCGCGATCGGCGCGAAGATGACATGGACGTGGTTGGGCATGATGCACCACCGCAGCAGGTGGTAGCGCTCTCCGGCGAAGTGCAGGAGGGCGTCGCGGACGATGGCCGCGACGACCGGATCGCGCAGCGCGCCCGAGCCCAGGCCGATCGGCGGATCGTATCGGGCCGCCTGTTCAAGCGGATCCACCTTGTGATGCAGCCGTTTGTGGTGCACCCGTTTGTGGTGCAGCCGTCCCGGCTGCCCCGGACCCACATTGTGGTGCGGGCGTCCCGCCTGCGCCGGATCCATATTACGGTCCGGGCGCCCCGCCTGCCCCTCATCCGGCGTCACCGCATCAAACAGGCGGAACGTGGCGAAGTACGTACCACCCTCCTTGTACAAGTGGGGCAGCTCGCCGCGCGACGCCGGCGGCACGAAGGGCGTCGTGCGGGGATCCAGGAATTCATACCCTTGTGGTGCAGCCGTCCCGGCTGCTCTTGTTGATTCGGCTGTCCGGGTGCCTCCTGAGTTCCCTGAGTCTTGTCCCGGAGCCCCACTGGGCTGGGTCTGGACAGGCCAGGAGGCAGGCTGGAAGCCTGCACCACAAGAGCCTGATGTGTCAGCAGGCTGGAAGGCTGCATCACAAGCATGTGGACCACCACTACTTGCACCACAAGCACCTGCACTATAAGCCGCCCTCGCGTCGGCCAGCACCTTCGCCCTCGCCTCGCCCACCAGGTCACTGAACGTCACCAACGCCGTCAGTTGGCGGTTGGTGAAGAGGTCGGCGAACGTCATCATGCCGTAGTTCGGCGTCTTGAAGTCACGGGGGTTGTCGGGCAGTCTTGCGTCAGGTTTCCACGCTGGAACGGCGCTCTCGGCAATAGTGACATGTTCTTCTACCGGAGAAAGATAGACTCGTCCCCGCCTACCCTCGGCGACAATAGCCATGAGGCGCTGCTTCATACGCCCCGCCTGCCCTTCACTGCGAACATGTGGGAAGCCCATCGGCACACCGCTCAGAATGCAGCGCCCACCTTTACGCCCAATCGTTCCGATTCCGGGGTCAAAGTCAGCAGGAGGTTTGCCGACTCCAACCTCGAAATGCCAGTGCCCGGAGCCCTTCGTGACCACTGGCCGGACCCAGGCCTCCTTGCCCTTCTTGGTGCTCAGCCAGAACGAGCGAACGAGGGGGACGTGGGCACCGCCGACGGCGGGGGTCGGGCTGGCCACCGTCCGCGCCCACAGCCAGGCGATCACGGTCAGTTCTTCGCCGACGTAGGGCATCAGGTCGGGCCGGTCTTTGGCCATCTCCCTGGTCACTTTGACCTTCGGGTACAGGTGCCCGATCCGCTTGGCCGCCTCGTCGCGCATCCACTGGCCGTAGTAGCGGACATCTTCCGCGAGACCAGCCGCACCGCGCCACACGTGGGCCGCCTTCTCGTGGCTGGACTTCCTCTGGTATTCAGGGTTGACGGGCGGCAGGTTGGCGAACTTGGGCGGAATCTCGATCAGGGCCTTCGTGATCAATACGGCCACAGGGTTCAGGTCGCTGGCATACGCCCGCAGGCCCAGGCGCTGAGCCTCCAGCGGGATCGACCCGCCGCCGCAGAACGGATCGAGCACCGGCGGGGCATGTTCGGCCAGGAAGGCGTTGACGGCCTCCGGCCGGGCGTTGAGCGTCACGATGTCCCAAGCGACCACAGGGCCATAGGCCCTGTGGGAGGGGACAGGGGACAGGGGACAGGTTACAGAACTCGTTCCGCGCCGTTTTCCTCTCCCCTGTTCCCTGTCTCCTGTCCGCTGTCCCCTGTCCGCTGTCCCCTGTTCCCTGTTCCCTGTAACCTCCCCCTCAACGCCGTCAGCATTTTGCTGATCTCCGTGATCAGGCGGTGCGCCGGTTGCGCCTCGTCCTGCGTCAGGTAGCTCAGACGCACCGCAAGCGTCAAGAACGTCTCGGTCTCCATGAGTGAGCCCTTGGCGATCGCCAGAGAGTGACTGTACTGATTCGCCGATCCCCGCGCGTGGCCCTCGGCGATGTTGGCGGGAACCGAGGCGGCAGCGCGCGTGAGCTGGCTGGTCAGTCGGTATGCCTCTTCTTTGGGAAACCTCTTGGTCAGTGTGTATATCCCCACCGTCAGGTCCATCGCCTTCTGCCACACGATCAGATCCCGGTGCGACTGGATTCGGTCCATCGTGCTCCTCCGAATCTGCTGTCCCCTGTCCCCAATTACCCGTCCCCCCGTATTTGCCCTGTTTCCAGGTCCCAGTACC
>CAZQTW010000107.1:0-14652 GCA_964596165.1 uncultured Planctomycetales bacterium | reverse complement strand
TTAACCCACAAGGAGGTCGTAAAAAAGAGGCCAGTGTGAATAATCCGGGCTAGGGCAGTTTGACAGCCGGAAGGTCTTTTCGCTTCCGCAGAATCGAGAGGAAGTTGCCGCCAAGGATATCGGCCTTGTCCGCATCGCTGATCCGCGAATAGAGGATCTTGCCGAGTTGACCGCCGAGGTCGATGAATGGAATGTCGCTGCCGAAGAGGACGCGACCCGCGCCGACCGCCTCGGCCAGACGGTCGACCATCTTGTATGCCAGTTCACTGGCGACGGTATCGCAGTAGAGATTCCGTTGCCTGGCCATCCACTCGACCGTTTCCTTGAAACCGTCATACCCGCCTCCGTGGTGGCCGATGATGACCTGGGCAGACGGGAAGTCCGTCGCCGCCTTGGCAACCAGCTCCGGCCGGCATCCGCCGCCCACCCATGAGTGAATGAGAATGGGCAGGGAGTGGGCATTCGCAAATTCGAATGCCGGACGGTAGCGCGGATCGTCAATGTTCGTGTCGTGTGTGCCCGGATGCAGCTTGATACCGACGAAACAGGGATCGGCGAATACGCGCTCGAGAAGATCCGCTCCTTCATCCTTGTAGTGAGGGCTGTAGCCGCACCAGGCGTAGATACGTCCCGGAAACCGATCGGCCGCCTCCTTGGCCAGACGATTGCCCTCGGTCGGGAACGGTCCCATGCACGCGTGGTGAGTGATCACCATGGCCGTCACACCAAACCGGTCCATGACGGGAATCATGGCCTCGGCGGATCCGTCCCGAAACACAGGAAAAACCCATCGGCCCATGTGCGCATGGCAGTCCCAAATGGGTATGCCCAACGGCTCGCCGCGCTGAAATCTCTGTATCAGATCGCGCATGGACGCCTTCCGCATGGCGGCTGAGACCCTGTTCTACTTCGCCTCCGCCAGCATCTCCGTCAGATTCTCGCCCAGGATGCGCGCCTTCGCATCATCGGTGATGTCGGCCCGCAGAATCGGGGCCAAACACGCTCCGGGTTCGAATCGGGGGAACTGCGTGCCGAAAATCAACCGATCGGCCCCGAACCGTTCCACAACCGTTTCGTAGATCAGGAACTGCTGCATCCACGAGGTCTCGAAGCGCAACCCCTCAAACCGATGCAACATGGCGAAGACGGTCCGGGTTGCGCGATAGCCTTCATTGCAGACGACCAGCTTGAGCCTTGGGAAGTCTTCCAGGATATCGATCAACTCAGGCCATTCAAACTGGTCTCGATTGATCAGCACGGTGAACCGTCTGGCCTGGGCCTCTTCAAACAACGGGCCGGCGACCAACGGGTGGAAAAGGAAGTTGTGGGTCCGGGGATAGACCCGAAACGCTCCCCACCCGCGTTTGAGATAACCGTCGAGGAGTTCGCCGGGCGGAGGGACATCGCCCCCCCAGTGGGGAACCGCCGTGGGGCAACCGACGAGAAAGTCCCCGTGTCCCGCGAGGTCGTCGATCAGGTGCCGCATTCCCTCGACGGGATTGTACTGCTGGGAAGCGTGGTTGCCGGCCAGAGCGCGGTGAATGCCGACACGTCGAAGCGCCTCGACGGCGTCACCCACGGTGACCGGCCAGTCGGGTCGAGGCGTGGCGCTCCTACCGATCATGCAATTGGCGTCAAAGATGTTCCACATGGCCGTCGCCTATACGTGCAGCCACCTGACCTGATATCCGTCGCGGCGCGAATCCGGTACCCTCTTGGAGCCCATGCCTCCGATCCGGATCGGGCCGATGAAGGACTTCTCAAGACACCGCCGTTGTTTTCGCCAGCCGGCGACGAGCGATAGTCACGGCTTCTTCCGAAACGTCGCAACCAAGCCAGCGACGACCCAATCGCTTGGCCACCGCCAACGTGGTGCCGCTTCCGCAGAAGAAATCGGCGACCGTATCACCCGCGTTGCTGCTCGCACGTACGACACGTTCCAGAAGCGCCTCCGGCTTCTGCGTCGGCCAGCCGGTCCGTTCGAGCGACACCGTCGACAGGAACGGTACCTCCCACACGTCGGTCATCGCCGGTCCCTCGGGATGGAAGTACAGCCGTCCCCGCAAGGTCTTCTTGTAGGGCCGGTTGTGCTCATCGAAAAGCAGTCCGTCGGTCCGATACCGGCCATCCCGCTGAACGTGAAACGTGTGCGAGCCGCGCCGCTTCGCGTAATACAGAATCGTGTCGTGTTTGCGCCCGAACCACCTTCGGGCCACGCCGCCCGTTCGGTACGACCAGATGATCTCGTTGAGAAAGTTGCGCCGGCCGAAGATCTCGTCCATCGTGACCTTGACGTAGTGAACGATGTGGCCGTCCAAATGAACGTAGATGGCGCCCCGCGGGCTTAGAAGGCGCCGCATTTCGACAAGCCTCGGACGCAGGAAGTCGATGTATCCTTCCAAGCCACCAACCCAGGCGTCCCTGAAGCGGCCACGCGTGCTCCGGCCACATGTCTCCGCAAAGAACGGCGGATCGATGTAGATCAGATCACAGCAGCCATCGCTCAACCGCGACATGATTCGCAGATTGTCGCCACAGTGAAGTTCAGAACAAGCATCCATAAGGTCGGTCGGCCTCCGAGTGCCTGACGTATCATACCGGAACCCGTCTCGCCATTGTACGATCGCCCGGCGCTTTCCAGTCCGATGGCGTGGGGCTATCCTTACACCATGACCCGCACGCTCACAGAGTCACCGCAACCAGCGGTTCCGCCTGCGCCCCCTGCAAGAAACGATCGACTCGCGCTGGGACTCCGGCTCGGCCTGGCGGCGATCGCGGGGGCTTGGGCCTTCTACCACGTGGGGAAGGCCATGCCCTGGGCCGACGAACTCCAAACCTTCGGCTCGTGCATGTGGAGCTGGCGCGAAGGCTTCCACTACGCGACACACAGCCAGAACATGCCCGTCGGCTACTGGCTGATCAGCAAGATCTGTCTGACCCTCACGGGGCTTTCGTTCACAACAATGCGCGTGGCATCCGGCGTGGCGTTCGTCGGGTTCGCCTGGCTGGCAAGCGGCCTTCTGATGCGATGGCTGCCCTTGCCGACGGCAACCGCAACGGCCCTTCTCATCGTCACGAATCCGGCGCTGGTATGGCATGCGAGAGACGGCCGGGTCTATTCGATTCTGCTGCTCATCGAGGCCGTCAGTCTGACGCTCCTCCTGGCCAAACCGTTTCGCGGACGATTGCTCCTATGGACGTTGACGTCGGCGGCAACGGTCTACTTCCACCACCACGCCCTCTTCTTCCTGGCGATTCAGGCCGGGGTCATCCTTGACCGACGTCTGGACGCGAGGCGATGGCTGCCCCTATTGGCGTTGCTGGTCCTGCCGGATCTGCTGTTCGTCTACTGGGGCATGCAATCGCCCAACGTGGCCAGCCGGATGTTCGGCACCGGCCAGACGTTCGCGCCGAACGTGTTCCTGACGCTCGAGCGGATCGGCGCCGGCACATCCGAGTACGTCTACGGACCGCTGCCGCCGACATGGCGCAAGGTGCTCGGCGCCGCGATCCTCGTCATACCGACTCTCATCACCGCGCTGCGTGGCGATGTCGTCAGGGCATGGATGGGATTGGCCGTTCTGTGGCTGCTGATCGTACCGGCGGCGGTCCACGACGCCCTCGACGTCTTCTTCGATCCGCGATTCGTCGCGATCGTCATCCCGTTGTCGCTCGCCTGGCTCATGGGCAATCTGGCGTCCGTATTCAGGGGCCGGCTCGTTTGGCCCGTGGCCGCGGCGTTGCTGGGTGTATTTGTCGCGACGGATTGGGACGTCCTCAAGCCGCATGTCTTGCCTTACCGGCCCGCCCGGGCGGACATCAATGACGCGCTGGCCGGAATGCCGGGGCTGATTGTGATGCATCCCGGCTATCTCGTCGGCTGTTGGCCGGTGCCGCCCGACTTCGACAGGCAAGACCGCGTGGTGCTGTCCGACACCGGCTCGATGGTCGGCATCGAAAAGCAACTCGCTTCAGGAAATGCGCGGTTGTACTCGCCGGATATGCCGTGGAGTCGCTTCCGTCGCGAAATCGCCCGAAATCAGCCCTTCACACTCCTCCAGGGAGAGCCGCCCTTCTATCCGCGTCAGCACGGGGATTTCTGCCGTCCGGACGAACCGTGGGCAACGGGCTACCGACTTGAACGGCTCTGGCCCGACCATCCATTTGTTGTGATCTGGAGGTTTGAACCGATCGGACCCGCATCGCGCCCGTGAGAAGCCGGCAGCATACTGAGGGGAGTCGTGTTCCCAGGCTTTGGAAAGCCGGTACGGACCAGGGTGCCGCCCTGCAACCCGGCCGACGCCCCATTCCGTCGCGATCGCGGACCCGATCCGCCGAAGGATCGGTCGGCTACGTCGCCTTCCAACACGCCACCCAGTGCCCGGGGCGGAGTTCCTTAAGCTGCGGTTCGTCCTGCTGACAGTGAGGATCCTCGTGGCCGACCGGACATCGGGGGTGAAACTTACAACCGCTCGGAAAATGAAGCGGGTTCGGCACGTTGCCCGGGATGACTTCCAGGCGATCCTTGGCCTGCGAGAGCTTCGGCACGCATCGCAGCAACCCTTGTGTGTAGGGATGCAGCGGATCACCGAACAACTCGTCCACGTTGGCCAGCTCGACAATCTTGCCGGCATACATGACGGCCACACGATCGGCCGTCTCCGCCACCACGCCCAAGTCGTGCGTGATCAGCAGAATCGCCATGTGGGTGTCGGCCTGGAGTTGCTTGAGCAAGTCGAGAATCTGCGCCTGGATCGTCACGTCCAGTGCCGTCGTCGGCTCGTCGGCGATGAGCAGGTCGGGATTACACGAGAGCGCCATCGCGATCATCACACGCTGTCGCATGCCGCCGGATATCTGGTGCGGATACTCCCGAATGCGCTGCTCCGGCTCGGCAATGCCGACCTTCCGAAGCATCGCGACGGCGTGCTCCTCGGCGGCCGGACCCTTGAGGTCCTGATGCAGTTCGATGGCCTCGACGATCTGATTGCCGATCGAGAAGACCGGATTGAGACTCGTCATCGGCTCCTGGAAAATCATCGCGATTCGATTACCCCGTACCCGCCGCATCTCCGGTTCGGGCAGAACGAGTAAGTCACGTCCTTCCAGCAGGATTTGGCCGCCGGCAAAGCGGCCGGGAGGCATCGGAATCAGCCGCATGATCGACAGTGCCGTCACGCTCTTGCCGCAACCGCTCTCACCGACCAGCGCCAGCGTCTCGCCGCGCCGAACGGACCACGACACGCCGTCGACGGCCTTGACGGGACCCGCGTCGCTGTCGAACCAGGTTCGCAGGTCGCGAACCGCAAGCAAATCGCCGGTATCACCGCTCGATGAGATCATGCCGTCTCCTGACCGGCCAGCGAGCGAGGATCAAGAGCGTCGCGCAGGCCGTCACCCAAAAAGTTGTACGCCATCACCGCCAGAAAGATGAACACACCGGGGATCAGAATCCACGGATGGAATTTCAGCTCGGGAATACTGGTCGCCTGCTGGAGCAAATTGCCCCAGCTCGGCACGGGATCCTGGATGCCCATGCCGATCAGCGACAGCCCCGACTCGCCCAGAATGTAAGCCGGTATGGCCAACGTCGCATAGACAATGGCATAACTGAGCGTGTTCGGCAGAATGTGCCGAACGATAATCCGCCACGACGGGATGCCCAAGGCTCGGGCGGCAACAACATAGTCGCTCGTCACAATGGAGAGCACCATGCCGCGAACGACGCGGCTGAATCCCGCCCATCCGATGAACGCCAGGATGAAGACGATGCCGAAGTAGATTTGCACGCTGCTCATGTTGGCCGGAAAAGCCCCCCGCAGGATCAACAGCATGTAGAAGCCGGGCACAAGCATGATCATCTCGCAGAACCGCTGGATCAGAAAGTCGACCCAGCCACGGAAGAATCCGCTTGTCCCGCCGACGATCATGCCGATGACGAACGTGATGGTCACGCCAACCAGGCCGATGCTGAGCGAGACGCGACTGCCGTGGACGATCCGGCTGAACAGGTCGCGGCCACGATAGTCGGCGCCGAGCAGGTAGATCCGAGCGGGCTCCTCCACGCCGAACAGATGGACGGTCGTCCCGAACAACCCCAGCAGCCGATACGATTCGCCGCGGTGAAACAACCGAATGGGGTAACAGGTCGTCGTATCCTCCCGGTAGACTCGATTGAAATCCTCATCGAAGGTGTAACCGGTCCGGTAGACAAACGGACGACGCCAGGTGCCGCTCGTATCGATCACGTGAATGTTCCACGGGGCGTGATAGCTGTGGGCCCGATTCTCATTGTCATAGCCGTAGGGTGCAACGAAGTCGGCAAGAATGGCGATGAGGTAGAGCCCGACCAGCACCCTCAAGCCCCACATGGCCAAACGATGGCGGCGGAGCTTGCGAAGACTCAGTCGCCACAGGGACTGCGGTCGGTCGCCGAGGGCATCGGTAACGGTCATCATCGTCGTCGTCGTCATGTCCACATCGCCGGCGATCTCGTCGTTTCAGCGACGGCCTTCGCGCCGCCGAGACGTCGGACGCGCCCGTTCACGAATAGGATATTCTCGGATCGACAACCGCCAGCAGGATCTCGGCCACGAGGTTGCCGACCAGCAACATGATCGCCCCCATCATGAACCCGCCCATCACCAGGAATTGATCCTGCGCGCGAATCGCCGTAAGCAACAACGAACCCAACCCCGGATAGTTGATGATGATCTCGAGCAACGCCGCTCCGCTGAACAGAGCGGCGAATTCGTAACCAAAGATCGTAATCAGCGGGTTGATCGCGTTTCGCAGCGCGTGCTTGTAGATCACGCGGCTCTCGCTCAGACCCTTGGCCCTCGCCGTGACGATGTACTGCTGACGCAACACCTCGAGCATATTGCCGCGGGTGATTCGCTGAAGCTCCGCCATGGCAAGCAGCACCAGCACGAGCGTGGGAATGACCAAATGCTTGGCGTAGTCGAGGATCCGGCCGCCGAGCGACAACTGGTCATGATCCAGGGACTTCAGCCCGCCGCTGGGCAGCCATCCAAGAACGGCCGAGAAGACATAGAGCAGCAGCAACGCCGAGAAGAAACCCGGCAACGACATCCCGACAAAGGACATTGTGGAAAGGATCTTGTCACCAAGACTGTACTGGCGAACAGCCGCGTAGGTACCGATGGGAATGGCAACCAGCCAGGTGACCGCAATGGCGATGACGTTCAGCATGAGGGTGTTCAGCAGCCGTCCCCCGATGACTTGACTCACGGGCAGCTTGAACTCGAACGAGTAGCCGAAGTCGAGCCGCACGAACTGCTTCAGCCACGCGCCGTACTGGATCAGAACGTGCCGATCCAGGCGGTATTGCCTGCGCAACTGTTCGATATACTCCTGGCTGGTCCGTGGGTCCAACTTCAGGCGGTCGAAATAATCACCCGGCGCGGCCTTCATGATGCTGAAGCCCATCAGGCTGGCCGCCCAGAGCATCAACAGACCGATCAGCAGGCGTCGGATGATAAAGCTGATCATAGGCCCCTACTTGATGAAGATCTCGTGGATGTTGTGCAAAACGCCGCCCAGCGGAGCGACAAAAACGTTTCCGAGTCGATCGCGCACGGCCAGAAGGTCCTCCGCCGCCACCGTGTAGATGAAGGGTTGCTGCTCGTTGACGATCATGTGGAATTCGTCGTAGAGAACCTTCCGTTTGTTGGGATCGAGCTCCTTCAGGCCCTCGCTGAAGATCTGGTCAATGCGGGCCTCCCAGGGCGTTGCCGGCTTGGGCTGGTTCGGATACCACATGTGCATCCGACCCGACGACTTCCATACGTTGGCGCCCCAGTGGGGTTCCGGCCCCCCCGTCAAACCCAAAAGCACGCATTCCCAGTCGAAAGTCTTGTCGAGTTTCGTCACGAGCGGATTGAATTCGATGAACAGAAGGTTCACCTTCATGCCGATGCGCTGAAGGTCCTTGCGGACAATCTCGGATATGCGCTCCCGGCTCGTGTTGCCGGCGTTGGTCAGCATCGTGAACTCCACCTTGTGCCCGGCGGTATCCTCCAAAATCCCGTCCTGGTCGCGATCAACCAGGCCGATCTGTTTGAGAAGCTCCTTGGACTTGGCCACGTCGTGGGTGTATCGCTTGATCTTGTCACAATAGAAGAACCCCGCGCGGGGGGTCATGTCGCCGTCCTGAGGATATCCCAGCCCGTTGAGAACGGTGTCAATGATGCCCTGCTTGTCGATTGCGTGAGCGACGGCCTGGCGGAATTCGGTTCTCTCGAACCACGCCCGTTTGTACGGCTCGACGTACGGCTTGCCGGTCTCGGGGCTCTTGCCGGGATTCTGGTTGAACACGACAAACGAGGACCCGAAGTTGGGACCCTGGGCGAAGATCTTGAACTTCCCCTCGCGCTCGAGCGGCTTGAGAATCGGGTAATCCTGACCCCGGACCGATTCGACATCGGTCTCTCCCTGTTTGAACTTCAACATCATCGCATCGAGGTTCTGCACGATGATCCATGTTACGCCGTCGAGATAGGGAAGAGGATTATTCAAAGGATCCTTTCGCCAGTAAAGCGGGTTTCGTTTCAGACTCACCCGTACACCGGTCTCAAAGCGGTCGTACATGAACGGGCCGGTTCCCACGATGTCCTCGGATTTGCTGTCGAGCCCCATCGCCGAGTCGAACGTGCCGGCCTTGACGCGGGCTTGGTACTTGTGTTTCGGAATGACTTCCGTGCCGCCAATAATCTGATCGAAAATGGCAAACCGAGTCGGCAGGGTGAACCTCACCGTGTGGGTGTCGATCTTCTCAACGTTCCACGTCTTGCCTTCAACGGTGATGATGTCGCGCGTCGACGTGGTGATCTTGGGGTTGTAGATCACATCCATGTAGGTAAAAACCACGTCATCCGCCGTAAACGGAGTCCCGTCGTTCCATGTGACGTCCTTGCGGAGCTTGACGATCCACACCAGGCCCGTCTCGTCATGGGTCCAGCTCTCCGCCAGGAGCGGCCGGACTTCGTTCGTCCAGGCATCGGTCTCGGTCAGCCCCTCAAAGATGAAACGTGTGTACTCCGTGGTGCTGGATTCGCCGGAAGTGACCGGGTTGAAGCTCTTGGGACCTTGGCCGAACGTGGCCAGCACGAGCGTGCCGCCGCGCTTGCCGATGACCGGCTTGTACTCCTCGCGGGCGCAGGCCCGAAAGGTCCGGACCTTCATCGGCTGAGTCGATGCCACGCTCGACGGGCCGCCGGGCGGCGAACCGCCGCGCGGCGGGGTCGACTCGCTCCGGCAACCGGTCAGCAAGGCACACGCACAAACCGTAGCGAACGTCTTCCTCATCACCTCACCTCGAACGATAGGGGTCGAAGGCATCGCGCAAGCCGTCGCCCAGAAAATTCAGCGCCAGCAAGGTCAGTGCCAGCAACCCGCAGGGCCACACGACCAGCCACCAGGGTACCTGCAACGGATTCAGAGCCGCCACGCCGTCGGCGGCCAGCGAACCCCACGTGGCCTGCGGCGCCTGCACGCCAATCCCCAGAAAGCTGAGGAACGATTCCTGGAGGATCGCTTGCGGCACCGTCAGCGTCGCATACACGACGATGGGACCGACCAAATTCGGCAGGATATGCCGAAACAGGATCGCCCACGCCGGGATCCCCAGCGCCCGGGCCGCCTCGACGAACGGTTGAGCCTTCAGCGACAACACCTGCCCCCGAACGACTCGGGCCATCGTCAGCCAGCTCACACCGCCGATCGCCAGCAACAGCACCCAAAAGGTCGCCCACTGCACGCTGAGGACCCGCTGAAAATACGGTCTCAGCGACAGCGTAAACAGCATGACCAGCAGAATATAGGGCAGCGAGTAGAGGATGTCCACGAGCCGCATCATGGCCCCGTCGACGCGACCACCGACATACGCACTGACCGCCCCATAGGTCACCCCGATGATGACCGAGACCGCCGCGGCCAGCAGGCCGAACGTGATCGACATCGCACCCCCGTAAAGCACGCGGACGAGCAGATCGCGGCCGAGTTCGTCGGTACCCAGCATGTTGGACCACGAGGGTCCCCTGAGATTGCACGCCAGGTCTTGCCGGTCGAATCGTTTCACCGTCAGCGGCAGTGTGACAAAGCACACCACCAGCATCATCCCCAGCACCGCGCCCGCGCCCACCGCCGGCTTGTGGCGCAGAAACCTCCGCCACGGCGAAACGCGAGTCACGAGGGCAGATTCGCCGGCGTCCGTGTTGATCACACGCTGTTCATTCATGCCGCCGGCCTCCGATGCACGTCCCGCACAACAGAACGTGCTCTCTACTCCTCCGCCAAACGTATTCGCGGGTCCACGAATCCGTACGCCAGATCGACCAACAGGTTGAACAGAATCAGAAACACCGAGTACGTCAGCACCGTGGCCAGAATCACCGTCTGATCGCGGTTGCTGACCGACTCGACGACATGCGTGCCCATGCCCGGAACGGTGAAGATCTTCTCGACCACAAATGACCCCGTCAGAATCGCGGCGGCCGCCGGACCCAAATAGCTCAGTACCGGCAGGAAGGCGTTCTTGAACGCATGGACCAACAAGACGCGGCGCGGACTCAGCCCCTTGGCTCGAGCGGTTCGGATGTAGTCCTGTGTGATGACGTCGAGCATGCCCGCGCGCGTCAACCGGGCGATGTAGGCCATGAACGGAAGCGACAACGTGATGCCCGGCAGAATCACCTGCCGCGCCTGCCCCCATCCGCCGATCGGCAGGACGCGCAGCCACAATCCGAAAACCATCAGCAACATCGCACCGATGACGAACGTCGGAAGGGAGATGCCGACCATCGCCAGCGCAACCGACAAGTAGTCGAGCCAGGAGTTGCGCCGGGCGGCGGAGATGATGCCCACCGTGATACCGCCCACGAGCGCCACGCAAAACGCGAACAAGCCCAGTTGCAGGGAAACCGGCAGGCTGGCGGCAAGGATCTCCGGAACCGTCCAATCCTCGTACCGGTGCGCGGGCAGATCGCGACGGAACAGCAACCGCTGGATCGGCCAGGTGTAGAAGTACCGCTGATACCAAGGCTGGTCGTAGTTGTACTTGATCTCCTTGGCCCGACGGGCCTCCGGCGTCATCTCCTTGTCGCCGGTGGCCAGCGGATCGCCCGGCGTGGCGGCCACGAGCCCCACGGAAGCGGCATACACGATCATCAGAATGAACGGCACCTGGAAAAGGCGACGAAGCGCAAGGTGGGTCATTGAAGCACCCCCTCCCGCCGATCATCGATGTCATTCGCGGCCAAGCCGGGCCGCTCATTTCGATACACGCGGTGCACCAGCAGGTTTAACTGACTGTCCGGAAGCAAACCTCCGAATCTCGGATTCAACAGGTAGTACCCCACATACTCGTAGATCGGCGCGATCGGCATCTGATCCTCGACCAGCAATTCCTCCGCCCGCCGCAGGATGTCAAACCGCTTGCCGGGATGCGACTCTTCGGTCGCCTCGCGGATCAGCCGGTCGTATTCCGCGTTCGAAAAACCGGTCTGATTGTGTCCTCCGCCCGTGACGAACATATCGAGAAAGGTCATCGGGTCCATGTAATCGCCGATCCAGTTGCCGCGGGCGATATCGTAGTCCAGGGCTTCGACGCGAGGGCTGAACACGTTTCGCTCGAGTTGCTTGAGCTCGATCTGAATCCCCAGCGCGTCCTGCCACATCTTGGCAATGGCCTGGGCGATCAGGTGGTGCGACTGATCGCGGTTGTAGACCAGTTCCATCGGGCGCATCCCGCGACCGCCGGGATAACCCGCTTCTGAAAGCAGCCGTTGCGCCCACTCGATCCGGCGAGCATGGGTCAGGTCGCAACCCAATCCCTTGGCCGGTTGATAGCGGTATGCGCGGCCGTCCGCGCCCTGTTGCACCATCTCGTCCACGCTCCCGGCGGGCACCAGGCCGAACGCCGGTACCTGGCCGAAGCCCAGGATCCGCTCGCACACGGCGTTCCGGTCGATCGCAAGCGACAGGGCCTTGCGAACGCGGGGATCGTTCAGCGGCGGACGCTTGCAGTTAAACCGATAGAAATACTGGGCGAAGTAGAGACGGGGATGAAAATCCTCTCGTCGGCCCTGGCGTTGCGCGGCGTACAAGACCCGGGCAGCCATCGGGTTGACCGTCGAAATCATGTCCACCGCGCCCGTTTGATAGGCAAGCAGCGCCGTGTTGTGATCCTCGATCGGCAGGGCTTCGATGCTGTTCAACCGAATGCTCGCCCCATCCCAATAGTGGGGGTTCTTTCGGAGCCGGATACGCCGTTTGAACTGCCACCGTTCAATCGTGAAGGGACCGTTGCAGACCAGGTTCTCCGGGCGCGTCCACAGGTGTTTGCCCGGCAGGACACGGCCGTCCCGGTACGCCCAGCGCTCGATCGTCGGCGGATGCACCGGAAAGAACGTATGAAAAGCAGCCAAGTCGAGGAAGTACGGACACGGAAAGGCCAGATCGACCTGAAGCGTCCGATCGTCAACCGCGTGAATACCCAGTTGGCTTGCTGGAACGTCGTTCGCGGAATCGCGATCACCGCGAGACTCGTAAAAAACCCGGGCATTCTTCACGGGATACAGCATGTAGAAGTACTCGCCGGCCAGTGCCGGATCGAGCACTCGTTTCCAGGCAAATACGAAATCGCTCGCCCGGATCGGATCGCCGTTGCTCCATCGAACGTCGGGGCGAAGATGGAAGACGTAGCGTCGGCCGTCGGACGAGACGGTCCACCGCTCGGCCACGGCGGGCTCGGGGCGAAACGTCTTGTCGTTCAGCCGCGTCAACCCCTCGAAGAGGCATCGTCCGAGGCGTGCTTCGTCGATCCAACTGATCAAGCCGGGGTCGAGCGTGCGGGGCTCGATGCTGTTGACGTACACGAAATCCGCTCGGGGATCGCGCGCAGACCAGACCACAACGACTGCGATGAGCGCAACGAGAAGAAAGGCGGCGGCGATCAGGAACCTGCTCACACGCGCAGAGATACATTCAACCGGCCGGACGTGCAAGCGAAACCGGAGTGATTTCGCCGCAGGGGCTCCGGCCGAGTGACGGCGATGACGGCCACGGCCGTTCCGGTCCCACGGAGGCGCCGCGCACCGCGGAAAAACTAAACGAATATCCGGGAACCTCTTCGGATCTATCGTGAGGTGGTGCTGGGGCTTGTTTCGACGGGCTTGCCGGCAACCTCGGCGAACCCGGCGCCCAAGGGCAATCGGTACGGTTCGCCGTTCAAAACCCCCTGCTTGTCGGGCGGCCAGCCACACCAAGCGTCCCGTTGGGCAATCACGTCATCGGCCGAACCGGTCTGCATCTTCGCGTACACGCCAATGGACTTGGACTGCGCCAGATTGGTCACCTCTTGCAGCTCATCCTCGACCGCACGGGTCAACAGGAGCGTCCGACGCAGCAGCATCGTATCGCGCCGAGGGCCTTGATCCTCCGACTCGCGGAGGTATCCCTCAACCGCCCGGTAGAGCATTCGCACCAAAGCCGTGACGTAACGCTTTCGAACCTCGCCGCCATTGAGAACCTTCGTCTCCTTGGCCACGCGCTTCATCGTCGCCAACGCCGTGAGGTCTGCTTCCGAGGCCGTAACAGTCCCTTGAAGATACCGCTCGCCACGGTCTTCGAGAATGCTGACGAACGCCCCGGCAATCTCCTCGCCAAAAGGCACCTTGCCGATGACCGTCGGGCCGAAGTCGAGCGCCAGATAGATTTCCCGAAGAACCGGGTCGTTATCCTCTTCGATGGCCGCCTTCTGCAGGGCGGCCACGACCGCCGCCCGGGCCGTCGGCAAGGCCATGATGGTGACCTGTTTCTTGGCAATCGTCTTGGCCGTCCAGTAGCGAACCGCAGGTGACGGGTTCTGAAGACCCAGCGCAAGCCCATTCGCACCCAACAGAGATGGCGGCAACGACTCGCGCAGGTCGTACAAGATCAACAACATCGTCAGCGTACCGGCGGCCTCACCGTCCTTCAGGCGACTCTTGAAGGTGTCCGCCAACAGGCCGATGAACTTCTCTTTGAACTGCGATGAAGGGGCGGGGTCTCTCGACAGAATCCTCAGGAAGTCTTCGCGTATCCGGCGCTTGGCATCGATACTCGTCTCTTCGCTCAAAAGGATATCGGCCTGCTCCTCCAAACACTTCTGGATCTCCTCCCGATCGACCGATCGGAGGATCTCGGCCGTTCTCAACTTGTCATCTATCCGATCAAGCGGTCTTTTCTCCTCCCCACGAGCAGGACACTCCAACATCGCAAGGGTCAATAGAACAAGGAACCAGCGGAACTCCTTCACGACCACACGACGATTCAGGCTCGAATGGGCGCGGAGCCAACTGCTCCGGAATCTCGCGCTAAACAGAATGCGTGTCGGACTTGGTACCATCGTCTCCCCGCCGGGCATTCCATGCGACGGCGATCGCTTACGCAGTACTCACGAGTAGGTAACCCTAACAGGCAGGTGGCGATTGTTCAAGTCCAAATTCGCCCCCGTGGAGTACCGGCATTCCATGCATAACCGCGATCTCGCGCCGCCTCGCGGGTAAATCAGAATACCGCACGTGAAGCGACAAGCCCATGAAGTCGCCCGCGCGGGCGGCCGGGGGCGGGCGCCGCGGGGGCGGGGGCGGG
>CAZQTW010000106.1:0-14710 GCA_964596165.1 uncultured Planctomycetales bacterium | reverse complement strand
CACCAAGCCGTGGCCGCTCATCGCTCCGGACAATCCGCCCCGTCCCTCGTCGGCGCCAGGGCCTGAACGGTTACGGCAATTCCTTTGCCCCGGTTCAAACGCGCGGCTTGCCGATGCCCAAGAGAATCAGGAGGTGTGCTTCATCTACGTCAAAGGCACCAGCGAGGCCAGCGAGCCGAACGACATTGTATTCTACGAGAAACCCGGCCACCACGGCAACGAAGGCGGCCACGTGGCCTTCCAGGACGGCCACGTTGAATTCGTCACGCCTTACTCCAAGGTAACGCAGTTGGTTGAGGTGACGAAACAGCGGGTTGCCAGGTCCAAGGCACAGATGGCTGGCAAGGCAACGCCACCTACCAAGCCTCCTCAGACAATCGCCAAAGTCCCGCCCCGATCTGATACTTCGCCTATCACGGTCCTCACGCGGGAGTCCTTCGCTGACGCTGGTAGCGGCCTTACTACACAGTTCATGACCGCTGCGCAGAAGAACGACCCTACGCTCGTCAGTGGGGGGCCCTACCGCTGCGTGCTCACATGCAAGGGAGTCAGGGAGTGGCAGAAAGACGCGTTGCAGTATAGCTCGTGTTCGTTCCAGATACTCTCGGCAAGACGTGAAGGCAAGCAACAGCGATTCTACCTGAAGGCAGCGCTTGACTCGATGACACTCAAGAAGGCCGACGGTAGCGAAGAGGGCTATGGCGTTATTGGGGTCTTTCCACTGGATGTGGCCGAAGCAGATCGCTTGAAGATCGAAGATGGGTTCCTGGCCAGACGCTTACAGCTTACTCTCGACTGGAGCATCGACCGGCTGGAATACATGGCAGGTAAGGGTTACCCGCAAGGGTATGTAGGTGTTGGCATCTACGCGAAAGTCATCAACTATCGCATCGAGGAGGACCAAGGCGTGCGGCAGGAAGGGCAAGGACGTTCCGCTGAACCTGCGAATCAGCCTAAGGTCTTGGACTATTCATCGGTATTCGGGAAATCCGGCGGAGGACAGGAAGGCTCTCAACCTCCACGGGCGCCTCAGGCCCAACGGGTGAGGTGCGCACAATGTGGTGGTTCTGGCACAATTCAGCCCCGGACCCGTGGCGCCGGCTCGTTCGACAAGCTGGTGCGTCCTGTAACATGTTCCGCCTGTCGCGGCAGTGGGTATGTTACACGCTAAAGGTCAACGTGTATCAGCCTCGCGTCTTCGTTCCCCAAATGTCCCCCAAAAAGGAAGGGACGCGTCGGGACGCTAAGATTCGCGATGGGTCATATCACCTTTGTCAAACGGCCTGAAATCAACCACTTGAGCGAACGAGCCCCCTCTGGTAAGGTCCCGGTGAGGGTGCGGGGCGTTAATCCCCCCCTCTCCGTTGACGCCCGCCAAGGCAGGCGTCAACGAGCAGGTGAGCAGCGGGTCAGGAGAGCTGGAGGACCAGCCGACGAGCGGGGGCCCGCCTCACGCCGCGACATACGGAGACCTGCTCATGCGCCGGTCTACGGCGGGCTTCGTGCTGAGGAGCGGTCTGCGGATCACCTCGGAGCGTCGTCTGTCCGCCGTGAGGCCATGAGGCTCAGAACGCCGCCTGGAGCGCCAGCCGGATCATGGTGATCTCGTCGTTCTGGAGCCAGCCGCCGTTCGTGCTGCTCAGGGGGGCCTCCTCAATTCGCGTCACATCGGCCTGAAGCTTGACGTTGTGACTTCCATAGGGGTAGTAGTTCGCTCCGAACGTGTACTCCCAGGTGTTGTCGCCGTTCGAGTCCCAGATGCCGCCGAGGCGTGCCGCCAGCTCAACCTTCTTGGGCACGATGAAGTAACCGGCTTCGACGTAGCCTCCCTGGTAGTGCATCGAGCCCGACCGCCCTGTGAGGAGTTCCCAGTAGCCGTATCGACTGTCGCTCTTGATCGTGCGGAGATACCACTCGGCCGTCACGCTGAGGCCCCGCCATCGAAAGGCCGTGTGGGCGCCGAATTGCAGCAGGTCTGACCCGGTCAGGTCGGCCTCGCCATATCCGCCGATGCCGAGGCCACTGCGAATCCGTTCAGGAATAACGTAGAAGCTCGATCCGTTCAGATCGCCGTTGTCGTCGTTATAAGCGAAACTGGTCCCGATATCCCAGGTGGGGTCCTTGCTGTATTCGAGGTCGGTCTCGTCGTCGCCCACACCGTCTCCTAGGATGTGGTAGATCAACGAAGCCGCATAGGCGAAGTTGGTGTCGAGTTCCTCGCGGCTCGGACTGTCCGTATTGTTGCCGATGCCGTTGAAGACGCCGGCCGCGTACTCCAGTTTCCCAAAGAGCAGACCACTGATGGCCACGCCGGGTGCATAGCCGACGTTGAGGACCTCTTCCGCCAAGGCCCGATCGACAAACAGCAGTTTGTTGTCGGCAACGAGGTTGTTGAATCCCTGAGGAAGGTCAAGGATGCCGGCGTTCAGGACGAACTCCGGGGCGAATTCGTACAGGATCTGCGCGTAGTACGTCTCCCAGGTGTGACTCTGGTCCGTGTCACCGATGACGCTGATGTGATAGGTCAACTTGGGGTCGTGGATGTGGCCGTCGAAGTTCAACTCGAGATACTGGATCTTGAAGCCGTTGACGTCGTCCTGCTTGTTGCGGCCTTGCAGGCGTCGGTTGTCGCTCTGCCGACTGATCCCGGTCCATCGGGCTTGCATCATGCCGGTGATCACCAGGTCGAAGCTCTCGTCGGAACTCTTGATGTAGAACCCGTCCTCATAACCCACCTGTGCGATGTCGGGGTAAAGTCCTTCGCGGAAACCGGCATCGGTCATGAGTTCATTGACCAGGCGTTTGATCGGGTCAATCCGCGCGGTCTCCACGGAGCGGGCACGTTTGGACTCGACTTGCGATTGGAGTGAATCGATCCTCGCGCGTTGTTCGTCGACGAGCTTCTCGAGCCTCTCGATTTGCTGTTCCTTCGACTCGGCCGCGGGATCATCGAAGGAGGAGGGATCAGCCCCCCCCTCAAGGGGACGAATGCAGAGGGCCATTCCGACGAGTACCATCGCGATCGAGCGATGAGGCATCATTGGCTCTCCGTAGCCTGCGCGGCGCTGTGACCGGCGTATGCGCTTGGGTATCACGCTCTGTGTGGGCATTCAGGATGCGAACGCTCGGCGACGGTGCCCCCATTAACGAGGTGACTGCGCACGCCGCAGACCCGGACTCCGAACCGCGTTCCAGGCCGAGTCTATCTGTTGTTGAAGAACTTACGTGGGGGTGAGGATGCGGTCAAGGGAGCACCTGCAGTTCCGGCAGGCCTATTCGTCGTGATGATGGTCGTAGTTGGAACGTTTCTTGCCGTAGCCGACGGAGTGCGATCTGTCCGAACCGGGCTGCTCCTCGCGAGCGGAGGTCTGCTCGGCGTTTCCCGTCAGGGCGCTGGCGTGTGCTTGATCCTTGTGCGACGTTCCCGCGCGATGGTCCGCGCACCCGAGTGTCGAAAGCCACACGATACAGGCGCCTGTTGACAGAACGATTCGCATCTTATTCCAGGACATGGTTCTACAACCCCGGAATTATCGGTCCTAGCGAACGGAGCACAGACACGCCCGTTTCGCCGCATATTCAGATGCTACCAGCCTCGGACGGGAAGTCAACGTGGGCGGTCTTCCCCCGATCGGCCCGCCCTGACATGACGCGGTCGGCGGGCCCGAATCGGCGCGCGACGGTTCGGGGTGGACGGTGAACCCCCCGGACCCCTCGGCACTGTCCGCGCGGACGCGCGTTGTCAACCGGCCTCCGTCCGGTACTTAACGACCAGAAAGACCTGAGCGTTGCTTCGACCGGGATTGGCGATGCAGTGTCCAACGTCGGCGGAGTAGTGTGCGGAGTCGCCTCTCCGCAATACGACCTGTTCGTCACCGGAAGACAGCACCACGTGGCCCCGCGAGACCGACACGTACTCTTCGGTATGGCGAAAGTGAGGAGCGGAGTCCAGTTTTCCTCCGGCCGAGAGGATCACCTCGTAGAATTCGAGGTCTTTTTCCATGGACAGGGGGCTGAGGGTTCGCAGCATCACCTTTTTGTTGGCCTGGAAGAGCTGTCTGGGGTCGTCGACTCGGATGACCTCAAAGCGTCGTTGGGGTCGAGCCAGATTCATCAATTGGCCGGGGTCGATGCGGAGTCCCTCGGCGATCTTGCAGAGGACGACGACGGTGGGATTCGCCTTGTTCTGCTCGATCTGGCTAAGCATCGCCTTGCTGACGCCGCTGGCCCGCGCCAGTGCGTCCAGCGACAGCCCGGCCTTCTTGCGATGCTCGCGGACTCGAGTCCCGATGCCGAGATGTAGCGATCGTCTCATATGATGAACAGAAGTTTGTTATTTTGAACACCGACTACTTGTGTTTCCGTCCGATAGTGTTTACTATATCAAACGAAACGTTCACTATCAAGGAGAGGGTCCCATGCCCGAGACGATGAAGGCGATCCGGAAACCTGCGGCCGGGAAAGGCTTGGTCATTGAGGACGTACCGGTGCCCACGGTCGGACCTCATGATGTCTTGATACAGGTCACGGCCGCCAGCATCTGCGGCACTGATCTGCACATCTGGCGATGGAATGACTGGAGTCAACAGCGGGTCCATCCACCCATCACCGTCGGGCATGAGTTCGCGGGCACGGTGGTGGAGACGGGCCGTGCGGTGGAACATGTCCGGGTCGGCGACTTCGTCTCGGCGGAGAGCCATATCACCTGCGGCATGTGCTTCCAGTGTCGAACGGGTCAGGCCCACATGTGCCCGAAGACCAAGGTCATCGGTGTGGATCGGGACGGGGCCTTCGCCGAATTCGTCTGCCTGCCGGAGAGCGTGATCTGGAAGAACGATCCGACCAAGTTGACACCGGAGGTTGCGACTCTTCAGGAACCATTCGGCAATGCCGTCTACGCCACGCTGGCGCACGATCTGGCCGGACAGACGGTGGGCGTGTTCGGCTGCGGTCCGATCGGGTGTTTCGCCGTCGGGATCGCCAAGGCCAGCGGCGCCGCGGCCGTATTCGCCACGGACGTTGTCGATTTTCGATTGGAACTCGCGAAGAAGATGGGCGCGGACGAAATCTACAATCCGACGCATGACGGGAAGCACGACGGTCCGGGAAAGAACGGCGTTACCAACTGGCTGCTCCAGGCAAACGAGGGCTACGGGGTGGATATTGTGCTGGAGATGAGCGGCGCCGCCCAGGCCATCACCTCGGCCTTCCGAGCGGTGCGCAACGGCGGCCGCGTCACACTGTTCGGCCTTCCCGGCCGGCCCGTGGAAATCGACGTCGCCGAGAACATGATTTTCAAGAACCTGACGGTTCTTGCACTCAACGGGCGGCGAATCTTCGACACCTGGTATAAGACGCGGTGGCTTCTCGAGCGAGGGGTCGTCGATCTCCGACCGCTGATCACGCGTGAACTCCCGTACGAGCGTATCGACGAGGCAATGGAATTGCTCTCGGGCGGCCAGGCGTGTAAGATCGTGCTCCGCCCGTCGGAGGTGCCCACGACGTCGGTGGCGTCGCCTTCCACGTCGGAGGAGGTGGACGCCAACATCACCGGCATCGTCAGGCATCCCTGAGGCGTCATCGAGGGGATTCATGGCCAAACGCGATCAACGATGGCCGATCTGGAAAATCGTGGCAACCCTGTTGGGATTCGCCGCGGCAGCCGTCGGGCTCTTCATCGGCGCCCATTACGTCGGAACAAGAGGGAACCCGCCGGGACAACCGGCCGACCCGTCCGGTGCGGCCGCACACTACAGCATGAGCAACATGTTGACGTTGTTGGGCGCGCTATCGACCGCCATGGTGCCCGTCTGCATGGGATGGTTGGTGGTCCGCTACTATCAGAGTATTCCGGCTTGGAAGAAGCAGGCCAAGCTGCCGGCCTACCGGCGGAAGTAGGCACTCGCCTTCACTCCGTTTCGAGGCCTGCCTTCCGCCGGCCGCAACGGACCGTCGCAATCGTCGGTGACGTCGCAAGGAGAACTGCATGTCCGCAGCGCTGGAAGCCGTCCTGTCGTCCGAACTGGATCAGCTTCGCCGGTCCGGGCAATACAAGCAAGCCAATGAACTGCAATCGCCGCAGTCTCCCTCGGTCACGATGGATGGTCGGCCGACGATCATGCTGAGCAGCAACAACTACTTGGGTCTGGCGGACGATCCTCGCGTCGTGGCCGCCGCCAAAGAGGGGCTGGATCGCTTTGGAATGGGCACCGCCAGCGTCCGCTTCATCTGCGGCACGATGACCTGCCATCGCCGGCTCGAGGCCAAGATCGCCGCTTTCCTGGGTTGCGAGGCGGCACTGACCTACATCAGTTGCTGGGATGCGAACGTCGGGCTGATCCCGACGCTTGCCGGCACCGCCGAGGATGCCATCTTCTCCGACGAACTCAACCATGCATCCATCATCGATGCCATCCGCCTGAGCAAGGCTCAGCGGTTCATCTATCCGCACCAAGACCTCGACACGCTCGCCGACATGCTGGCCGGCGCCAAGGCTCGGATCAAGCTCATCATTACGGACGGCATCTTCAGCATGGAAGGTGACATCGCCCAGCTTCCCCGTCTCAAGGAGCTTGCCGATCGTTACGGGGCGGCACTCATCGTGGACGAGTCTCACGCGACCGGTGTCCTTGGCGATCATGGTCGGGGCACGGCGGAACATTTCGGCATCCTGGGCGAGGGTGTGATCCAGACGAGTACGTTGGGCAAGACGCTGGGCGGGGCGTGCGGCGGATACGTCGCGGGGAGCCGTGTGGTCTGCGACTATCTCATCCAAAGGTCCCGGCCTCACCTGTTCAGCAACGCGTTGCCGCCGGCCGTCTGTTGCGGGGCGGCAGCGGCGATCGACATCCTAATGGCCGAACCGGATCGCATCAGGCAACTGCGAGAGAACACGGCGTATTTCCGGGCCAACATCGGGCGGTTGGGGCTCACGGTCGTCGACGGGATCACGCCCATTGTCCCCGTGATCGTCGGTGAGACGGCGACGGCGATCCGGGCCCAGAAGGCCTTGCTCCAACGTGGCGTGTTCGTCAGCGGCTTCGGCTATCCCGTCGTGCCCAAGGGTCACGCCCGACTCCGTTGCCAGATCGGTGCGACGCACACGCGCGACCAGCTCGACCGGGCGATTGCCGCCTTCCGCGAGGTCCGAGACGAACTAGGCCTGAACAAGACTTCATGACCGCTGTCAGGCGTTGGTTGGATGAGGCGGAATCGTCGTTGGGTGTCACTTGCCTCGCAGGGCCTTGTCAACGAAGGCGTAGGCGGCCTGGCGGATTTCGGGCGGGAACGAGTGCTCTGCGTTCGGATGCATCACGACGAGATTATCCTTCGCCTTCATCCATTCGTAGACCGGCAGCGCGGCCTTGATGCAGTCCTTCACCCCGGACACTTCGTAGTTGACGTCGTTCAGCGGGGCGTTGACAAAGACCGGCCGTGGCGCCAGCGAGGCGAGGACCTCGGTCCACTCAAATGGGACCTTCTTAGGATCGTTTTGGTAGAGCGTCGATATGCGCGGGAGGTAACGCCGCTGGGCGTAGTTCTTCAGGTCGCCGCCGCCGTACTTCGACGCGGCGTAGGCGGCCATCGTGTTGAAACCGCAACTCGAGACCATCACCTTGATGCGGGGGTCGAACGATCCCAGCCAGAGCGTGTTGTGTCCGCCGAGGGAATGGCCGATACAGCCGATCCGCTCGCCGTCGACCTCCGGCAGCGATTGGAGGAGATCGACCGACCGGATGTGATTCCAGATGCCCTTCATCGTTCCGCTGACGTAGCCATGATCGTAGGGATCGTATTTCTTGAACCGATAATCGCCGAACGTCCAGTAGTCCGGCGCAAGGGTGACGTACCCCCGTTCGGCGAGTTCGAGGGCGTAATGCAGATCCGGGCTGCCTCCCAGTCCGGCCGGTTCGTCCTTGCCGACTTCGACGGTTTGGTGAAGGCACAACATCGCCGGCGTCTTGTCCTGCACGCCATTGGGTATGAAGAGATACGCCGTTACCCAGTCGCCCGGGTCCGCGCGATACGTGATCCTCTTGCGAGTGCACGCGGTCAGCCTGGTTTCCTCGTCCACGCGCATGTCGAGCGGAATCGCTCGCCATCGCTCCGGCAGCGGACCCATGACGAGCTGCATGTTGCCCAGGATGTGTTCCCGTCGTCGCTGCCAGTCGGCCGGCGTCTTCACCGGATGCGTCTTGCCCTGATCGTCGATCACAAGGAGCAGGTTCATTCGATCCGCATAGAAGGGCGGCTTAGCCTGCTGTCCCTCGACTTCACCCTGAATCACGGTTCCCAGGAGAATTGCCGGCACCAGCTTACGCATGTCATTGTTCCGGGGGGGCATACGCGAAATCCTCACGGGGGAGAGACTGCTCCGTACCTACACGGATATCTTCGTCCGACCGATGACGGCTCTGCGACCTCGTCGGCCATCCCTCGCGATGCCTACGCCATCGGGAAGGTATCATCCATCCCGGATTCGGACAACTCGACGAGGAACTTCGCCAATCGCTCGACGGCGACTTCGACGGTCTGGCGGCCTTTCTCGGCCGTCGCCAGATGGGGATCGCCATAGCCGCTCTGCCTGGTGAATCGGTCCCAGGGGCGGGTGATCCGAGCCCAGCCGCGATTCATCGCTTCAAATCGGTACGATCGTACCGCCCCGTCATCCGCCGTTTCAAGCGGGGCCACCAAGTGCGGATGAAGGTAAAGCGCCCAACTCGTTTCGGCCTCGTCGGCGTGTTCGCCTTTTCGTTCCATGACCTTCTCGGCGACGTCGAACGTTACCGTCCACCAATTGACCAGCGTCAGGAAGATGCCGCAGCCGAAAAGCTCGCGGAGCATGAACCCGAATTCGTTTCCCCCATGCCCATTCAAGATGACCAGCTTGGGCACACCGTGCCGCTTGAGTGATTCAACCACGTCGCGCAAGACCGCGAGCTGTGTCGTCGGGTTCATGCTGATCGTCATCGGAAAGTTCAGCAGATTGGTATTGACGCCGTAAGGAATGGCCGGCAACAGGCAGACCTTGGCGCCGCTCTTCGCCGCCCGGTCGCAGATCAGTTCGCCGATTCTCGCCACGGTGAGGGTGTCGTTGCCGTAAGGCAGGTGGAGGTTGTGGGGTTCGCACGCGCCCCACGGGAGGACGGCCACTTCGAACCTCTGCTGACGAACCTGGTTGAGATTGGCTTCGGACAGAATGTGCGGACGTGTCACGTCAAGCTCCTGAAAACAGTGGGAACGCCGAGGCGGACGATCGGCTTGGCCCACTCAGCCTCTCCGTTTTCACTTCTTCTTGCCGCTCTTCATCGCTCGCTGCTGTTGGTCGAACTTCTCGACTTTTTCCATCAAAGACCCGAACCATCCCTTGGGTTTCATTGATAGGGCGCTTCCTTCGCCTGTCGGTACGGCAGCGGCCATGGCGGCCTTGTCGGCCTCCAAATGCTTGCGAATCCGCCATTGCTCGGCCAAACCGATGAAATTGCTCGCCATGATGTACAGCGTCAGTCCGCTGGGGAAGTTGTAGAACATGATCGTCATGACGACGGACATGATGTACATCATGCGTTGCTGCTGTTCGAGTTGTTCAGTGCTTCTACCCGAGGAGGGCTTCGGCGTGAACTTCTGCTGGAGGATCATGCTGAATCCCCACAGGAACGGCAGCACGTTGATCGCGTCGATTTCGAAAAAGAGGAGCGGAACGGGTTTGGCGAACCGGTAAATCGCATCCGGTGCCGCCAGGTCCAGGATCCAGCGCCCGGGGATGATCATGAAACTCGCATGACGCAGTTCGATGGTGTTGCTCAACGAGGCCCACAACGCGATCCAAATCGGCATTTGAAGAAGCATCGGCAGACAGCTCATCATATTGCCCGCCGGATTGACGCCCTCCTTGCGGTAGAGGGCCATCATTTCCTGGTTCATTTTGGTCTTGTCGTTGGCGTACTTCTTCTTCACTTCGTCGATCTTGGGTTGAAGCTCGACCATCTTGACTTGCATCCGACTCATGCCGATCTGGCTCTTTTTGGTCAGCGGATGCAGGATGACGCGAACGACCAGAACGAGGATGATGATCGCCAATCCCCAGTTGTGCGGCCACACCCAACGGTGCAGTCCGATCAGCAGGCTGCTCATCAGCTCGGCCAGCGGCGTCCACACGCACCATTGATACTCTTCCTGGATCGTGCCGAGGTAATTGCGATCGACGTAGTTCTTGTGCGCGGTCGTGTCCTTGAACCGGCTGCGCTCCTTGGGACCCAGATACAGGTCGAAATCGAACCGCGCCGGCTTGTCCGGCGCGACCATCGTCGGCGAAGACACGAAATTGAACGTGAGATCGCCAAACTCATTCGCGCCCGTATTGCTCGTCGCGTGCTCGACCATGACCGCCTTGAATGCGCTCAAGTCGGCCTCTCGGTTGGCGTTTACCGGCGTCATGATGGCGGCAAAGTACTGATTCCCCAACGCCGCCCAGACCAGGGTTCCGCCGAGCCTGCCGGTGAGATCCACTGTCGTCGCTGTCTTGACGCTCCGACCATCAACCTTCTTCTCGACCACCGTCTCTTTACGTTCCACGCGACCGGTCTTGATGACCTGCCCCACTCGTGTTCCAAAGTAAATCTTGCGCGAATCGGCGCTTCGCGTATCGATTTCCCGCATGTCGATCGGGCCGTTCTGAGTCAGGATTACCTTGTGCGGCCGGCCGTCTAGGCTCTCCAGTCGCACATCCATCTGGACGTCGTAACTGTCCTGGAACAGAACGTAGGTCTTGACGATGCGGAGGATGGGCTTGCCATCGGCCTCGATCGCCAGGCTGCACGTGGCCACGTCTCGATCCTTCTCATGCCGGCGCTCGATCTGCCAATCCCTATCGGATATGTCGATGTCCTGCCATATGCCGTCCGACGATTCCTCGCCGGGTTTGCTCGCCGACGGCTTGGTTGCGACGGGGGCCGGATTGGTCGTGAACCAGATGTTCACCATCCGTGTGCTCATGGAGCGATAGGTCATGCCGGTCTGCTTGTCTGTGATGGGCCGTAACAAGTCAAAGGAGTCGAACGGATCCTTGGCCGCGTTTTCATTGGCGCGGAGGTCGCCCTTTGGATAGTTCCGGTACCGTGGCAGCAGGGGGGTCAGATCGGCATCTTCCACCGCTCCTCCCCGGCTGCTGAGTTTGAGCATCAGCCGAAAGGGGCTATTGGGATCATCATTGCCGAGCGTCACTGTGTGGGGGACGGCCTCCACCGCCCTGAGTTGAACGGTCTTGCCTCCCGGAGCCGGCGTGGCGCCCAAGGCAGGTGTGCCGGCAGCGTTTGTGCCGGCGCGGGCTTCGATCTCTCGGCCGCCCGGACCGGTGGAGGTTCCCGAAGTCGGTCCGCCGGTCGTTTGGGCTTCCTTGGCGCCGACTTGCGTCGTCGGTCGGCTTGTTGTTCTTGCCGCGTCGGATAGCCCCCGTCCTTTCGGTGCGGGAAAGATCCGCTGCGCAATGAGCTGCCAGGCAAAGAAGACTGCCATGGCCACGACAAGGGCCATGACCATACGGCGGGTTTCCATCGGCAATTACCGTCCTTCCAGCAATCGGCTGCCGAGGAAGTCGTCCAGCTCGGCCACGGCATGTATCTTGCGCATGCTCGTCTCGATGTCGTATTCCACGCGCAAGAACTCGACTTCCTCGTCCTGGTTGATGATTCCATAGGCTGCACGCGGATCCCGATCGCGAGGTTGGCCCACACTGCCTACGTTCACAATGGCCTTCTCCTCGCCCAACGGATAACGACGGGGCTCCGGCAGTTCATCGGGCGGGTCGAAATAGGGATCGTCCAGGAAAACGCCCGGCACGTGCGTGTGACCCACGAAGCACGAGTCGAAGTTCTCCATTCGACGGAAGTTCTCGGTGATCTTGTAAGGGTTGGTGTATACGTCCTCGCTGAACAGGTACTCGTTCACCGGTTTTCGCGGCGAGCCGTGCACGAACAGCATCCCATCGATTTCCATGCGGACGGGCAACCGTCCGATGAAGTCCCATCGGCGTCCGCGCTTCTCGTGATCGGGCTCTTCCTCGAGCAGTCGGCGCGTCCAGTAGCACGCCCGCTCGGCCCCCACATTGAAGTTGAACGGCTCAAAGAACACCGCCTGATCGTGATTGCCGCACAGACACGCCTCACACCGGCTGGCCACCAGATCGACACATTCGCGGGGGTTGGCTCCGTAGCCCACTACGTCTCCAAGACATATGATTCGTCGCACCCCGCGCTTGTCGATGTCACGGAGCACGGCCGTCAATGCCTCGATGTTCGAATGAATATCAGAAATGATTGCTACCGGTTCGGGCATTCATGTCCGCCTGCAACGACTCCCTCAAGAATCCGGATTACGAGTTAAAGGCGTTATGTTAGGGCATCGGCCGTGACCAGTCAACAATCAGAGGGTCCGCGAAGAGGGGGACGCCATATCGTGCGCCCCACCACCTTTTCGACGCGGTTGCCTGAAAGCCGTTCGCAGGCGTTGACGTTCAGGTCGCAGGGCGGCGGCCCTCTACTTGGGCGGGCGTGAGGCGTACCACCTTCCTTGGCGGGATCGTTCAAACCGCGCCACCGGTCCGTAACGTCCGGTGATCTCGATGGGCTGATCGTCTATGCGGAGAATGACCGATCGGCGGGTTGGCACGCCGGCTTTGGCCAGCTCAATTCGGATCAGGCGGACATTCTTGGTGTCGACGATGAGCTTCCGAGGTCCGGCGACGGTGCCCACGGCCGACGCAGGTTGATCTTCCTTTTCAATCTGCTCGATCACAAGCCATCCCGTTTGGGGTTCACGGACATCTCTGACGAGAACGACACAACGTCCTCCAATGGTCGCCTCGGGCTGGGTTGCGGCGATCGTGGACGGCGGAGTCTTGGGCGGGGTCGTGGGTAACGTTGCCGAATCCGGCCGCTCCGCAGGTGCCGATGTCGGCGGCTTCGATACCCGCGGGGGTTCGCGACAACCCGACAGTAGTACCGTCGCCGCGCAGCAGAGGATTATTCGTCGGACCACGAGCGAATCCTCCCGAAACCCGTCCGTCGGCACCTCCGTTTGCCATTCTATCATATGCGGGCCTTACTTGGTGGTTGCGGCAACACACTTGCGGCCGGGCGCGCCGCGGCGGTCGCCGCCGCTCCGCCCCGTCACGAATCCCAGCCACGCGGTCTCCGCGCCGATCGTCGCGCCTCGCTTGCCGCCCGAACCGGTGTGTGATAGGTTCGAGAGGTCAGCCCGCGTGGCCCGCGGCGGCGCGGACGGGAACCCGCATGAGGGCGTGTGAAGGTGAAGTCATTCATGCATGATTTGACACCTAAAGAGATTGTGGCCGCACTCGATCGGTACGTCATTGGTCAAGAAGACGCCAAACGTGCGGTGGCGATTGCCATCCGAAACCGGTGGCGGCGATTGAAGCTGCCGCGCGAGTTGGCCCAGGACGTGGCCCCCAAGAACATCATTATGATCGGTCCCACGGGTGTCGGAAAAAGCGAAATCGCTCGCCGACTGGCCGGTTTGTCGAATGCACCCTTCATCAAGGTTGAGGCAACCAAGTACACCGAGGTGGGCTATCACGGGCGCGATGTGGAGAGCATCATCCGGGACCTGCTCGAACTGGCGATCGGTCAGGTGCGAACGGAGTTGACCGAGGTGGTTCGCGAGCGGGCCGAGCAGTTGACCGAGGAGCGTATTCTGGACGCGCTGCTGCCGTCCGCCGACATGTCCCCCGGCACCGACCGCGAGGACGAGTCGGCCGAACGGCGACGGCGAATCCGCGAGAAGCTTCGCGTGCAGTTGCGTCAAGGCGAACTGGAAGACCGAGAAATCCAACTGACAACCAAGGAACGGACCTCTCCCGTCACGGCCATCGCCACCATGGTCTCGCCCGGTGAAATGCCGCCCGAGTTGCAGGATTTGTTCGAGAGGATCATGCCCGAGAACAACCGAAGCCGAACACTCTCCGTGCGCGACGCCCGGAAGATGGTCTTCGCCCAGGAGGCCGAGGGGCTGATCGATCGCGAAAAAGTCGTTCAACTGGCGATCCGCCGCACGGAAGACAGCGGAATCGTCTTCATCGACGAATTGGACAAGATCGCCGGAAGCGACACCACGGTCGGCCCCGACGTCAGTCGTCAGGGGGTTCAGCGCGACCTGCTGCCGATTGTCGAAGGATGCACGGTCGGCACCCGCCACGGCATGGTCCGTACGGACCACATCCTGTTCATCGCGGCCGGTGCATTTACCCAGTCCAAACCGTCGGATCTGATGCCGGAGCTGCAAGGGCGATTCCCCATCCGGGTGGAGCTGGACGATCTTGGACAGGAGGAGTTTATCCGGATTCTCGCCGAACCCGAGAACGCGCTGGTCAAGCAGCAGATTGCCTTGCTCGGCACCGAGGGGGTCGAGCTGAGTTTCACGGATGACGCGATCCGCGAGATGGCGACGATGGCCTGCCACGCCAACAACCTCTTGGGCAACATCGGAGCGAGGCGGCTGTATACCATCATGGAAAAGGTGGTGGAGGATATCGCCTTTCACGCCTCGGATGCGGTCAACCGCAAGGTGGTCATTGACGGCGACTACGTTCGCATGCGCCTGGCCGACATCCTCGAAGACCGGACACGCAGCCAATACGAACTCTAGCCCGGATTATTCACACTGGCCTCTTTTTTACGACCTCCTTGTGGGTTAA
>CAZQTW010000105.1:0-14983 GCA_964596165.1 uncultured Planctomycetales bacterium | reverse complement strand
ACTGGCCGGTTTTGACCCGCCCACCGGTGGCCGGTTTTGGGGTGCCCCGTGACACTCAATCACAACGGTGGGACACTTCAATCGAAGTCTAGAAACCTACTCCACCCCAGGTCGGCCAAGCCCTCAAACCGGAATCCCGTGAGTGGGGACTCATCAATGCGCACGGAGATGGTCACACGTCGACGCACGCTTGCCCGCTTGGTATTCGTGACCCACGGGGTTTCTCGAAACGCCGGCGGAAGGTCTGCAATCACTGATCTCTCGCGTTCAGGGGCTCTTTCCACAGAGGGGGGCTTTCGGTTCTGGGCCGCCTCCGCGGCAGGCGGAGACTTACGTTGCTGAGAGGAAATCCATACGGTCATCTTGCGTCTGCCCCAGCGGGCCGCTTGGTCATGAGTCGGAAAAAGCAGATCGAGTTTGTCTCCCTTGATCGCACCACCCCTGTCCAGTACGGGGACCGGACCGTCCGAGTAGCCGGGGACGTAAATCATCGTTCCGAAAGGTATCTCCGGCGGAGCTGCGAGGAGCTTGCCTTGGGCCGGCGCACCGCTGGCCGTGATCCCGTCCGCGGATCGTCCACAGCAGATTGCACAGGGGCAGTAACCGGTCACCTCAACGTCCCAGGGTTGAGCGGTGGCCATGAAAACGGCCAGCAATTGACTCGTCACGTGCAGGCCCTCCTGGCCGTAATGCGGATGGATGACTGCGGCCAAGTTGCGGTCAAATGTTAGACCCACCTCCACGGCGGCGGGTTAGGTTCAGGAGTGGACGCACGATTTTCGGTATGCCTGGCAGCATCAAAGGAGGTGTCAAAGGAGAGACCTTATTGAATTGCCGACATGCCGGGTCGAAAGGCGACAACTGATTGCAGGAAAACACCTTACTTTCGCGGGTCGTGTTCACTGATGTACAGATATGAATCCCTGCTCATGCCTCACTGGGGGCGCGATGTGTGCGGTTCTCGCGCAACAGGTTCGAGAAACCCGTTGACAGGGGCATGGTCGAGTTCAAGCCGGGTTGGCACTACGAAAAGGAGCAAACCTTATGGTTCTCACCGCGTCTACCATGCTGGGGCTGGGCACCCGGGCGCCCGACTTTTCCCTACCTGATGTCACCACCCGAAAGCAGATTTCGCTGTCTGCTCTTGGTGACAAGAAAGCCCTTCTGGTCATGTTCATCTGCCGACACTGTCCCTACGTCAAGCACGTCCAAGAGGAGCTTGCGAGGCTTGGAAAGGACTACGCCGATAAAGACCTTGGCATCGTCGCGATCAGCTCGAACGATGCCGAGAAGTACCCCGACGATGCTCCTGAGAGTCTGAGGCAGATGGCGCAGGACCTGAACTTCACCTTTCCTTTCTGCTATGACGAGTCTCAGAACGTGGCCAAGGACTACACGGCGGCATGCACGCCGGATTTCTTCTTGTTTGATTCGAAGCGGCAACTCGTCTACCGAGGTCAACTGGACGACAGCCGGCCGGGCAACAACAAACCCGTTACGGGACGTGACCTCAGGGCCGCGATCAACGCCGTTTTGGCCGATCGCCCCGTATCACGGGAACAGACACCGAGCGTGGGCTGTAACATCAAGTGGAAACCGGGTAATGCACCCCCGTACTTCGACGGGTGAACGTCCCAAGACCGAAGACGGTTGCTGCTTGTCGCTACGCTCGATCAGGCAATCGATAGAACGGCGAATCCACAAAACGGCAGCCTTGCTTTGAGTTCGGCGGAGCCGTTCTTCATGATGGCATCAGCCGGTCGCAATTTTGAGAGGGGGCTGATGATCGTGAGGTCCGGGACAACGTGCTCCGTCAGACCGGCGGCGTAAACGACGGGACACGCCGGATCGTGCGAAAGATTCCAGACCACGATCCGACGGACGCCGTCGTCGGATCGTCGCAGGTCAATGGGCAGCAGATGAGGTCCGCCGGTAACCATGACAGGTGGTTCCTTTCCTGACAGACGACGAATGAGGCTCTGCGTGATCGTCTGGCGGTGGAAGTTCTTGTACAGCGATCTGTCTTCCCTCGCGAGGTTGTATCCGCTGACGGCCACGACGCCGCCAATAGGATTGACGTAGACGCTTAGGCAATCGCCGAGCACTTCGCCTCTGGCGTTCAACCATTTCGTCCACGCGCCGGCTCGAGGATCCGGCTTGAGAATCGCCGCCCGTGAGAAGCCGTTTGCGTTCAGGCAGAGCCCGAGCCGTAGGCCCGTTTCCGACGACGCGATTCGTTCGATCGAGTAGTTGCATTCCTCGCGTCCGAACCACGTCATGCCCTCGACGCCGATGAGTGAACCGAATCCCCGCCGGATGAAGATGCCGGCCGCTTCGGCATCGAGCCACAGTCCGCCTTGCAGGAATGCCTCGATTTCGGAGTCGTCGAATGTCCATGCGAACGGACCCCAGATCGCGTTGACCTCACCCGGCCGCATCTGAAAGCTGATGCCGAACGCCGCGAGGACCCGCGCCGGCGCAAACGGCGGGACCTGGAGTTCGAACATCGACTCCCCCCGGAGCGTGTGGATTCGCGCAGCAGCGTCCGGCCGCCAGGGGATTCCCACACCATAAGTCGCCATCGCCGGACCGAACCGGCCGGCCAGCCAGTCAAGCGCCGGCCGCGATGCGTCCAGAAGGTGGCCAACGAACGGTTCCGTGTTGACGCTCTCGCCCGTCATCGAGTTCAGATCGAGAAGCAATCCGTCGCTGCCGAAGATTTGCGCCATCGCCATCTGGGCAAAAGTGGCGGTGTCCGACTTGTTGAACGGGCTGAAGAAGGCGTTCTCAATCTCAGGATACACCTTGATGTCGGATGATCGGAACGTCCGCTGCAAGTCCAACATGGCCGCCGACCAGACCAGTTCGGGTCCGACGGGCTCGCCGTAGGTCGCGAAGTGCGGCCGGTGCAGGACGCGGCCGTCGATCCGCATGGCGTCCCAAAGCGCGGGCCAATCGCGCCCCTCGACGCTGTGGGCTTCGGGGGTGGAACTCATGAGTCCCAGGCTTGCACGCGGGCACGACTTTCGAACGGCATCCCGGATTGCTCGGGCAGCCTCAAGCTGGCATTCTCGCCACGTCGCCATCCATTCCGCCCGCCAGGGGTGCGGGAAACCGGGCTGGAGGATGGCCCGGACGACCTCCTCGCGGCCGACCGGCCGGCCGATCCGTCGGGAGAACAGTTCCAGCATGAGGGGGTCAAACGTTCCGCCCCAGTCCAACGGGTCGTGATTGTGGTAGCGGAAGTCGTCTTCGATCCACAGCACGTCGTAACCCAGCGCCGCAAACTGGCCGTAGAGATCCGCCACATAGCGGCGCCACGCGGGGCAGGCGAACGAAGCGACCGCCTTGGCCACCTTGCCGGTTGGAGACACCATCGGCTGGAACGTGTGTTCCGGTTTGAACCGCCTGCCGCGATCGAGGTGCAGCGTCGTGCACCAGAGGTTGAGGCTGACGCTCAGGCCGGCCTTGCGCAAGATCGGAAGGATTCGTCGATGGCTGGCCATGTAGCGATCGATCTGGGCTTGATCGATCAGGCCGTCGTTCCACTCTTCCGGCGCCACAAACAGATGCACTTCCCGAATACCATGGGCCTGTGCGAAGGCCGCCAGTTCGGCAGCTCGTTCGCCATCGTTCTCATCCGGCAGAATGTGAAAACGAAGACCGTAAACCGCCCGTTTGGAGTCCGGCTCGCGTGTGGGCTGGATGTTCGACATGCCTCGTCTACTTCCGTTGTTGAGAGAGCATCCAGGTGTAAAGCTCTTCGGTCCCGTAGGCCTGATCCCAACTGTTGTGCTTCACGCCCTCATACTCGGTGTAGCGCGGCTGTCCGCCATGCTTCTTGATCGCCTCGATCATGGTCCGCGACTGCTGGACGGGTACCACGGGGTCACTGGTGCCGTGGAAGCACCAGCAGGGCAGGTGGGCGATCTTCGGGGCCGCCGAGGGATCCGCCAGTCCACAGATAGGCACGATCGCTGCCCAGGTCTGCGGATATTGTGCCGCCAGGGCCCATGTTCCGATACCGCCCATGCTCAGACCGGTGAGGTAGATCCGGGTGGGATCGACGTTGTACTCCTGCTGTGTCTTGGCCAATGCGGCCATGGCGTAGGCCTTCTCAACGCGATCCGTCCACCACTTGCCCTTGGCACATTGGGGCATGACGGTGATGAATCCGAAGTGGTACTGATGTCGGCGTATATGCGCCCCGATTCCGACGCGGACCTGTGCTGTGTTGTCATTCCCACGCTCGCCGGCTCCGTGGAGAAAGAGGATCGTCGGCCAGGGCTTTGCCGGATCGTAGTCTCGGGGCACAAAGACCGCGTACCGACGCTGGGAGCCGTCGGGCATCTTCAGCGTCTTGCGAATGAAACCTGTCTTGACCATGAGATTCTCGTTGCCCTTTCCGTGTCCGGCCGCTCGGGGTGCGGCACAGCCGCCATGGAGGCCCACGCACGCCAATCCGAGGACCAGTCCCGTTTCTCGCCACATTGACCGTGAACGCATGTTGTCTACTCCCGCCGGTGATTGGATGCCAAGTCCATTCAGGGAACGTTGATTCGGCAATTATGATGCCGGTTTCGTGGACGAACCTCAAGCGATCTTGATCCGCGGGCGGACAACAGCTACAAGCACCGATGACGGTTACGTGAGCAATCGACGTTCGCATGGTGCAGGGTTCTTAACATGTTGCCGTTCGAACTCGGGAGACGGCTATGAAGACGATGGTCCTGGCGCTGATCTTCGCTTATGTCTTGGTTGTCCCCATCGCGGCTGCAGACGACTCTCGCGTCTCGGTCGTCAAGTCTCCGCCGACGGAGGGGGCCAATGCGTCCTACGTCGGAAATCGGCCGCCGCTGCTGCCCAATCCGCTCATCAAGCTGCCGATAGGGAACATCACGCCCAAGGGCTGGCTTCGCGGCCAGCTCGTACTCGAGGCCGACGGGTTCAGCGGGCGGCTCACGGAAATCAGTCCCTGGTGCAAGTTCGAGGGGAGCGCCTGGGCAAGTCCCAAGGGCGAAGGCGTGAACGGCTGGGAGGAACTGCCCTACTGGCTCAAAGGATTCGGCGACTTGGGTTACGTTCTGAAGGACGAACGGATCATCGCTGAGGCACGCAAGTGGATCGACGCCGTGCTGGCGAGCCAGGAACCGGACGGCTACTTCGGACCAAGAGCGAATCGGAAAAAACGGGATTTGTGGCCGAACATGCCGATGCTGAACGCCCTGCAATCATTCCATGAAGCGACGGGCGATCCACGAGTAATCGCGGTAATGACGAAGTTCTTCCGCTGGCAATTCGGCTTGCCTCGCAAAGACCTGCTGCCCGACAGTTGGCAGAAAGTCAGGGCGGGCGACAACATTGAAAGCGTCTTCTGGCTTTATAATCGCACAGGTGAGCCGTGGCTGCTCGATCTGGCCAAGGCGCTTCACGAGCAGACCATCCGGTGGGATCAGGGTGTTGCCAGTTGGCACGGCGTGAACATTGCTCAGGGCTTTCGCGAGCCGGCGGTGTACTACGTCCTTTCCAAGGATCGTCGGCACCTTGACGCCGCCGAACGCAATTACCAAACGGTGTTGACGATCTACGGCCAGGTTCCCGGTGGAGGGTACGGCGCCGACGAGAATTGCCGACCCGGCTATCACGATCCACGCCAAGGCACCGAAACGTGCTCGTGGGTCGAGTTGATGCACAGCTTCCAAATGCTGTTCACGTTCACGGGCGATCCGACGTTTGCGGATCGGTGTGAGGATGTGGCGTTCAATTCATTTCCGCCGTCGATGACGCCCGACCTGAAGGGGTTGCACTATCTGACCGCACCAAACCAGACTCAGCTCGACAAAGGTAACAAGTCGCCGGGAATACAAAACGGGGGATGCATGTTCGCCTACGACCCTCACGACTATCGGTGCTGCCAGCACAACGCGGCCATGGGATGGCCGTACTATGCGGAGCACCTGTGGCTGGCGACTCGCGACAACGGCCTGGCAGCGGTTCTCTACGCGGCCAGTCAGGTCAGGGCCAAGGTGGCCGACGGGACCGAGGTGACGATCGAGGAGACGACCGACTACCCGTTTGCCGAGGCCGTGACGTTCGGCATCTCGACGTCCAAGCCGGTTCGGTTTCCGCTGTATCTCCGCGTTCCGCGATGGTGTGAGGGGGCGAAGGTCGGCGTGAATGGCGACGCAGTAAAGGCAGAGACCCGGCCGCTGAGCTACGTCAGGATCGATCGAACATGGGCTGACGGCGACAAGGTTCGGCTTGAACTGCCCATGAAGATATCGATGAGGGTCTGGCGAACGAATGCCGATTCCGTGTCGATCGACCGCGGTCCGCTAACCTACTCGCTCAAGATCGGAGAAAAGTGGGTGCGATACGGCGGTACCGACAAGTGGCCGGCCTACGAAGTATATCCCACAACGCCGTGGAACTACGGACTCCTCGTCGATGAGTTGAATCCTGCCGCCTCGTTCAAGGTCGTCACGAAACCCGGTCCGCCGGCCGACCAGCCGTTCAAACCCGATGCGGCTCCGATTGAATTGATTGCTCAGGGCAAGCGAATTCCTGCCTGGGATACAGATCCTTTCGGACTTGTGGGGCCTCTCCAAGGGAGTCCGGTGAAGTCCGATCAGCCCGTCGAGCACATCACGCTGATTCCCATGGGCTGCGCACGGTTGAGAATCTCGGCTTTTCCTACGATCGGTGAGGGTCCGGAGGCACAGGAATGGGTTGCACCGCCGGCGCCGCGCCACACGGCCTCTCACTCGTTCGACCACATCAATGCCGTCAGCGACGGCGTGGTTCCAAAAAGCTCAAACGATCACACCATCCCTCGTTTCACGTGGTGGGATCATCGAGGCACGACGGAATGGATCACGTGGTCGTTCGACAGACCCCGGAAGGTGTCAACCTGCGAGGTGTACTGGTTTGATGACACCGGCGTCGGGCACTGTCGGGTTCCGGCGTCGTGGAGGCTGTTGTACCGGGATGGCCGTAAGTGGAAGGACGTTACGGGGGCATCGGTCTACGGCACCAACCCCAACCAGTTCAACCGGGCAACGTTCGACGCCGTCATGACGGACGGAATGAAAATCGAGGTCCGGCTCCGAAAAGACTTTTCCGGAGGGATCCTGGAGTGGAAGGTTGAGTAGGCCCTCCGTTGCTTCGGAAGTCAATACTCACCCCTCGCCGGGCGCTACACCCACGCCGAAGAACCGAACCGGCGGAGCGGGAATGCCTTGAATCGATACGCCGCGTGGCCCAATCTTGCTTATGCGCCTGATCGGACGAAACACCATCGTGCCACGATCTGCCTGATGCGTCACATCGAAACGCGCCTCGCACACGAGGTGTTGCCCCCAGGCGGACAGGCAAGAAGCCAGGTGAGGGGTGCCCCATCCTGGCTCCTGAGCCCTTCTTCTTTCTTCCGCTATCCGTGTTTCTTGAAGTAGCTTTGCGCGCCCGTCGGATCGGGTTTCATGGTGTCGGCGCCCGGTTTCCAGTTGGCCGGGCAGACCTCGCCGTGCTTCTCAACGTACTGGAACGCTTGGATCAGCCGAAGGACCTCATCGACATTGCGTCCCACAGGCAGATCGTTGACGGTGGCCTGCCGGACAATGCCTTTGGGATCGATGATGAACAGGCCGCGCAAGGCGATACCGGCATCGATCAGTACGTCATAGGCCTTGGCAATACTCTTGTCGAGATCGGCGATGAGAGGGAAGGTGACCTTGCCCAGACCGCCGTCCTTGCGGGGCGTGTTCACCCAGGCCAAGTGGCAGTAATGACTGTCGACCGATACGGCCGCTACCTTCGCATTGATCGCGGCGAATCTGTCATACGCGTCGCTGAAGGCGATGATCTCCGTCGGGCAAACGAAGGTGAAGTCCAGCGGGTAGAAGAATAGGACCAGCCACTTTCCTTCATGTAATTGCTCCCAGGTGAGGTCCGTTATGCTGTTGTTTACGACGGCCTTGCAGCTAAACCGAGGTGCTGGGGAAGTTACCAATGGCATGCTCATGTCTCCTGTTCAATCACACAGAGGGTCCGAAAATCATAACGCAATGGTGAAGCCCAAAAAAGAAACAATAAGACGATAATTGGAATCGCTTATTCTTGCCGCCTCATTTACACGGTTAGATGACTGAGGGCAAGGATAATTGCACTTCAGGCTTTCAAGTGGCCGATCATCAAAGTTTGAAGCCGACGATTCACGCTGCTATCCTTGTCATATGAACATCCTGGGTATTTCGGCATTCTATCACGACAGTGCAGCTGCCCTGATTCAGGACGGCAGGATTGTTGCCGCCGCTCAGGAAGAGCGCTTCACACGGAAGAAGCACGACGCCGGCTTTCCCCAAAACGCCATTGATTTCTGCTTGTCACAGGCCGGTTTGACGCCTGAGCAGATCGACTTGGTCGGCTTTTACGACAAACCCCTTGTCAAGTTCGAGCGACTCCTCGAAACCTATATCGCCTTTGCCCCCGTCGGATTCCGGTCGTTCGTCCGTTTCCTGCCCCTGTGGCTGAAGCAGAAGCTCCACATGCCCCGCGAGATGGATAGGGGGCTGCATGGGCGCTACAAAGGCCGATACGTCTTCGCCGATCACCACGAATCCCATGCGGCCAGTGCATTCTTCCCGTCACCGTTCGACGAGGCGGCGATCCTCACGCTCGACGGCGTGGGGGAGTGGTCGACCACGACCTACGGGTGCGGCCGGGGCAATCGAATCACCCTCACGCACGAAATCCGCTTTCCGCATTCGCTAGGGCTGCTCTATTCCGCCTTCACCTACTACACCGGGTTCCGCGTCAACAGCGGCGAGTACAAGCTGATGGGGCTCGCGCCCTACGGCGATCCCAAGTACGTCGACGTCATCCGCAAGCATCTCATCGACATCAAGCAGGACGGCAGCTTCTGGATGGACATGTCGTATTTCAACTACTGCCAGGGTCTGACGATGACCGGACCGAAGTTCCATCGCCTCTTTGGACGCGGCCCCCGAAGGCCCGAGACGAAGATCGGCGAACTCGATATGGACCTGGCCGCAAGCATCCAGGTGGTCTGCGAAGAAGTCATGCTCAAGTCGGCGCGACACGTTCATCGCCAGACCGGCATGAAGAACCTGTGTCTGGCGGGCGGCGTTGCGCTGAACTGCGTGGGTAACGGGCGCATCCTCCGCGAGGGGCCGTTTGAGAACGTCTGGATCCAACCGGCGGCAGGCGACGCGGGCGGGGCACTGGGTGTGGCCCTATTCACGTGGTACCAACTCTTGGAAAAACCCAGACAGCCGCGGCAGGGCGATTTCCAGAGCGGTTCGCTGCTCGGGCCGGCCTACTCCGACGAACAGATCCGCGCGTACCTCGATTCGGTGGGGGCCAAGTACCACACCTTCAGCAACGAGGAAGAGTTGGTTGATCGCGTCGCGCAATTGATGGCCGACGAGAAGGTGATCGGCTGGGTGCAGGGCCGCATGGAATTCGGTCCTCGCGCCCTGGGCAGCCGCAGCATTATCGGCGACGCCCGAAGCCGCGCGATGCAGTCGGTGATGAACCTCAAGATCAAGTTCCGCGAGTCGTTCCGGCCGTTTGCCCCGTGTGTCTTGCGCGAGAAGGTTAGCGAGTACTTCGAGATGCGGCCGAACGAGGAAAGCCCGTACATGCTTCTGGTGGCCCCGGTTCAGCCGGCCAAGCGGCTCAAGCTGGACGGCGAGGCCGCCCAGCTCAAGGGACTGGATCGGTTGAAGGTCGCTCGGTCGGTCGTACCGGCGATCACGCACGTGGACTTCTCGGCCCGCGTACAAACCGTCGATCCCGAACGCCACGGGCGGTTCTACCGGCTGATGAAGCGTTTCGAGGCGATGACCGATTGCCCGGTCATCATCAACACGAGTTTCAACATCCGCGGCGAGCCGATCGTCTGCACGCCGCAGGATGCGTACCGCTGTTTCATGGCCACCAATATGGACGTGCTCGTCTTGGAGAACCAGCTGCTTCTGAAGACCGAGCAGCCGCAGGCCAAACAGCATGACATCGATGAGTACCTGGCGAAGTTTGAATTGGATTAGGTCGTGACGGCCGGCGAGGCGCAGGCCGCTACGGTCGGATAAGGTCGCTCCCATGCCCCTTGTCGAGATGAAATGGAACCCGTCGCGACGCGAGTTGCGTCAGTTCGGCGGCATCATGCTGGTGGGCTGCGCCGTGGTCGGAGCGGTGCTTCGGTGGTACGGGCACCCGTCGGCGGCAGCAGTCGTTTGGGCCATTGGGACGATCGTCGGGGTCCTGGGGCTGATCATCCCGCCCGCAGCCAAACCCGTGTACCTCTTCCTATCATTGGTGAGTTGGCCGGTCGGCTGGGTGATGTCGTATGTGATCCTTGGGATCGTCTACTATATTGTGATTACGGGAACGGGTATGGTATTCCGTTTGTTGGGTCGGGACCCGTTGCAGCTCAATCGCGACCCCAGCGCAACGACGTACTGGAAGCCCAAGGTCCTGCCCAGACCCGAAGAGAAGCAACGATACTTCAGCCAATTCTGAAGGAGCATCCGAGGAGTTGACCATGCCGGACGAACGCCAGCCCGAAAGCACGTCGCAGGACTTCATGCAACAGGCCCAGGAGGCTCGCCCGTCCATCGTGCGTGAGTTTTTCGATTTCCTCATGCACAACAAGAAGTGGTGGATGTTGCCCATCATCATCGTGCTCGCGCTGCTGGGCGTGCTGATCTTCATCGGCGGCAGCGGCGGCGGGATCTTCGTGTATACGTTGTTCTGACAAGACCGGCGCAACTCCATTCGAGTTGCGATGTATTTGACGTCAAGGGCGAGCTACCGGATGAATGGCTCTACCTGCGGCTCTATCCGGAGCTGAAGGGCTTCGCCGGCGTGCCGTCCATTCCCTTTGGCGGTGTGGTTGTGCGGAGCGACACCATGCCCAAGAGTCGCAAGAGAAAGGTGCCGGACAAGTGGCTGAACCTGAGATCGTTTCCCGAATTGCGTCTCTTTGACAGTGAGCAGGAAGCAGGGGAGGCCTATCACATTGCGTGGAAGTCCACTCGGACCTTGGCCCGCATTCTCCCTCTCTTGCTCCTCTTCGCGTTGGTCTTCCTGCTGATTTCGGGGGCCGCCAGCGTGCTGCTCGGACCGAAACGTGGATCTTGGACCAAGTTGCCGCTCGGGGTACGCACCATTTCTTCCCTTTGTGCTGCGGTTGTAATGGTCACGGTTGATCGTCTTGTTTCTCGCAGGACGATACGCAGGTCAATCCGTGAGCAATTGGTCAGGAGTGGCAGGCCGGTGTGCATGGAATGCGGCTACGATCTTCGTGGGCAGGAGGAACCACGGTGTCCTGAATGCGGTACGCCCTTCGTGCCGGACATTCTGAGGATGCTGGAGGGAAGACGACGAGACACCGATACCTAGTTGGCACTTCCCAGCAGTATGATTGCCTGAACGTCCTGTCTCAGCAAATCGCCTCATTGTGCCTGAGGCGCCATTTCTCTTCCGCCTCAGGCAGGCGGATGTAGATGGGCACCAATTCGTTGGCAGCGATGTATTGCCCCTGCAAGGCTAGTTGACGGCCGATACGTAGGACATTGTCGGCACGAGCCGGCCAGAGGTCTTCAGACAAGATCTCGAATCCAAGGTCCTCGACGGCGCGACGATGGTAGGCGATCCCCTCGCCCAATACGGCGCACGGCCTCGGCAAATCGCCCAAGAGCAAATCCGGGTCCCCGTTCTTCACGTCTCCCAAACGCCGGTACTCTTTGTCCTTCCGTTGATAGACCGCGGCATAGACCTGCCGTCGCTGGGCATCAAGCAGGACCACGAGGTGGTCGGGGGGGGCCGGTAGTTGCAGCGCATTCATCGCCAGTACGTCCACTGTCGGCACACGAACCAACCGGACGGAGTTTGCTATCGCCAGGGCGCGCGCCGCTGTAATACCGATCCGGCAGCCCGTGAAACTCCCCGGCCCGGCCGACACGTGGATCTCCTGGATCATCTCCGGCGACCAATTGCAGGCCGCGCAAAGCCGGTCGATTGCGGGCAGCAACTCAACGGCATGTTGGCGATCGGCGGGGAACCGGGTCATGGCCAGTAACTGGTCGCCGATAGCGACGGCCACGCTGCCGTGGCGACCCGTGGTTTCAATCGAGACGATTCGGGGCTGGTCGTCAATACCTGACATACAAGGGATTGTAGGGGCTGACCGGGCCACAAGAAAGCGATCTCGGTGTGCCTTCGAGCGCACCTCCCAAGATCACGTCGCACGGGAGGGTGGTCTGTTGCCGGATCGCTGGTATACTCGTTGGGTCGTCTGACCAGGGTTGGGATGTGGTCCTGGCGGTAGGACAGGACCGTCTTTAGTCCCCAGTCAACCGGCCCGTTGGGAGGGTCTGTACGATGGCCATTCGGGGGTTCGTTTCACGGATCAAGGCGTGGCTCACTGGCCGGAAGGCAGGGTCGGGTCGGAATGAATCCGTACTCGTCAACGGCGACGATGTTGACTCGCCGGTCGCCGTTTCCGTCGAAGAGGATCCGCCAATTGAGAAGGCGGGTTCGGGCCTGACCCGGTGGGCGCGGCGCGAGCATACGATCAGCCGGCTCCAGGAGGGATACGATCGGGTCCTGGAGATGATGGATGCGATACAGAAGCACATGGCCACGCAGGAGGATCGGACGGAGAAGATCGCCACGGGTATCTCGCAGCTCAGCCGGTCGTTGGCCGAATTGCCCGGTGCGACTCAGCAACAAGTCCAGCTTCTTTCGGGCATTGCCGCTCAACTGGAGACCACCACCGTTCGGACACAGCAGCTTTCGGATGCGGTGGGCGAGTTGCCCCGTGTCGTTCGCGGTCAAACCGATGCGCTAACCGGTGTTCAGCGGCAGTTGGAGATGGCCTCGGAGAGCGACGCCCATCTGGCCACGTCGCTCCAATCATTCGAACGTTCGATCAGCCGGTTGGGCGAGTCTTCCGAGCATCAGGCAAACGCCATGCGCGAGCTGCGGGCGATGAGCGATGAACACCAGCGCCGGCTGGGCGAGATCGTCGAGCAGCAGACCCGCCGGTTCACGATCATGTTGATCATCGTGGCCGTCCTGGCGGGGGCGGGTATTGTGGTAAGTACGGTGGCGTTGGTGCTCTGGCTGGTGCGGTAGGGGTCATCTGAGCGGTTCGGAAGGCCCGGATGGAACGGTTGCCGGCGCGGACGAGGCCTGCGAATCCGTCCCCAAGTCCGTCCGCCACGGGTATCGAACCCAGGGGCTTGACGGATCGGTCAACAACTTCTTGAACCCGTCCTCGAATTCCTTCCCCTTCCGCATCGTCTGCTCGTATGACCAGAACTGCCGGCCGATGAGATAGTTCTCGCCGAGCCGCCCTGCGAGGATTCAGCCGGTCGCGAGTTGGTTTACCCCCTTCATGCAGGCGCGGTAGGATGCTGCTAAGCCATGCGTTGCGTGCAACGCCACAGTAACCCGCTGTCACGGGAGTCTCCAGCATGACCACGCACAACTGGACCAGTCGCATGCGAGTGGAAGCGGCATTGAACCACAAGGAACCCGACCGGGTGCCGTTTGATCTGGGCGGGACGATCCTGACGGGCATTCACGAGCAGGCCTATCGGAGGTTGCGTGCCTATCTGGGATTGCCCGAGGTCGAAGTCGAGATCGAAGACCTGTTCCAGCAACTCGCCAAGGTCCACGAGGACGTCCGACAGCGGCTGAAGGTGGATGTCTGCGGCATCAACCCTGGTGCGCCTCGTGGCTTTCATATGAAGCGATGGAGCGAAGACGGCTACCACAAGTACCGGGACGAGTGGGGCATCGAGTGGTGGATGCCTCAGGAAGGGGGCTTCTACTATGACATGCGCGCCCACCCGCTGGCGAACGTCACGAGTGTTGCGGAATTGGCCCGTGTGAAGTGGCCGGATCCTCTCGATCCGGGCCGCTACGAGGGCATCGCCGAACAAGCCGACCGACTCATGAATGACAAACAGGTCGCCTACGTGCTCGGACGCAACGCAGCGGGAATCTTGGAGGTAGCCCTCTGGATGCGAGGTTTCGAGAATTACTACTGCGACATGCTCACGAACCGCCCTCTGGCCGAGGCGCTCCTGGACGTTGTCTGTGAGATCAAGATGAAGTACTGGGCTCGTGTGCTGGAATGTGTCGGCCGGAACGTGATGATTGTGTCCGAGGCCGACGATCTGTGCACGCAAGACCGGCCCCTGGTTGCTCCGGAGCTGTATCGCGAACTCCTCAAGCCGCGTCACGCGAAGCTCTTTGCATTCATCCGAAAACACGCCAAAACGGACGTCAAGATCTTCTACCATTGCTGCGGTGCGGTCGCCCCACTCTTGCCGGATCTGATCGAATCGGGCATCGACATCCTCAATCCCGTTCAGGTGAGCGCGGCGGGCATGGACACCAAGGAGCTCAAACGGCGGTTCGGTAAGGACCTGACGTTCTGGGGCGGTGGGGTGGACACGCAGCACGTCCTGCCGCGGGGGACGCCCGCGGAAGTAAAGGCCGAGGTTCGCCGACGAATCGATGACCTGGCGCCCGGCGGCGGCTTCATCTTCAATACGGTTCACAATATCCAGGCGGATGTTCCGCCCCAGAATATCGTGGCCATGTGGGAGGCGCTTCAGGAGTTCGGAAACTACTGACGCCTCGCCACCACGGAAAGGCACGCGGGGGGCACCTATGATCTGCGGGGCCCGCGAGCCGTGGAATGCGATTGTCTTGAATCCACTGCCCCATCAAGTGCCGTGGACGATGAATCGCAAGCTTGCATGTTGTTGACCTGAACACGACTGATCATACAATGACCGATCAACGGACCGGAGCTGCACTTCTTTCGACGAAAGGAACGGCAATGCGAGAGTTGGGGCCTGGCTCACAAGACGAAGGTTGGGTTGCGGATCGATGGGGTCCCACGCGGCGCGATATTCTGCGTTACGCCGGTGGTGCGGCCATGGTC
>CAZQTW010000104.1:0-15454 GCA_964596165.1 uncultured Planctomycetales bacterium | reverse complement strand
GTGTCCGGCTGGATGTTGTGGCATGGGCTGAGGATGAAGCCGCCGCCCTGGCCGACCTCATCCATCAGATGGTGGATTTCGCTTTCGACCTGGGTGGGTGTCGATCGCTGGAGGCCGCCCTGGACGTCGACGCCGCCGTGCAGCACCATGCGGCCGGCAAACTCCTTCTTCAGATCATAGGGATTCATGCCCGCGGCTTGCGGTTGGATCGTTTGCACGCCATCCATGCCGACCTTGATGAACCGGGGCCACAACGCACGGCTCGAACCGCAGCAGTGGTGTGAGACCTTCGCACCGTACGAGTGGACCATGTCGAACAGCTCCTTCTTCTTGGGGGCATAGAGCCGGTCGAATGTTTCGCCGGAGATTAGGGGGCCACGTTGCGTGCCGAAGTCGTCGCCGCACAGCACCATGTCGATCCGACCCTTGGCGGCCGCCAGCGTCCGTTCGATCTGGCCCAGATAGAAGCGGTGACGCTGCTCAACGATGTAGAGGTAGACGGGATCTTCCATTGCGATATCAATGATGACCTGCTCGACACCGCGCCCGAAGGCGACGCCGTTGATGAAGTCCTGGACGCCGAAACTCCCGACGGCGATGGCCTTGTCCGGATACTTGCGACACATCGCCGGGATGACGGTGTAGTCGTACCAGTCCGGACTTGGCCACGGGTGTGCCTTGGCCTGTTCGATCGTGGTCCACTTGGCGTAAGGCAGCTCGGACGGTTCGTCGTACTGACCGTATTCGTTCGGCATGGGCTTGCGCGTGACACCCCAGATGTCGCGGAACGATCCGTCCGGGAACGTGGGCAGCGGCGGGCCGATGTAAGGCGGATTGACGGTTCGGATGTCGGTGCCCAGGCGGTCCATCAGGGCGTCGTCGTCGGTCAGGCCGAAGTGCTTGAGCAGTGCCTGGTGGATCTCCGGCGTGCCGAAGTAGTCACAGGGTGTGCAGTCGGGTTGGACATGGGCAAAGGCCGCTTTGACGCGTTCGCGAGAGGTCATGGGGGCTTTCTCCTAGTAACATGTGACGCTTGTATGGCGAGGCCCGAGATCGTGTCAAGGTATAACTCAAGCAAGGTCCTGCTACGACCGATAACACGCAAGGGGTCTGATGGGAGGTCCCGCGACGATTCGTACTGATGGAATCCCATGACGACAGGATGCATATTATGTGACCCGGCGAGCCTGCAAACGGAGGACATCCATGCCGATGTCCGCGGCGCCGAGGGGCTGCGCGTGGCCGACCTCAACCCCGTCGAGGCAGCGAGACTCCGACTTCGCCTGGGCGCCCCGACGATCTTCCCCCACCACCATCCCGCCTGGTCGGGCGTTCTCAAAGCCGCCGGTGAGGACTGCCGGGTCCTTGTCGCGTTCGACGGTGACGAACCGGCAGGGTGGTTGCTCTATACGGTGCTTTCGCGACCTTTGGGAACGGTGGTTAACTCGCTGCCCTATATTGCCTACGGCGGACCCGCGGTTCCCGACGGGACCGAACCGGTTGTCCGAAGAGTGCTCGCAGCGCTTAGGGAGAAGGCCGAGGTTTTGGGGGCGGACGTTCTGAACGTCTGCACGTCTCCGTGGCTGTCGGAGCGAGACGAGCTTCTCTACAGGCAGGCGCTGGGTGTCACGCACGAACACGAGAACTTCGTGCAGGTCCAGGACCTCGACGCACATCCGCTGACCCAGGTTCCAAAAGAGCGTCGAGATGTCCTCCGGTCTCAGATTAACCGGGCCACGAAGGCGGGCTTGCGTGTGAGGTCCCAACTGGCCCCGGATCAGTTCGCGGAATGGCTGGAGATCTACCGCGCCCGCTACGCGGAGATGGGCGCCAAACCGTATCCGGATGAATTTCACCGAGCAGCCTTCGAGATCGGAGTGCCTACGGGGCTGGTTGAGTTCTGGGGTGTGTTTGACGGGACGACGTTGCTCGGCGCGAACATGTACGTGATTCACGGTCATCGGGCCGACTACTTCTCCTCGGCGTTCCGGAGTTCGTGCCGAAATCTGAGTCCCAATACGTTTGCACTTAATGCCGTGTTTAATTCGCTCATGGAGCGAGGCGTGAAGTACTTCAACTGGCAGTCGAGCCCGAATCGGGAAGGGGTCTATCGGTACAAGGCACACTGGGGTGCCCGAGAGCACCGACATTTCTACATGTCGGTTCTCTTACGGCCGGAGACCGCGATGTTGCGGTCGCCCATTCCGGCGGTGAGGGCGGCCTATCCGTTCCGATTTGTATTGCCGTTCTCCGCTTGGCCGGTGGTTGCGGAGCCGCGGGCATGAAGATCGCCTTTATTGTCGGCAACAACCGTGAGCTGACCCTGCATCGGGCGGTTGACAGGGGGCTAAGGGTGTCGGTTGTGATCGGCGCTCGGGCTCAGGCCGACCTTCTGGGTTCCTGGCGGCAGGCGTGTGACCGATTGGGTGTTCCCTTCTCTTTGGTGAGCCGAAGCGGCATCTCCCATGCGATCGGCGACCTGTCGCCCGATGTGCTTGTCAGTATCGGTTTTCCCTATGTCATTCCGGCGGACGTACTCAATTGTGATGGGCGTCTGGCGTTGAACGTTCACCCGACGCTGTTGCCCAAGTATCGGGGGCCCAGGAGCGGCTACTACATCCTGGCGAACAACGAATCTCAAAGCGGCGTGACCATTCACCGCATGACCGCGGAGGTCGACCGCGGCGACATCCTGAGGCAGGCCTCGTTTCCGCTCTCGGTTTTCGACACCCCTTCGAGCATGATGCGGAAGAGCCGTGTGGTGGAGGCGGATCTGCTCGCGGATGTACTGGACGATGTGGTCCGGGGACGTGAGCTAAAGTGGACGCCGCAGGATGAATCCCAAGCCTCGGAATATCCCAAGATGCGGACGCCGGACGATTCGATCTTGGATCCGGGCAAACCTCTGATCGAGCTTTACCATCACATTCGGGCCTGCGACGCCGAGAAGTACCCCGCCTTCTTCGAAGTGGAGGGGCAACGGGTATACGTTAAACTCTGGCGTGCTCGGAAGCCGGAGGGTGAGGACGACATGATATGACGCCCCGCCCGATCCCCCATTCACGACCGTGGCACGACGTCATGGACGAGACCGCCGTGCTTGAGGTATTGCGATCGCAGATGACGGCGGAAGGGGCCGTCTCAGGTCGTTTGGCCGACAAGGCGAAGTCGTTTTTTGCCGGACGCTACGCAGCGGCGACGGCCGGCGGGACGCTGGCGCTCGTGGAGGCTTTGCGGGCATTGGAGGTCGGTGCCGGTCAGGACGTCGTCCTGCCCACTTATGTGTGTCCGGAGGTCATGGATGCGGTGCTGTACGTCGGGGCGACGCCCGTTCTGTGTGATGTGGACGAGGTGACGTACGCCCCTTCGGCGGCAACCGTTTCGGCCGCCCTCACGGCAAGAACACGGGCGGTCGTTGTGCCGCATTTGTTCGGCATTCCGGCCGATGTGGACGGGATTCTTGAGCTCGGTGTGCCGGTGGTCGAGGATCTCGCGCAAGGGCTCGGGGCGCACGTGGGCGGTCGGCCGGTGGGATCGAGGGGGTCCGCCACGGTCCTTTCCTTCAAGGCGATCAAGGTTGTGAGCTGTGGTGAAGGGGGCGCGGTGGTGGTTCGCGACGCCGCGGCCGCCGAGCGGCTGAGGACTCTGCACGAGCGTCGCAACCCGAAGGAGCCGAGCTACCGTTTTCCACTGGCCGATCTGAATGCGGCGGTTGCGTTGTCGCAATGGTCGCGATTGGGGGAGTTCATTGCGCGGCGTCGGGCGCTCGCGAGGCGATACCTTGAGCTTTTGACGGGTGAGGAGAAGACGGGCCTGAGATTGCCCGCCGATTTCGAGGGGCGATCGTGGTTTCGGTTTCCTGTCGGCCTTCCGAAAGGCGTCGATCCGCTTGTCGTTCGACGGGAGATGGACCAGGAGGGCATTCAGGTCCGCCGGCCGGTGGACGGTCTGTTGCACCGCGGTCCGGACCTGCCGCCCGAGGGCTTTCCGGTGTCCGAACGCATCTTTGCCAGGACGATTTCGCTTCCGCTTTACCCCGCATTGACGGAAGAGGATCAGGACCACGTGGCAGCGGCATTCAAGAGGACGTTGGCCCGCCTGTTGGGGTAGATGTCTTCTTGGAGGTTTCTCACGTGGCGATCCTTCGATACTTCAAGCCGCCCTCATTAACGACCGATAAAAAGCAGGGGGTAGCATGAGGCTACCTGCGCTGCGAGAGAGCGGACTTTGTCCGGCCGGACCTTCACTACCGCGACTGATCCATGAACACAGAACCGCGACCGATTGCGTTGACCTTCGATACCGACTGGGCTCCCCCCTTCGTCATCGAGGAGGTGCTGGCCCTTTTGGACGGCGTTCCGTCGACGTTTTTTCTTACGGACGGCACGGCCATGAAGGTACTTGAACGGGCGCCGAACGTGGAATTGGGCGTGCATCCGAACTTTCTTCCGGGATCCAGCCATGGGACGACGCGCCGCCAGGTGTTGGACACGGTCATGCAATTGGTTCCCGGGGCGCAGGTGGTGAAGTCGCACCATCTGTTTCAGGATGCCACCGTCCTCGATCTTTATGTGGAGCGCGGTCTGCATACGGATGTTTCCCTCTTGGAGTACCAGAATCCGACGCTGCGGCCGTTCCACTACTGGAATGGGCTCGTGAGGATTCCCTGCAACTTCAGAGATGACGTTGCGTGTGTCCGCCGGGAGACGCGGGATGATCAGCGGTGGATGTGGTCGGCGTCGGCGGTGATTTGCAGCTTTCATCCCATCCATGTCTATCTCAACACGGACACGTTGGAGCGATATGCCGCCTTGCGAAACCAGGGGGGCCTGGTGAGCATTCGTCCCAGTGTTCTGGCGGATTTCGTCAACCGGGACACGCCGGGAATTCGGACGGTGCTGACGAACTTGCTCGGGGCGATTTCCAAGGGAGTCTTCGTGCCGCATACGGTGTCCGACCTGGTATGCACGTTGCCGTTGGAGTCGTGGTACGCGTCGAATCGGCCGCTGTCGATTCCGGATGGGACATACCCTCGACCGTTCTTGGTCGGCGCGTCCGGCGCGGCGACGTGATGAGGCCGCCCGCGATCGAGCCGGCGGGCCTAGAGTGTGCGATTGAAGGTCTGTGTCGTCACCAGTTCGTTTCCCCGCGACCCCAGCGACTATCGTGGGGTCTTTCTGCTGCGTCTGTTTCGTGCAGTGAGATTGCAGGGGGCGGAGGTTGTCGTCGTCGCGCCCCAGGGACCGGACGGGGAATCGGCACAGGAGATTGAAGGGATCGAGGTTCGTCGATTCCGCTATTGGCCCCTTTCTTCCCAACAGGTGTTGGCCTCGGGCGTGGGTGTCCTTCCCAACCTCAGAAACGGCTGGCTGCCTCGATTCCAGATCCCGACGCTCATGGGGGCGATGATTCGCGCGGCGATCCGACACGCCTGCGACGCGGATGTCATTCAGTCGTGTTGGACGCCGACGGCGTTGGCCGGGCAGGCGGCGGCATGGCGATGGGGAAAGCCTCACATCATCCTGCCGTGCGGCAGCGACATTTGGTACGTACCCAGATGGTTCAATCGCTTCGTATTTCGTCGAGCAGATGTCGTTTTAGCCTCGGGTTACAGCATGGAGAAGCTGCTGCCTTCCTTCGGAGGGCGATGCGAGCCTCTTTCTGAATTCCCGTTGGACGAGGAGCGGTTTCGACCTCGTCGCCCCGATGCGGCGTTGGCGGCCGAATTGGGCATCGCGTGCGGGCAGCCTGTTGTGCTGTTTGTCGGGCGGCTCTATGACTTCAAGGATCCCCTGACGTTGGTTGAGGCGGTTCCGGCGATCATTCGGCAGCATCCGTCGGCCAAGGTGGTGTTCGTCGGCGACGGCGATCTCGAGCCGGTGATGAGGAACCGGATCGTCGAACTGGGCTTGGGCGATCATGTCATTGTGACCGGCAAGCGGGGTGATGTGGAACGGTTTCACTCGTTGGCGAGTGTCTTCTGTGCGTTGAGTCCGATTGAGAATGCCTGGCCCAACACCGTGGCCGAGGCGATGGCGATGCGGGTACCCTGCGTCATCGCGGCTAGCGGGAGAAGCCCGAGTTTCTTCACGCATGAGGGGGATTGTCTCTTGGTGGAACCCGGCAGCGCCACGTCCGTCGGGGCGGCGGTCAATCGGCTGTTAGGTGACCCATCCTTGCGCCGGCGTCTGGCGGACGGGGCGATGACGCTCTTCGATCGTCATGAGCGATCGAGCCAGGCCGCCGGGCGGGTGATGATCGACTGCTACGAACGGGCGATCGAGAGAAGAGCGAGAGGTCGTTTGTCCAATCGCATGGCCACGAGTCAACCCTGATCCGACTTCAACTCAACTTGGTGTGAACCTTCATTCCCAACCAAGTCCACGGCAACGACGATGCCGACGGGGGGGATTACCGTGCGTTCGATCTGGGTGATTGCGATGGAGGCGTAAGGAAACGCCGCCGTGAAGCGGCGGCGCCGGTGAGTCGTTCGCGTTCACGCCCCGATCACTTGCTCCGCCGGGCCATGCGAAGCATCGCACGCGACCGGGTCGACCCAACGGTGGATCGACACAAAGCCTGGTGGCCCCACCGCACCGCGACCGGATTCGAATGGCTTGCCTTTGCCCTCCGGCGGGGGGATGATCATGCTCTTGTGGTGGCGATTGGAGCAAGCCGAGGAGTGATCCTGATGGGTGGGCTGTCGTGGACTCGTGTGTGCCGGCGCGATTTCGCGAAGACCGTCGCCAGGGTGGTGGTGGCAAGCCATGCCGTTGTGTGTGCGGCCAGGGGCGAGGCCGCCGGGGCGGATCCGCCATCGGACGGCGCAAAGCCGTTTCGTTACGAACGGATGTCGTCCGAACGATTGGCCCGGGCGATCAAGCAATGTCGCGTGGCCTGGATTTCGGCGGGAATCGTCGAGTGGCACGGCGAACAGAACGCCTGCGGCCTGGACGGGCTAAAGGCCGAGACACTGTGTCAAATGGCCGCTCAATTGCTTGGCGGCGTCTGCTTTCCGCACGTCCGGCTCGGGCCCGACGCGTCCAGGCCTTTTGATCCCGCGACGTATCCTCGCGGCACGCTAACGATTGACAAGCCGCTCTACCTCAACATCGCCCGAGACCTGTTGAGTCAGATTGAAGCCATGGGCTTCCAGGTGGCGGTTTGGTTGTCCGGTCACTATCCGGGGGTGATTCCTGACGTGGCCAAGGAGTACAACCGGCGTGGCAAGCTGAAGGTGCTTTCGCTCTCCGAGCACTCATTTGAGCTGAGCCAGTCGGAGGCGAAAGGCGCCGTTCTGCTCGATCTGGGCGTCGTCGAAAACCATTGCGAAGTAGTGATCAACGATACGCCACCGTTGGTTGATCACTGGCTCCCTTATCAGTATAGGGGAGGAAGCAGGCTGAAGGCGGGCTCGAACAAGCTTAAGGCGACCGTTCGCCACAGGCCTCAACCGACGCTGGATGCGTTCTACTATCGCGTGGCGCCGCCACGATTGGTCGGGCCCGTGACGTTGACGTTCTGGAACCCGTAGTCTGTTGAGGCGAGGACATGTGACATGGTTCGAATGGTAATCACGTTGTTTGCCGCATTTGTGGTTTTGCCGGCCGGCCCTGCTGTTGCTCGGCCGACGCTTTCACTCGATGGCGCGTGGCAGTTCCGTTTCGCCCCGGATGATCGCGGCGAGAAGGAGAACTGGCAGCAGGCGGGGGTGGAGTACACGCACACGGTCAAGGTTCCCGGCTGCTGGGACAATCAGGGCATCGGCGAGCCGACCGACAAGTGCAGACACAATGCTGTGGGTGTCGGCTGGTATCGTCGGACATTCACCGTGCCGGCGGAGTGGGCGAAACGGCGGGTCTGGCTCCGCGTGGGCGGGGCCCACCGGTCGGCCAAGGTGTGGGTAAACGGGCAGTCGGTGGGGGAGCATTGGGGTTATCCCGTCGCGTTCAAGTTCGATATCACACGGTTTCTGAAGCCGGAGGGCGAGCAGGCGGTCGTGCTGGCCGTCGACAGCCGGCGCCACAAGGAGCGTGACACGCTGACCGGCGCCTTCGACCTCATCGACTACATGGACATCGACTGGGGCGGGATTTTCGATGCGGTGACGCTGGAGGCGACCAGTGATGTATGGCTCGACGATGTATTCGTGATGCCCAATCCGACCGCTGGGCGGGCTCGCGTGCGAGTGCAGCTAGGCAAGACCGACAAGGCCACATCGGAGTCGCTTGCTGTCAAATTCGGCGCGAAGCGATGGTCGGCAGATGGGTCAGATGGTCCTTCGCTGGATGCCGGCGAACGTGAACTGGGTGGCCAGACGACCATCGAATGGGAACTGAACCTTCGCGATGCGCCGCTTTGGACGCCGGAGACGCCCAACCTGCTCAAGCTTGACGTCGTCTTGCGCCGCGGACAGGACGTGATGGACGAGCGGACTATTCGCTTCGGCCAGCGGCGGGTGGAGATCCGCGGCAAGGACTTCTACCTCAACGACGAGCGGTTCTTCTTCAGAGGCTATGGCGACGACTACACGTTCCCGAAGGACATCTCGCCGTCCGACGTGGGGTACTGGAAGCAGTACCTCTCGAAGCGGAAGGAATACGGACTGATCGGCGTCCGGCATCACTCGACGATGGTGCCCGAGTCATATCTCACCGCGGCGGACGAGGTGGGAATCCTCGTTCAGCCCGAGCTGCCGATCGCTTACGAGCCGTTCTACCGAGCGGCAACCAAGGAGGGCCACGACCTGTACCGATATGTGTGGAGAACGTGCATCATCCAGATGCGGAATCACCCGTCCGTCTTCTCGTGGTGTATGGGGAACGAACTCTACAAGGGCTTTGAGCTTGTTCCGGAGCTGTACAAGACGGCCAAGGATCTCGATCCGACGCGGCCGGTCATCGACACCGACGGTCTCTACGCCGAGCGGCGGCCGACGACCGACTATCTCTCGATCCAATTCGATGAATGGTCCCTTGCCTGGGGCAAGCGGTTCGACAAGCATCGCCATCCTCACCCCATCGACCGGCCGGTGATCGTTCACGAGGCGAGCAACATCTCCGTGCTGCCCGATCCGGCCGACATCCCCAAGTATGACGGCACGATCAAGCCGTTCTGGTTGGAGCAGATGGCCGAACAGGTCCGCAAGCGGAATCTCGCGGAGGTACTGCCGCTCATGCTGAAGGCGTCGCGTCAGCTTCAGGCAAACCTTCTGAAGCTGAACATAGAGAGTGCTCGGATCCAGGCCGACATCGATGGGCATCACCAGTGGCTCTTCCGCGACTACTGGACGCAGAGCACGGGCATCGTCAACCAGTTCGACGAGGTCCGCGCGCTGACACCGGAGATGGGTCGCCGGTTCTTCGGGCAGGTGGTCATTCTGTGGGAGCACGATTGCGTCAACTACCGCAAGGGCGAGACAATTCCGTTGAAGATGTACATCTCGGACTTCCGGCCCAAGGCCGCCGAACCGCGCCTTGAAGCGATCACCGTTCGTATCGGCGAGCAAACCGTCGCACTCAAGTGGCCGGAGAACGTTGGCGGGCGGGGGCTGATCGGGCCGTGGACCGGTGAGATTGTTCCCACGTGTTCCTCTGCAGCAGAGAAGGTGATTGTGAAGGCTGAGGCGGGGCCGTTCAGCAACGACTGGCCGATATGGGTGTTCTCTCCCTGTGTGTCGTCGCAGGCGGCTTCGGAATCGCCAACGGTCACTCCCTGGCTGAGCGACACGGCTATGGGCCGCCTTGAGGCGGGTGGGTGCGTCTGGGTAACGAACGATAACCTGGTCTTCCGAACGATCAACGCCCGGTTCAAGCCGGCTTGGTGGAAGGGCGATGAGAACACGGATCACAGTTACGGCAACATGATTATGCCGCACCCCGCGATGAAAGGTTTCCCTCATGACGGGTACGGCGACCTCCAGATGTACGGCATGCTCGACGATCGGCCGGTGGTGATGATGGACGACCTGCCGGTACGGATTGATCCCATCATCTGGTGCCTGGACGTGCCCTGGCAGATGCGGCCGAAGGCGTATCTGTTTGAGGCGAAGGTGGGAAAGGGTCGGCTGCTCGTCAGTACGTTGGACCTTTCCGCCGATCGAAGAGAAACGGATCCGGCCGCCGACTGCCTATACCATCGGCTGAAGGACTACGTCGAGAGCAAGGAGTTCCAACCGAAGGTCGAACTACCTATCGACTGGCTACGGAGTCGCGTGAAGCAGACCGCACGACCCGAGCCGACGACATGGGTCGAGGGCTTCTCCAAGGTCCTCGAACACACCGAGAAGCCCAGCCCCTGGTACTCCTACCGTCAGAACGACGTCCAGAACTACCCCGTTCGCCAGACGGACGGCAAGCAGAAGCTGCGATGGGCCACCGGCGCCGTGCCGAAGGATTGGGGCCATGATACGGTGACGTTCGTCTGGGCCGGCGGCATCGGGTGGAAGGGCGAGCCGGGCGGCGGGCACTTCAGCCTTGCGATGAATGGCCGGCCTATGCTCGATTTCCCGTTTGCCCAAACGACGACGACGTGGCAGAACGCGGATGGGTCGATCCGCTTCCAATACCTCGTGTTGAAGACCACCGATCAGGACAGTTTCGGCCTGTTCTTTCTGACCGTGCCGAAGTCGCACGTCAAGGCGGGCGAGTCGGTCGAACTGACCGTGACGGCCACCGCTCAGAACTCGAAGCGATGGTTCGGCCTCAATCCGTTCACCGACGTGGTTGCGCGAGAGCGGCAGGAGTAGAAGAAAGGGGGTATTGGTATGGAACAAGACCACGTGTAGCCGCCTTTGGACTCTCGGGCTGAACATCAGGAAGGACGGCTGAGCGAGGCCTATGGTTTGAATGCCCGTAGTTCCAGTCCGGGGATCATCCTGTAGTGTCTTGTGTTGCCGGTAAGGAGGACCTCACCATAATGATAGGCTGTGGCCGCAATCAGCGCGTCGGCCAGATACAAGGAGTGGCTCAATGCGTAGCGCTCGACGAGGAAGACGGCATGCTGCGAGACGGACTCATTGACGTGCAGGACCGTCGAACCCCAGAGGCGGAGGGCCTTCTGTAGATTGCGGATTTCCTCGCTGTCACGAGCTCCTTGGATGAGCTCCGCGTAGGTCACGGCTGAAATACGGAATCCCTTCTGACGTCCCAACAACGTCACGGCACGACGGTTGTCACGTGATGCCCAGATTAGGACGTCCGTGTCGACGATCATCGGACCCTACCCCTGCGAATCATGCGCACGTAGGATTTGACATCCTGGAGGTCTTTTCGGTCCTTCCACATCCCCACAAAGGGATTCTCTTCCTTTCCGAGCTTTTTGCTTGTCTCCAGGCGGACAATCCTCGCCTTGGGTTTTCCCCGTTTCGTGATCACGACGTCTTCTCCCCGTTCCACGGCCTCCATGATGGATTTTAGGTGGTATCGTACGTCCCGTGCCGTCATCTTCATGGGTTCGTACCTCCGTTGTGTGAACCGCATCAAATATACACAAACAAATGTATATTTCAATGGCACGTCCGTCCATTCTTGGAGTATGCTGGTGTCGGTTTTCATCCGGCAAGAGCAGGCACGGTTGGTCATGAGCCTCCGGCTCTGCCGTAAAGGATGAGGAGTGGACGCGACGTCTCGTCTCGTCGCGTCGAACGCGACAAGATGTCGCATCTAGGGGCGTTTTCGGAAGAGGCGCCCTCGCGTTCTCCACAGCGGGTTCTTCTATACCCAAAGGACGGGAGCCAGTCCCCGTTTTGTCAGAGTCCACCGGACAAACGGACACCTGTGATGGCTGACAGTCTTGACGATCTGAGGATGAGGGTCCGGAGATACGGAACGTCGGGGCCGTTCGTGATCGTCCTGCACGGCGGTCCGGGCGCACCGGGATACGTGGCACCCGTGGCGCGCGGTCTGGCGGATGCATTTCGGGTGATCGAGCCCTTTCAACGAGGTAGCAGCAGTGAGCCGCTTACCGTGACTCGTCATGTCGCGGATCTGCATGACGTGGTGGAATGGTATTGCGGCGGTGCGCGCCCCGCGATCGTCGGGCACTCGTGGGGGGCGATGCTGGCGCTGGCGTACGGCGCCTCGCATCCGCGTCATGTCACGTCGCTCGTCCTGATCGGCTGTGGCACGTTCGATCCCGTGGCCCGCGCTCGTATGCGGGCGATCCTGGACGAGCGGACGGATGACGCCTTGCGCGTGCGCCTGAGGCGTCTGCCTGAGGAATACCCTGATTCCAACAAGCGGCTGAAAGCGATGGGCGATCTGCTCATGCGATCGTTTTCGCATGAACTCATCGCCGCAGCCGACGAGTGTGAGCCATGTGACGCCCGTGCCCACGAGGAGGCGTGGGACGATATGCTTCGGCTACAGGCCGGCGGTGTGTACCCGGCGGCCTTCGCGGCGATCGACGTGCCCGTACTGATGTTACACGGGGCGGTTGACCCGCATCCTGGCCAGATGATCCGCCGGAGCCTGGAGCCCCATCTCCGACGACTGGAATACCGTGAGTGGGAACGTTGCGGGCACTATCCGTGGCTGGAAAGGGCCGTGCGTGACGAGTTCTTCGCCGTCCTCCGCGACTGGCTTACACAACGCTTCGCAGAGGACCGGGCTGCAAATCCCGGCTGAGGGCGCATGGCACAGTTAGGGAACCACCGCCCGGCGCACGGGACGGGCTGCGTTCATCTGACTCCTGACGCCTGCCCGCCACCCAGGCACGGCCTTCGGCCCTGCCGAGGCCGGCGTCACGGCCGTAGCCGTGTCAGGGACTTCGGACTCCTGAATTCTGGGTTCTGAATTCTGAGTTCTTGCGGCTACTTCTCTACCTTCACAACCTTGCCCGACTTCACCGACTTCTCCATCGCCTCCAGGATCTGGACGGGCCGGAGGATCTGTTCGTACGTCAACGGTTCCTTGCCCGTCTTGAACATCGAAGTGAAGATCCGCGCGCCCTTGAGGTAGGGGTTCGTGCCGCCTTCGAGCGTCGTGAAGAACGTGTCGGCCGTGCCGACCGCCGCGATGCCGAAGCCCTTGCAACCTTCCTTGATGAGGGCCATCGTCGCGATGAGGCCGGAGGGATAGAAGAGCTGGCCCGTGGCGTTCTGGCCGTTCTTGGAGACCTGAACCGCCTCGACGTCATAGCCGAAGGCGTGGAGCATAATATCCACCTGGTGGATGCCGTAGAAGAACACGCCGCCCCATTGGCTTTCGAGGTCGCACGGGCCGTAGCTGGTTGCCGAGATGATCTTGCCCAGTTTGGGCAGTCTTTTCAGGAACGCCTCGAAGCTGTCGTAGTGCGGCAGGACGCTGAACGACGTGACGGGCGTCCCTTTTTGCTTGGCCATGTCGAGGAACTTCTTGCCCTCGGCCGAGCGGTAGCAGAAGGGTTTGTCGACAAACGTCGGGACGCCGGCCTCGACGAATGGCCAAACCGCCGGCAGGTGATACTTGGCATGGCGGTGATCGACGACGACCGCGTCGACCTTGCCGAGCATGTGCTTCGGCGTTCGGGCGATGTTGGGGATCCTGCCGGCCTCGGCGGCCGCCTTGGCGAATTCAGGCGTTTCACCCCAGACGTAATCGACGGTACACCCCTTGATGTGTTTCTCGACGTTGATGACCTTGGCGATGGCGGCCGTGTGGCTGTTCTCCGCCCCGATGATCCCGATCTTCATGCCTGCATGCTCCTTCGAAACCGTGATGACCGGCTGGAGAGGATACCACAGGGGATGCGGGAGGACGAGGGGAGGGGGCAACCGGTTCGACTTCCAAGAAATCCTCTTACATGCATGTGCGAAGACGGGCAGTCCTTCGCCGAAGATTGCCCGGCATACGGGCCGGGTGGATAATCGTGCTGCGGGGAATGATCCAAGGGAAGTGAAATTGACGTCCGTTGCGATGAATCCTGCCTGGTTGGTGCTTGTGGGCCTGCCTTTGTTGTTGCTGGGCGCGCTCCTGTTGCGCTATGGCCTGTGGCCAAAGCGGAAGGGGGATACGCCCTACTGTCGCAAGTGCGGATACAACCTGACCGCCCGCGTCAGCGAACGATGTCCCGAATGCGGCACGACCTTGAATGACAAGGCGATCGTCCGTGGCGAACGTCGGCGTCGGCCGATCGTGATCAGCCTGGGTGTCGTGGTCTTGTTGGCCTGGCTGACGTGCACATACTGGATCGGCCTGCGCGTGGACTGGTATGCCTACTGGCCAACGCGCCTCCTGATCGTTGACCTTGCCTCTCCCAAGAATGCTCTGAACTACACGCGAGCCTACCAAGAGCTGAATTGGCGTTTGCAGAAGGGGCGGTTGTCTGCCTCTCAAGTCTCGCGGTTGATCGACGTCGGGTTGGGCAAGCAGGCCAATGTGGGTTCAAGCATAAGAATGCAGACGCAGGACCTGTTCGATCTTCTGGGTGACTGCTACCTGGCCGGGCGAATGTCCGACGAACAGAAGGGCACCTTTCTCAGGCAACTGTTCGGCGGCGAGCTCCGCGTTCGTCCGAAAGTGATCAAAGGTGACAAGGTGCCCATAAGCGTCCGGATCGACGGAAAGCTCCCGCCTGGATGGTGGTTAGGCCAAGGGACTTGTCCGATTCTGGTTGATAACATGCCCACTGACAAAACACTTCAGTGGGCAATGCCTTTTGGCACATCTGTCAACGGTAGTGACTCGTTTCCGTGCACGCAACCTGGACGGCATACGGTGAGTCTGACAGTGCCGGTCAAGTGCTATGTAGGGAAACATGGCGACCTCAAGGGCGCCCGACTGATTCACGAAGCAAACGTGTCGCTGCAGGCGGGCTTCGAGGTTCTGGATAGCGAGCCGGCGGACTATATCAAGCTGATCCGTGACGAGAAACTCGGTGAGGACCTAAGAAAGGCCATCACGCCCTGTGATTTCGAATACATGTCACGCGTGGATGATTCTGGCCCGGTGCTGCTCAGGGGTGAGATACGCATCGGCATCGTACCGGTGGGAGTTGCCTTCAAGGTCGTGGCTCGGGTAAATGGAAAGGACTACCCGTTCTGCTACTTCCACAAACAGAAGGGGGACTTGAATCTGCCGGCGTTCACGTCATTCGTGAAAGTGGAGGACGGCCAATTTCAGTCCATCGATCTGGTCTTTCAAACGTATCCGAGTCTGGCGCGACATACGGTTGATCTGTTTGAAGTGTGGGACGGCGAGTTGGCGTACAAGGATGTGCCGGTGAAGGATATGCGGGCCGGTCGCGGTCGAGAGGATGCCGCGACCAGGCCGAGTTGGAATCGGGGCACATCGATGCCAGGAAGGTGAGGGAATGCATACAGCCGGTTTCAAAACCCGTGTAGGGGGTGCCACGGGCGGCTTGCCCGCCCGTGTTTGCCCGGTCTCATGCACAATTCGCACTGGCAGCAAGCTGCCAGTGGCTGGAGTTTGGCACTTCTGGGGTGGGATTGTACTCCGGCCTGGGCAGCGTCGGA
>CAZQTW010000103.1:0-15522 GCA_964596165.1 uncultured Planctomycetales bacterium | reverse complement strand
CCCCTTACCCTTTCACAAGCGGAGAGTAAGGACCGGCCGGACCGCCAACCCCCCCACCCACAAGCCGATCGCCATCCTTGACACCTCCAGGAAGAACGACTATAAGCCGATATACCTCTTCAGGAAGGAGCAGCGCTCGATGAAGCCCGGGTTACAGATCATCCCGATGAGTGGGGGGATACCCGGAGACTCCTAGGGCGCGCGTTCTTGTGTCGAGAACATCGAGGTCCTGGGAGTGGTTGCTCCCAGGACTTTTTTGTTTCAGCACGCGAGTTGAATTCAAATTGATGACCGAACCATCCAAGCCATCCAAGCCCCTTCTGGTCGCCGAGGAGCCGTCGCGAACGCTCGACTACGCGACGGTACCGGTCGGTCCGAAGTTGGAGGATCTGGAACCCGACGCCGACGACAACGATCTGCAACTGTTGCTTAAGATATCCGGTCCGATCATCGTCGCCACCGCCTCCCAAACGGTCATGCGCTTTGTCGACTTCGCCATGGTCAGCCGTCTGGGAACCGACGCTCAGGCCGCCGTCGGACCCGCGGGCGTCACGCTGTTCGTCATCATCGGGTTCTGGATCGGCCTGATGAGCTGCGTCAATACGTTCGCCAGCCAGGGGCTCGGCAAGAACGAACTGGACGAGTCCGGGGCCTACGTCTGGCAGGCCCTGTACGTCGCCCTCTTCGCCGGCGCCATCGCCCTGCCCCTCTGGCCGCTGGTACCCCGCCTGTTCGAGTGGTTCGCGCACGGACCCCAGGTCGTGCCGCTGGAAACCATCTACATGCAGATCGGCCTGCCGAGCGTCGGATTCTTCGCGGCCGAGGTGGCGCTGTCCAGCTTCTTCAACGGCGTTCACCGCCCCGGCGTCACGATGATCTCGGCCTTGGTCGCAAACCTCTTCAACGTCGCGGCGGACTACGTGCTGATCTACGGCAAACTGGGATTCCCCACGATGGGCGTGGCAGGCGCCTCGCTGGCCACAACGATCAGCATGGGCCTGCGGGTGGTCTGGCTCTTCGCGGTCCTGATGCGCCCCTACTATGCCGACCGATTCGGCACGCGCCGGATGTGGCGGTGGGATCGCGGACGAACCCTCAGCCTGCTTCGTATCGGTCTGCCGGCCGGCGTCCAGTTTACGATGGACATCCTGGCCTGGTCCGTGTTCCTGATGTGGCTGGTGGGAAAATTCGGCCCCAAGCATCTGGCGGCGTCGAACATCGTATGGCAATTCCTACACGTCTCGTTCATGCCCGCCCTGGGCATCGGCATCGGCCTGACGGCGGTGGTAGGCAAGGCAATCGGGCAAAGGCGCCTGGACAGAGCCTGGCGGCGGACCCGTATTGCCATGGGGCTGTGCGGGACCTACATGGCCAGTTGCGGCCTCCTGTTCTTCCTCTTGCGGGTTCCGCTGATCCGCCTCTTCAACAACGATCCCGAGGTCGTCCGCCTCGGATCCAACCTGCTGATTTGCGGCGCCGTGTTCCAGTTGTTCGACGCCATGTGTCTGGTGTACAGCAGTTCGCTCAAGGGCGCCGGCGACACGGTCTGGCCGGCGGTGGCACTCGTCCTAACGTGCTGGATCGTCCTGATCGCCGGGGGTTACACGATCAGCCGCGCAGCGCCGGAGTGGGGAGCGCTGGGCCCATGGATTGCCGCCACCGCCTACGTTATTTTGCTGGGATTGATCCTCGCCGGACGATGGCGGCGGGGAAAATGGCGAAAGATCGACATCTTCGCAGGTGAATCTGGTCTGTCCGAGCCGGGGCATCCCCCTTCGAGTCTGAGCCTCAGGGTCGAAGACCGCCCCGGTCTTGCGGACCCGGGCACGTCCGATCCGGAACAGATCCACCGGGCCGAGGACGGCCCGGCGCAGGGCTCGTTGACCGAGCCGAGAGTGAACCCGATCGGCGATGGTGAGGCAAAACATGGCAGCTAAGAAGAGTTACAAAGACACGATCCTGACGCCCAAGACGGACTTTCCGATGAAGGGCGACCTGTTGAACCTCGAACCCCGCATGCAGAAGCGATGGGCCGAGATGAACATCTACACAAAAATCCGCCAATCCCGCGCCGGCCGACCCAAGAAGGTCCTGCACGACGGCCCGCCTTATGCCACCGGCGACCTCCACGTCGGCACCGGCATGAACAAAGTCCTCAAAGACTTCGTCGTCCGCTACTGGACCATGCGGGGCTACGACTCCCCCTACCTGCCGGGGTGGGACTGCCACGGGCTGCCGATCGAACACCGGGTGGCCACCGAACGGGGCGAGCAGTTCAAAAAACTCCCGGTCAGCGAGATCCGCAAACAATGCCTCGATTACGCCATGAAGTTCATGAACCGCAACCGTGAGGAGTTCATGCAACTCGGCATCTTCGGCGAGTGGGAAACGCCCTATCTGACGGTAAGCCCGTCGTACGAAGCCGGCGTCATCGACACGTTCGCCCGATTGGTCGAGCGGGGATACATCTACCGCGCGCTGCGTCCCATCCACTGGTGCATCAGTTGCGAGACCGCGCTCGCCGAGGCGGAACTCGAATACAGCACCGAGACCAGCCCCAGCGTCTACGTCGCCTTTCCGATGGTCGACGACCTGGGCGACGTCCTGCCCGCCGCCAAAGGCAAGCCGGTCGACATGCTCATCTGGACCACGACCCCCTGGACGCTGCCGGCAAACCTCGCAATCGCCCTCCACCCGGACCTCACTTATCGACTCATCCGCTACGTCCACAAGGGCAACGAGCGATACGGCGTAATGGCCGACGGCCCGAGAACGCGAAAGATCGAGAACGAAGAGGGCGAGGTCGTCGAGGAAATCAACGAGGAACTACTTGAGTACGTGATGGCCAAGTGCGGCATCACCGACTTCGAGCGGCTGGACACCACCGTCGGCCGAAAACTCGAAGGCAAGCGGTACCGTCACGTGTTCATCGATCGCGTCTCGCCGATCGTGCTGGCCGACTATGTGACGGTCAGCGACGGCACCGGATGTGTCCACACCGCCCCCGGCCACGGGGCCGAAGATTTCCTCACCGGCCGCAAGTACAACCTCAACGCCTACAGCCCCGTCGACAACCAGGGCCGGCTGACCAAAGAGGTCCCCTACTTCGCCGGGATGAAGGTCTTCGACGCCGACCCCAAGATCGTCGAACACCTGGACACGATCGGCGCCCTGCTCAAGGCCGAGCCCTATCCCCACCGCTATCCCAACTGCTGGCGGTGCCACAACCCGGTGATCTTCCGGGCCACGACGCAGTGGTTCGTGAGCGTGGAACACAACAACCTGCGCGGGCAGTTGCTTGACGCGATCCAAAAGGTGCAGTGGATCCCCGAATGGGGCATCCGCCGTATCCGCGGCATGATCGAGACCCGCCCGGACTGGTGCATCAGCCGACAGCGAGCCTGGGGCGTGCCGATCCCCGGATTCTTCTGCAAGGAGTGCGGCCGGACACTGCTCGACGCCGGCGTGGTTCGACACGTCCGCGACCTCTTCGCCAAACACGGGGCCGACTACTGGTTCACCCATGAGGCCGCCGACCTCCTGCCCCAAGGGACGCGCTGCGCCGCGTGCGGCGGCACGACCTTCGAGAAGGAAAACGACATCTTCGACGTCTGGTTCGAAAGCGGGTGTTCGCACCGATCCGTGCTGCAGCAGAACAGCCACCTGACCTGGCCGTCTGAAATGTACTTGGAGGGTAGCGATCAACATCGCGGATGGTTCCAGGTCAGCCTCATCACGGGCGTGGCCGCCTACGACTCGCCGCCGTTCAACTCGGTCGTCACCCACGGGTTCATCGTCGACGAGAACGGCAACAAAATGTCCAAAAGCAAGGGCAACTTCGTCTCGGTGGACGACGCGCTGCAGCAGGTCGGCGCCGAACTGATGCGGCTCTGGGTCAGTAGCATCAACTACCAGGACGACATCCCGACGGGCATCCACCTGATGAAGGAAATGGCCGACGAATACCGGCGGATCCGCAACACCTTCCGTATCCTACTGGGCAACCTGTTCGATTTCGACCCCCAGCGGCATCACGTGCCGGCGGAGCGGCTCGAGCCGATCGACACGTGGATCCTCACCGAACTCCGCAAGACGACCGACCGATGCCTCAAGGCCTACGACGAGTACGCCTTTCACCGCGTGTTCTCGACAATCCACAACTTCTGCGCGGTCCGGTTGTCGAGTATCTACGTGGACGTCCTGAAGGACCACATGTATTGCGATGCGGCCGATTCGCCGCGCCGACGGTCAAGCCAGTCGGCGATGTACGACGTCCTATCGGCACTCGCCCGGCTGCTCGCGCCGATCCTGGTCCACACCACCGAAGAAGTCTGGGACTACCTGCCCGGCAATAAGGGGCTGCCCAGCATCCACTTCGCCATGATGCCCGAGCTCGACCACTATCCGAAGGACGATGCCTTCGAGCAAGATTGGGACCGACTTCTGGAGATTCGCGAGGCAATCCTGCCGTTCATCCAGCAGATCCGCTACGACAAGAAACGCCACAGCGCCGAGGAGATCGCGGCCAAGGGCCTCGTCGGCAGCAGCCAGGAGGTCGAAGTCCGGCTCCGCGCCGACGCCAAGATCCGACCGCTCATCGAGCGGTGGAAGCCGCAGCTCGAACAGCTCATGATTGTGTCGAAGATCGACCTGACCGACGATGCGGCGGTCTCCACGCCGGCCGGCCGCGTCGACGGACTGTTCGCCGAAGTCCGTCGAACGAAGTTCCACAAGTGCGATCGCTGCTGGAACTACCGCGAAACGGTGGGCACGCTCGCCGCCACGCCCGACCTCTGCGACCGCTGTGCGGCGGTGGTGAAGGGTTAGGCTGCCTGCACCCGGGCCCGTTGAGAGGTTTTCCAACGGCCCACCGCCGGTATCGGTAGGCACCGTTTGGTCTTTCGCTAGTAGGCGGATACAATAGCAGTTGAGCAAGCATAGAAGTGCACAACCCATTGCCGATGAGGAACATCATCATGACAAGGCTAAAGACGCCTGCCGCGTTGGGTGACATCGGTGAGAAACAGTTCGATACCACTGCCAAGCCAATTTGGCAGGAGTTCGAAGAGGTTGTGTCTACGCTTCCCGCTCAGGTCATTAACGTTCTCCCAACCGATGGCGCCGACCAGCACGATCACTACATCTACGGCGCCCCGAAGAGATCGGAATGAGAACCGTTTTCGCCGACACGCATTATTGGATCGCGCTGGCCAACCCAAGGGATGAGTGGCACGAGCGCGCCGCTCAACTCAGTGCGTCGCTCCGTCCCTTTTTCATCGTGACTACGGACGAGGTCCTGATCGAACTGCTTGCCTACTTTGCAGGCTTTGGTATGGAGGCTCGGAACGCGGCAGTACTATTGGTCCGGCGTGTCTTGCAGAACCCGAACGTTCACGTCATTCCGCAGTCACACGAGTCCTTTCTATCGGGGCTCCGGTTGTACGAGTCCAGGCTCGACAAGAGCTACAGCCTGACGGACTGCGTCTCGATGGAGGCCATGCGACAGCACAATCTCAGAGACGTCCTCACGCACGACGATCATTTTGTTCAGGAAGGGTTCGCCGCTCTGATCGCCTGACCAGCGAGGCGTTTGGGGCGTGTCTTGGCTGCCGAATGGTCAGCGGGCGTGGCGACGCAAACGGCGGAGGCAGACATGACAGACAAGCGATTTCCGCCCGGATGGGATGAAAACCGCGTTCGGAAGGTCTTGGCCCACTATGAAGGCCAAATCGAGGACGTGGCGACTGCCGAGGACGAAGCCGCCTACGAGGACCGCACACAATCCATCATGGAGGTACCCGTCGAGCTGGTACCTGCCGTTCGTGAACTGATCGCAAAGCACAAAGCTATGGAGATCTGACGCAATGCAACGGCGATCTCGTCTACGACGAGTACTGAAATGGCTGGGCACGGTAATGTGCCTGCTGTTAATCGCAGCGTCCGTATTAAGTGCTCTTGAGGGCGTCTATTTCCTGTGGATACCTCATTCTTCCAGCTCCACCTCCTGGGTTATCCATTCCCGCCTGAGCAGCGGGCGTCTCATGTTCGACGTTTCCCACGGTCCACATTATCCTGCCAAGTGGAGTTGGGGCAGTCTCTCCATGCGTTCACGGTGGGTTTCAAGGTGGACTTGGTGGTGTCGCCCCTTTTACTACAAAGTTCAAGGTGGGAGCAGAAGTCTAACGATCATCATCCCACTGTGGATACCAGTCCTTGCGACTCTGATCCCCACTGCCCTTCTTTGGTATCGTGACCGCCCTCCTCCTGGGCACTGCCGCAAGTGCGGCTACGACCTGACGGGGAACGAGAGCGGCGTGTGCCCTGAGTGTGGTACAGAACTCACGATGGGGCAGCGAAGAAGGTCGGAGACGAGGGCAGGTTTTGACCGCCGGTGATCACCGTCTATCACAACGCAAGCGAACGGCGGGTAAAACCCACCCTTTCATCGGATCACAAAATCACCCATTGACCCGAAACGCGATTGGATCGAGCATTTCGCGGTTAATGTGAAGGAGCAGAGGCATGCACGTTCTCATGATGATGCTGACCGGATTGCTGAGCGCTGCCACGGAGCGAGACGCCGGCACGCCGTTCCAGCTTTCCTTCGATCAGGGAGTGATAGCCGAGCGAGGCGTAAACCCCGTCACCAACATCGGCGTACGTTTCACCGCCGGACGGACCGGTCAGGCGGCGGAGTTCGTCAAAGGCGCGGTCCTGACCTATCCCACGGAAAATCACCTCGACCCCAAGCGCGGGACGCTGGATCTGTGGGTCCGCCCGAACTGGGACAGCGTGAATGCCTTCGGCGATCGCTTCTTCTGGGGAATCGACAACAACCCCGGCGGTGGCGGGCGGACCGTTCTGGGCTTCCTGGGAAAGGACGGCAAAGGGCTCGTATACTTCGGCGGCGACGGTGCTTTGGGGGGGCTGGCCGCTCCGGTCGACTGGCGTGCGGGCCAGTGGCATCACGTCGTCGTCTGCTGGGATCAGGCCGCCAAGTGCCGCGCGCTCTATATCGACGGCGCCCTTCGCCACCGCATCCACACATCGGAATCGATGCCGAGCCGGCAGAAGGTTTTCCACGTGGGCTCGCTGCCGTGCGTCACGCGATGGATGGGCGTTATGGATGGCCACGAGGCCGACGCGACCATCGATGATCTGAAACTCTCGACGACGATTGACATGCCGGATTTCGACCTGGTGCGACAGGCGGCGCGAGAGGACGACAAGGCGATCCAGCGCGACAACCAGTCGCGCGAGAAGGCCAAACCGGCATACGAAAAGGCCTGGGAGCGTCTGCTGAAGGCCCCCACGCTCGACGGCGTGGCCACGAACCACGTCGAGGTCGGGTGGGACGACCTGATCGGGATGGCCGCGCCCATGACACAACGCATGCCGATCGAGGCGCGATACTACTCCGACGTCGTCTTCGTCCATCCGGATATGTCGATCGCACTGGGCCGGGCCAACGAGGCGTACGGCGTGGGCATCGCGTGCGGCGAGCCGTTCCAGCTCCCCGACATGTATCGCGTCGAGCGCAAGTTGCACCGAGGATACCAGCCCATCGTAGAGAGCCGCTGGCCGGCCGAGTCGTGCGAGATCCGCCAGACGGCCCTTGCGATCCTGCCGAAGGACGATGAGACGGTCACCGGACGCGAGCCGCAGGTGGTTGTCGTCCGAATGGCGGTGCGCAACACCGCGGGCGAATCGCGCCGCGTGCCGCTCTATCTGCTGATCGGGCGGATGCACGGACAGCAGAACACAAACTATCAACCCTTTCTTGCATCGGCCTCACGGTGGCTGGAGCCGCCCATGGGCGTCAAGGTGGACCAGGACCTCGTCATGCTGGACGACAGGCCCCTGCTGACCTGGCGAGGGACCGCCCCGACAAAGGTCGAGGCCCTCGGTGAGTTCACCACACGCACGAAAGATCCCCTGCTTCCCGAGGTGCTTCGAAACGTCGTGCGCTTTGAGTGCGAACTGAAGCCGAACGAGACGTGTACTCTCGATCTCGTGATCGCCGGGTCTTGCGAACCCCTGTCCGTCGCGGACGCCGGATGGATGCGACAGGTGACGTTCGACGCCGCACTGGCCCGCGCCGAGGCCTATTGGGACAGAGGCCTCGAACCCGGCATGAAATTGACCACGCCCGAACCTCGGATCAACGACGTCTACCGCCACCTGATCCTGTCCTGTCTGAACAACCTTCGCAAGAACCCCGATCGGCCATGGCATGAGCCGTTCCAGTCTCCGATGTGGGAGGGGGTGTGGCCCTGGGAATGCGCACACATGATCGTCCCGCTGTGTTCTGTGGGCTACCACCGTGAGATGGAGCCGACGCTCAAGTTCTTCACCGAACGCCAGACGGGCGTGGGCCCGTATGCCGAACCGGGCCGCAAACCGGAGGGCGAAACGAAGTGCTCCTACGGCTGCTACACCGGCAACTTCCTGCTCCGCTGGACCAACGAAACGGGCTCGGTGTTGTGGGCCATGGGCGCGAAGTACCGCTACTCGCGTGATGCGGCATGGCTCAAGCAAAACACCCCAAGCATGCTGGCCGCGTGGGATTGGATCCAGGGCGAACGATCCCGGACCCGGCGATTCACGGAAGCAGGCGAAAAGGTACCCTACTATGGCCTGCTTCCGAAGGGACGCGTCCACGACTGGGAGGGATGGCACTACTTCTTCTTCTCGGACACCTTCACCTGGAAAGGCATGGATGAGGCGGCCGCGGCGTTTCGCGACGCCCGGCTGCCCGACGCCGAACGGTTGACCCGGGAAGCCGACGAATACCGCGCATGCATCCTGGAGGCCGTTCGACGGTCGCAATACGTCGATCCCGACACAGGGCTGCTGTTCGTCCCGAATCTTGTGCCTACGCAGAAGGGTGAACAAGGTGGGCTGTGGTGGGCCGACGGACCGGCCTGCATGTTCGCCACGGGGCTGCTCGACGCCCGGTCCGACCCGCGGTTCGAGGCCATGTTCGCGTATCTTGAGCGGACCTGGGGAACGCTGATGGGCCTGACCAATCGAATGGATGAGCCCAAGGAACTGGGCAAGAGAAATCCCTTCTGGTACGTCAATAGCTCCGAGCGAGGCTACTTCCAGAACCTGCTTGCACGGGACGAAATCGAGAAGGCCCTGCTGATCCTCTACTCGAACCTGGCCTACGGCCTGTCGCAGGACTGCTACCAGACGGTCGAACGCATCCACGTGAGCAACGCCAACTACTCGCCGTTTCAGCCCAATGCGTCCGGCAACGGACGGCTGATTGACATGCTCCGGCGTATGGTGATCGACGAACAGGATCCCGATGTGCTCTGGCTCCTGCGCGGATGTCCGCGCCGGTGGTTCGATCCGGGGCAGTCGATCGTTGTCACAAACGCCCCCACGTACTACGGCGTCATGGCGCTCCGCAGCCAGGCCACGGAAAAGACGGTCACAATCGACATTGATCCACCGCGGGGCGACCAGCCCGTTGAATTGCGGCTGGTCGTTCGCCTTCCCCAACGGGCGTTACCGGCAAAGGTCACGGTCAACGGCCTCGAGACCCGCATGGATCGAGAGACGGTGCTTCTGGGCAAGGTAAACGGGCATCAACAGGTTGTCGTTCGGTACTGAGAGATTTCGACAAGACGGGGACTGGCTCCCGCCATTGGGGGCAGACTGCCGGGGGCTTTGAAAAACACACCGGCGCCTCTAAACGCGACATCCCGTCGCGTCTACTCTTCGTCCCTTACGGGCGAACCGTCGGCGGCAGCAGCTACGCGACGACGGCTTGACCGCTCGTGCCCCGTGGATTACAAGGCCGGCAGTACAGGTAAAGACCAATCCGCCGACTCCGGAGGACGATCTCCATGAGGAAATCGGAACCAAAACGTGATGCACGTAATGCCGGTATCTCGCGCCGCGCACTGTTGGGAGGCGCCGCCGCCGGTTGGGCGACGATGATCATCCCACGCCACGTCCTCGGCGGACAGGGCAAACCATCGGCCAATGAGAAGCTCAACATTGCAGGCATCGGTGTCGGCGGGCAGGGAGGCTCCGACATCTCGGGAGTGGCGAGCGAGAACATTATTGCCCTGGCCGACGTGGACGACGAGCGCGCCGCAGCGACGTTCAAGAAGTTTCCGAATGCCAAGCGATACCGTGATTTCCGCATCATGCTCGAGAAGGAGAAGAGTATCGACGCCGTCGTGGTCTCGACGCCGGATCACACGCACGCCGTGGCGGCGATGATGGCCATCAAGCTCGGCAAGCATGTCTACTGCCAAAAGCCGCTGACGCACACCGTCTACGAGGCCCGCAAGCTCACCGAGGCCGCCCGCGAAGCCAAAGTCGTCACGCAGATGGGCAACCAGGCGAACTCGATGGAGGGCGTGCGGCAGGTATGCGAGTGGATATGGGACGGTGCGATCGGCAACGTCCGCGAGGTGCACGTCTGGTCGGATCGCCCCGGCGGTCGTTGGCCACAAGGCATTGATCGGCCAAAGGAAACGCCGCCGGTCCCCTCAACGCTTGATTGGGATCTGTGGCTCGGCCCGGCTCCCCAACGGCCATATAACCCCATCTACGTGCCGTTCAAGTGGCGGGGATTCTGGGATTTCGGCACGGGCCCGCTGGGCGACATGGGCAGCCATGATTTGGCACCGGTCTTCTGGGCGATGAAGTTGAAATACCCAACAAGCGTGGAGGCCAGTTCGACGGGCTTTAACACCGAGACGCTGCCGCTGGCCTCGATGCTCACGTTTGAGTTTCCGGCGAGAGGCGAGATGCCGCCGCTCAAGGTCCATTGGTACGACGGGGGCCTGTTGCCGCCCCAACCGGACGAGCTTGAACCCGGCCGCACCCTGCCGCATGACGACGGCGTCATCTTCGTCGGTGATAAAGGCATTCTGCTGGCCGAAGGCTGGGGCGCCCAGCGGCCACGACTGCTGCCTGAATCCCGAATGAAGGAATACAAACAGCCGCCGAAGACACTGCCCCGGTCGCCGGGGCATTACCAACAGTGGATCGAGGCCTGCAAGAACGGTACGCCCACCAGCTCGAACTTCGACGTCGCCGGACCGATTACCGAGTGCATGTTGCTGGGCACGGTGGCGCTGAGGACGGGCAAGGAACGCGGCGGCGGGTGTCGCATCCGGCAGAAGCTCTACTGGGACGGACCGAACATGAAAGTAACGAACGACGCGGCGGCCAATGAACTGCTCCATTTCAAATACCGCCAGGGGTGGACGCTGTAGAGTGACGGCGATCGTCTGGGACAACACGTACCCGATCGATGCGCGATCCGAACGCCGGCAGGTCGATCATTAGCTCATCCGCCCGAGTGCCGAAGTCCTCGAACTCGGATGGGGGTTGCCTCCGTCGAGCGTCACGTTGGTGGAGCGGTTACCGACGCAGCCGGAGAAATGGGCACGGAGCGGCCTTGTGACCGCCCCGGCGCGACCGTGGCCGGCGAAATCCCATGGATCGAAAGGGGCGTCTGCTCGGTGCTCACTCGGTCTTAAAATTGACCGCTCGTCCGGTCCGCGCGGCCTTGAAAGTCGCCTCCGCCAGCGCCACCGATGCCATGGCCGACGGCAGACCATAGGGAACGCCCTGCCGGTCGCGAAGCGCCGTGGCGAAGGCCGCAATCATGCCGGTGAACCCACGCTCGACACGAGGGTCATCTCCCGCGCCGAATCGAGGATGGTGTCGTCCGACGAGCTGACTTCCCACCGTGCATTCGAGATTGACGTCGTCTTCCACCAGCAGCAATCCGCCGTCCTCGCTTCGGAGTTCCATACGGCTTCCGGCCGACTGGGGCGTGCCGGTGTGGTGCAGCGCCACCGAGCCGACGACGCCGTCCGTTCCCACCACCATCGCCACGAGGTGGCCGTAAGGCCGCTCCACCGCCCACACTTTGAAGGGTTTGACCCCGCAACTCCGCAAGCGGTCGGCTGCCTCAAACATCAAATCGAATGGGACGGAGTGCTCCGGACCTTCCTCCGCGGTCGCCTGGCGAGGCCAGGTCATGCTGATGTCCAGCGACGCGAGCGGACCCATTCGACCGGATTCGAGAATCCGTCGACCACGAAGAAAGGCCGGACTGAACCGCTGGGGCAAACCGACCATGACCTGCCGATTGACTTGTCGGGACGCCGTCAGCAGCGTCCGACACTCGCCGACCGTCGACGCCGGAGCGCCGAGAATCAGCACGGCCGCCCGAGATCGCAGACAGGTCTTCGACCAGCGAGAACGCCGGGCCAGCGGCGCAGCCACAATCACCGCATCCGGTTCCGCCTCTCGCAGCATCTGGTCGAGATCGTCGAAGGGCCATCTCGCCCCGTACGTTCGAGCCGCTGTTTCGGCCCGTGCGGCGTCCGAATCGCAAATGGCCTCAAAACGAATGCTCTCGGCGGCAATGGCGTGGAGCAATGCGGTTGGAACGTCGCGGATGTCACCCGCCAGCGCCAGACGGATATCATTGCCCATTCAACCACCCCGAATGATGAACGTTTCCCATGTCGCGGGATCAGACTGCCGCTATAATAGGGACTTGCCGAACGACTGTCGACCGAACGATTCGGCGCTTGAATACGAGGACGCTATCGATGAGAGGGCCGGCGGGTCGGCGGTCCTAGCGGGCGGCGGTTCTTCTTTCCGACGAGGTGACCCATGATAACCACCGAAACGCAGTTTTCAGTGTTCCTGGTGAACAAACCCGGCGTGTTGGCCAGGGTTTGCGACGAGATGGCCAAGGCCAAGATCAACATTACCGCCCTGACCATGATGGATTCGAGCGAGCACGGCGTGCTGCGGTTGGTTGCGGGGAACACGGAACGGGCTCGAGAAGTGCTGACGCGATTGAACATCCCCCTGACGGAGACCGACGTATTGGCGGTCGAGATGCCCAACCATCCGGGCGCGATGGCCGACGTATGCGGACGACTCGCCACGGCTCACGTGAATGTCAACTACGCTTACATCACAACAGGGGTGACCGGAGGGAAGGCCTTGGCCATCCTCAAGGTGGCCGACACCAAGAAGGCGATCGGCATCTTGAGCGACCGTCGACCGCGTCGCAAGGCCGTCGCCACCAAAGTGCGACCCTCCGTGGGAATGCGAAGGTAAGCGGTCGGACGCGCGGGATCGATTGGGAGACTATCGGGTTCGTCCCGACCGACCGGCACGGTCCGAGCCTTGGGTGATCGGCGCCGGCGCGACGCCGAACCGATCCGTGTTCCGGACCACAGAGGAATCTCTCCGGTCATGAGACGGCGTTCCTTGGGGCGATCCCGGCGGCAGTGGCGTTTGTCGACTTTGGCCGACTTCTGGTCGGCCGCCCAATGCCTCGATGAGGCCCATCGGGAAAACCACCACGTTGAAGCCTTGTCCGCCTATCTGAACGAGATGACCCACATCGTTCTGGAGGCGGTCGACCGATATGCACGATGCCTATGGTGGCTTGATGCTTACACGGGCGGGATCCTCTCAAGCCCCCAGACAGTGAAGCGACTCAAACTCAACTGGCCGGAGGAGGCGACGCTCCTCGGTTACTTCGACCGGATCGGAAAGGAGCTTCGCGAGTTCCTGGAGAAGCAGAAGGAGTCCGCCGCCGACGTGGCCGTCGCCGAGTGGCAAAGGCGCCTGAACAGCAACCATGAGTACAAGGCCTTCATGACCCGGCTGATTCATCAGTTCGGCAACTATGAAGTCATCGCGATGGCCTTGCCCGGCACCGGACCGATCGTCACCGATCGTCGGGTCCAGACGATTCTCGCCGAGATGTTCATGATCAAGCGGCGTCTGATTCGTCTGTTCGAGCTCGCCTACAGTGTGAACAAGGCGTGGCACGCACAACCGCCGCGATCGAGCTTGGGCTTTTTCAATTCGGCCACCGAGCTGGGGCGTTTGGTTCGCTATGTGTTCCTGGAGTACCTCGTCCAGGCCGATCCCAAGCGGATTGTGGCCGCAAAGGAATTGGCGCGCAGGGCGGGACGGCCGTTCGTTCCGTACCGTTTCTGGAGACCGGCGGAGGCGCTTCGTCAGGTGGCGGCCGTTGACTACGAAAGCGATGCACGTCGGCACCCCGTCGCTCGCAAAAACTTCGTGGAGTTGAGAATCAGTTCCGTCCCTCCCATTTGCACCGATGCAACCCGTCTGGAGTGGGCGCTCAAGGAGCTGTTCAACAATGCGATCGCCGCAACCACCCGCGTGACCGTCACCGAAAACGGGATTGTCGCCCGACCAAGACGCGAAAACACCAACGGCAACGCGCCGCCGGCGATCACGTTGACCGTTTCCACCGTTCGGAGAAGGCGATGGCTGCGAACCCGACCGAGCATCCGTTTGGTCATCGCCGACAACGGAGTGGGCATCGATCGCCAGTTGCTGTCGATTGTCCCCTTGTGGGCATTCAGCACGCAACGCGACTGGATCGACGAGGAACCCGCCGACATCATCCAAGCACACAGCCTGGAATCGCGACAGCTTCTCATCGGCGGAAAGGGTATCGGCTTGGCGTTTGCCCGGGCGACCATTACCGAGTTGGGAGGGGAGATGGCGATCCTCAGCCGACCGAACGAAGGAACCGAGGTGATCATCGACCTGCCGGTGCCGACGCCTTTCAGCGTGAAATAGGCCGCCGAGCGATTCATCCGCCTCCGAAGAGCACGTCTTGCATGGTATAGAGCCCCGGCGATCGTCCCGCCACCCACACGGCGGCGCGCAAAGCCCCACGAACGAATGTGTCCCGTGTGTGAGCCGAATGCTTGAGGACGATCGTCTCGCCCAGACATCCGAAGTGAACCTCGTGTTCCCCCACGGTGTCGCCCAGTCGAAGGGCATGCATGCCGATCTGACGGGCGGGGCGAAGTCCCGTGTCCCCCCGACGTCCGTAAACGACGTCCTTGCCGGGATCGCGGCCGACGGCCTTGCAGATCTGATTCAGCAACTCCAGCGCCGTGCCGCTCGGGGCGTCCTTCTTGAACCGGTGGTGAGACTCGGCGATTTCGATGTCGTAGTCGTCGCCCAGCGCGGCGGCCACCTGCCCGACCAACCGAAACAGCACATTCACTCCGACGGACATGTTGGCGGCCTTGACGAGCGGGATCATATCGCCCGCCGCACGAATCGTGGCCAGTTGATCCTGGCTGTGTCCGGTCGTGCCGATCACCATGGCCCGCCGGGATGCCCGACAATGAGCCAATGCTCGCATGGTGCCGTCGGGAAGTGAGAAATCGACCAAAACGTCAAAGTCCGTATCCAGGCCGTCGCGTATGGTGATTCCGATCTTTCCGAAGCCCGCCTGCTCGCCCGCATCGTGTCCCAGGGCGGGATGCCCGGGAGCCTCCAAGGCCGCGGTCACCTTCAATCGTTCGTCCTGACCGGCCAGGGCGATCAACCGCTGCCCCATGCGACCGGCCGCTCCGGAAATGGCCAATCGGATCATCGCACGACCTCCTCAAAACGCTCTCCGGATCGCCTAGCCCGGATTATTCACACTGGCCTCTTTTTTACGACCTCCTTGTGGGTTAA
>CAZQTW010000102.1:0-15730 GCA_964596165.1 uncultured Planctomycetales bacterium | reverse complement strand
ACACCCGCCTTCGCGATACGGCCGGGCCGATGTAGTCGTAGTCCGCCAGGGGCGTGCCCAGAGGAGGGCAGTGTTCTGACCGAGCCGGACCGTCTCGGTCCGGTCAACCGGGTCGAGGACAGCTCGACTGCCTTCGGCAAGCTCAGGCCCCGAGCGTGCCGAGGGGAGCTCGCCGAAGTCGACCCGGCTCGGAATGCGGCGAGGCTGAGGGGTTCGGCTTCTCGGTCAGGCGATCGCGTGGTAGAGTGTTTCACGAAGGCGGCCGGTGCCCAGGCAAGGAGGGCCGAAGCGTTCCTCGCATGGGTGTCGCTCTCGGGTAAGACAACGCCGAACGGACCCGCAGGCCGCGAGCGCCAATAGGGGTGCTGACACATGACTTCTCGCGAACGCGTGGCGGTCGCATTGAATCATGCCGAGCCCGACCGAGTCCCCATGGATCTTGGCGGGTCGCTGGCCAGCACGATCGTGGGGTCGGCGTATCCGGCTCTGCGGGCCGAACTGGGGTTGCCCGTCCGCGAAGGGGGCGATACGTGGAAGTACGCGTCGCTGGCGGAAATAGACGAGGACGTGAGGCAGGCCCTCGATGTGGACATCATTCACGCCCCCCGGGCGACCGGGGCAGGGGCGGCCGTTAAAATCCTGTCAGACGATCGGTTTATTGACGAATGGGGCGTTCAGTGGCACAAGCCGGAAGGGGGGCACTACTACGTCGAACACGCACCATTCGAGGTCGAGGCGACGGTCGAGGCCGTCGAGCGGTACCGCTGGCCCGAGCCGCGGGACATCGTGCAGATGTGCGGCGTCGTCGAGGCCCTCCAACGAATTCGTCGGGACACGGGCTACGCCGTATCCATGGAACTGCGCGGCCGCGTTATGTCCATGGGCCAGTTCTTGCGCGGGTTCGAGAACTGGATGACGGACTTGGTGATGAACGAGCCGTTTGTGGAGGCCTTGCTCGAACGTACGACGCAGATCCAGATTGCGGCGAACGACATCGTGCTGAAGCAAGTCGAGGGCCTGGTCGACATCGTGTACACGTCGGATGATCTGGGAGGACAGAGCGGTCCGTTGATTTCACCCGACTGTTTCAGGCGTTTGTTCAAGCCTCACTTCCGCCGCGTGTGGGAACACGCGCGAGCCAACTCATCGGCCAAACTGATGCACCATTGCTGCGGGTCGGTGTATGGATTCATCCCGGATTTCCTTGAGCTGGGCGTTCAGGTCCTCAATCCGATCCAGGTGTCGGCGGCGGAGATGGACCCCGTGCGACTGAAGGCTGAATTCGGCAGACACTTGGCGTTCTGGGGCGGTGTGGATACGCGGCATGTCATGCCTCGCGGCACGGGGGCGGAAGTGCGGAAGGAAGCCGGCCGGAGAATCCGTGAAATGGCCAAGGGCGGGGGGTACATCCTTGCGGCGGTTCACAACCTGCAGCCGGAGGTTCCGGCGGCCAACATCGTCGAACTCTACCGGGCAGCAAAGGAACTCGGCGTGTATCCCATCCGCCCGGCTTGAGAGGTTGCGGATCGTCTACTTCGACAGGCGTTCGATGATCTCTCTCAAGAGTTTGACGTCGTCGATGAGGGCGTTCTTCTTGCCCTCGGCGTCGAATTTGCCCAGGCTGTCGTCTTCGATCGTCAGATCGCCCTTGAAGCCGACGTTTGCGTAAATGCCGAGAATTCGTTGGAAGTCGATGTCGCCGGTTCGGACGGGTTCGGCGTGCTTGCCGTATTCCCAGCCGGGCGTTCGCTGCACGTTCTTCTTTTCCGGCGGATACTTGATGTTCTTGACGTGGACGTAGCGGACGTAGGGGGCGACGTCCTTGGCCAGGTCGTAGAGCATGTCGACAGGGTGGCCGAACCAATACATGTTGCAGACGTCATGGGCCAGTCCGATCTGGTCGTTTCCCGCGGTCTTCAAGATGGGCATGAGGATTTCGCGCCGGTTGAGATACTTGCCGAGGTTTTCGATGGCGAATGTGACGCCGGTGCGTTTGGCGACAGGCGCGAGGGCGCGAAGGAGCTCGACGGACTGCTGGATGAATTGCTCGTCGGATTTCGCCCCGTAGCAGAGGGGAACCATGATGATGGGGACCTTCATGCCGCCGGCCACTTCGGCGACGCGAGTCAGCCATGGCACGGCCTCTTTGTCGGGCCCCTCAGTTCCCCCTCGAACGTCGGCGCAGAAGCACGAGATTGACATGTTGTGGTCGGCGAGCACCTTGGTCAGCGTTTCGCGATCTTCAGGTGTATCGATTCGGTGGGGCTTAACCGACCCTTCAAAGAGGCCCGGACAACCCAGTTGCTTGTCCACGACAACCTCGATGCGACGGACTCCAATGGCCTTGGCGGCCTCCCATACGGTCGGTTGGTTCATGCCGCCGAGATAGACGTCACGAATGCCGACATCCCACCGGGCGGTCTCGGCCGCCGTCGTCAGAGCAGACACACCGATCAGGAACAGTGAGACAGAACCAAGACGCATAGAGAACGACTCCTTTGTCATGCAGTCCACATCGACTCCGCCGTCCGACAACGATATCCCTGCCCCCACGAGGGGCCATCTGACCTCGTCAACCCGTGGGGAACAGGAAGCCGAACAAGGCTTTAGCCTGCGAGAAGTCGGGCACGATGATATCGGCGCCGGCTTTGACCAGCCGAGCCCGTTTCTCGGCATTCAGGCCATGGCGCCGGATCTCGTCACTCGCGATGCCCACGGCGATGCCCCCTTGTTTCTTGGTCTCGCGAAGTTCGACCGGACCGTCGCCGAAGGCCGCGAGTTGAATCCCCGTGAGCTTGTTCTCCTTGAGAATGCGATCGACGACCATCTTCTTGCTGTACTTGCTCACGTCACCGATAGCGCCGTAGATGCGCCCTTCGAACAGGTCGGCGTAACCGAGTGCGGTCGCCTCGGCGACGACATCCTCATGATCCGTGCCGCTCGCCAGGTAGAGCTTGACGCCACGAGCGCGGAGCATCTTGAGAAACTCAACGGCGCCCTTCACGGTGTAGTCATATACGTTCAACTCGCCGCGCGTGAACTTGGCCAGGCGGGCCCCGACCAGCTCCATCAGGGCGTCGTTGTAGATCCTCTTATAGCCCCACTTGTCGAGGATCTGGTCTTCGGGCACGCATCCGAATTGTCGGACCATCTCGACGAGAACCTCCATCTGCTGGATCGTCTGAATGCCGGTCGACTTGTCGATGTAGTCGCGCGAGGCGTCAACGACCTTGTGGTAAAGCGTCTCATCGGCGTCCATGTAGCGAGGCCCGAGGATGGCCTTGACCATCACGGGTTCCATGATGGCCTCCCATCCCTGACGAAGCGTGCTGATGGTCCCGTCGTGGTCGAACATGGCGTGTTCGATGTGGCCGAGCTGTAGGCCGTCGGTGATGATCTCGATCTCGGTATCGGGGTGGTGACGGGCACGGCGGGGGTCGTCGGCCAACTCGGGCCGAAAGACATAGTCCGGATCGGCGCCGACGTCCATGATCTCTTCGGGCGTCGCGGTTCCACACTGGGCGATCTTCCGAACGGTCACGGAGGCGGCGAAATTACCGAGCTCCGCGGCCTCGCCCACCGTCGAGCCGGCCGCGAGAGCGGAGGCGATTGCGGACACCGTGGTGTCGCCGGCGCCCACGGGATCGGTGGGTGTGAGGATTTGGATGCCGGGGATGTCGCACATGGCGTTGCCGTCGAAGGCCACACAGCCGCGTGCCCCCCGCGTAACGAAGACGGGACGATGGGTCTTTTCGTGAAGGGCGCGCACGTATTCGTGGATCTCTTCGAGAAGGACGACGTCGCCGACGTCGCGGCGAACGCCCGCCAGCCGGGCGGCCTCGATGTCGTTTAGCTTCAGGATGGCGCCCTTGTAGTGCTCGCTCTTGTGGCGGCTGTCGACGATGAAGAAGTGGTCGGGGTGATCCGCGATCACACGATTGATCTGGGCGATCAGTCGGTCGGAGTTGATTCCGCGGACGATCTGTTGGTTGAGAATCACGGCTCGAACGGACTCCAAGGCCGCTCGAAGCCGTTCGATGAGGGCCTGCTCGGTGGCGGGCGAGATGTCGTTGAACGCGCCGAAGTCCACGCGTGACTGTTCTTCACCGGCGATATGGGGCTTTCCGTAGACGGCTGTGTCCCAGCCTTCGGACTGGACGACAATGCCGTCCACGTTGACGCCGATTTGGGTCAGCATGGCCTTCATCTCACGTCCGAACAAGTCGTTGCCGATCACGCCGATGGCGCAAACCTGGCCGACTCCGATGTCGACGAGGTTGTTGACGACGTTGCCGGCGCCGCCGAGACCGTACCGCTGCCGACTGATGGTCTGCGTCGGCTTGCCGGTCTCCAGCGAGATCTCGGATCCGGAGGGATCAATGATCCAATACGCGTCGATGCAGAAGTCGCCCATGACGGCGACACGCGTGTTCTGGATGGCTTTGAGCAGCGTTTCAAGACGCATTCGGTCCATAGGGCGGTCGTCCTTGCTCTCGAAAACGTGGTTATCCTAACCTGCGGAGGATGGATTGGTACAGTGCCGGCACGGTGGCACGTTGGTTGCCGTGTACATAGAGCCCCTCGCCGGAAAAGGCCTGCGGAATCCGCGTGACGATGCTCTTCTGATCGCGATAGTAGTAGCCTGCGGCGGACTCGTCGGACATCACGGCCGGGTCGTAAGGGCGGATGTCGAAGTCGGCGGTACGGAGTCCTTTGGGCGCCTTTCCCACGTTGCCCGCCATGCTGACGGCCTTGAGCAGGACCTCCGGTCCCGTGACGGCCGAACCCACGTTGAGCACAACGCCGCCGTCGGTGAACCGGGTGATATGTTGGACGAAGATGAGGAAATCGCGGCCACTCGTTCCTCCCTTGGCGGCCGCGTCGAAGTTGGGGTGCTGATCGATGACGTCGGTGCCGATCGTGGCATGCACCGTCATGGGCACGTTGCTCTTGTAGGTGGCGGCAAGGACGGCGACCTCGGGGTGCTTGAATTCCCGCGGTGAGTCTTCCTTGGCGATACGTTCGAGGACGATCCGGCGAAAGGCAGCGTCGCAAATCATCCGTCCGAGCGACTCTCCGTAGCCGAGGTCCATGGAATGACCGACGTTGAGCGCTTCGTTTAGGTACGCGAACTCGTAGGCCATCCCGAACTGGCCCGCGGGCAGCGCGTTGGGGACATGCTCGCTGGTTTCGCCCAGCAGCGCGAGTTCAAAGTCATGAATTGCGCCGGCGCCGTTGGTGGCCACCAGCGTGACGAGACGCCGCTCGACCAGGTCCGCCAGCAGCGGTCCGAGGCCGTTCTTGATCAGGTGGGCACCGGTGAACCAGATCACCGGTTTGTCGGCCCGACGTGCGGACACCACCCAGTCGGCAACCTTCTCGACCATCTCACTTTGCAAAGGGGATGTCGGGTAGTGGGATCGGGCGGCCTGGGCCGGACCAACCAGATCAGAGAGCTTGACCTTATTGGGGCGCGCGGACAAGGGGTACGTGCGGATCGCCGATGGTTCAAAGACCTCATACCGTCCTTTGTATGTCATGTGGTTTCGACTGCTCCGTTGCGGGCTCGTGTCTTCGGAAGCCGTCCCCCTCATAACCGATGAGTGAACCTGCCCGGGACCCCAGGCCCTTGACGCATCCCGATCTGGAAAGGATCAGGATACCCATTCTGAGGTTCAAGAGGCTCAACGTGACAGCCGATGGACGGACCGGTTCAGCAAGCCGATCTTCTCTATCCGATTGATGGAAGGCCGTCTCGAACCAAGCAGTGAGTATAACAATGCATCTTTCACCTGCCAATCTGAGAGGTCGCGCCGGTCAGTGACCAGGCGTGCGGTTGACGCTGCCAGGCAGTGCCGGTATGTTTTAGGGTCTGCGCCTGCCGAGAAAGAGGCGGGGTTGGCAGCGGAGCGTTCTTGCGATGGGTTATCGTTGCGTCGTATTGGTTAAACAGGTTCCAGACACAAAGAAGATCACCGGCAAGGCCATGAACGATGATGGCACGGTGAACCGAGCGGCCTTGCCCGCTATCTTCAACCCTGAGGACCTCAATGCGTTGGAACTGGCCTTGCAGGTCCGAGAGGACTGCGGCGGGTCGGTGACGGTCATCACAATGGGACCACCTGCGGCCTGCGAGGTGCTGCGGGAAGCGGTCTACCGGGGCGCAGATCGGGCGATTCTGATCACAGATCGACGCGGTGCCGCTTCGGACACGCTGGCCACCAGCTACATACTGTCTTGCGCCGTGAAGAAGCAAGGTGAATATGACTTGGTGATATGCGGTCGGCAGGCAATTGATGGCGATACGGCCCAGGTCGGTCCGCAGAGCGCCGAGAAGCTCGGCATACCTCAGATTACATATGTTGAAGGGGCCGTTGAGCTTAGCGGCAGACGTATCCGGGCGCGCCGCAACTTGGGACACGGGTGGGAAGTGGTGGAAGGGCGGTTGCCCGTCCTGCTGACCGTTACGGGAGAGGCGAACACCCCCCGTCCGCCCGCAGCGAGACGACTGATGAAGTACAAGAACGCCCGGGCACCCATCGAGGTGCGAACGGAAATCGATAAGGCCATGCCGGACGCGAGTGAGGAGGCCAGGCAGGTGGCTGTGACGAAGCGGTGTGACGAGCTTCGTGCGGCGGGCCTGTTGCTCGATCAGTGGGATCTGGACGCGATCGGAGCGGACTTGGATTGGTGTGGGATGAAGGGGTCGCCCACAAAGGTTCACCGCATCCAGACCATCGTCCTGACGGGCAGTGGATACAAGAGAGTCGAGCCGACGGACGAAGGCATCTCCGAGATGGTCCACTCGCTGATCGAGGACCATACGATAGGTTAATGGCGAAGGTGAGTGAATGATCGAACCGAATCCCCAGGGCGAGGTGTGGGTCTTCGCCGAGCAAGAAGACGGGCAGCTCAGCGAGGTGCCGCTAGAGCTTCTGAGCCGCGCCCGGAAGCTAGCCGACCGATTGGGCGTAAAGGTGAGCGGCGTCTTGCTGGGCAGCAAGGTCGAACCGCTGGCCGAGCGACTCATTGCCTACGGCTCGGACCAGGTCTACGTGGTCGACGATCCACTGCTGGCGGACTATCAGACCAACACCTATGCGAAGGCGATTTGCCGACTGATCGAGAAGCATCGGCCGCAGATCGTGTTGTATGGTGCGACGATCATGGGGCGCGATCTGGCGCCGCGGTGCGCGTCGCAATGCCGATGCGGCCTGACGGCCGATTGCACCGACTTAGAGATCGGCGATCACAAGGATTCGATTGCCAAGGTCGAATACAAGAACCTGCTGCTCCAGATCCGTCCGGCGTTCGGCGGGAACATCATCGCGACGATCGTGAACACGCGTCGGTGGCCTCAGATGGCGACCGTTCGCGAGGGCGTCATGCCGTTGGATCCGCCCGATCCGAACCGACGCGGGACGATCATCCGCGAGAACGTCGGGTTGTCGCCGACGGATCAGGCCTTGAAGATCATCGAGAAGCACAAGCGGCCACGGAAGGTCAACCTCAAGGCGGCCCGCGTGATCGTGTCGGGCGGGGCCGGCGTGGGCAGCAAGGACAACTTCAAGCTGATACAGGACCTGGCGAACGCGATGGGCGCGGCGGTGGGGGGTTCACGCGCGGCCGTCGACGGCGGGTTCATCGCTCGCGACCACCAAGTCGGCCAGACGGGAACGACCGTGCGCCCGGCGCTGTACATCGCCTGTGGGATCAGCGGTGCGGTGCAGCATCGTGCGGGGATGGACCAATCGGCCAAGATCATCGCGATCAATACCGATCCGGACGCCCCGATTTTCCAGATCGCCCATTACGGGATCGTCGGCGATCTGAACGTGGTGATTCCCAAGATGATCAAGGCGATCAAGGCGAGGACGTAGCGGGAGGCCGACCGGGAGGGGCTCGCGCGAGGGCGCTGAGAACAAGCAGATAGAGTCGGGCAACCCCGAACCGACTTACAGTGAGGGCCTGATATGGCCAACTTTTTCGAAGACAATCCCGAGATTCTCTTTCGATTCAAGACCATGAATCTGCCCGAGGTGGCCGAGGTCATGGAAGACGGCTTCAAGTACGCGGGCCGGTTCGATTACGCGCCGCGCGACGCGGCAGAGGCGGTCGAGAACTATCGGCGTGTCCTTTCTTCTCTTGGAGAGTTGTGTGCGGAGTTCATCGACCCACGGGCGGAAGACGTCGACCGAACCGGCGCGACGCTGAATGCGGACGGTTCGGTGAGCTATGCGCCCGGTACGGCGGAGAACCTGAAGAAGCTGGCGCAGGCGGACCTGATGGGATTCACGCTGCCGTACCGGTTCGGCGGACTGAATTTCCCCTGTTTGGTTTACACGATGGCGACCGAATTGGTCGCACGAGCCGATGCAGGGCTGATGAACCTGTTTGGGCTGCAGGGGATCGCCGAGACGATCAACGCTTACGCCGACGAGGAGATCAAGCAACAGTACCTTCCGGACTTTGCGTCGGGAAAGCTCACGGGGGCAATGGTCCTGACGGAGCCCGACGCGGGCAGTGATCTCCAGGCGGTCAAGGTCCGTGCCTATCAGGACGCCGACGGTCAGTGGCGTGTCCAGGGTGTCAAGCGTTTCATCACGAACGGTTGCGGGGACATTTTGCTGGTGCTGGCTCGAACCGAGCCGGAGATCTCGGACGGCCGCGGGCTGAGCCTGCTCCTCGTCGAGCGATGTCCTCAGGTCGTCGTTCGCCGTTTGGAGGACAAGTTGGGCATCCATGGCTCGCCGACGTGCGAGCTTCAGTTCAATGATGCGCCGGCGAAGCTGATCGGCGAACGCCAGCGAGGCTTGATTACCTACGTGATGGCGCTGATGAACGGGGCCCGGGTCGGGATCGCGTCGCAGTCGCTCGGCATTGGCGAGGCGGCGTATCGGGTCGCCCGGCAGTTCGCCCACACCCGAAAGCAGTTCGGCGTGGCGATCGAGGAACTACCGGCCGTCCGCGACATGCTGATTGAGATGCGGTTGGATCTCGATGCGGCCCGTGCGCTAACTTATGAGACCTGCTATGCGGTGGACATGCAGTATGGCGCGCTCCGCAAGGTGGAATTGGACCCTCCGAGCGACAAGGAGCTGGTCAAAGCGCTTCGCAACAAGGAAAGGACGTACAAGCGGCTCGCGGGCATGCTGACTCCCATGAGCAAGTATTTCGCCTCGGAGATGTGCAACCGCGTGGCGAGCGATGCCATCCAAGTGCTCGGCGGCAGCGGATACATGCGGGACTATCCATGCGAGCGGTATCTCCGCGACGCACGGATCACGACCATCTACGAAGGGACGAGCCAGTTGCAGATCGTCGCGGCGGTGCGCGGCGTGATGTCCGGCTCGGCGGAGAAGATGGTGGACGACATTCTCGCCTCCCGTCCATGGCCCGACGCCCTGAAGGGCATCCTGGAAAACCTGGCCGAGGCCCGCAGGCTGTTGGGCGAGATCGTGGCGTATGTGAAGACCCAGCCGGGGACGAACTACATGGATCTCCACGGTCGTAAGATTGTGGATGCGGCCATCGACGTGATCTGCGGTTGCCTGTTTCTGCGGGATGCGGCGGTGGATGAATCTCGCATCCAGCGAGCCCGACGTTGGGCGACGACCCGGCTGATCCGCATTCGATACCTGCGTGAAGCGATTCTGAGCGGCGACACGAGCACCCTGTCGGAGTTCCAGACGCTTGCCGGCGCCGCTGCGATCGAAGCGTAGGTTGGCCAACACGCCTTGCGGGCGAGGAGGGTGTGGTGGACCCTGTTCGGCTGGCCGTGGTGGGGCTGGGCGTCATGGGTCGGCACCACGCCAAGAACATTCTCAAGAGTCAAACCGGAACGCTCGTTGCATTCGCCGACATCAATCAGGGAGTCGCAAAGGCGGCGGCCGCTGAGGTCAAGGATCAAGGCTACCCTGATGTCCCCGTCTTCGACAATCACGAGAAGCTGATCGCGTCGGGGCTGGCGGAGGCAGTCCTGATCGTCACGCCGCATCCGTCTCATGCGGAGATCGCGATTGCGGCATTTCAAGCCGGTCTGCATGTTCTGTGCGAGAAGCCGGTGTCCATGCGGGTTAGCGAAGCGCTGCGGATCAACGCGGCGGCGGCCCGGGCCGGCACGGTTTTCGGTGTGGTGTTCCAGCACCGGCTGGACGGAAACTACCGGAGGATGCGGAGGGCCGTTCGAGAAGGGCAGCTTGGTCGCCCGACGCGGATGCACTTCGTCAGGACGGATTGGTTCCGCACCCAATCCTATTACGACTCGGGCGTCTGGCGAGGCACATGGGCGGGGGAAGGAGGCGGCGTACTGATGAATCAGTCGCCGCACGATCTCGATCAGATCTACTGGCAGATGGGACCGGTCCGTCGGGTGATGGCCCGGTGTCGTACGACGGACGTCCACACCATCGAGGTGGAGGATGACGCCGAGGCACTGATCGACTTTGCGAGTGGTGCGGTGGGGTTTCTTTCCTCCGCCACCTGTGAACTGCCGGGCGTGCGACGAATGGAGATCTACGGCGACCGCGGCTTGCTGACCTACTTCGGCGACACGCTGACGTTTCAGCAGACCAACTACTCGATACGCGATTTCAACCGTGGAGGTTCCGGCAGGCCTGAATCTCTTACGGCGAGTGCCGCCGTTGTTCTGGAGCCCGATGAACCCGAGATCAAGGAACACATGGGCATCACTGAGAATTTCTTCCAAGCAATCCGGACGGGCGTGCCGCTGATCGCGCCGGGTCCGGAGGCGATTCATTCCCTGGAGCTGGCCAACGCGATGGTCCTGTCGTCCGAGTTGGGTCGACCGATTGACCTGCCGATGGACCCGGCCGCGTTCGACGAACTGGCCGATCGTAAGATTGCAGAATGCGCGTCGAAGAAGTGACGGTGCGAACCAAAGGAGCGATGGATCATGAGGAGACCGAACGGCGTGAGAGGGTTGGGCGGGCTGATGGTGGCATTGGCGAGTCTTTCGGTGTCGCTTACCGTAGCGGCGGAGCCAGCCCCGGCCGGCCTAGAGGGGATCGTCAACATTCGGTCATACGGGGCGAAGGGCGACGGCACGACGGACGACACGGCGGCGATTCAGGCGGCGCTAGACGATGCGGCGAAGCTTGGCGGGAAGGTTCATGTGCCGCCTGGACGGTTCCTGGTGAAAGGCAGTCTGCGGATCCCGCCGGGCGTCACGCTGGAAGGGACCGCGGTCGCTCCGCAGTGGTCCGATCCGCTGAAGGGCTCGGTGATCCTGGCGACGGGCGGCCGTGACAAGGAGGACGCCCCCGCGCTGTTCGAAATGGGCAGCTCGTCCGCCGTGCAGGGCCTCACCATCTTCTACCCCGAGCAGAAGGTTCGTGAGGTCCATCCCTATCCCTGGACGTTCCATCTTCAAGGGATGGACAACACGGTTGAGAACGTGACGCTAATCAACAGCTTCAACGGGATTCGGACGGGCCCGGAGCCCAACGTCCGTCACAGGATTCGCAGCGTCTACGGCTGTGTGCTCCGCCGGGGCATCTTCGTGGACGCGTGTACCGACATCGGGCGGATCGACAACGTCCAGTTCCACTGCCATTGGTGGTCTTCGCCGTCGGTGCAGGGCGAGTGGGGTCCTGTCCACGAGTACATGTGGAAGAACTGCGAGGCGTTCATCTTCGGGCGAACGGACTGGGAATATGTGAACAACACATTTGTGTTCCCCGTGAACATCGGCTACCGGTTCATCGCGACCAAGAGCGGCGCTGCGAACGGGCAGTTGTGTGGGATCGGGGCGGACGAAGCGCAAACGTGCGTCCGGGTCGACGTAATCCAGCCTATGGGACTCCTCATTACGAATGGCCAGTTCGTCTGCATGCACGGGCCGGAACGTATCGAGGTTCTTGTCAGCAGGACCTGCACGGGTTCGGTGCGGCTGGTCAATTGCGCGTTCTGGGGCCCTTCGCACCAGAACGTCGTATCGCACGGTCAGGGTTTCGTATCGCTCTCGGACTGTTATTTCAGTGCCGTCGGACGCAAGAAGAATGAGAAGCCGGGCAAAGCTCTCGTGGAGGCCGACGGCGGAAGGCTTCAGGTTCGAGGGTGCAGCTTCGGCACCGACGAGCCGAGCATTCACCTCAAGCCGGGGCTGAAGCACGCCATCATTACGGAGAACAATGGGACGCAGGGCGTCGAGATCATCAATGAGATCGGCGACAAGGCCGTGGTGACGGGCAACGAGCCGTTTCACAAGGGGAGGGAGTAGCCTGACTGGGGGACCCCGGGCAGGTGCATCGCATGTGGTGTGCGGAGGGGAAGGGGCCTTCGAGTCCGTCGGGATGAGGCCATGACGTGCGGTTGAGAGCATTACCTGCGGCGGATTCGAGTCGCACGGACCACAGTGCCATGTCTGGGTGCTCAACGCTGGAGGACGGCCTGGGTGATCGCGTCGGCGATGGCCTTCATCCCCCGATCGCCCGGGTGTCCGGCCACCCCGGCGTGCTTGAAGGATCGTTCCGAACGCGCGAGGTTGGCCTCGACCTGGCCGAGCGGCCCGGCGTCGACGAAGATGCCGCCCGCTTCGTGGCAGGCCTGCCTGAGCACCTCGTCCTTGGCGGGATCGGGCCCGAAACAACTGCGGACGACAAGGAGGGGGTGACGTTTGGCCAGGGCGCACGCCAGGATTCGCATTACGCCGGCCTTGAATTGCGCCTTGGCGTCGTCGGAGCCCAACGCCGGCACATTCTCGCCGATGGCCAGCACAACCAAGTCAGGGTCGAACGCGAAGAAGTCCTTGAGTTGCCCGGCCACGTCGTACGTCGCGTAGTTTCGTTCAAAGTCCGCGATGTTGGTGACCTTTATCTGAGGCGTCGAACCGGTATGCCGGGCAATGGCAGCGGTAACAAGATGCACGTAGTCCTTGTCCTCGGAACTGGCCGCCATGCCCCAGTTGCCGGCCCAATCGATGTCCGCTTTGGGACCGTGCAAAGTGATGCTGTTGCCGAGGAAGAGGATCCGGCGGATGGCCGACGGCTTGACCTCCGGCTCGGCCGTGACAGGGAACATCGAGATCCGGAACTTGGTGCAGCCGTACGGTACGAGCGTGATGGGCTCGGCCGGTTTCGATTTCGCGGCCGGCAGCGACGGCAGCCGGGGGGCCTTCGGATCGGGGTTCCAGGCGATTTCGATCGCGTTGGCCTTCAGCTTCAGGGGCGCCGCCAGTGGCCAATTCCATTTTTCGGGCATGGCCGTCCGCTCGACGGTCAGGCCGGGCACTTGCACGTCCAGCGCGAAACGCCACCGGGCGGCCGGATCGGGCGTGTTGATGTTGGTCGTCTCCGCAATAGGCAGCGCAAAGAGCAGGGGGCCATACGAGACCGAGGCATAAGGCACGCCACGGATGCTGTCCGGCTCCGGAATCGTCACCTTGGTGGCTGTGTGACCGTCGTTATAGGGTGCGCCCGGCGCAGCGTCGCGCCCGATCGTCACACGTGCAGTCATCGGAAGGTGCAACCGGAGGGTATCGCCCGGCTTCCAGCTTCGGCTGACGCAGGCGAATCCCTTGGGATTGCGCTCGACGGTAGCGGGTGAGCCGTTGATGCTCAGCGTTGGAGCGGCGCACCACCCGGGAATATGGAGATCGAGCGGGAAGGCCGCCTCGCGCTCGGGTTGCACGGACATCTCGACGGTTTCGTTGAAGGGATAGTCGGTCTTGCAGGTGATAACAACCGGCACGCGGTCGGCCACGAGTGCGGTCACCTTGCAGGGGCCATAGCACATGGCCGCCAGTCCGTTGTCGTAGGTGGCCATCCACATGTGCGTGACGTACCACGGCACGATGCGGTTGAGCGCGGCCGTGCAGCAGAGCGGCGAGTGTTTCAGTTGATATGAGCCACCTCCGGCCCGGGGGCCGTGCGGGAAATCCGGCGACAGGTGGGCGAACCGATTGGGGCTTTGGAAGTAGACGTGCGTCTTGAAGTCGCGCGACACGGTAGCCGGCCCCGCGTTGAAGAACGCCCGTTCGAGCCGGTCGGCCATCCGGCCTTCGCCTGTGACGGAGAGCAGGCAGACCTGGCTCCACACGTAGCCCGCCACGTCGCAGGTCTCGCTGCCCCGGAACGCCCCTGTGGGAAGATACCACTCGTCGGAGACAGGGACGCCGTGGGGTTGCATGGCGATCCGTTCGAGCAGGTCGTGCCAGCCGACGGCCGCTTCCAGGTAGCTCACGTCGCCCGTCCACAGATAGCCGACCGCCCAGGGCGTGGTGCTCTCGATGAAACCAACCACATGTTCGTTGTCCACGGTCGTGCCCGGCTTCAGATCGGGTGCCTTGCGGTAGCGGGCAAGGGAGGGCACCAGCGATGTCCCTTCTCTCTTGAACACGGCGTCCAGCGCGTCGGCGATACCTTTATTGCCGCTCCAGCTATACGCCTCGTACGCCGGCCATTCGTTCGACATGCTGGTGGTGATCCACCGAAGGCAGTCGGGATCGGAACCGTAGGCCTTCTCGAGCGCCTCCAAGATATGTCTGTCGCTGGACCCTGCGTAGTAGCCGGCCATGGCGCGTCCCAGTAGGCCACAGGCCCAGAGCGGCCAGCCCCCCGAATCCGCGCTGACGGCTTTTCGGTCGCCGGGATTGTTCCTGTCGAGCCACCAGAGGAAGAGCAGGCTGTTGGTGTTCATGTTGTCGGCCACGGCGTACAACCGCTTTCTTGCCTGCCGAATCAGCGCCTCGTCGTGCAGGGCGAAGCCGAGACGGGCCAGGCCGTCAAACCAGTAGCCGCCCCCTTCGTAAGGCCAGGCGCCTCTCGGCCAGTTGAGCCTTTCGCCGGTCATCTTGTGGTCGGGCGCCCAAGCCCGCTTGAACTCATCGTCGACCTCGTCCATGTGGCCGGTGTACCCGTCGCGCGCCGCCAGACACCAGTCGCGCAGCCAGCCGGCGGGCTCCACCGCGCCGGGAGGCAGGGGGATGAACGCCGGACGCGTCGGTGTCTCGAAGGGCCGCGCGTAGTTGATCGCTTTCGGTGTTCCGGGTTCGCCCGCATCGGCCATCTGAAGGAACGCTGCGGCTACACCACCCAGGACCACACCCCAAAACGATGTGCAATCGTGTCTCATGGGGCCCAATTGTAGTGTTGCCCCGGCCTTAAGGACAGTCCCTGAGCGATTTGAGGATCATGGCCGCCATCGAGTCCACATAGAGAAGGAGCGGCATCTGTTGGAGCTTTGCCGCTACATCGTGCTGAATCCGGTTCGCGGCGGGCTGGTGGAGATACCCAGGCCGTGGTCGTGCAGCAGCTATCTGGCCACAGTGGGATACCGGAAAGCACCCGAGTTTCTGTCCATGGACTGGGTGTTGGGCCAGTCTGGGGGGGCGGTGAAGAGAAGCCCAGGTGGCCTATCGTCGGTTTGTCGAAGCTGGGCTGGGCGAGGCGTCGCCCTGGAGGGACTGGGTCGGGGACTTGGTGTTGGGAACGGCTGATTTCATCGCGCGGTGCAAGACGTGGCCGTCGGAAAACGAGTCCCTTGCGGAAAGCCCCTCCGCTCGGAGGTCTATTGGTCGGGCTACGCTGAGCGAACTCCAGTGTGACCTGCCGCCCAGGGACAAGCGGGCCCTCAACGAGGCGATGGCCGTGGCATATCTCCGGCACGGCTATCGCATGAAGGAGATCGCGGCCTTCCTCGGAGTCCATGACGGGGCGTTGTGCATGACCACGCGTTCGTCGATGTACGTCGGGCCGTGGACGTAGTACCG
>CAZQTW010000101.1:0-15838 GCA_964596165.1 uncultured Planctomycetales bacterium | reverse complement strand
ATATGGTTCCGAACCCGGTTACGACGGACGTCTATCTTGAGGTGACTGCTTTCGTGACCGGCCTGCTGAACACGACCTTCACGGAGAAGCTGTGGGCCGAGACGTTGCTGCCGTTCACGATGGCCATCTCGACCTCCGGGGTCCAGAGCGACATCGTAACCGCTGCCCTGGCCGGCACGTTCGGTTATGCGATCGGTGTCCCCGACATCAGCATGACGTTGACGTTGGACCTGATCGTGAACATCGAAGGCACCGCGCATGTTGTTCCCGATCCGGCTCTGGGTGGGTTGACCGCCCTCGGACTCGGCGGCGCCGGCGCCTGGCTGCGTCGTCGTCGCAGCTAGTTCACCCGGACATGCGGGGCTAGCTAGGACCCGTAGTGTCGAACGCGAGAATTGAGCAAAGCGGTGGTTCTTGCCGAACCACCGCTTTGTTTTTCAGTTTCGTCTGTTCTCAGACGAAGTGATTCTCCAAACGTCCCGCCTCACACTGACCGACGGCTATATTTCTCGCCTATTCCCTGCCCTGACCGGTCCGCTATGATGAGGGGATGTTAAGGCGACACGACGGACTCCGGGCGGTACTCATCTTGGTTGCCACATTCACGGCGTATGTCCCTGCAATTCGCGGCGGATTCATCTGGGACGACAATGACTACGTGACGAACAACAAGACCCTCACCAGTCTCGACGGCTTGCGACGAATCTGGTTTCAACTCGGCGCCGTTCCTCAGTACTACCCCCTGGTTCACACGACGTTCTGGTTGGAGTACCACCTCTGGGGATTGAATCCCCTCGGCTTCCACGTGGTCAACGTCCTGCTGCACTCGCTCAATGCGATTCTGCTTGCCGTACTTCTTCGACGAATGTCCGTCCCCGGAGCATGGTTGGCGGCGGCTGTCTTTGCGGTCCACCCGGTCCATGTCGAGTCGGTCGCGTGGATTACGGAGCGAAAGAACGTCCTGTCAGGAACGTTCTATCTGGGGGCATTGATGACCTACCTGAAGTTCGCCTTCCCAAGCGAGACCGCAGGACCGAAGGAAACGCCTTTGAAACCCCATGGACCTTGGCGATTCTATGCCCTGGCCGTCGGCCTCTATCTGTGCGCGCTGTTCAGCAAGACAGTCACCGCCACCATGCCGGCCGCCGTACTGCTGATCGTCTGGTGGAAACGCGGCAGAATCGGACTGCGCGACGCGATTCCGCTGGTGCCCCTGTTTCTTGCCGGAGCGGGATTGGGGCAGATTACGGCGTGGATCGAGAAGAACTGGATCGGGGCTCGCGGCCCCGTCTGGGACCTCTCCCCGGTGGAACGGTGTTTGCTCGCGGGACGCGCTCTTTGGTTCTACGCCGGGAAGCTTGTTTGGCCCCACCCGCTGACGTTCGTCTATCCCCGTTGGACGATCGATGCAACGTCGCCGTGGCAGTACGTCTTTCCCTTGGGCGTGCTGAGTGTCATTGCCGTCCTGTGGGCCTGTCGAACCCGAATCGGGAGAGGACCGCTGACCGCCGTGCTTTTCTTCGCCGGAACGCTGACACCCGCGCTGGGATTCTTCAATGTCTTTCCGATGGTGTTCTCCTATGTCGCGGACCATTTTCAGTATTTGGCAAGCATCGGCATCATCGCTTTGTTCTCCGCATGTTTCCGGAACCTGGTCCTTCGCCTGAGGCGACGACGCGGCCCGAATGCGATCGTGCTGCCCGCGTTGCCGATCCTGGCGATCCTTGGATCGCTCACGTGGAAGCAGGGACACACGTACAAGGATCTCGAGACCCTGTGGCGGAGCAATCTCGCCGAAAACCCCGACTCGTTTCTGGCGCACAACAACCTGGGCTTGATACTGAACGATCGGGGCCAGAACGACGAGGCGGAGCATCATCTTAGGGAAGCAATCCGTTGTTTCCCGAGCTTTGCTCTTGGGCACAGCAATCTTGGGGGACTGCTCGCCAAGAAGGGCAACCTCGACGAGGCCATCCACCATTACAGAGAGGCGTTGCGGTTCAACCCGAACCAAGTCGAAGCGCTCAACAACCTTGCCCTTTCGCTGATGAAGCGAGACAACCCGGACGAGGCAATCGCTCACCTGAGCGCGGCGGCACGAATCGATCCCAACAACCCGGACACGCACCATCATTGGGGGCTGGCGCTCTTCAAGAAGGCGAAGTACGAGGAAGCCCTCGATCATTATCGGCGAGCGCTGCGGATCAACCCGAATGACGCGGATGTCCTTTGCGACATGGGGGCGTGTCTCAGCCGCCAAGGTCGGATCGAGGAGGCCGTCACGTGTTTCGTATCCGCGATCGAAACTCAACCCGACCACGCCGAAGCCCACTACAACTTGGCGATTTCTCGCGCGGGCGAGGGAAAGTTTGATGAGGCCGTCTCCCACTACGAAGCATCGCTGCGAGCAAACCCCAACCATGCCAGGGCGGAGAACAACTTGGGGATGGTGCTGTTGCGGCAAGGCAAGGTCGATGAGGCGATTGCGCGTCTTGAGAAAGCGATCCGCGACGAGCCGTCCTGGCCCGAACCGCACAACAACCTGGCATGGCTTAGGGCGACGCACGACAACCCGAAGTTCCGCAACGGTGATGCGGCGTTGCGCCACGCGTTGCGCGCGTGTGAATTGACCCATTACGAGCAACCGGAGTTCATCGACACCTTGTCCGCCGCTTACGCCGAACTTGGACGGTTCGATGAGGCGGAACGATGGGCTCGACATGGCATCAACCTTGCGCGCCGGCTGAACCTCCCGAAACTCATCGAGACATTCGGCGACCGTCTGCGGCGGTACTCCTCCTCTCAGCCCATAAGAGAGGCCAGCCTGTAGGCTGACCGCCTGTGTTGTCCGGCTTCGGTCTCAGCGATAGAATGCGTCGGTAATGAACACCAAGAATCGACACGCATGTGCCGTTCTCGCTCGTCAGGTCATCCGCGAGGAAGCGGACGCCTTGGCGCAACTGGCGGACTCTCTGGGCGAAGCCTTCGAATCCGCGGTGGAACTGATCCTCAACCACGGCGGTCAACTGTTGGTCACGGGGCTGGGCAAGAGCGGCCTGGTCGGCAGGAAGATCGCCGCCACCCTCACGAGCACCGGAACCCCCGCTGTCTGGATACACCCGGTCGAGGGACTCCACGGCGACCTGGGAATTGTCACGCGTGAGAACGCGTTGCTGGCCCTGAGCAAGAGCGGCCAAACCGAGGAACTGATTCGGTTCGTGGTGTACTTTCGCCAACTTGGCGGGCCGGTCATCGGCGTGTCGACCGGTGGGAACGGTCGATTGTCCGAACTCTGCGACATCACGTTGAGCCTCCCCGACGTTCCCGAGGCCGGACCGCTTGGCCTCGCGCCGACCACCAGCACGACGATGATGCTGGCGTTGGGCGACGCCATCGCCATGGCGTTGCTTGAGGCGAGAGGATTCAGTCCCGATGATTTCGCGCAGTATCACCCGGAGGGCCCCCTGGGCAAGCGACTTCTACTCCGAGTCTGCGATCTGATGCATCGCGGCGCGGAACTGCCGGTCGTCCGGTCCGATGCGTCCTTCCCACAACTCCTGGCCGAGATCGACGCCAAGCACCTGGGGATGGCCTGCGTGGTGGATGGCGAGGGAAGATTGCTGGGCGTGTTTACCGACGGCGATCTCCGGCGGGCACTGCTACGGGGCGAGTCGCCTGATACGCACGACGCCGCCCAGTTGATCCGATTGTCCCGTCGCGGACCGGCCGAGCCACCCGTTCATCGGTCCACCGTGAAACCCAATACGCTGGTTGTCGAGTGCCGGAACCTCATGGAGGAGAGCCGGATCACCGCCTTGGTCGTTACCGACGAGGACTTCCGCCCGATCGGCATTATCCGCATGCACGATATCGTGCAAGCGGGGTTGTAAGAACCCGACGGTGGCTCTCGTGAAGGAAGAAACCATGCCCAGCGAACATGTGGTGGCCAAGGTAACGGATCTTCAGGACGGACAGATGAAAGAGGTGGAGATCGGCGAGAAGCTGATCCTGCTCTCACGCGTCGACGGTCGGTTTCACGCCGTCGGGGCGCTATGCACGCACTACGACGGTCCGCTGGCCAAAGGGGTGTTGTGCGGGCACCGCGTGCTATGTCCGTGGCATAAGGCCGTCTTCGACGTCGTGACCGGCAACCTGGAGGAGCCTCCGGCATTCGACTCCCTGCCGCGATTCGACGTCCGCATCGACGGCGAGAACGTCGTCGTTACGCTCCCCGACGACGTGAAGACTCGACGCGTCGCGCCGATGGTCAAGCGCGATTCGACCGACGGCCGGACGTTCGTCGTTGTGGGCGGCGGCGGAGCGGGGCACATGGCCGTCGAAACCCTCCGCCAATGCGGCTTCAAGGGTCGACTCGTCATGATCACCCGCGAAAGGCATCTGCCCTACGACCGCCCGGACCTCAGCAAGGGATACCTCAGTAGCGCCGAACACGAATTCTCGCCACGGCTGCGATCCGACACGTTCTACGCCCGATGGGATATCGAGGTGATGACCGAGTGCGAGGTCACCTGCTTTGATGTCGCCGCGAAGATCATCGAGCTGAGCGACGGCACGTCGCTCAAGTACGACAAGGCCTTGCTGGCCAGCGGCAGCACGCCGAGGCGGTTGGATGTCCCCGGCGCGGACCTGGAGAACGTCTTCACGCTTCGCAGTCTCGACGATGCCGACCGGATCGGGGCGGCCATCGCCGGCGCGAAGAACGCTGTCGTGGTCGGCGCGAGTTTCATCGGCACCGAGGTCGCCGCATGCCTGGCCAAGCGGGGACTCGCCGTTACGATTGTGGCGCCGGAGTCGGTTCCTTTTGAGCGAATCCTCGGCAGAGAAATCGGCTCCATGTTCCAGGCGTTGCATCAGGCCAACGGCATTCGATTGCTGATGGCCGCGCAGGTGGTGCGATTCGAGGGTGACGGCAAGGTCCAGCGGGTCGTGTTGAACAACGGACAGACTCAGGACGCCGATCTGGTCGTCGTGGGCATTGGCGTCAAGCCGGCCACGGAGTTCGTGAGGGGCCTGAAGCTGAACGCCGACGGCAGCGTCACGGCGGACAAGCATCTGCTCGCGGCAGCCGACCTGTACGTCGCCGGCGACATCGCCCGGTTTCCCGACTGGCGAACGGGGCAGCCGATACGAATTGAGCATTGGCGGGTCGCCCAGCAGCATGGTCGCTGTGCCGCGCTGAACATGGCCGGGCAGGTTACGGAGTTCCGCGGCGTGCCCTTCTTCTGGACCAATCAGCTGAAGATCGGCCTGCGCTATCTCGGGCACGCCAAGGAATGGGACGAAATCCTCTTCGACGGCGATCCGGCGACCAAGAAGTTCGTAGCCTACTACATCAAGGGCGGCGAGGTCCTGGCGGCGGCCGGCTGTGACGAGAGCATCAAGATGGCCGCCATCCACGAGTTGATGCGGATGGGCAGAATGCCGAGCCCGAGCGAACTCCGCGGCAAGGCGGTGGATCTAGTTCAGAGACTGCGAGCCTAAGCACGTTCTGAGCCGTACGCCGGGCAGGGCAGGAGGGACACCGACGCGCAGCGGTGGATGCGAATGCTCGCGAGCACTGTGTCGGGGCTTCGCGTGACTCGACGCGTACCGGAGGGTAGGATACACCCCATGACACACAATAAGTCGGGCGAGGTCAGATCAGACGATCGACCTTGCTTCCAACAGGCCCCCGCCGTGGACCGAATGCATCTTCTTGCCTTGGCCGCAACGGTCGCGGTGGGCGCCCTCGTCAGCGTCTTTTGTGCGATACGATTCATAGGCGAACGAGGTCTGATGTCGGGGGGAGGCTGCGCCGTGCTTGCGACGGTTTTGGCGGCTGCCGTGCCCTTGTTATGTTGGAGACTTCTCCCACGAATCGCTGCCTCCACGCCTTCGAATCAATCAGATCAGGGTTCACCAAGGAGCCTGCTGTCGTATCTGCTCCTCGTTGCTTCCCTGGCGATCGCCGGTGCGGCGGTCTGGGTCGGCGAAGGCTACGCCCGTTCCGGCCGGCCGGCGATCGAGGCACTGATGGCCAAAGGCATGCCGAAGAACGACCTCAGTGGCCTGGTTCAACCCATAACCGTCTACTTCAGGCTCGTGGCCGCGGGCATGCTTCTGCAGGTCTCGGTCGCGACCGTCATGCTGGCCGACGTTTGCGGCCGTCGGAATCCGCCGACTGCCTCTTAGCTTGTGGTACCAACCGCGAAGGCGACCGCCGACGGCGTGTGATGCCCGGTGTGGTGTTTGGGAATTTGTTTCGATCCCGGTATCCTGACGGGTGCCCGTTACGGCAACAGAACGACGAAAGGAACCGGTCATGAACGAACTACCGCCGGCGGTGACAACAGGCCTGCTCCTCGTTTCGTCGGTGGCGGCCATGGGCCAGTCCACGAGCGCGCCTGTAACCCGACAGGAGCAGGATCAATGGTTGCGATGGGCCATTCCGCTGCCCAAGCAAATCAGCATCGATCAGAAGATCGAGCTACCGGCCGCCGAGGTGAGGCTGCGGCTTCGCACCGGCGCCGGCGATGTCGAACGGAATGCGGCCGCCGGCCTGACCGAGCTGTTCAGGACCCGGGCAAATGCCGCGATGATCACCGGGCGTTTTGAAATCCTGGTGGGGGTCTGCGACCGGCAGGGCCGGATGGATGACGTCACTATACCCGAGGCGGGGCGGCTGGCCGGCCTCCCGAACTGGCAACAGGCGTATCTCATCAAGCCGGTGGAACCCAACCGCCTGATCCTGACCGCCCTCGACGAACGGGGCGTCTATTACGCTGTGCAAACACTACGCCAGTTGCTCGAAGGCAAGTTCAGCGGCGGCAGGGTGACGATCCCGCTGGTGACCGTCACGGATTGGCCCGATCTCGCCGAGCGCGGCGAGTGGGGCGGCAACGTGGTCGATGAGATCAAGTGGATGGCCGGCTACAAGATGAACCTCGTCGAGGCGCACGTCACGCTCAAAGTCACGGCCGAAGGGGTCGGCGTGGCGAAGACCAATGCCGAACGCGTGGAGTTGGGACGTCTCAATGCGCTCAAGCTGGTGCCGATCATTACGCACCTCGACCAACTTGAGGCGACGGACGTGTACACGTATTTCCCCGAACTCAGGGGAAAGGGCGCCACCGCGCAGCACTCGGCGTTTCCCGAGGAGGTCGCGCCGTGCCTCTCGCAGCCGAGGCTCCTGAACCTCATTGCGGACTGGATGTCGTGCCTGGCCCATCACAAAGGGGTCACCGACATCTGCGTGTGGCTCACCGAGGAGCCGCTTCAATGCGGATGCGCCAGTTGTCGCAAGGTCGGTCAGTACACCCTCGAAACGCGGGCGATCGTCAAGGCGTGGCGAATTGCCCAGAAGACATACCCCCACATCGGCCTCCGGGTACTCTTGACGCAGGGCAGCTATTCCTCCAACGATCAGGTCATCGCCGAGATCCCCAAGGACGCCGGCGTGACGTACTACCACGGAGGACTCACGTACGATTCCTCGCGCGAGCCGATGATCTATCCCGCGCTTCAACAGTTCGCCGCGAGCGGGCGATGGCTGGGCTGCTACCCGCAACTGACCGCCTCGTGGCGGATCGTCTGCCCGTGGAGCGGTCCGCAGTTCATCAAGTATCGTATGAATGAGTTCGTCGATAAGAAGCTCCAGTGCCTCTGCGGATATGCCACGCCCAGCAATCGTGCCTACGACTTCAACATCACGGCCGCGGCGGAGTGGTCCTGGAACGCCCGGGGACGAAGCGAACGGGAGTTCGCCGCCGCCTGGGCCACTCGGCGCGGGTTCAAGGACCCCGATGCCGTCGCCGACTGGGCCACGATGCTCGGACCGGTCGGGTGGGACGTCTACGGCTCCGGGATCCCGTACCCGCACTTTTTCGGCAACGTCGCCGAGATGATCAAGAAGCGGTGGACGCCCAAGCTCGGCGAAAAGATGTTCCGGTACTTCCCCACCATGGCGCACATCGACAACGATCTGGCTATCTGTGCAAGGGCATTGGAGATCGCCAAGCGGTTGGACGCACCCTTGCTCATCGGCGAGACCCGCGTGATCCGGGGATACGTTCAGATGATCAGGGAGACGTACCTGATCGCCCGGGCCCTGTCGTCGAAGAAGCCCCCGACGGCCCAGGAGCGGGTTGAGCTGGCCCAGGCGGGCGTTCGGCTCTCCGACGCCTACAGCGAGACGATGGGCGGATTTAGACAGTGGGAGCAGGCAATCGGCGCCGAGTTCTGGAGGGAAAGGCTCAATGACACACTTCATGTGACCGGGCAGACGGCTATCGCGTTGGGTGAAGGGCTGGTCTCACTCGGAATGAGCAATCCGATCAAGGTGCATCTTCTTAGAGACGTCGGCACGTGGGTTACCGAGGATTTCGTTCAGAACGAACGCATCACCAAGAAATGGGATGTGACGGAGCTGATTGAAGGCCCAGGTCGCTACGAGGTCGGCTTCCACTACACCTCCGGCTGGTGGGGGCTGACCATCCTCCGCGTGGCGCTGGTGTCGGCGCCGGCCGACCGCCCCGATCTATCGACAGAGTTGAGCGTCGATGCGCACGAAGGCGTCGCCGCCTGTGAGAATAAGGCCAACACCTACATGGTGAAGCTGGAGAAGCACGACCCCGCAAGAAGGTACTTCCTGGTGGCCGAGATCAAGGGGGTCAGCTCGAAGGGCAAGCCCGCCAACCGCCAGGGCTGCAACGGGACGGTGCGACTGCGGAACGTCAGCCCGGCATGAATCAACGATCGTCGCCTCGGCCGATTCACTCATCCCAGGAGCGACTTGCGGACGCGGAGGGCGTTGTTGCGCCACGCCTTGACGACGGCGCGGCCGGCGGCAATCCGCTTGCGGGACACATCCAGCCGCAGATTGCCCGCCATGCCGATGCCCTTGCGGTCCCTGATCGCCCGGTCGGGGCTGAGCGTTTCGAGCCGGTCGATCTCCGCGCCCACTTTGCGATAGGCGTCACGGAAGGGCATGCCCTTGACGACGAGTTCCAGCGCGTAGTCGGTCGCAAAGACCTCGCCGACGAAACCGGCCCGAAGCTTGTCGGCGTTCACCCGGAGCTTGCTGAACGTCACGTCCATGACTCGAACGCACTGAATCGTCAGGTTGACCCCGCGGATCGCCGCGCCCTTGGTTTGCTGGAAGTCGCGGTTGTAGCCGCTGGGCAGAGCGGCGTGAATCCCGACGACTTCGTCATGGCAGGCGATGATCGACCGCGTCTTGGCTCGCGTCAGCTCCAGTCCGCAGGGGTTCTTCTTCTGCGGCATGATACTGCTGCCGCTGGTGAGTTCGTCGGGGATCGTGAAGTAGCCGAACTCGGGCATCGAGAAGACGATCAGGTCCTGGCTGATCCGGCTCAGGTCCATGGCGACCTGAACGCACGCCGCGAGGATGATCGACTCGATCTTGCCCCGGCTGTTGTTGGCGTACAGGACGTTGTTCTGTACCTTGCCGAAGCCGAGCAGCCTGGCCGTGTATTCGCGGTCGATCGGCAGCGGCACGCCGTAGCTGGCCGCCGAGCCGAGCGGGCACTGATCGTTGAGCAAATAGGCCGTCTTGATCAGTTCGAGGTCGTCGAGCAGCGATTCGAGCCACGCCCCTGCCCACAGGCCGACGCTCGACGGCATTGCCCGCTGCATGTGCGTCCGGCCGACCATCGGGACCTTCTTGTGGCGGTCGGCGAAGCGGGCGATCGTCGCCGTCAGTTGCAGCAGCCCCTCGCCGAGTTCGATAAGCCGCTGCCGCGCCCACAGCCTCGTATTGACGATGACCTGGTCGTTCCGGCTGCGAGCGGTGTGGATCTTCTTGCCGAGCTCGCCGAGCTTCTCGGTCAGGCGGTTCTCGATGGCGGTGTGGACATCCTCTTGTTCCATCGAGATCGTGAACGTACCCGCCTGCCCGTCGGCGGCGATGGCGGCCAGCTCGCGCCGCAGCTTCCGGACGCCCGCCCGCGTAAGGATGCCGGCCTTGCAGAGCGTCATCGCGTGCGCGACGCTGCCCAGACAGTCGGCCTCGACCATCTCGAGGTCGAGGAGATAGTCGTCACCGACGGTGAAACGATGCACCGTCGCGTCCACGTCGTACCCTTTGTCCCAGAGTCGTGTTGGTTTCATGGTGTAAGTCCAGCCTGGAGTCCAGGTTAGCAGCCACCGTCCGACGATTGCCGGTTCGGAAGCCTAATCGTTGGGTTTGTGAAGCCAGAATTCCTTGACCTTCTCAAAATAGGCCATCCTTTCACGAATCTTGTCAATCTCTCTCGGATAGAACTGGAGCATCACGTCACACAGCTCCAGCATCCACTGCCTGCGCGGATACTGCGGCCTGAGCGTGATCCGATTGGAATTCGCAATTTGGATCTGCCCCCACCCAAGCGCGCCGACGGTCAAGCAATCCCAATCCATGAATTCGATCGGCACGAAGATGACCTCGGAAACCCTGCAACGTACGCCTTCAAGACCATACCTCACCATCAGCAGCACGAAGCAGTTGCTGTCATCCTCATAGAAACGGGAAATACGCTCGACCGACGTGAGGTTAGGCATGTTGAACTTGGTGTCCTCGCGGTGGGTCTTAACGTCGACGATGTAGTAGAGTCCGTCTGGGTCCTTGAACGCAAGGTCCGCCATTGCCCTCCTGGCGAAGCTGGCGGAGTATTCCGAGCAGTGCCCACCGAGGATTTCCTTCAGATTGTCTCCAAGAATCGACGCTATCGCATCCCCAACGGCTCTTGTACTTCTTGCGGTGCTGGCAGACAGGAAACTCTCGTGCCCGTTCAGCAAGGCTCTCACTCTGTCTTGGACATCCTTATAGTCACCGCTGCGAAATAGCTTGCTCTTCATCGAGTCCCTCAATCACAGCTACCTAAGAGAAGAGCACCTGCTCGCCAGTCGTCACGGCCCTTGGGTTCCCGTTCCTCTTTCGCTCGTTGAGGGTGTTGCGTTCCCAGAAGACCCCGTCCTCATACCCTTGGATGGATTTGTCATGGGCCGCAAGGTCCAGCCGCTTCTCGGCCAGCAGACAATAGGTCTCGTCAATCTCGATCCCTATGAAACGACGACCCAGTTTCTTGGCGACAACAGATGTCGTACCGGAGCCCACAAATGGGTCAAGCACGATGTCTCCTTGGTTCGAAGAGGCAAGTATGATTTTCGCGAGCAGCTTTTCCGGCTTCTGGGTTGGGTGATCGGTGTTCTCGGGCATCGACCAGAAAGGGACAGTGAGATCGGTCCACAAGTTGGACGGATGGCTGGTGCGGAATCGACCCTCGTCTGTCTCGAACCAATCCTTGGGCATGCCGAGGTCATTGGTGTATGGGGCGATCACGCGACGCTTCAGCTTGACCGCGTCGACGTTGAATACGTAGTCCTCGGATACAGTGCAAAACCAGATATCCTCACTACAGTTTTTCCAATTGGTCTTTGCACCGCGCCCCTTTTCCCTCTCCCACGTAATGCGGTTTCGGACGACGAAGTGTTTCTGCGCGACGTGATGGATCGCGGCAGAAGACCGCCAGTCACCGCAGATATATAGCGATGCGGTTGGCTTGAGGAGCCTGGGTAGCTTGGCAATCCACAATTCAAGCCATTCCTCATATTCGTCAAGCTCGCGCCTGGCAAACTTCGCTTCGTTGAAAGACTTCGTCAGGTTATAGGGGGGGTCCGCGAACACGAGGTCAACCGATCCTGATGGAAGGCACCCGAGGACGTTGAAGGCATTCCCGCATACGGTCGAGTCCACGACGTCCTGAAGCGCAACAGGGCCCCCTACACGCTTGACTCGCTGTCCGTACCTCTCGGTGTCATCTGCCCGCAGAACCACTGTGCGGTTCCTTGGGGCACGACCCTTCCCAACGTCGGCCATCACGAGCCCTCGCCAGAAGGTCCCAATGCGGCGGCATCGGCCGGGCCTAACCCCCGTGGTCGGCCCGTCGTACCGGCCCTCATCTTACTGTCTCCGGCGCCGCTGGGCAAAGCAGTTCATACCGTCGACATCTGCGCCCTAGTTGCCGCACGGCTTCCGCCCGCGCATGGCGTCGATGTGTATGGATGCGTTGGCCCAAAGGCGGGGCATCCAACGGGCACGGCCCCTATTGCGGGATGGGGATTTCTCGGTAGAGTTGAGTGCCAACAAATCCTCGGCCGCTACGCTTGCAGAAGGAGAGACCATGGTGCATTACCGCAATGAATCCCCTATTGGGTGTTCCTTAATGCGTGCAACGATGTGCACATGGATCTGGTCGGCAGCCGTTCTCGGTGAGAACGTTGCCCCGGCGACCAGCGGGACCCTGGTCTGCGCCGCGGAGGGGACCTCTATCCTCTTCCGTGACGGGGATCGCCTGCTGGCCGAGTACCGCTATGCGGACGTCCACTACAAACCCTACGTCAAACAGCTCTTTACACCCGGCGGAATCAACGTGTTGCTCGATTCGCCCTACGACCACAAGCACCACCGTGGGCTGATGTTCGCCGTGGAAGCCCAGGACGTCGGGTTCTGGGCGGAAGAAACCAACAACGGCCGGCAGGTGCACCGGTCGTTTAAGACTCGCGCCGTTCCGCACGACAGCGTGAACGGCGTCGCGATGGTCGACGAGCTCGACTGGCTCAACCCGGCCGGCGAGAAGCTGGTCCATGAGGTGCGAACGCTCGAGGCTCACGCAGGCCCGGAAACTGACGCCACCCTTCTGACCTGGAGGACGAGGCTCGCCTCGGCGGTCAAGGACAAGCCGTTGGCGCTAAAGGGTGCGCATTACTACGGGCTGGGCATGCGTTTCGTTCGGGCAATGGACAAGGGCGGACAGTTCATCTTCCCCAACAACATCCGGTTTGAAACCCTGGTCCGGGGCGATGAGCACGTCACTCCGGCCGAATGGTGCGCGTACACGGCCCGCACCGAGGGTAAGGACGTCACGGTGGCCATGTTCAACGCCCCCTCGAACCCACGCAAGGCGGCCCACTGGTTCACCATGACCAAGCCCTTCGCCTACATCTCGGCCACACTGAACCTGTATCGAGAACCGTTGACGCTCGAGCAAGGCAAGACGCTCGACCTCTGCTATGGCGTGGCGCTATGGGACGGCAAAGTCTCGCCGGAGAAGATCGGCCAACTGTATCAACGCTGGCTCGAGCTGATCAAGCCATAGGGCGCATTTGGAGTTGGATGTTGCCTTGACACTGACTTACAAAGTATTTACGGTGTAGGTATGGATCTCCTGAGATTTGAATGGGATCCTCGTAAGAATCGTGAGAACCGGAAAAAGCACGGGGTATCCTTCGAGGAGGCAAGAACCGCCTTCTTCGATGATAACGCCGTGGAATTCTACGATGATGAACACACGGAGTGGGAAGACCGCTTCCTGCTCCTGGGGATGAGCGTGAGGCTGAGACTTCTGCTCGTTTGCCACTGCGTGCGGGCTAGCGAGTCTGTCATCCGGATCATCTCGGCCCGCAAGGCCACGAAGAAGGAAAGCCGCTTCTATACCGGAGCTCGGAAATGAAAGAGGAATATGATCTTTCCAGGATGAAGCGCCGACCCAACCCCTACGCTCGGCGTCTGAAGAGGCAGGTCACGATCAGGATGGGCGTCGATATCATTGACTATTTCAAGCAGATGGCCGAACGAACCGGTATTCCATATCAGAACCTGATCAACATGTACTTGCGAGACTGTGTGCAATCCCACCGGAGCCTGCGGATCAAATGGGCATCGTGACGACTGTCCAAACATACAGTCTCATTCCGGTCGGTTCAGGAGCCCGCGTACGCTTCACAGAGGATTGATGAGCATGTCTGCAGACATCATGCACAGCGATGACCGCCGGAAATTGCTGCAGCGAAGACGGTGTTTCCTGGTGATCCTGGCGACCGCGGTTGCCGGTCGCTCACTGCTGAACGCCGAGCCCGCACGAGGTCAACTCCCCGCAAGCCAGGCGGCAATCGCCGACCACGTTCGATTCCTGGCGGGCGACAAGATCGGCGACCGGATTGTCGGCAGACCCGGTATCGAGCTGGCCGCTCGGTACATCGCGGACGCCTTCCGGGCTTGCGGTCTCCGCCCTGGCGGCGACGATGCCTCGTACTTTCAAGTCCTCAATGCGACTGTCCCGCCCCGCAAGACGGCGGTTCAGACGAAGAACGTAATCGGCATCGTCCCAGGAGCCGGCTCGCTCGCCGGTGAGTATGTCGTCATCGGAGCACACTACGACAGTGCCGTCATTGGCTTGGACAGCCTGAAGATGTGGGCCAAGATGTATCCGGGCGTCAAAGCCGCATTCAAAGGGGCGGACGACAACGCGTCCGGTACCGCAGCGCTGATCGAGTTGGCCAAGCGTCTGGCGAATTGCAGCCGAGACATCGGCCCGCGGCGAAGCGCCTTGCTGATTGCCTTCACGGGCGAGGAGGTCGGCGCATTCGGCTCGAAGTACTTCGCGGAGCACCCGACCGTCCCTCTGGACAAGATCACGGCCATGGTAAACTTGGACACGATCGGCCGCATGGAAGGCGGGCGGGTCGACGTCTATGGCGTCAAGAGCGGTGTGGAGTTCCACGACCTCATGATGGACGTGGGGCGAGAACTCGACCTGACCATGGTCGATGAACCCAAGAGAGGACACGCCGCCGCGACCTCCCGGACCAGCACCATCACCACCGCCCCACCGGCCACAAAGGTCTTGCTGTACGGCGCACTGGGCATTGCCTACAGCACACCCTTCTACAGGGACGGAGGAGGAAGTCGAAATCCGAAACTCGTTGTCAGTGACGACGTCCCGTTCTTCAGGAAAAGGATCCCGATACTGTTCTTCAGCACCGGCAAGCGTGGTCACACGCCGGACGACAACTTGGACCACCGGAACATCGACGGAATCCAACGCGTCGTGGAGATCGTCCACAGTCTTGCCGACAAGCTGCTGCACCGACCGTTGCGGGTGACGTTCGAGGGGAGGATTCCGGGCGAGTACTGAGTAGTGTTCCTCAGGACCTCCGAAGAGCGAGACCCAATCCGAGGATTCCCTGCATTTTCAAATTCATGGTTTTGCTTTGCAGGGCGTGCCTTCCCCTACTTCTGTGCGAGGGTCTCTTGGGAGGACTGGTTGGTCGCCGGTCTTCCGTTCGTCCACAGTTCGTATTCGCTCAGGTCGAGGTCATCGTTCCACGACACGCCAAAGCCTCCAGCATCGACGCGGACGGCGCGAAAGAAGGCCACGTTTCGCAGAAGCTGGAACTGGGGCCGATCAAGAAGGGGTCCGCAATCGTAGACCTTTTCGGTGCCGTCCTGAAACCCGATGAGAAGTTGGGTTGCGCCTACCGCCAAGACGGATGTGATACGCGGAATGCGATCCATTGGGCTTCTACTCCAATCCCGGGAGCTGCTTGAACTCCTGGCGGTTCCACATGTCAAGCAACTCGGCGCGGTATCGCGTCGCCCATTCCTTAACCAGGCGCTGGGCGCGTGGCGGCAGATCTCCCTCCAACATCTCCTGGTTTTCGATGGCAAAAACCCCGTTGAATTCGCCGTAAATCGCATGGAAGTGCGGCACGCCATGTTCGCTCTGGCTGAAGTACATCTTAATGAGAATGCCGTAGAACCTTGCGATCACTGGCATGTGTTTGATCCTCTGTCGCGCATGTGGCACTCACCGACGCTGGAGTTCCTATCGGCTGATCTCGTCAGAGAGGTCCGAATCACACCTTATTATAACAACAAGTGGCTCCTCAGCGTCGGTGTAGCTATCTCCACAAAAAACAAAGCGGGGCCGGGCTATAAGGCCCGGCCCCTGGAGTTTGGCACTTCTGGGGTGGGATTGTACTCCGGCCTGGGCAGCGTCGG
>CAZQTW010000100.1:0-16133 GCA_964596165.1 uncultured Planctomycetales bacterium | reverse complement strand
CGTACCGCTCCACCGGCCAGCCACGCTCATCCGCCAAACCGGCGACCGTGTACAGGTCTTTTAAGAGGTAGATGTAGTCCGAGCCGGTCGTGGGCGCGCCCCCGCCCACCGGATCGTTGTGCATGACCACGCGTTCGTCGATGTACGTCGGGCCGTGCACATAGTACCGAACGCGTTGCCCCTGGCCGTTGTACTCGGCCACCTCGTTTTGGCCCGACGAGAGGTAGCACGTAGTCTGCCCAGGTTCCGGCAGCCCAACCGCCTTCACTCGTCGTCCCAGTGCGTCGTCAGGTTCGGACAGTCTGTCAGTCATGCACGCGCGCATCGAAAAGTAGAATGTCCCCTTTTCTTCCCTTGGTATCGCACACACGTCGACTCAGGGGCTCGTTAACTTCATGCCATTCGTTCCTGTCCCTTATTTACTATTTAGCCCCCAGCTCCCCCGTTTTTCCTTTTCCGTCTGATATTACGGGTCTGGAAAACCAGTAGGTCAACCAGGTGGCATTCCAGCTCGTCGCACACGACACAATCAGATTCCAGCACCAGGCCTACGCCGCGTATTTCAAGAATGGCATTCATTCCTTTGAAGCATAGAACGTCTCCACTCGCTCCGCTTTCGACACGGTCGATGAACAACTCGACTTCGTCTTCGGGTTCCACTCGGACGAGCGTGGCGCCGCGCACCGTGACATCGCAGCGGCTCAACGGTACGCGAAACAGCCCCAGCGGTCCGATAGCAGCCACGGGAACCTTGCGTGCGGTGTTCTCTTCAATAACCTGGAACTTCACGACTCCCTCCAAAGGGTCGTGCGTCAGCGATTGTAGGTCGAGAAACTGGTCGTGCCATCGCTCGGTCAACTCATCGGTCCCAACGCTTCCGCGTGCGGCAAGTTCGACAACGAAGCGCGCCTGCATGGTGTCCTCACCATCCGATCTTGCGTATTATCCAGTCCGGTATGGGAATCGAGACGATCGTCTTCCCCGAACCCTTCACGCCCTTCAGCCAACAGTTCACCTGGATGTGCCATCCCTTGCCATGGTGTGGGCGATGGATCCCCGCTGTGCAACGGATATTCTTGCATGTCCCCCAGGCCTTGGTCGCCAGCGCCCTTCCATACCTCAGGGCATATTCCACGAGCTTTTGCAAGAGGGGGTTCTGCCCCTGGGGGTCCGTCAGGGCGACGGGATTGCTGGCGGCATACTCGTAGAGCCCCATCCCAGTGACATACTGCAGGACACATCGGTCCTTGTCCCTAAGTCTTCGGGGGATGAGAGCGTTGCGCAGGTGCTTGGGACGCTCTCGTTGAGGCACAAGGTTTACCTCGCCGCTTATCGCGTCGTCAAGCTCAACGGCCGCTGTGTCCTCGGCTGTGACAACCCAATCCAATTCGATTTCCTCATCATCCGTTGGTGTGCGCCCCCCGAGCCCGTACGGATCCCTCTGCGAGAACCTCCCCAACACCGGGTCCATTATCCGTGCTCGGTAGTCATAGACCTGCAATCCCGCGTAATCATCGGTGAAGTGGTGCGGCGTGCCGGCGTCTTGCTTGTCCAAGACGTCCAGCCGGCGGCCGGTGAAGAAGAACGGGTTGCCGACGCGACTGACGACCATGGAACTGGTTGTCAGACCCATTGACCCGACCGAGACGGTCGGGCTCGGAGGACGCGGGGGATTTCCCGCGCCGTTGTACGCATCGGCGAACAGGACATAGTCGCTGCCGTCCACGTCGCCATCGCCATCCAGGTCCGCACGCCAACCGCGCGGACCGTTGGGTGCCTGGCCGGAACCTCCGTAGGCGTCGAGGAGCACGGTCAGATCGTTCTGATCGACATCACCATCACCATCGAAGTCGGCCGCCCGCGGTAGAACCGCGCAGCGGTTCATGTGGACCTTCCCGTACGCGTCGTAGTCGTACCGCTCCACCGGCCAGCCACGCTCATCCGCCAGACCGGCCACCGTGTACAGGTCTTTTAAGAGGTAGATGTAGTCCGAGCCGGTCGTGGGCGCGCCCCCGCCCACCGGATCGTTGTGCATGACCACGCGTTCGTCGATGTACGTCGGGCCGTGGACGTAGTACCGCACCCGTTGCCCCTGGCCGTTGTACTCGGCCACCTCGTTTTGGCCCGACGAGAGGTAATACCTTACGGGGTCGCCCGTCGTGAGCAGCGACCAGTCGGTCTTCTTGACCCGGCGGCCCAACGCGTCGTACTCGAACGAAACCCATTGGGCGGGCGAAACGCCCGCGCTCCAAACGCCCGTCAGCTTGTTGTCGTGCTCGTTCACCCGATCGTGACATGCAGCAACCATCATCTCTCGCTTTCGATATGAGCTGCGTCCCCCTTCTTCCTCCGAGAACTAGAGTTGGCGTATCAGAATTGATCGGTCAACGCCGAGCCGTTCGATGTGAGGTTGGATGTCGGACAGGAATCGCATGCCGTCCGTGTAGTACCCGGCCGTGGGTTTCAGATCGGCGATCTGTCCGCACCAGTACCGATTGAAGCACCCCATGAACAGCTCGCGGATGTACTTGCTGAACATGCTGGCCAGCGCAACGGGCAAGTAGTGTTTCTCACCCGACTTGGCAAACTCCACGCGCCATTCCGCGGGCCGGCGAACCATCTGATAGGCGCTGCGATCGTCCGACTCCTCGATGATCTTGAGGCTAAAGTCCTCAAAACTGGTCATCAGCCATTTGGAGTAGTTCGTTCGACCGCCCTGCCGGTCGATGTAGAACCGAATGGGCTGATCGGGATGCTGGGAGGTCACGCGCCGGATCAATCGCAGGGTAAGGCCCAACAGAACCACCGACTTGTTCCGGGTCTTTTCCACCAGGCGATTGTAGTGGCCTTCCAGGAGGGGCTCGCACAGCGCGCCGACGAATCGCCCCCCGCACGCAGACAGACTATGACGAAGCGCGTTGCACTGCATTCCCAATTCCGCGCTCGTGCATTCGACGGGTATCGGGATATCCAACGTCTGATACCAAGGGTAGGAACGGGCCGCGCCCGGCACATCCGGGGCCAGGCTACCCAGAAGCTGCTCAAAGGTCTTCGGTTGAACACCGGCCATCGCCAGCGCACATAAGGCGCCTCGCTCGAGATGGTGGAATCCCTGGCCGCGTGTGAAGAGCTTCTTGCTGTCCGCAATGGGCAGGCGCGGGTCGCGTTTGCGAACCGTTCGTGTGACGCTGTCGCGGAGGACGTCCCACAGGCACTCGTCCGCCCGATCATCGGGAATTTCGAAGACCGTCGCCGAGACGACCAAAGGCCCGAGCAACGGGCCGTACCCGGCCTCATCCATACCGGCAATGATCACAACGCCATCCCCACCGATTCCGTCGGGGTGGACGATTGCACTGGCACAGCAGAGTATTGTAGCGTTCCCGTCCGGCAATGCCAAAACCATTGGTGCACCCCCCTCTTCGGCCACAGACGCAGGGTCGGGCACCGACAACAGGTTTTGAAAGCCGCTCTTCCCTCCTCGGTAAGCCTTAGCCACCACCGAAGACTGCCCGGGATACCGGTACGTACGTTGAACCGTGAGGACTCAGGCGAGACTCAAACAGGACCAATTCACGGGCGGAGACAGTACCCGCCTCGAAGTTGGCGCATGAGGTGATCGTCTGGCGCAGCCCCCTTGCCTGGTGCGGGTCCTTTACTCGGCCCAATGTCAGGTGCGGTACGAAGGGTCGGTTCTCGCGGGCGAAGCCGAGCTGGAAAAAGGCGTCCTCACAAGACTGTTGACAGGCGGCCAGCCGACCCGTGGGTTCATCAAGGCCGACCCACACAACCCGAACGCCGCCGTGCGGCGGAAAGCATCCCGTCGACCTCACGACGAACTCGAAGGGCTGAGACCGACCGGCCGCTTCGTTCACGGCCCGGCAGATCTCCGGGATCCGGCGATCGGGCACCTCGCCGAGGAACTTGATTGTCAGGTGGATGCCCTCGGAGGCGACCCACCGGACACCCCGGGTACTGCTCGCAAGTCGCTGCTGAAGAGCGGCCAACTGACGGTGAACTTCCGGCGACAACTCAATGGCCACGAAACACCGCATGTCGGCAGCTCCTCGCAGGATTCCCCGTATCTACCGCCGCAGTTCCGCGGCCACCTCGAACAAGGCCTCGACGTTCGCGAATGGGAAGCCCGGATCGATCTCGATGTACAGCCACGATCCGCCCGAGGGCGTATCGAACGTGTCGATCAACCGCCGCACGTGGTCTCGCACCTCCTGCGGCCGGCATCGCTGCATCAGGTCGCCGCGGTCGGGGTGAATCTGGACGGCCAGCCCGAGATCGCGGCATCGTTTGGCGAGTTCGGCTGTGTCGAATGAGGTAAGCTGCGGCCAGATCGCGCAAACACCCAGATCGCGAAGGTCGTCCAGAAACGCGCCCACCTGCCCGCACGAGTGGAAGAACACGCGCTTGCCCGCCGCCAGAATCGGGGCGAACAGGTCCTTGTACCGTGGCTTGAAGAAGTGCCGCCAGGTGTGCGGCGACAGGATCGGACCCGACCGCGTCCCGTAGTCGTCGCCGAACATGACGGCGTCGACGTCGAGCGCAAGCGCATGACGCACGATCCCACGGGCATGCTCGACGATCAGGTCCTCGATGCGGTGGATCTCGGGCGTATCCAGAGCGATGTCCATCAGGACGTCCTCGAATCGTCGCACCGAGTGGAGAGGCTCGAACAAGGAGCCCCAGCCGCCCAGAAGGTAGTAGGTTCGGCGATGAATCGTGGCGCTCGCTCTCGCCTTTTCAAACTCAGGACCCTCGCACGCCGGCGGGTCCGGCGCGCGGTAGTCGTCAAGCCGGCTCAGGTCATTCAGCGGCCAGGCGATCGGATGCCCCCACACGCCGAAGAGGCGATACTCCCAGGTGGTGCCCCAAGGATCGGTCTTGATTGCGTGGTATCGCCCATCGGGATCGAAGTCCTCGGGCGCGGGCGGATCCGGCATTTTGAAATCGGCGGCGTCGCCGAAATCGTGCCCGCATTCGCGCATCAGATCGAGCAACTTTTGGCCATGTTCGTAGAGGCCGCCGGGAGACGGATGAATCTGAAGCGGGATCCTATCCACCGGACGGAACTCGACGGCCGCTTTCACTCGCTCACGTGGTGTCATGGCGCGCCTATCCCGGGTCTCCAAATACACGACGGCTTGCCGGTCCGCAATAGTCGCGCGCAGGCGCCGCAGGAAGAGTCCGGATTCGGGACGCGCCGATCGGGATCAGAAGACCGGATAGGTCGTCCGACACGGCCGCCGGGCGACGGACGGCATGCGGAAGGCCCCCAACAACACGACCGCCATGGCGAGGATCGCCTCACTCGACTCACGTCAGCCACGCCATCGTTTTCTGCTTCGCAGACCTGTCCAGCCGACGAACAGGCACATGCCGATGATGCTTTCCGCGCCCAGGCCGCCGCACAGCCGGGTAAACCAGGAGAAGAAACCGCCGGTCGGCATACTACCCGGCGGGACCAAGTCATCGATTCGCGGCGACGGCAGAACGGCGACCGCCGCATTGATCGCGTTGACTACATTCGTGGCGATCGTCGTGCTGAATGCCGCGTCGATCGCACGTCCCAAGGTATGCCCCGGCATGCCGAACGCGGCCGCCGCTCCGGTACCGCCCGGCAAGCTCATGAGCTTCACGTGGAGCCGGGCCTTGAGTTCCGACGCCTCACCCACTTTCGCCGTGTAACGATAGTAGATGGGCAGGGTGGGCAAGAACGTCGCATGGATCCGCTTCAACTGATCGCTCACCGCACCCAGATTCAGGTCGACGACGCCGTTCGGGTCGGCATTTCCGCTGGTGATCAGTTTCACGGCGCCGTTGGCCTGACCGAGCAGTTCGTAGGTTGCCTGCATCACCACTTCTTCCGCGCGTCCCGGCCGGGTGTGTGTGACGCCGGCCTCCACCGTCGCCGTCAGGCCGGTGAGATCCATATCGGTACGTTCCGCGAGTACCACCAAGAGACCTCGCATGAAGAAGGTGCTGACAAGCTCGACCTCTTCGCCTTCCGGCATCTGCGTCTGCGCCGTCGTGAATCGGACGGTGCGCGTTTCGACAACCGTACCCGTAGCCTCGTAGCCCACGCCGACCCACTTCGAGTAGGTGGCCGCATCGATGTTCAGCTCGGCCGGGATTCCTCCGGTCTTGGTGTTGGGGTCCTTGAACTCACTGTAGCTCAGGCCGATACCTTTGAAGGTATCCTTTTCCGTGCGGACGACGTTCGCTTCCGTCACCATGGGAAGCGAAGAGACGGTCTCGGGATAGCGATCGGTTTGCGACGACGTCCACCCCGGCTCGCCGTTCCACGTCTCGATAACACTGCTCTCGCAGGATGCGGAGAAGCCGATGAGTTCCGCTCGAGCCGAAGCCGCACACACAAGCCCCAGGGCAAGGGATAAAGCACGGCGCAAGCCCCACGACACGTGGTTCCGATGCATAGGGTTCACTCCTGTCCTGTCGATTCGCTGAGGCCGCCGGGGAGAAATGAACCTGAGCCGGCTCGAGACAAACGTCAACACTCAAACCGCGCGGTTAGGCGGTTCCTCATATACGCCAACCGTTATACTGTAGCCTCACCGTCGGACCGATTCCAGCAGGCGAAGGAGAAATCAGGACTCATGTCCTTATTCCCAAAGGACATAGGGTTGTCCGTGAGTTCCTCTCATCACGTCTCGCCGCTCTTCTTCGGCGTCGTACCGGACGTTTTCGGCGCGGGCTCTTGCCGCTTGACATCCGGCGGGGCCGTCGGCGGCGGCACCTTCTTGGTGAACAGGTAGTAGAGCTTGCCTTCCGAGTAGATCCGCCCGGCCAGGTTCCCCGCGGCATCGCCCACTCCCATGAACACGTCGCACCGGCCGGCGGCACGGATCGCACCGCCCGTGTCCTGATCGCAGGCAAATGCACGGTAGTTGCCCAACTCAAGTCCGCGCCCCGGCAACGGGAAGTCGTCCGCGACGATAAACGCCACGTTTGCCCGTGGGAACACATCCTTGTCCGTCGCAATCGACCGCCACGGCGTGACCGGCTCGTTCAGACTGCCGTAGGGTCCGCCGGTCCTAGGCTGGAAGAACACGTAGCGCGGGTTCTTCCAAAGGTAGTAGTCCATCTGCTGTGGATTCGCCTTGAAGTAAGCGATCATGCCCTGAAGCGACAGGTCGCCCTTGCTGAGGACCTTGTCCTGAACCAGGGCACGGCCGACTGACTTGTACTCATGACCGTTGTTGCCCGCGTAACCGATCTCAAAGATGCTCCCGTCCGGCATTCGCAACTTGGCCGATCCCTGGACCGTGACCACGTAGGCCTCAAACCGATCGGAGAGCCAACACAGCTCTTGTCCCCTCAGCATTCCGCTCTGCTCAATCTCTTGACGCGTCGGGTAGGGAACCGTGCTGCCGTCGGGCATCTTTCGCCCGAGGATCTTGCCGGTCCTCGGATCGCTGACGAGGTCGGCGGGCCTCTTGTAGAGCGGCCACTTGAATCGCTCGGTCCGCGTCATGCTTGCGTCGAAGATCGGGCAGTAGTAGCCGGTGTACAGGACCGTCCCTTTGTCGTCGCAGCCGACCGAAATCCACACGTCGAATTGTTCCCGGATTCGGCGATTGAGTTCCTCGCCGCTTGTCACACCCGACTCCAACATGGCGAGGAAATCTTTCAGGCTGGCGACGGCATGCGCATGGGTGATCTCGCCATACGGATAGAAGTCTCTGCTTGACGGCTTGGCCATGTAATTCAAGCTGAACCGAATGGCCCGCTTGAGGGCCTCCACGTCGCCCATCGCCCCGGAGAAGTCCGGGATGTCGTTGGGATCGGTGATCTTGCGCAACGCCAATTGACCCGGCGGCAGCGGCCGGTCATAGTCCTTCGCCTCGGTGGGAGGAGGCATGAAGATGGGCCTGTGGAGACATCCCGCCAGCGGCACAAGGCATGCAATGACCGCGAGAGCCAACAGACCCCCTTCCGCTCCGGAACCGTACACCGCCACCGACTGACGCAAGGCTCGCACCTGAGTTCCTCCAATTCGTGTGACGTTCCGCCGCCGGGACACGTTCGCCCGGCGACCCGAATGCGTTTATGCAAATGAGATCAGGCGGATCTTACTTCGACATAGCGCTCCACACTGCCCAAGTCGCGGACCACATCCAAGGTCGCGAGGATCCGACACGATTCGCCGACCTTCGGAGTATTCGTGGCCGCACCCCGAGGCCGACCATTCCAATCGCGCCCCCCGCGCCGCTTGGGATTGATGGGCTTGGGGTGTTTCCGCCGCTGTTTCGCGATCTGGGCGTCTTTCAAGAACAACCGCGCCAACGTCTTTTGTGCTCCCTCGCTCAGGGGAGTTCGTTTCACTGTAACCTTTACCGTGCTGCCGGGTTTAATCTGTTCCATGCGACGTTCACATATCCCAAAAGATGTCCCTGTACGTTCCACTTGTCCGACGGCACACAACCATCGGACCACGATCGGTTTATGATAGTAATTTGCCTTTCAAAGGTCCAGCCTTGTTGCCGAGTCCACCGGCTCGCCCCTCGGAACACGATGCGGCAAGGCTTTGCGCCTTAAGATCGATAAAAACACCACGACGACCTCAGCCTTCGGAGGGCTTCACACCCAGGTCTATCACGGTGAATAGCGATTCGAACACGAGCCCGGCGGCCTCGATGGCCTGCCTGCCCCCTTCCAGACGATCGATGACGCCCACGATCTTCTCCACCATGGCACCGGCAGCCTGGAGCACCCTCGCCGCCTCCAAGACCTGTCCGGCCGTCGTGATGACATCCTCCACCAGGAGAATTCGTTCACCGGCTTGAAGTCGGCCTTCGAAAGGCTTGCTTGTGCCGTACTCCTTCTTGGCGTTGCGGACGATGATGAACGGTTTGCCGCACGCCATCGCCGTGGCCGCGGCCAGGGGCACGCCACCCAGTTCGGCGCCTGCAATTCGGTCGGTGCTTCGGGTAACCCGCTGCGCCAGCATCCTACCCAATTCGGCCAAGATGGCCGGCTGCGTTTCAAACAGGTACTTGTCGAGGTAGTACGTGCTTCGGCGGCCGGAACGGAGCACAAAGTCCCCTTCCAGATAGGCGACCTTCTTGATCGCGGCGATCAATTCGTTTCGATCCATGAGGAATGCCCTTTCGATTACTGCCGCGACCATTGCTCGCATCCCGCCCTGACGACTGAAGCTCAAAGCCTTCGTGTCGCGACAGTCTTTTCGCTTGCTTCCGGCGGGAAAGGCCGGAGTATCCGGAGCGTCGCTCCGCCCGAATCTCGGATTATAGCCGCCGGGAAAACGCCGCCACAATCGTCGAGCTTATGGAGATGAAGGCTTGACCCCCGTGCGAGGCCTCTCTCTACTTCCACCCGCTACACGCGGCTTGACGCCGCATGACGCCGCGTTACGTTACCTTGCGCATTGGGGCATCCGCAAAACTGCGTCAGGGGTATCCCCAGCATGGACACAAGACAGGTCGCATCTTCCGGCATCGTCAACGTGTGCGGGGGTGAAGGATCAGATGAACCGATCACTCTTCGACATTACGTCTACGCACTGCTGGTTTACGCTTTGCTCACGCTTGTCCTCACGTGGCCACTCGTCCCGAATATGGGGTCCAAGGTCGCGCTTCACCCCAAGCTCACGATCATGGCACCCTACTGCTATCTCTACATGCTCGCCTGGAATCACCACGCCCTGGATGGTGGTCTGACACACTACTGGGACGCAAACTTCTTCCATCCCCACCCGAAGGTCTTGACGTACCTTGAGACCGCCATCTTCCCATCGCTGGCCACTTGGCCGATTCATCGCCTCAGCGGAAACCCCACTCTGTCGTACAACGTCGTTGTGCTCTCAGCGTTCTTGCTCACGGCACTGGGCACCTACGTTCTGCTTTTGGAGTTGGGCATATCGTGGCGAGTGGCCATGCCGATCGGTGGGGCAGTGGCCTTTTGCCCTTATATGCTGGGAGAGATCTACTGTGTGGGCACCATGCTCATCCAGCCCGTTCCGTTCCTCCTGGCGACCATGCATCGGTTGATCAGGCGGCCTACGTGGCCGGGAGCAGTGATGATCGGCCTCTGTGGGATGTGGTTGATCACCTCGTGGTATCAGTATGCACTACTCGGCTCGGTTTTCGTTCTGGCCTGGTTCATCGGGTTTGCCCGGCGAATCCCGTGGCGACACGTGTGGTACAAACTGCTTGTTGTGGGTCTTGTGTGCGGCGCACTAATCGTACCGCACGTTCTGACAATCAAGCGAACGCACAGGGACATGGGCTTCTATCATGGCCCCACCTTGCCGCTGAGTTGGCTGCAAATGCTCGTTCCGGCCACCGGACAACGACTGTATCACGATCTCCTTGGTCTTCGCGTACGAGAACGGCGCGGCGACCTTGATCCGGTCGTCTGTTTTCCCGGCATGACGTTCGCAGTCCTTGCCGCCATCGGGGCGTGCTTCGCGGTCTTCGGCAAGGCATCAAGCGACGAACGTCGCCGACAACGATACGTATACCGCTACTACCTGTTGGTCAGCATGGCGGCCGTCGTCTTGTCCATGGGTCTTTGGATCCGCTTTGGATCCCTCAAGATCCCCGGTCCGTACGGCCTCTTGTTCCTGACATTACCGCCGTTCAGTTCGGTCCGATCGGTCTATCGGTTCTTCATTTTCGGACAGCTTTTCGCGGCACTCTTGGCAGCTTTGGGACTCACGCACTGCCTCGCGGCACTGCGTACCCGGCGTGCCCGATGGGCGATCGGAACAGCGATTGCCGCCCTTCTTCTAATCGAATCGGCATGGATTCCACTGAATCTGCAACCGGCATTGTGCCGACCTTCGGACGCGCCCGTGCTGTACACCCATCTGGCCAAAATCGACTCGAGCGCCCCCCTGATCGAGTTACCCGTCCCGGCAACGGTGAAGCGAGCACCGCTGGATGCGATGTACACCCTCAACTCGATCCACACCTGGCAACCGCTGGTAAACGGTTACGCAGGGTATTTTCCCGGACTCTACGAAGAACTCAGAACGGTTCTCGATCCGTTCCCCACCTATGACGGCGTACGCCACCTCCAGGCGCTCGGCGTCCAGTACGCGATCGTTCACGGGGGGCTGATGCCGGCCGAACGGGTGGAGGCAATCAAGGAGTTCGGCGACCTTCGGGAACTGACGCGCCATGGCAAGGACGTCCTGTACCGGCTCGACAACTCCGCTCGTCGATCGCTGAATGAGTGGACGGGCAAGACGAGCCTCCAGCTCGACGCCCCTCGACCTGGCGCTCGTTCAACCGCGGCGCAGGTCATTTTCGATCTGGATCTCCGCGAAGTCATTCCGGTATTGCCCGGTGACCGTGGCACGCGATGGAAACTGACATGGAGCGACGCAAACGGCACACAGGTGCTGACGCAGTCGGTGGCCGTCCGAAACAGTCACTGGCTGACGTTCAAGAAGAACACGCTGACGGCGTCGATCAGCCTTCCCAAACGCGCCGGCAACTACACGGTGAAGGCACTGGATGAAATCACGGGCTCGGAACTCGGCTCCTGCAAGGTCGAGGTCAGATAGCGTTTACACAGTGCGTGTCGGCGCTCCGGAACAGGCCCACCACGGCATGGATTTCGACATCCAGGACGAACATGTGTTCCGGGCAGGACCTTCGGTCATTCGATCTCGATCCCCTGCAGGATCGCATCATTCTCGCCGACGGCCTTCAGGCGAATCGTGATCCGGCCGTCCTTGTCCGGCGCGATATCCTCCACGCGGACGTCGGCCGCCATCCCCAGGCGGCCCGCCGCGGTCGCCGGGTCCCACGACTTCCACACGACCCGGCCATTTACCTCGATGTCCATCGGGCGTCTGCCGGCCTCCTTCAGCCACAGCTCGGCGAATTTCAGATGAACCGTGTAGAGCCCTGGTGTCACCGCGAACGTGTAGCTGAAGCCCTTGCCTGTGCGGGCCGTGCGGTAGAGCGCCTGATCGTACAGCGTGGGCGAGGCCTGTGTCACCGGGGCGTTCGACCGGAGGGTTTGTCCACCATCGAAGCCGGTGTCCGAGCGCCATGTGAATCCGGCCCAGTCGATGAACTCGGTTTCGGTCCCCGCGTCGATGCGGATCACCGACTTGTCCTCGGGCAGGATCTCAATGGCCTGAACGATGGCCTCGTCACAGGCCTTGGCCGGTTCCCAGCCACTCGTGAAACGGAACACGATCCGCCCTTCGGCATCCGGCACGAGATAGCGGAAGACGCGTTCGTGGGCTCGCCGCGGACCACGTGCGGCCTGACACGTATCGGAGTTCGTCAGGATCCGTCGGCCGTTGATGTCGAGGTTGAACGGCCGCTGGAAGAACCACTCGTACTTCGGCTCGGTGAGCTTGAGCCGCAGGGAATACAACCCCGGTGCAACCGGAATCGCGTAGGTGAAGTCCTTGCCCACGCGACCGACCTGGTAGAGGGCCTGATCTTCGGGCGTCGGCGTAGCGCCTGCGATGGAGGCAGTTGTTGAGAATGCCTCACCGCCGGTGAAATCCTGATCTGCCGACCAGACGTTTCCCGTTCGGTCTGTGTAGGCCTCTTTGGCCCCGCAGAGGATGCGGACCGACGTCGCCGGCTGACCGGCTACTTGACCATCCGCCTGGACGATTCGCGGCATCCACGCGAGGAGGTCATGCTCGGGCGCGGTGCCCTTGTCCAACACGAACCGGATGGCATCGCCGGCCGCGACCTGGAGGGCCAAGTTGTGCGCAAGGCCGGTCAAATCGCCGACCTTGATCGTGGCCCAACCATCGGCCGGCCAGATCTGACGGTCGTTGTGGAGGATGCGGACCCTTAGCGGACCGCCCTGGTCGCGGTGGTAGTACTCCTTCATCGCCCGGCCGGTCACCTGGACCGATCCGGACTTGGGCGCCACCCACGTTCGCGCGCCCATGCATGATGTCGAGGCAAGCTGCCAACCGCGTCCCACACGGGCGCCGCCGTCGCCCTCCCAGTACCCCTCGGCACCGCCCGACTGATTGGGCGTGCCGCCCAGGTCGGCCGACGGAAGCCTGGCCGGCGGGACCCAGCTCATCGGATAGAACGTACGGAGGTCGCCGGTCGTCTCGGCCCGCCAACCTTCACGGCCCCATTGCGAGGAGTGCCCACCCATAACGGCATAGGCCAATGGCTCGTCATTCATCGGACTGGCTGTCGTCCACTCGCTGACGTTCCCGTCACCATCGACGGTTCTTACGGAATAGGCGGCCTTGGGGTCCCATCCGAGGCTGCGATCGAAGAAGTAGGTCCCCGTGCAGGTTCTGCCGAGGACCTCGGTGTTGCGGCGGACCTCGTAGCGGCTGAGCCAGTTGTTGTCGGTACCGGGCGACCAATACAGGCCGACGCCGCAGAAGCCCATGTTGCTCTCACGGCGGCTCAGCACGCGTCCGGGCGCCTTCGGCGCGACCTTGTCGCGCCCGCTGCCTGGCCGGTCAGGTAGATTCAGATAGATCAGTTCGCCCGGCGCCTGATCCTTGATCGCGATGCCGTTGGTTATGAGATCGGCGCCGTTTCGTGTAGCGCCGGGCCTGCCCGAGTCGAACTCCACCTGATAGGCGTGTTCCGCCAGCAGGCCTCTCGGATAGATAGTCACTTCGCCGGGCGCCTTGTGCTTGAGGACGATCATCGATCGCTTCCGGTCGTAGCTAACGCGCTGGAGGTAGTAGTGCTCCGTGTCGCCCTTGATCGCGGGATGGGTAATATATGACCAGCGTCCCGCCACGCCCTGACGGAAGATGTAGCGGTACAGGTCGCAAATGAATCGCATCTGATCGATTTGACTGGGCCAGATGTAGAGGCCCCACTTGGGCACCATCGTCAGCATCCGCCGGCCGGTGTAGGGATCGTAGAAGATTCCCCGAGCACCGCTCCAAGTGGCCAGGTTGTCGAACCACTTGTCCGGCGTGTCCAGGTAGGAGAAGTAGTAGTTCGTGATGTCGCTGCCGGGGCCGTCGCTGTCGTAGTGAACGTCGCCGTAACGCTGGATGTCGAACATGTGGGCGTAGGTGCTGCCGCCCGAACAGGTCTGCCAGGAGGAGCGGGGGAACATCCTCAGATGGCGCGTGACCTCCTGGCGGAAGGCTTTGTCGAAGTCGAAGTTGAAGCCGAGGCCGTCCGTCCGCCACTGGAAGTTGCCCCACGAGCCGACCTTGGTGTCCATGATGCCCGAGCCGGGATCGCCCGGGAACCAGAGGCACCACTTCATCCCGGACTTGGTGACGAAACGCACCGTGTGGGCAAAGTCCGGCCCCTCGCGATTGCCGATCCAGATGTTCGGGTTTGCGGCCCAACCGGCATCGTCCCAGAGCACGTCCATGCCGGCCTCTCGCATGTACTCGACCCAGTCCATATCGAGATAGGCCAGCCGACCGGCAAACTGTTCCTGGAGGTTTCGCGACTCGTGCCACCACGCCGTCGTGATCTGCATCAGGGCGTACCATTCGTCGTTGGTGTAATCCCACAGGTACTCGTATTGCCAGTCGTAGACCCACTTGGCCATGTCGTCGAGATCGTCTTTGAACGCGCCGATCGTGACGACCGGAAGCCCCAGCTTCTCGCCCGGCTTGAGCTGCCGCGATCGGAGTTCCGAGACGACAGCCTTGACCTCCAGCGGTCCGGTCGCGTCATGATCTGTGGCGATGGACCACCGCCCGAGGAACTCCAGCGCAACGAACCAGCCGTCTTTGCGACTCTCCTTGCGATGGTAGGCGGTCCACGGGACCCAGTTCAGCGAGGCGTAACCGTTCAGGGCATGATGATGCGGCGAGGCAATATGAGTGGACTCCATATTGCCCTGATTAGTCTGGCTGTTGCCGCCGACCATTCGATAGCTGGTATAGGCCGTCGCATCGTTGCCTCGCAGGATCAGCGAGGCGGGGGCTGGAGAATGGAGCGATGTAGTGGACATTCCCGTGTTCTCCAGCTCAAGCCAATGCCTGAGGATCGGGGTACCGGGAAAGGCCAGTATGTGGAAGTCCGCCTGAAGGCCGTCTCGAACGAGGACAAAGTCCAACTGAACCGCAGGTCGACCGCCGGTGGACACTGAGCTGGGCTTGGCGCTCTTGAGCGTCCAGGTGTCGACGGCTACGGGGGCATCTTCCTTGGTCGGCTTCTCCGCGATCTTGAGAACGCTCAGGTCCTTGTCGCCGGCTCCGATGTGCTCTGCCTTGCCGCGAATGGTGACGGTCCCGTCCTTGGGTGCCCGCCAGATCCGTACCGCATCGTGCTCGTTGGAGGGGTGCATCACGGTCGGGCCGATGTGCGGCGTCATTCCCGGCGAGCGATATCCCGACTGCTCGCTGGGAATGCGGTAGTTCTGCTGGGTGTCCTTGGCGAACTCCACCGCGTCGATAGACCACAGGCACCCGGTATTGGGCATTCGAACGGCGTAGAACCATACTGGCCCCTGCTCGACCTTGGCGTCGCCGGCCGAGTCGTATTTCTCACCGTCTCCGTAGTCCACCGTCACGGGCCAACGGAGGTGATCGCACGAGTGGTCACCATGAGGACCGACGGAGAAGCCGATGCGATCGCCCTTCTTGACGGTGATCCGCAGGTTGTCGGCCGCGGGATCGAGCGTGATCGGGCCGACCAGCGGCTTGGCCCAGAGCGACTCGATCGTGTACTTCTCGTCGACGGGCTGGGAGGATGTAAGGAACGGCGACGAGGCGGTCTTTGCGTCGACGTACTCCAATGGCGGGTTGACGAGCTTGTTCTGGAACCCGATTGTGCGAAACCGGCCGTCATGGGCCTCGAATGCCATCTCGACGCCCCGGGTCCCGATCGACCACCGTTGGCCATCGTCGCTGCAGCGCACGTAGGCATCACCCACTTGCACGCTCTTCTCCGCCGCCCAGAGCGTCGTACCGGTCAGAAAGATGATTGCACCTGCGATCGATCTCATGGACGTCCTCTCCTTCTCGATTGAACTCGCCGCACTCGAACGCCTGCCCTGTACGATGATGCCCCTCAACGTCGCTATCAGCAAAGGCTTCGCACAGTAGTCCGCTGGTTCGCTTGGGAACGTCTTGGCCACACCCGCAGCAAGGTGTCCTTTCGGCAAGCCTGCATGAATCGTCGTGAAGGGTTTGGTATGGTCGG
>CAZQTW010000099.1:9212-16918 GCA_964596165.1 uncultured Planctomycetales bacterium | reverse complement strand
TCCTTGCCGCGGGGCTGGTGGCGGTCCTGTTGTCGATGGCACAGCTTCTGCCCACATGGGAGGCACTGAGGATGTCGCCCCGATCGGAGAAGCCCGATCCTCGCCTGGGCGAGAACTCCGTACATCCCATGGGCATCTTCTCGATGTTGGTCCCTTCGGTCTACGGGGTACAAGTCCAGAAATGTCCGGGTGCCTATTGGGCGCCTTCGTCCCATGACTACTCCGTGGTGACGTTCTATATGGGCGTCGTTCCGATTGTCCTCTTCATTGCGCTGGGCTTTCGTGGAAGGACCAACGGCCGCCATCGATCGTCGCAAACGGCGGCCCCCGACCATTCCGACTCCCTGCCCGCGCTCTTCTTGCTCATCATTGCCACGGTCTTCCTCCTGTATTCCATGGGGAAGTACACGCCCTTCTTCGGTCTGTGCCATCGTGCGATACCTTTTCTCCAGTGGTCCGTATCACCACCCAAGTGCCTGTTGTGCGTGATGCTCCCACTCAGTTGCCTGGCGGGATTCGTAATGGACCGGCTGTCCCTTGCCGCGGATTCCTGCCCCAAGACTTCTTTGCGGTGGCGCCGGATTCTCGCAGGCTGGGGTACGATAGGGGTATTCGCCGGTGTCGCCCTGTTCATGGCGGTCTGTCTGATCAGGCACGGCGAAGTCGGCACCGCAATCCTGAAAGCGTGCTTCAATCTCGGTGCGGTGAATCCCCGGTTCGCTCATTGGATACCGTGGGATACCCTCGTCCGTGACAGCCTCAAGCTTCCCATCGTGGGTCTGTGCACGGCGGTTTTGTTGAGGACGTATGCCCTGGGCCCGCGTGCGAGGAATGCCTCTGCGTCGCTCATTCTTCTGGGTTCGTTCGCGGACTTGCTTGTGACGAATCAGTATCTGATTCACCCCGGCCAGGCGGAACTACTCGAAACCAAGTCCGCCTGTCTGCATCAGCTCCGTCCGGAAGGCAAGCCGATCAGGTTCCTGTCCTTCGACTTTGCCGTTCAAGAGGAAGCGCGGAAGCTTCTGAGGTCGCTACCGGAGGGTAAGGCCTACGAGGCACTGAAGTCCACCGAGGTCCAGGCGGTGACCCCGCAAGATTGGGGGCGGCTGGTTCGCCTGGCACGAGATATCCTGCATCTCTCGTGGCCGATGGCGGACGAGGGCTTCAACGCTACGTCTTCCAACAACTTCGCGTCTCAGGACGTCGTAAGACTCTCCCGGCTCCTGTTGGCAACCCATGTCCCGGCCGCGGCAAAACACCGCCTCCTGGCGATGCTCAACTGTGACAGGATCATCCTGCTTCCCTCTTTGGAGAAACTGTTCGGGGCGGAGGCGCCCGAGCCGACGCGCCTCGCCCTGTACGGCACACCCATGCCCCGGGCGTATCTGGTCGGCGGGGTCAAGGTCCTTACAGACCCTGACAAAGTGCTCATCAGCATGGTGACGCAACCGTTGGAGCCGTTCGAGGTTGCATTGACAGACGCGGAGGCAGCGTGCGGGGACACTTTTGACGACCTCCGGCCGGGGCGGATCTTGCACCACGTGACCCGGCTGGAATACGTGCCTAATGGTGTCGAAATCGAGGTAGAAACTCGGAAGCCGGGACTGCTGGTTGTTACCGATGCGTTCTACCCCGGCTGGTCTGCGACGGTAAACGGCAAAGGCGCGCGAATCTACAAAGTGAACTACGCCTTTCGTGGCGTTCGCGTTCCGGCAGGAACCAGCCTCGTCACGATGACCTACCGCCCCGCATCGCTTCGAATCGGGATGGGGGTCAGCCTGATCAGCCTCATCGTCGTGGTGGTACTCGCGATCACAAGCCGGAGCGGCTCCAGGCGCCCCACCGCCCAAGGCATTCGCCCAAGAGGCAGTCGTTCCCGTCCGATCGCCCCCTCGTGTCTTTCTTCTTCACCATCACAGAGCTGAAGGGACCACTCACATGCTCTCGCTCAGCTCCGTCGCGGCAGTTACGGTTTCGGCGGACTGTCCGTCCGCGATCTGGCCAGCCACAGTCTCGCCGCCTCACAGGTCGGGTCCATCTCTAGGAGCTCATGAAAGTGCTTGGACGCATCGGCGGCGACCTCCTGCGGAGTACGCGGCTTGCGCGCCTGTTTGGTCGTGGGGACGGGGATCTTCGGAAGAATGTGCTGCTTCAGGAAGTCCGTAATGTGCCTCGCCGCGATCTCGTGGGCGAGCGCGCTGGGATGAGGGTCATCCGCAGAGACGGCCATCGAAGCCCTGTCTTGCCCCCGAATGAAATCCAACAGATCGAGATACGACAGCTTGAGGTCGGCAGCCAAGGCGGCGCCTTGCCGATGGACGTCCTCTAGGGGGTACTCCCCGTGTCCGAAAAACCCAACCAGCGGAAAACGTACCATGACGTAAGCGGCGCCGCCCTCTTCAACGAGGCGCTTGGTGGCTAGGGTCTCATGCAGGAAGATGCGCCAAGCCCTGACACGTTGCTCCTGCGTTGAGCCACCTTTCAAATACTCGAGAAATCGCTCCTGGAAGATGGACTTTCGGATACTGAGTTCCACAAGCGCCGAGAGATAAGAGTACTTCGACGTCCACACGCGTCGGGCGCCGAATTCCTGGATGGGGTACAAGTGCTTGCAGGCGTCAACGTCAAGGCCTCTCGGCGAGATCACCTGCACCACCACATCGGCGCGCGCGATGTCTCTGATCTGGTTGTAGATTCCCCACTCTCCGATGCTATCCATGCCCGGCACACCACAGTTGATGGTGACATACCGTCCGGGCCTCCATTTCTCCAGCAACACCCCCACTCGGTACACGAATGTCTCATTGGGCTCGACGCCGACACCCCGCGTATAAGAGTCACCCAAGAAGAGGATTCGCGTGAGATGCGGATCGTCCGGTACGCGGCCCAGGATCTCCCCCAACGTGGCTCCTGTGTAGACCTTGCCTACGTTGTCTGGTTTCTCGGACCCGGCGGAAGCCTGGGCGGTGAGCATCCCATAGACCCGCGCAGCGATCTCGGACACAACCAACACCGCAAGCAACCCACCCAGGATGGCGATCAGCTTGAATCGGGTTTGACGGGATTTCTCAGCCATGCGTCGCGTTCAAGAGTCGATCAGAGACCGGGGTTTGGTGAGTGGAAATGAAAGGATGTCCCCGGCCGCGTCACGGATTCCTGACCCTTCTTTCACAATTCCTTGATTGTGCCCTCGTCCGGGTTGAAGCCCACCGCTTTGCCCGACCGATAGCTCTTGATGCCCATGGCCAGTGCCACCATGACGCGATAGCCAATGTCCTCATTGCTTACGGGCTTGTTCCGCGTCCTCATGCACGTCAAGAAGTCGCGCCAGTGATTCAGATAGAAGTTCCCCTCCTTGCCCCTCAATACCTCCGACTCCTCGCCCTCACCTTCTTTCGGGCGGGTGATTTGGACTTCGTCGGGTTCGCGGACGTTCATGGTGGCCTTCTGCCCGCGAATCATCATCGGGCCGTTCTGCGCAGACGCCAGCGAGGCGAAGAGGCTGACCGTCGGACCGCGCTCATAATCGATGCAGGTGTGAACCGTGTCGGGAACCTCGCGCCCGTCATGCCAGAAATAGAGCCCGCCGGCGGTCACCACGCGTTTGGGGAAGCCCAGATCCAACGTCTTGACCCAGGGGGTCAAGACGTGCGGGAACTGATCCGTACCCGGTCCGCCCGAGTAATCCCAGAAGGCCCGGAAGGCAAGCAGGCGAAGCCGGTCGAACGGACGCTTGGGAACTCTCGTGAGGTCGCAGCCCAGCCACATATCCCAGTCCAGCGTCTTGCCGGGCACGGGCGTCGGCTCGGTAGGTCTGGGCATATACGTCGGGCCTCTGCGGCAATCGGAGCCCTCCGCCTGGACGATCTTGCCAAGGGAGGCAACGTTCTCCTTGGCCACGGGCCAGCAACCTCCGGAGAGCTTCTGCGTGCCCAACTGCATGACGCGCTTCTTGGCGGCTACGGTCTCGACGACCTTCTTGGCTAGGTCGAGGTGGTCATAATGGGTCATGGGTTTTTCACAGTAGACGTCCTTGCCCGCATCGAGGGCGGCCAACGTCATCGGGGCATGCCAATGATCCGGCGTGGCAATCACCACGGCGTCAACCTGCTTGTCGGCCAACAACTCCGTCCAGACCTTATACGGCTTGGCGCCGCTCTTGCCGGCGGTTTCGTCCAAACGCTTGTAGTGGACGTCGCAGACGGCAACGACCTCCACAGGTTCTCTGAGTTTTTCCTTGAGCAACGTCAGGATCATGAGGTGGCTGCTGCCCATGCTTCCCAGACCGATCAACCCTACCCCGATCCGCTCGTTGGCCGGAAAGCTCTGGGCCTTCGCTCGGTGGGGCAGACTGGCGGCGACAAGCCCTGTGCCGGCTACGGTCGCGGCATGTCTCAGGAAATCACGACGACTTTGATCGATCGGTGTGGTCATCTTCGATAGGACCTCCAATAGGCGGCGCAAGATTCAGTGTCGACAATGTAAGGCAGTATGCGCGATGGGTCAAGCTTACGGGGCCATCGGTCGGTCCTGAAAGACGGTGGCGAAAGGCCAAAAGCCCCTTTCAACCGCCGGAGACCGAAAGGATCTGAAGGCAGGACCTGTCTATGAACAGCGGCATGTCCACAAGGTATTCACACCGATCCGATCAACAGCGATGATCGCCCACGGCGCGTGAGCAGAGGGGTAAGGTCGGCCGGTCGTCTCTGCCCGTCGATCTCCTTCCGGTCTGCTAGCGCTGCTTCTCCTTAGTCTCGGAAGTGTCCCTCAGAACGCAGGGGTAACGGTCGGGATAGCGAGCAATCAGACGTCCGTTTTCTGAGCCTTGGTTGATAGCGAAAATCACAGGCTCTTCCGCTGCCATCGAACAGTTGAACCAGCCGGGGACGATGAAGTGATCGAAGCGCAAGGGTGGCGGGGCATATCCCAACCGATCGGGCGTGCTGAGGAATACCAACAGCTTTCCAAACTCACGGCGAGCGCGCTCAATGTCTCCGTGGGCCGCCAGGATGGAAGGAGGGATTTGCCGCTGGATTCCTACCGGGATCGACACGGCCCAGTGGCCAATAAGTATGACAAGCAGTAGGCCGATCAGGTATCGAAGCACTTGCCTGTCTCCCACCACATACCAGATCCCCCGGGAGATAAGCACGGCAAAAAGGGGGTACGTCTCAAAGTAGTTTACGCAACGCGGACACCAATAGGCCGTGTGCCCGCCGATGATCAGGGCAATCAGCAGGACAAGCGAGACGTCCCAACGCGTCGGTCGGCCGACGGCGGACCGGCCACGGTTCACAACCCAACCGACCCACCAAGCGAAAATGGGGATTAGCAGCACGTAATTCCTGAAGAAACCTACGGACATCTCACGGCAGGTCGCCAGGAGGTTCTTCAGCGCCAATAGAGGCGTGTGATTGAGCCGAACAGGTCCGAATCCTCGCAGACCGAATCCCAGTCTATCGGCGGGTTCATAAAGGCCGAACGCCAATGGCCACCAATGGTGCGTGACGATCCGATTGTGAATCAGCAACAGGACGACGCCCATTGAAAACCCGGCGGCAAAGGCCACCCCCTGGGAAAACGTCCGAGGACGTCCCCTGAATATCCCCACCCCTATTACGACCATCGCAAGGAAGACCAACACCGCCGTGAAGGGCCGTACGGTGAACTGAAGCCCGACAAATGATCCGCAAAGCAGTGCGGCCAGGATGTCGGAACGAGACAGGGCGGTGGTCAGCATCAGCAGGCTTGCCGCAAAGAAAAGATTGCTTGGAACGTAGGAGTGCGCGGAACAGCATATCACTTTGTAATAGAACCCTCCGAGAAGGCAGATCGCGATACTCGTGACGGCGATCCTGCGATCAAAGGCCCGGCGAACCCAGAAGTAGGTCAGTACCGTTGTCAGGGCGGACAACACGGGCGGCGCCAAGCGAATGTCCCGTACAACGGGCATGAGGAGGGCGAACACCGCTGAGGCGCCCGGCGGTTGACGAGAGAATTCACGCCCTCCGCACTCGAGCATGCCGTGGGTCAGGAAGAACGACGAAAGCTCTCTGGGAGGCGCAGGGCGGGTCAGGTGCCCGCTCGCGAAGATGTGCGCCTGCACGATATAGGGCACGATGTCCGTGGTCGATAAGAAGCCGGGTTGGGCCGCCCGGACGATCGGGAGCAACGTGATCAAGACAACCAGACCGGAGACCGCGCCCAGAATGTAATCGGTTCGGTCGAAGGATGGCGTGTTGCTGTCTGTGACGGCAGTGGCGGACAAGGCCGTGGTTCCCTCGCAAGGCAAGACACCTTCCACACACGCGGAATGTGGCGGGCTCCATGCACATATCGCAATTACGCATCATATCCGGTAAGAATCCGATCGACCAGAGAAGCTCGTATCGCCACCGGCGAACGAGTGCGTGACAGACTCTTGTGCCCCACTGTGCGGATCGGGCGACAGGTCCCCCGGCCCGAAGGGTCACAAGAGAGAACTCAGAACCGCGTTGTCGTACACCCCCCGCAAAAAGCTGCGTCGCGAAGGGTTCAAACCTTGAAACGACGAAAGAACGCCAAGGCTTCTCCACGTGGCGGGCATCGCGCTCTCAGGGGCTCGTGGGGCGTCCGGTTTCGGAGGCTGCCGTCCGTCCTTGATCGACTCCACCCCGTGACCTGCGCCGACTGCATTTCGCCGGAGAAAGTGGGTGGCTCAGCAAACTGCAGATATTGACAAGTGCATATATAGTGATATTTCTATATGTCATGTAAAACATTGTAGTTTGTCAATTTGTTAATAGCGCACTAACTAGCGCAATGAAGAAAAATCACCTCACAGATAGTATTATCACTTGACTAATATGTCCATTGTGAATAGTATCATACCCAACATTCTTAGTATTGACAGATGTGACTTCCGACACGGAGATGGTGAGAGGGATGGCTGCCAACGCATTTTCCCGGAATGCCGAATTCTGTCGACGCATCATACTGACCCGGCATTTCCTCGCCCGTCGTGGCCCGCTCCCGTCTTGTTCGCGCGGCGTTCATCTTGCTCGACACGTGTCGCCTCGCTTCTTGTCCTCCTCGCCTCCCGGTGTGCGTGAAGTTGTCTTTGCCGTTCGCCTTTGCTTCTCACGTCTCTCCGTGTTCTCTGTGGCTCGCGATCTTGTTCTCGCCGTTGGTCTTGTCTTCGCGTCCTCTGTCGCCCTGCGTGGAGTTCTGTCTGTTTTCAGTCTCTGCGCTTGGTGTTTTCTCTTTGCGTTCTTTGTGCCTTTCGTGGCCATGCGTGGCTGTGCGTCCTCGCCTGCGAGCGAGATGCACTTGAAGGAGGTCGAACATGATCTCGGGTAGGCCAACGTCGGTCCGCTGGTGGGAGACTTTCATTTTGCGTCATCGCTCAGGCAAGATTCCCGTCTCGCCACTTGTCCTTGCCGTTGCGTTCTTGGTCTTATGGACACGGTCCGCCGGTTCTGCCGAGCCCGGCGCCTCGCCGTTGTCCGTCGAGCAAACCGAGACTCTCCGAGCCCCTGACACGGCGAAGCGGAGCGGAGCCGGTCCTGACACGGCGAAGCGGAGCGAAGCTGGTCCTGATACGGCGAAGCAGAGCGGAGCTGGTCCTGACACGGCGAAGCGGAGCGAAGCTGGTCCTGACACGGCGAAGCGGAGCGAAGCTGGTCCTGACACGGCGAAGCGAAGCGAAGCTGGTCCTGACACGGCGA
>CAZQTW010000099.1:0-9112 GCA_964596165.1 uncultured Planctomycetales bacterium | reverse complement strand
CGGCGAAGCGAAGCGAAGCTGGTCCTGACACGGCGAAGCGAAGCGAAGCCGGTCCCATCCCAGGCCGCATCCGTTGGAAGGCCGTCGAGGCGGGCCTGCTCCCGGCCGTTACGGCGGGGGCCGAATCAGGCGTGCCGAAGCGCAGCGAAGCCGGACTTGACACGGCGAAGCGAAGCGAAGCCGGACTTGACACGGCGAAGCGAAGCGAAGCCGGACTTGACACGGCGAAGCGAAGCGAAGCCGGTTCCACCACCGCCGTCTTGTCTGCCAAGGGTCAGCGTCGCAAGGTCGTCCAGTTTGATCGGATTCCGACCGGTCCCGAGCGTGCCGCCTTGGAGGCCAGTGGTGTGAAGCTGTTGCGGTACGTCGGCGACAACGCCTTTTTCGCTCATGTGCAAGGCAGCCGCGAGGCCGCTGCCGCCGCCGAGGCCGTCGGTGCGATCTTCGCTCAGGAGGTACAGAAGGAGCACAAACTACACCCGATGCTGCTGAAGGGTGAATTCCCTGATTACGCCAAGTTCAAGGCCCCGGCCACCAAGGGTGTGCTGAACGTCGAGCCCAGATACGACAAGGCCCACCGCCTGCCCGCCGCCGTGTTGAACCGCAACGTGGCCGCTCTGGTCGCAAGGGCGGAGTGTAAGGCCGGCACGGCCGGCAAGTCCGGAGGACGGGCTGGTGAGTCTGGCTCGCAAACCTGTGGTTCAAGCGGTGAGATTGGGAAGGGTGAGGCCCAACCCGCGAAGCCGGATGGTCCGGGCGCCAAGTCGGGCGGCCAGACAGGGACGATCGGCGGGCAGGCCGGCCAGTCCGACGGCCAGGCTGCCGCGTCGGCCGCCGAGGTCGACACCATCGCTTTGTACGTGTTGTTTCATCCCGATGTCGATCTGGACACCGAGGCCGTCGAGGTGATTCACAACCATGGCGGCGTGGTCCGCAGTGTGATGCGAACGATCAACGCGGCCGTCGTCTGGATCCCGCAATCCAACCTCGATGCCTTGGCCCAAGACGACGCCGTTCAGTGGGTCGAACCGCCGCTGCCGACGCTGGAGGGCAATTGCATCGAGGCCCGATGGCGCACAGAGGCCCGCAATCCGGCTGATCCGAACCAGGGGTTGTACGGGTTGGAGGGCCAGGGCGTGACCGTCATGCTGTATGACGTGGGCTCACCCTACATAGAGCATCCTGACCTGAAGGATCGAGTGATCCTCCATGATGCCGATCCAGGCAACTATACCCCCGATCGGCATGCTACGTGCATGGCCGGCATCATCGGAGGGAACGGTACTTGTTGGCGCGACCCCAACTACTATGTGATCTTCGATCCCAACGCGAATCTCCGCGGAATCGCTGCTCATTGTACGATCCTGTCATACGTCGCGGATTTCGGCGAGGGATTCCCGGAACAACGACTCTATGCGGACCCGGGGGATCTCGAAGCGGACTACATCGACGGGCAGTACAATGGTGCGGAGATCATCAACAACAGCATTGGAATGGATCTGGCTAGACGGGGGCTGTCCATCTATTGGGAGGGCAACTACGGCATCGTCTGCATGTTGCTCGACGCCCTCGTCAGGGGCGGACGTTCCGATCCGAACGGCGAACCTCTGCCGCCAATGCGGGTTATCCAGGCATCGGGCAATGACGGACACACCGCCTATTTCTATCCGCTGGTCTACGGTCCGTACGGGCTGATTCCGCCACCTGCCACCGCGAAGAATATCATCAGCGTGGGGGCGGGTTACGCCAATGACGCCAATTCGATGACCCTCTGGCAGATTCCGGGCTGCTACATGAATTTCGAATGGATGCAGGAGGCCTTGTGGTACGACTACCCTGAGGATATCCAACTTCTGAGCTTCGGCCCGACCGACGACGGCCGAATCAAGCCGGACTTTTCTGCGCCGGGGCTCCACCTCACCGCTGGGTTCTACCCGAACGGCGGGTACTGCGAGTGGGTGACCGGTGGGTCCCTTATCCCCTTCATGCCGACGAATCGGGAGATTCTGTCAACGTGCTGGACACCTGAGCACACCCCTCCTGGGGTGTACTGGTTCTACTCCTACCAGACGTACCCTGATGATGTGCCCTTGGGCGGGAGCGACGGAACCTCTGCGGCCTGTGCTGTGGTCACGGGGCTGTGTGCCCAGGTGCTGGAGGACTTCAAGACGCAGCATCCCGGCGCACCGCTTCCGCGCAATTCGACACTGAAGGCGCTCTTCTCTCAGCATGCCGTACAGTACTACCAGGGCCCCATATATCAGCGAGGTTTCGGGCACGCCCGGCTCAAACCCGTGATCGATGCCATGCGAGAAGGCAGCTTCTTGGAGGACGTTGTCGACCACGGGGGAGAGAAGGTGTACTACGTGGAAGTTCCCCCCGATAGCAACAATTTGAAGGTCACGATTGCATGGGATGACGCCCCCGGCGGGCTGAATACGAATCCGGAGCTCGTCAACGATCTCGATGTGGTGGCTGTAAGCCCTGGCGGCGCAGTCCATTATCCGTGGACGCTGGATCCCAATCAGCCTGCATCACCGGGCGTCCGCACTCAAGCCGATCACATCAATAACATCGAGCAGATCCGCGTTGACGAGCCCAACGAGGGCCTGTGGACGATCCGCGTGAGCGGGTATTCGGTTCCGGATGGACCTCAACCGTTCTCGATTACCTTCACGCCAACCCAGCGTACGTGCTCTTCAAAGGGCCAGATCAGTCTGGACCGCGACAAGTACGGTTGTACGGAAACGGCGGGCATCACGCTCGTCGATTGCGACCTGAACGTCAATACCGAGGCTATTGACAGCGTGACGGTTCTGGTGAGTTCACCTAATGCGCCGAGTGGTCTGGAGGCCGTGCTTTCCGAGACGGACTACGATACGGGCCGGTTCTCAGGGATGTTTGATCTGAGCGGTCTGCATCTGGGCAACGGCGACATGATTGCGGTGACGTATCAGGACGCCAACATCGGAGACGGCAATACGGCGACTGTGCAAGATACCGCCACGGCCGATTGCGAACCGCCGGTGATCTCGGACATCGGAATTCATGTCGGAGACGACTATGTCGTTTCCGTGACGTTCAACACGAACGAACCGGCGGTTGGTGCGGTCCGCTACGGCACGTCGTGTGGGGCGTTGACGAAGAAGGCTGTCGGGGGATCTCGGCAGACATCGCATTCGATTCAACTTGTAGAATTGGAGCCCAACTACTCGCTTGAACCCAACGTAACGTACTATTACGCCGTGGACGCCGTGGACGACGCGAACAATATGTCGACGGACGCCAATGACGGTAGCTGTTATTCGTTCACGTATGTCCTTCGTGAAAAGTACTTTACACAGCTACTTCACGGCATCAACGATCCAAACCTCGCGAATTGGTCGATTCTATTCCGTCCGGACGGTTCCAACGCCTTTTACACGGCCTGTGGCGAGCCCATTACGGCCTTGCCGACCGATCCCAATCTCGGCCAAGCCTTGCCCCCTGGTCAGGATGGGTGTATGCGCATCATCCTGAATCGCAACCGGGTCTCGCTCTACGGACAGGCGTATGGGTCGAGGAGCAGACCCGTCTATGTCGGGGCGAACGGTTATCTTGCGTTCGGGTATCCGGATTGGCAGATCATTCCCAGTTGCGGGGGCCACTTCGGTCAGCCGCGTGTGTCTGGATTCTATACCCGCTTGGCCAGTTACTACGAGGGTGACCCCAACACCTGTAGTGTCCGTTGGCAGCAGTCGGACGACCGTTTGACTGTCACGTGGTGGAATGTCTACGACGTTTACGCTGGATGCCGGAGACACGTGCAGATTGAGATGTACTTCGACGGGAGGATTCGGATCGCTTGGATGGGGGGTGTCAACACCGCTTATGCCCTCGTTGGCCTGTCAGAGGGGTTTGGCATTCCTCCGGATTTCGAGGAAGACGACATTCGGACGTATCCACGAGGTCCGTGTCCATGCCGGACGCTGACGCTGAACGTCCAAACGCCCGAGCTCGGAGGCGTGGTGCTTGATCCGAACGATCCGAACTGGCCACCATTCACTTACACCAACGGCAAGCAGGTCCATCTGACTGCGCAGCCCATCGGGAGCAACATCTTTGACCGCTGGGAGCTGTATGATCCCGATCACCCCGGTGACGCCAACTATGTCGCGACGGATGTCAATAACCCGCTGTCGATCGTTATGAACGCGGATCGCGAGGTAACGGCCGTCTTCCTTGGAGGCAGCGGCAAATGTGGGCGGGGTGTCGAGCTGGGTCTTCCACTCGCCCTTGGTGTGGTCGTGTGCACGCTTGTCGCACGTCGGCTCCGAAGCACCAGGTGAGTTCATTCGGGGTCTCCTTCGCGGGGGTGCGATAGGAGCTTCGCTGAGCTGAAGTGGTTGGGTTCTGTGAATGGAGATGTGCCACCATGAAACCATGGAAAGCCTGCTTGGGACTAGCCGTTGCGATGTTGATGGGCCTGTTGGTCATGTCTGTGGTGCCTCGGAAGGGCCAACCTCCTGGGGAACGCACCTTGGGTGAGAGGGTTTCGGTCAGGGCCTCTCGTCCGGCATCGGGACCGACATCTCAACTGGCCACTTCTGTGGTCGATCGGGCCGAAAAGACTGCGCCGGCGTCACCAGAGCGGACTTGCGACTCGGGTACAACGACACAGGAATCGCGGGCTGACGCGGCCGGCGCTCCAAAGGCGCAGGCCGACCGCCATGGTCGAGCGCAGCAGAGCAAGACGCTACGCGAATTGGCGCGTTCGGCAAGGCCCGCATTTGTCCACGTGTCAGATCCGAATGGGTTGACGGTACCGGACTGGCGAGAACTCAAGAAGAACAGATCACAGAAAGACGTATGGAGATTCTTGGCGACCCGGTCCCAGCGGAGAAGGGCGCCGAGTTCGGATACGGCCCGCTAAGAACGCCGCCGGTTCATGTAGTGTCGAGGTCTGTGCGTGTAGCTGGATGTGGTTGGTGAAGTGCACCTGCAATTGAAGGGGACTATGTGATGACACGAGCCCATCTTCTCGCGGTACTGACTACGTTGGTTTTCGGCGTTTGGAGTACGGAATCGCTGGGGCAGGTGATGACGCATGATCCTGACCCGCCGCCGATCCACAACGTGTTGATAACCGACCAGCAGATCTGCGAAGATCCCAATTGGTGGGTGCTGTGCAATACGTACACGGGCATACTGTGTACGCGAGACTTTGACGACCCGAATTGGGCGGGGTATTGCATTGGTTCGTACGACCCCGACTCCTGCGGCGATTTTAGTGAGCTATGGTCGGAGCCCTGGACGGCATTCGGTGGGGTGTACTATCAGGATGAGTCCTGCTACGGGGCGCCGATCGAGCAGTTTCCTCTGTATTTGATGGACAACCTGGACGCGAACAGCAGCACCCGCACGCTCGAACTCCCTACGTATACGGCTCGCCTCGAAGCGATTGAAGGGCTCGACTTCCTGCGGGAGATTCCACTGGAGGTTCACAACAGTCCCACACCACCCGTGGCGGCTGCCCGCTACCACATCACGATTCCAGGAGAGGACTCCAACACACCGGACACCAAGAGCGGCGTTCTGGTGTGGCTCTCGGCGTTCTACGATCCTTCGGTGTTCAGGGTTGAGGTGACGCACGCCACGTTCGACCCGAATGCATGCCAAGGGCAAAACTGCCACTTCAAGAACGTCATACGCAACCTGGACAACGGGGGCTGCATGATGTTCCGTCCCCGCGGATCGAGTATCTTCGTGGTAGGCAACATCAAGGATCCCAACCAGCACGTAGTTCCCACGAGCCACTTCTTCGATCCCACGTATCGGAGGCGCGGTTGGATCAAGGTCTCGCTTCGGAATGGCGTGTCGATTCGCGACGTCGCCGGACGGACCGTCAGGCTCCGCGTGCACACGCTCAACTGGGTGGGGAGCATAGCGGGGTGTCCTGACGCGGATGATGAGCCTCCGTGGGGACCTACGGGCGGGGACCGGTGGAGTTACCGCCTGACGGACGATATCGATGTAGGTGTCGCCGCGGAAGGGCAGGTCGAGAACTATCCCGTCAGCTCGCCACCACTGAGCGACGAGGCGCCGATCGACACGATCTCGTCCGAACAGCAGAAGGCGGCCGACGACGTACCCGTCGTCAACCTCGTCAACGAGATGAACGCCGACATGCCTTCGCTCAAGGTGGGGCACTGCAAGTGGAAGGCGGCCAAGACACTCAACAACACGCTGGGCAACGTCGCCTACTATCACCGATATACGACCGACTACAACAGCATCGACGATATTGTTCGAATGAACGTCGCCGGCGTGTGGTTCTGTCACGACGACGTTCCAGGTTGGAGCATCAACTGGTTATGCTACGGTGGGACTTACTGCCTCCAAGTCATCGATCCTACGGGGAACAAAGCCTACACGTTCCTCACGACTGACAAATGCACATGGTGGTACCATGGAACACCAACCTACTGGGGGGACGATGTCTACCGAGGCCCACAGCTTGATGGCGTTCTGAACGTCCGCGAGTACTTCGACGACTATGCGTATTTGGTCGACATCGACTACGACCCCAACTCGGGCCAGTTCCCCGGGCCGGGCGATCGGTTCTTCGAGTACAACGAGGACTTTGGACTTGCCTATCAGGAGGACTACAATGGCAACCGGATTGACTACGAGTACATCACGGATGCCAACAGCAATCAGCTTACACTTAACGTGACCGGGACATCCGCGCAATCGGGCGGTGGCACACGCCACTTCACCTGTACATTCGGAAATGCATATCAGCCGAGACCCGACTACCCGGACTACCTCGAGCGGGACCTGGCGGAAACGAGGTTCGTCGGGGCCGGCGGCGGTAGACGCTACACGTGGTACCCGCCGGCCGACCCCAACGACCCGAACGACCCCAATCGCGCCACGGCCGGGAAGATCAAGTCCATCAGCGATAGCGTCGGTACGGTCCTCCGCGAATACACGTACGACAGCCGTGGCCGACTGATCCGAATCACGCGTGGCCAATCGCCGAGCCAGGAGACCATCGCGGAATACCTCTACGAGGACCCCAACGATCCGAACGATCCCAACGATTGGCCCATGACGGCCAAGCACTACGTCGACGACGCCAACTACCAGGGCGTCGTCCGCTGGTTCGACAACACCGAGACCAGCCGAGGCGTCATGAAACGCATGGAGGAATTCCACGCACTCGCTAGCCTCAGCGGGACGGCCTCGGTGACGCACTACGCCTGGGACGCATACAACAGCACGGTGCCCAACCGACGCACCACCATTCTGCCCAGCGGCATCAAGCAGATCGAGGTCTTCGACCCCAACAAGCAGAACAGCCTGATGGAGACCTACTGGGCCGAGGCCCCCGGCGCTTCGGAAAAGGCGTTCCACGTGACGTACGAATACCGGCGGCGGTCGCCCGATCCCAACGACCCCAACAAGCCCAGCAACCCCAACGACCCCAACTTCCCCGACTGGGGCATCTGGCAGAAGGTTGCCGAGTGGGACCACGCCCGCGACGCCAACACCACTTGGCACTTCGACAACTGGGGCTTCCTCACGCTCCGCAATGACCCCGTCGTCAACCCCGGCGGAGGCAGCTCGTATCAGGCCTTCACTTACCAGCCAAAGCGAAAGCTGGTGGCCACCGAAATCCGAAACGACGGCCAGGGGAACCCCGTCACCACCACACTGACCTACGACGCCTATGACAACGTCACCGGGCGCACCGAGACCCAGGGTTCACAATCGCGCCAGACGACCTTCACATTCAACGCCTTTGGCGAGGAGACCTCGCGGACCGACCCGGACGGGATCAAGACCGTCAAAGGCTATGACCCCAACACCGGCCTGCTGTCGGAAGAATACACATGCGCCGGGCCCAGCGACGCCAACGCCATCCGCCAGACGCGGTACGTCTATCAGGACGGCCGACTCAAGACGATCCGCGTGGCCGACCACGACGGTCCGTTCACACCCGGCTCGCCCGCTGCGTGGATCGATACCGAATACTCCTACGACCTCTATGGCCGCATCGTCACCCGAACGACCACCCGCAACGGCCAGCCCTCACGAGTCTGGCAGTATGAATACGACCGCCAGGACCGCATTACCAAGATTACCTATCCCGACGGCACGTTCGAGAAGCTCACCCGCGACGGCCGGGGGCTCGTCACCCAACAGGAGATCGGCTACGGCGGCACCACCGTCGTTTGGACCAACACCTATCAGTACGACCTCAACGGCAACCTCACCTACCGCACCTGCCAAAGCTCGGGCGGCGAGGCCGCCGAGACCGAATACGTCTACGACCGGTTCAACCGCCGCAAGGCCGAGATCCGACACAACATGCCCGACAACGCCTACATCGGCCGCGAGTTCCTCTCGAACGGCAACGAGACCAACGCCGACGTCGTCCGCGAATACACGGGCACGGCCGAGAACACCGGGCTCAAGCGGGACGTCCGCTATCAGCTCGACACCCTCGGGCGCGCGTGGCGGACGCAACAACTGGCGACGCCGGGCACGCCCGACGGGACCAAGGATCGCATCACCACGCTGACCTACGACCGCGTCGGCAACGTCCTGACCGAGACGGTCGCCGGCGACACCAACGACGGCGGCAACGCCGTCACGACGCACACCTACGACTGGCGGGGCTTCCGCCTGTCGACGCTGAATCCCGATGCGACGCAGGCGATCACCTACGCCTACGACCAGCGGGGCAACGTCACCACGGAAACCACGCCGATCCGAAGCGGCGTGTCGAACGTCACGACGCACACGTACGACGGCGCGGGCCGACGAACCCGAACCATCTACAAGGAAAACAGCACATCCAAGTTCCAGGTCGAGGTCGCCTACGACTCCCGTGGCCACAAGATGCGGCAGACCAGCCGCGACCCGGCCACGCAGCAGATCCTTGCGCAGGAGCGGTGGGAATACGATGCCCAGGGCAATCAGACGCTGCACGCCCGCATGGCCGATCCGGCCCGCATGACGCCCGCCGAATACCAGGACCAGATCACCCGCCGCTCATACGACCTGATGGGCCGCCTCCTGACGGAGACGACCTACGGCGAGGCCGACGGATCGAACGTCAGCC
>CAZQTW010000098.1:0-17110 GCA_964596165.1 uncultured Planctomycetales bacterium | reverse complement strand
CCCACAAGGAGGTCGTAAAAAAGAGGCCAGTGTGAATAATCCGGGCTAGGGGTTCATGACATGTGTTTCTGGGGGGTGTCTGGGAGGGCAAGCCGGAGCCGATCGAAAGCACGCCGCAACGGAACGGCTCGGCTCGAGAAGTCAGAGGTGTGCCGCGGTGCGCCCCTCGTGGCTTGAGATGTCCGTGTGAGGATGGGTCCATGAAGGGTTTCGATCTGAGCGGAAAGGTGGCCATGGTCACGGGCGGCTCGCGCGGCATCGGCGCGGGCATCACGCACGCATTGGCCGAGGCCGGGGCCGATGTGATCGTCGTCTATCGCGCCCGTCGCGACGACGCCGAGAAACTCCAGCGAACCATCCGACAATCGGGGCGGCGATGCGACCTGATCCGGCACGATCTGGCCGACCTGGCCGGCATACCCACGGTCGTCGCCGAAGCGGTTCATCGGATGGACCGCCTCGACATCCTGGTCAACAACGCGGGGATGGCCGACCTCGTGCCGTTCGATAAGGTCACGGTCCCGATGTTCGAACGTACCCTTCGCGTCAACACCCTGGCGCCGTTCTTTCTGGCGCAGGCGGCCGCCCGGTATATGATCGACAACCAAATCCGCGGGCGGATCATCAACATCGGCAGCACCAACGGCCTGGTGGCCGAAGCCTTGCTGGCTCCCTACAACGCCAGCAAGGGGGCGCTCGAACTGGTCACCAAGTCCCTGGCGATTGAACTCGGTCCTTACGGAATCACGGTCAACACGGTCGATCCGGGCCTGATCGACACGGAAATCGGCGAGAACTTCGATCTGGACGATGCCTTCCGCAAGTATGCCGTCGAGCACATCCCGCTGGGTCGCTACGGCACATCGGAAGAATGCGCCGGCGCCGTGGTCTATCTGGCCGGCGAAGCGGGGCGATACGTCACCGGGCAGCACATCGTCATCGACGGCGGCCTGACGGCCGACCAGTTCCCCCGGATGCAGTTCTTCCGAGACAAGGCTGGGCACTGATCCGGGCCATCATATGCCTCGTGGTGGTGCTGATTCCGCGCGGGATGAGATGTGGGTGCGAACCTTCTTCTACGGAAAGGAAACGGCGAGGTGATACGGCGGAACCGGCATGTCCTGGTTGTCTTGACGGCGTGTGTATCAATCCATCTGAAAACGGTTTGTTCGCAGACTCCCAGCGCTTCCTCGCCGGCCCAGATGTCTCTTCCCATTCGGGTCGGCGGGGCCTTCCCCCATATGATTGTCATGGCCGACGGCGTCGGCAGCCGCAGCGAAGCGGGCATCGGTGCATTGATTCCCTGGGCGAACCGGCTCTGGGCAATCGGTTATGTGGCCCACATCAAGGGGCAGGGAATCGGCCTCTACGAGGTCCGGGAAGACATGAGCATGCGACTGCACCCGGCCTCCGTCACGGGAACCTTCGCCAATCGGATGGTCCATTGGGACTCCGATCAGGTCTTCATCGGGCCCCATGCCATCGACCCCAATGGCCACGTTCGAACGATCGACGCACTCAAACAACACCGCTTGACGGCCACGATGCGCCACCTGACGGACCCGCGCGGTAAGGTGTACTTCCTCACCATGGAAGGGCTGATGTTCGAGGTGGACGTCAAGACGCTGCAGGCGACGCCGCTCCACGATCTGGTCAAAGAGCTGAAGATTCCCGCCGGGGCGACACCGCACTTCAAGGGCGCCCACACCGCCCAAGGCCGGGTCGTCGTTGCCAACAACACCTACGAGGAACCCGAGGCGCTCGGCCGTCGCGAGGCAGGCTGTCTGGCCGAGTGGGACGGCAAGACGTGGCAGGTCGTGGAACGGAATCCGTTCGTCGAGGTCTCCGGCAAGCAGAATCCCGGGCCCGGCGCCCGGTACGGCAACACACTCTACGCCACGGGGTGGAGCCGATCCTCGGTCATCCTCCGTGTTCTCCACGAAGGCCGGTGGTCCCGGTACCTGTTGCCCAAGGCGAGCCAATCGTTCGACCACACCTGGAACACCGAATGGATGCGGGTCCGCGAGGCCCAGACCGAACGGTACCTGATGGACGTCCACGGGATGTTCTACGACCTGCCGCCGATGGTCTACGGCGGCAAGACCTGGGGCGTTCGCCCCATCTGCAGTCACCTTCGTATCGTGCCGGACTTCTGCTACTGGCGGGGCCTGTTCGTCATGGCCGGCGACCAGACGGACAACGCCGTGGGCCAACCGCAGACCGGGCTATGGTTCGGGCAGATCGACGATCTCTGGCGGATGGGCAAGCCCGCCGGCTGGGGTGGGCCGTGGCAAGAAACGCCGGTGAAGGCCGGAACCGTTTCCGATCCGTTCCTCATGACCGGGTTCGACAAGAAGGTCGTTCACCTGACTCACGATGCGAACCACGACGTGCACTTTGATCTGGAGGTGGACTTCCTGGGCAACGGGACCTGGAAGACCTACCAGACGATCACGGTCCCCGCAGCCGGCTACGCCCATCATGTCTTTCCGGACGGCTTCTCCGCACATTGGGTCCGTGTGCGCATCGGATCGGACTGCGTGGCGACGGTGTATTTCACCTATGGCTGAACAACGTCCGATAATCCGCATGACCCGCTGCATCTCCAACACGGTTACGAAGGCCAAGGCCCTTCGATGAGTTGTTACCCCGCATTGAACAGCTCGACGACGACGTTGCCGCCCGGACGCGTCTTGCCGTTGATCTCGAGGCGGCCTCCTTAGAACCGGAACGGAATCGTCATGAACGTTCCACCTTCGGCCGGGCCGTCGGCCGAGACGAACCGATCGAGCTTTCACGTCACCCGTCCCACACCGGCCGTATGGAACCTCCTTGGTTGGCCATGACACGATCGCTCTAGAACCGAGAGCGGACGATGAATCGCACGAGCCCGATCATACGGGCCCGCATGTATAGGCACGCCATTTCGGATCCCGTCAAAAACCTCTCCGCGCGGCCATGCGCTTTTTCCCCGCGGGCACGATAGAATGCCGCCCGTGGTGAAGAGGACTTCACCGCACAAGCCTTCCAAAGACGGATGGTCGGAGACCCTCTGATGAGAACCATGGACAACCTGATCACAATTCCGGAAGGAGTCCGAAAAGCTGGACGAGCGCGCCTGCGAAACCATGCGCCCAAGCCGAAGCTCTCACGGCTTCACAAGCCCGCTGAGCTGTCCGTTGAACAATGGCAGGCAGCCTTGAGAAGACAGTTCGGGCGCGAACAGGACTTTCGGCTGAAGAACATCGGTCAACAGGCGGTCTTCTCCGAGTTCCAGGTGACCAATCCGCAGACCAGGAACACCTATCGCGTGGCGATCCGGGGGACCGGGCTCGGAGAAAACTACTGCTCGTGTCCCGACTTCGCCACCAACGCGCTCGGAACCTGCAAACACATCGAGTTCACGCTGGCCAAGCTGGAGCGTCAACGAGGCGGAAAGGCCGCGCTCCGCCAGGGCTTTCATCCCCCGTACAGCGAGGTGTACCTTCGGTATGGCGCTCGGCGTGAAGTCCGGTTCCGAGCCGGCACGGAATGCCCGGAGGGGCTCAAACGCGCTGCCGCGAAGTACTTCGATCGCGAGGGTCAGCTGCGTTCGGACGTCTTCGCGACTTTCGACGCCTTCCTCTCAGCGTCGGGCCGCTTCGATCACGAATTGCGGTGTTATGAAGACGCGTTGCGTTTCGTGGCCGAGATCCGCGACGCCGATCGTCGCGGGAGCATCCTCGATCGGGCGTTCCCCCGCGGCATCAACAGCCGAGCGTTCAAGAACCTGCTGCGCGTCCCGCTGTACGAATACCAACGGGAAGGGACTCTCTTCGCGGCCCGGGCCGGCCGTTCGCTGATCGGCGACGAGATGGGGCTTGGCAAGACGATCCAGGCGATCGCGGCCGCGGAGATCCTGGCCGGACACCTGGGCGTGGAACGCGTCTTGGTGATCTGCCCTACATCCCTCAAGCACCAGTGGGAGCGGGAGATTGGCCGGTTCGTCGATCGCTCCGTCGAGGTGATCGGAGGCCTGCGCGCTCGCCGAGAAGAAGGATTCCGCACGAACACCTTCTACAAAATCATGAACTACGACACGGTCTACCGCGACCTCGACCTCATTCAGACATGGTCGCCGGACCTGGTCGTCCTCGACGAGGCCCAGCGGATCAAGAACTGGAGCACACGCACCGCGCGAAGCGTGAAGAAGGTCTCATCGCCGTATGCCATTGTCCTCACGGGCACGCCGCTCGAAAACCGTCTGGAGGAACTGGTGTCGATTGTCCAGTTCATCGACCAGCATCGGCTGGGCCCCACCTTCAGACTCCTCCACGATCATCAGATACGCGACGAACACGGCAAGGTCGTCGGCTACCGCGACCTCGACCGAATCAGCCGGACGCTCGAACCGATTCTCATCCGCCGGAGAAAGGACACAGTGCTCGACCAGCTTCCCGAGCGGCTCGAAAAGAACTTGTTTGTCCCCATGACGCCTCAGCAGCAAAGGCATCACGAGGAGAACCGCGAGATCGTCGCGCGGATCGTGGTCAAGTGGCGGCGATATCGCTTCCTCTCCGAGGCCGACCAGCGCCGCCTGATGATCGCCCTGCAGAACATGCGGATGTCGTGCGACAGCACCTACCTGCTCGATCACAGCACCGATTTCGGCGTCAAAGCCGAAGAGCTGGTGACGCTCCTGGAGGAGATCTACGAAACGCCCGACACGAAGGTGGTCATCTTCAGCCAGTGGACGCGAATGCACGAACTCCTGATCCGCCGCTTCGAGGCCCGAAAGTGGAATCATGTCTTCTTTCATGGCGGCATCGAGAGCCGAAAACGGAAGGACCTGGTCGATCGCTTCCGGGAAGACCGTCGCTGTCGGGCGTTCCTGGCGACCGATGCGGGCGGCGTGGGCCTGAATCTCCAGCACGCATCCGTCGTCACCAACATGGATCTCCCCTGGAACCCCGCCGTCCTGGAGCAGCGGATCGGTCGCGTGCATCGACTGGGCCAGACACGCCCCGTTCGCGTGGTCAACTTCGTCGCCAAGGGAACCATCGAGGAAGGAATGTTGTCGGTGCTGCGCTTCAAGAAGTCACTGTTTGCCGGCGTTTTGGACGGCGGCGAGAAGGAAGTGTTCCTGGGCGGCAGCCGTCTGAACCGGTTCATGGAGGCCGTCGATCAAGCCACGTCCCAGATCGCCCAGACCACCATGGAAATCAGCGAACCGACGGCGGCCAAAGAGCCGGAACGCGAACGACCCGTCGCGGAAATAGAGGCCCAAGCGGAAGACGAGGAGCGCCTCTTGCCTGCTGCCCCCACCGCGTCCGTCGACCCGTTGGCCTCCTTGCTGCAAACCGGAATGGCGCTGTTGGGCCGGCTTGCCGGCGCCGAACGTGACGCCTCACGAGACGCGTCGGCATCCCAGGCACGATCCGCCCTCGACGGCATCGTCGACGTCGCTCGCGACGACAAGACGGGGCAATCCTTCGTCACAATTCGAATGCCCGAACCCGAGATCATCGATCGTGCCTTGAAAGCGGTCGGGGCTTGGCTGCAGGGCCTCCGGACGTGAGGTGCTCCGGCGCGAGCACCCTCAGAAGCTCATCGCACTGGAGCTGTCGATCGGCTTTGACTCGGCCGCGCGTCCCGCTATCCTGTTGTGCCGGGGGGCGAATCGGAGGAAATCCGGAATGACCAGTCGGCTCGCAATCAAGGGAGGACCCCAAGCCGTACGGACACCCGTGGGCGATATCTTCACCTGGCCGATCATCACACAGGAAGACGAGCAGGCGGCGCTGGAGGTGCTGCGCGCCGGCAAGATGTCCGGTTGGGACGTCACCCTCGAATTCGAGAAGGAATACGCGGCGTGGCACGGGATGAAGCACGCGCTGGCCTTCAACACCGGTACGGCGTCGCTCCAGGCGGCGTTCTTCGCCTGCGGCTTGGGCCACCAAGACGAGCTGATCGGCCCGAGCATGACATACTGGGCGAGTTGCCTGCCCGCGCTCACCCTCGGCGCGACGATCGTCTTCGCCGAGACGGACCCGAACACGCTGTGCATCGATCCGGCCGACATCGAGCGACGAATCACCAAACGAACCAAGGTCATCGTCGCAGTACACTACGCCGGCCACCCGTGCGACATGGACCCCATTATGGACATCGCGCACCGCCATGGCATCAAGGTCGTCGAGGACGTCAGCCACGCGCACGGCGGACTCTACAAAGGACGGTTGGTCGGCACGATCGGCCACATCGGCGCGATGTCGATCATGTCGGGCAAGGCGCTGCCGTGCGGTGAGGGCGGCATGCTGGTGACCAACGACACCACACTGTGGCGGAAGGCCACGGCATTCGGGCACTACGAGCGGACGGCTGAGGTCCTCAAGGGCACCGAATGGGAACGATTCGCCGGTCTGCCCATGGGAGCGTGTAAGAACCGCATGCACCAGATCAGTTCGGCCGTCGGACGCGTCCAGCTTCGCCACTACAAGCAGCGCATGGCCGAAATTCAGAAGGCGATGAACGCCTTCTGGGACATGCTTGAGGGCGTGCCGGGCATTCGCGCCCATCGTCCGCCCAAGGACTCCGGCAGCACGATGGGCGGTTGGTACGCCGCGCACGGGATCTACAAGCCCGAGGAGATCGGCGGGCTGCCGATCGCCACGTTCGTCGATGCCCTCAAGGCCGAGGGCGTGAACATCCATGCCGGCGCCAACCTCTTGATGCACCTGCATCCGGTCTTGAACGAGTTGGACATCTACGGTCACGGCAAACCCACGCGCCTCGCCAACGCGACGCGCGACGTGCGCCAGCCCAAGGGCAGTCTGCCCCGCACCGAGACGATCCCGACCGGATGCTTCAGCGTTCCGTGGTTCAAGCACTATCGGCCGGAAATCATCCGGGAACACGCGGACGCGTTTCGCAAGGTGTGCGAAAACGCACGCGAACTCGTATAATACTCGCGCGCAAGTCTTCCATCTCCCGGGGCGCACGGCCCGGGGGTTCATCGTGCAGGTCGGGATGCCGCCCCGGGTCGGCCCGCGGCGACGGAGCCGACGGACGGAAGGGCATGCAAGTCTGGAGATGACTCATGGAGCGGACGCCGATCCTCTACGGTCGAGAGGCGCTGTACGTCGAGCACGACGACGATGTCGATGTCCTTCGCCCGCCGCAGGCGCGCATCGTGCCCGATCAGCGCGCCGCCGTCGCTCACGCCCTGGAACATCCAATCGGCTCGCCGCCGTTGAGCGAGGTCGCGGCCAAAAAGGTGGGCGGGCGCGTGGTGATCGTCATCAGCGACATCACGCGGCCGGTGCCGAACCGCGTCATTCTGCCGCCCATCATCGACGCGCTTCACCGCGCCGGGCATTTGCCCGAAGACATCACCATTCTGGTGGCCACGGGCATGCACCGCCCGAGCACGCCGGAGGAGCGAATCGAGCTCGTCGGACCGGAGATCGCCTCGCGCTATCTCATGGTCGATCACAGGGCCGACCAGACAGATCAACTCGTCCTCGTCCCCGAGCCGACCGCCAGCGGGACCAAGGTGTGGGTCGATCGCCACTACATCGAGGCGGATCTGAAAATCGTCACCGGATTCATCGAGCCCCACTTCATGGCCGGATACAGCGGCGGTCGGAAGGCGATCTGTCCGGGGCTGGTGAACTTGGAGACGATCCAGAAATTCCACAGCCCGGCGTTTCTCGAGGATTCACGGGCCGAGGCGGGCATTCTCGACGGAAACCCGTGTCACGAAGAGGCCTTGGAGGTGGCACGCCGGGTCGGAATCGATTTCCTGGTCAACGTGACGGTGACGACCGATCAGGACGTCACGGGAGTGTTCGCCGGGCATTTCGATCAGGCGCATCGAGCGGGCGCCGATTCGGTGGCCCGTGCCCTGGGGGTCGATATCACGCGCGAGTATGATATCGTGGTCACGTGCGGCGGTGGATACCCACTGGACACGACATTCTATCAGTCGGTCAAGGGAATGGTGCTCGCCGCTCCGTTCGTTCGATCAGGCGGAATCCTGGTGATCGCCTCAAGTTGCACGGAAGGCATCGGAAGCCCGGTCTACCTGGACATCATGCGCCGCTACGCCCAAGGCCACTGGTGGCAATTCATCGAGGACATCAAACGCAACAGCCGAGTCGAAAGGGATCAGTGGGAATTCGAGATGCAATGCCGCGTGCTCCGCAAGACCGGCATCGAAGGCCTGATCTTCGTGAGTGATGCGGTCGACGAGTCCACGCTGAGGGATTGCTCGGTGACACCGGCCGCGGGGTGCGGCGCCAAGCCCGCCCAGGAGATCCTCGACAACCTGATCGCCTCGCTTCGATCCGACCATTCGGGCGCGAAGTGGGCCATCATTCCGACCGGACCGTACATCTTGCCGCGCGGGTCGCCGATGAACCGTTGAGAACGGAACATGCCTCGACTCTGATGACCCGAGAAAGACCGTGCGACCGGACCGACAGAGGGACCGGCCTCCACCCGGCCCTCAGCGCCGAAATAGAAATAGCCGGCCGATGAAACCCCACGTGAGCAACGCGATCGCCAGGCCGACTAGACCCGCCGGCATCAGACAGGGCAGCCCATTTCCGACCACGGCCGCCTGAACGGCATGGAACTCCGCGACGATGCCCTTGTCGGAATCCATGGCCACCGTAATCCGACGTTCCGTTCGGACGACGCTGCCGGTCCAGCCGGCGAATTCGACTTCCGAATCCAAAGGAACGGCCGTAAGCACGAGGGCGGAACCCCTCTCCACGTCGGACGTCCCCAACGGCGCTCCCACAACCTCACCCGGTCCGACAACTTCAAGCGTCAACCGGCAGGTTACCGTAACGCGAGCCTCCGCGGAGTGCACGACTTGGCCTGTGCTGTCCCGTACCGTCACCGCGTAAGGGGTTGAGTAGTCCGGACGAACCACGATGCTCTGGCCGGTCTGACCCGTGTTCCACGTGACGCTGTACGGAGCGAGGCCGCCCGAGACGACGGCCGTCAGTGTGGCGGCTTCTCCGAGCGCGATCGCGGACGGCGCGACCGCGATCGTCGCCGACAGCGCGCGAACAGTTCGGAACCACCATACGGGTCCGGCTCGTTGGCCGTGGTCGTTCTTCGCCACGACCTTCCAGTAGTACACCGCGTCCGGTTGAAGAACCCCGGCACCGTAGGCGAGCGACCGCAGATTCGCTACCAGCAGTGTCGAAGGGGGATTCTGCGTCCCCAGATACACGTCGTAGAGGACCGCACCCACGGCGGACGAGCTCAGATCCCCATCCCACCGGAGCTCGCCGATCGGAAGAATGGCCAAAGCCCCGTCGGAGGGCCTCGGATTCGTCGGCGCTGCGGGCCTGTGATCCACCACCGCAAGAGAAACCGTCGCCTCGTTGGAGTCACCCCCCTGAGGAGGCATACCCCCGTCGTTTGCCCGAAACGCAAGGCTGTCCGTACCGACGTACTCGGTCGTGGGACTGTACCGGACGACCTTCCCCCCGTTCACGAGCGTATAGGGAATCGATGCAATCAGCCCCGAACCCGGATCACTCAACGCCCCATGCACCGGAAGTCGCGTGATGACGTAGGTCAACCGGCCCGGAGGGTTGGGTAACCCGTCGTCGTTGGCCCTCAGCGTGACAGGTGTGGGCGAATTGACCGCGATTTCCATCGCATCAGCCTGGGCGGCGGGAGGGGTCGGATCGCACGGAGCATAGGCGGATATATCGCTCTCCGCGAAATCCACGGGCTGGCCCGCGCCGGCGGACAGGCCGACGACACCATCGGTCGCCGCAATGCCCAGCCACGTCATCCGGATCTTTCCGCTGAAGAAGAGTTCGATTTGGAAGCTGTTGACGCCGGTGCGTCCGTACTCCGGAACGCCCTCAAACGTCACGACGGCTCTATCCTCGAGCTGCCGGACCGAGACCGTCCCCCTTGCCTGCGGATCCAGATCGTCGAAAAGCCCCGATATCCGCGGCCGACCGAAGTGTCTGCTCAACGACTCGGACATCTGCGTGTCGCCCGCCTCAAACGTAATGTAACCGTTGCTCCCGACGTAGAAGGATGAGTAACTCCGCCCGTAGAGCTGAACGTGCGCCCCACCGCTCAGCGTCACCGGTGCGAAGTCGTCATCCCCTAGCGAGAGGATCAGTCCGCCTGCGGGATCGGTCGGAAACGCCAAGGCGGATCCGCCGCAAACGGTGTAGTAGCTGTTCGAGCCGTCCGGGACGAACGACACCGTACGGTTGCTCAGGTCGTTGTCGTTGCTCTGAAAGGCCTCGGTGAAGTAGTCGACCGGGCCGACCCGGAGCGTGACCTCGCGAGAGCGGCCGGCGCCGGACGTCGTGTTGGTGAACGTAACCGCGTCGGTGTAGGTACCGGCCGTCAGGCCGTCGGCCGCCGAGCCGATGCGAACCTCGACCGTGGCGGATTCGTCGGCGCCGAGTGTGCCGGAGGCGGGTGTAACGTCGAGCCAGGCCTGCGCGCCCGCGGCAATCCAACTCAACGATGTCTCTCCGGTATTCGTCAGCGTGTAGGTCTGAGAGGCGGGTGAGAACGGTCCGCCGACCGGTCCGGTGCTGACCAGGCCGCTCGACGGCGTCACCCGCAACGGGTCGCTGCCCGCATACTCAATGTAGGTCGCGGCGTAGCCCACACTCGAGCAGCCGTATCGGATCCGCATGTAGCCGTTTTCGCCCCAGCCGGTACCCCAGGAATTGCGCAAAAACCACACGCCGCCGGGTCCCTGACCGTCGTCCCAGCCGACGAGGACGACCGCATGGTTGACGGGAGCCGTGGTGGAGCTGTTGAACACACCGCCGGTGTAGGCTTGAAAGGCACTATTGACGGAGACGGCCACCGCCACCGGACCATGGGCGATGATCGCTCGCTTGATATCGTTAACGTCGGGGACATCCCGCGCGGGGTCCACATAGCCCCATGCGGTGATCCAGTATTCGTGCGAGTAGGAACAAGCACAAGGCAGGTCGGCCGCAGCGTAAGGAAATGACGACTCGAAGACAGCCCCGGTCCCGCCGCAGAAATCGGGTGTGTCCAGATGATAGTGATGGGCCCACCAACCGCCTCCGCAACCGTAGCCGTCCTGGTTGCAGCTCACGAGCCATTGCTCGGACAGATCGACCTCCATGTTGTCCTTGATCTTGATCGCCGACTCGAGAACCCCAACCGTGCCGAAGGCCCAACAGCTTCCGCAGCCCCCTTGATCCCTGATCGGCGTGCAGCCGTTCAAGGACCGCCAATCGTACGACGCGGGCAGCGGCGTGTCGCCCATGAGGGCTCTCGTGCGGCGCGGCGGCGCCTTCCGCCGCCAGTCGGCGGGCTCGTTCAAGCCGCAGAGCTCATGGATGGGATGCTTGGTCGCCGGGTTTGCCCCAACCGAGAAGGTCCAACCGCCATCCCTCGCCCGGGCCTTTATGGCCGCGAGATCGTTTTCAGACAATTGCCCCATCGTTACGTGCGCCGACGCCGCAAGTAGCGAAACCACACACGTGCTAGTAAACATCCGTCCGGTCTTCATAGGTGTTTCTTCGAATCAGGTCCAATGCCGCGAGGCATTCACCCCGTACGACCCTGCTGATAGCGGCGGATACGCCCGTCCGCATGTCGGCTACGTCGGTCATCGCCGGACCCTTCGTCAGTTTGACCTGTAAGGGGCGGCGCGAGTGCCGGGAATCATGTGAGTCTGAAGACCGTGGCGACGAACCGGAGGGACGTCCGGGTTTCTATAGCCCCGATAATTCGATAAGCTGCTCATCGTTCTGAGAGAAAGACCCTGAGCGGATTCTCCGGTTCCAATCGGCCGTAAGATCGCAAGGGACCACGACTACTGCCGCGGGGCGTTATGCGGACTACCCGATTCACGCAGTGGACGACCCCATCCGTCGGGTGCCCATGGGTTGAATGGCCAACACGACGGGCTGGGCGATCAAGGGTATGCCGTTGACGGTCGGCGGCGTATCATGAACTAAGAGCGAGCAGCCGGTGTGGATTCATGCCCTTTGAGAGTGACGAAAAACGAATCGAGCATCTGCGCGAGCGGATACGGCATTTTCCCAAGACGCCCGGCGTGTACCTGATGAAGGACGCCCGTGGCCGCGTCCTCTACGTCGGCAAGGCCAAAGACCTTCGCTCTCGGGTCGGCAGCTACTTCCAGGAATCGGCCGATCTGCTGAGCACACGCGGCCCCGAGATCGCCCGAATGGTAACGGAGGTCGTCGACATCGACTTCCTGGATTGCGACACGGAGGTCGACGCCCTCCTGCAAGAAAACCGCCTGATCAAGGACATCCAGCCGCCCTACAACGAACGGCTTCGCGACGACAAGAGTTTTCCCTACCTCGAGATCACCACCAAAGACGACTTCCCCGCCGTCTACGTGACGCGAAAGCCCGACCCGCGCGGCAGTAAGCTCTATGGACCGTTTGTCTCGCCCCTCGCGCTGCGCGACGCCGTCAACGCACTGCAGCGGGTCTTCCGCTTCCGCACCTGCACGCTGGACATCCGCGCCGACGACGACAAGCGACGGTTCTTCCGACCTTGTCTGTTGTACTCCATCAAGCGCTGCACCGCGCCGTGCGCGGACCACATCGGCAAGGAAGACTACCGCAGGGACATCGACCGGCTGAGGAAATTCCTCGGCAGCAAACGGTCGGTGGTGCTGCGGCAAATGAAACGAGAGATGGACCGGGCGGCCGCCGAGCTGCAGTTCGAGCAGGCCGCCGCGCTCCGCGACCGCATCAAAGCGATCGAATCGCTTTCACTGTCCGGCGACGTGGAGTCCGACGTCCAGCCGGAGGTCTTCCACATCGATCGACAGAAGGGGTTGGAAAAGCTACAAGAGCTGCTCGGCCTCGACTCGCGGCCACGAATCATCGAGGCAATCGATATCGCGAACCTCCAGGGCGGCGAGGCGTGCGGCTCGCTCGTGTCGTTCATCGACGGGGCGCCGTTCAAGGCCGGCTACCGCCGGTATCGGATCAAATCGGTCGAGGGACAAGACGATTACTCGATGATCCGCGAGGTGGTCCTGCGACGATACCGGTACGCCGCCGGTGGCGAGGAGCTCTACCCCGACGTGATTCTCATCGACGGCGGACTGGGTCAGCTACATGCCGCGATGTCGGCCTTCGATCTGATGGACGTTCATCCGCCGATGGTCATCTCGCTGGCAAAGCGCGAAGAAGAGGTCTACGTGCAGGCCCGCACCGCCCCCGTTCGCCTGCCGCGAAACAACGATGCCCTGCGGCTGCTGCAATCGATCCGCGACGAGGCCCACCGCTTCGCCCAGCACTATCACCACATCCTCCGTCGCAAGGCGACGTTCGAGCTGGATATGAAGCAGGCCCAGGCCAAGCGGGCAGCCAAGGCCCCCAAAAAGCCGGAATCGCCGAACGCCGAGGCGTGAATCGTCGGAAGAGAAGTGATGGAGCGGTTCGCGGTTGACCGCGCCGGTCGAAGCGGCGGGCAGCGGCCGAACACGAGGGTGGCGACCGAACAGGAGGGTAGCGGCCTGCGCCTCGCAGGCCGTGGAGCCCGTTCGGCCTGCAAGGCGCAGGCCGTCGCGAGCCGTCTAACGGTGAGCGGAAGGTGTGTCTTCGCCCTGTCCCGTCGGCGCGGCGCACTGAGGGCATCGAGGTTCGTGGAACCCGGTCAGGATGTATCCGCACTTGCGACACAGCACGTTCGCATCGACCGACCGGATGTAATGAGGGACCCGACGGTCGTATATTCCCATCGCCAGGAACAAAACCGGCACCGCCAACGCCCCACCGATCAGCCCCGCAGCCGCCCGTTCCGGCAAGGCAGCCGACAGGAACACATGGAAGGTGTCGAGGATCCGCGGACCGAGCAGGCCATAGACGATCGCCGCGACGATCGCACCGCATACGGATGCGAAAAGCCCGGCCCGCCGATGCTGAATCGCCTGTCGTGTCGGAACGGGGTAGACCAGAAACGCCTTCTCACAATGCGGACATGTCATTCGCATGGGACCTCTCCGTCCGTACAACCCGAACGTAGTGTAGCCGACGATCACAGGCCGGGGGAACAAGCGATTGAAGAACGCTGCCCATGGACCCCGCCGATCGGAATCCCGTGCAGGAGGAACCGCCGGCCAACGGTCAAAACGAGCGGGGACGGCACAAGGAGTCGGGCGCAGGCGCCGAACGTGCCGGTACCGCCCCGTCCCACCGCGGTCGCCGGAAAGGCGGCGGCGACGATGGGCCCGGACCCAAGCGACCGGCCGTCCTGAACAAGCCCCATGCCGAACCTGCCTGCCGCGGACAGAACCGGACCGCATCGGGCATGACAGCGGAAGCAATCCCCGACCTGCCCTCCGGCGATCCGACTGGCTTCGGCACGATGCCACGATTATGCTTGCCTTCGGTCACACGGAGGCCTGGTCGATGCCGGACCGATTGTCTCTCTCGACGACCGTGGGCGGGCTCTTCTGGCGAAACCCCTTTCTCGTGGGATCGGGCCCGACCACCAAGCGCGTCGAGCAACTCATCGAGGCCGATCGATGCGGGTGGGCCGGCGCGTCGATCAAACTCACGATCGATCCCCCGCCGTATATCAACCTCGAGCCGCGCTACCGATGGTCGCAACAACACCGCATGCTCTACTTCACGGCCGAAAAACGGCTGACGCTGGATGAGGGCCTTCGACTGATTGAGCAGGGGCGCAAGGCGGCGCCCGATCTGAATCTGCTGGCCAACATGACCTATGCCGGCGATCGCGGTTCGCAGGGCTGGGTCGAGATGGCCCGGCGATTCGAGGCGGCCGGCGCTCACGCCGTCGAACTAAACTTCTGCTGCCCCAACATGAGCTACAACCTCGACGTGACTACCTCGGAACAGTCGCAAGGCCCTCGAAGCGGCGCCTCGCTCGGCCAAGACCCCCGTGTTGTGGCAGGCATCACGCGAGCGGTCAAACCGGCCGTCACGATCCCCGTCTTCTGCAAGCTGACGCCCGAGGGCGGCAACGTCGCCCAGGTCGCAAGGGCGGCGATCGACGCCGGCGCCGATGCGGTCGGCAGCACGGCGAATCGGCTGGGCCTGGCGGACATCGATATCCGCCGGCCCGAAAGGTCTCCCATCCGCTTGCAGGACCGCCACTCCCTGGTCTGCCTGTCCGGTCCGTGGATCAAGCCGCTCGGACTCCGCGACGTCTACGAGACTCGAACCGCCTGCGGTCCGAAGGCCGCCCTCATCGGCTATGGCGGCGTGGCGAGCCCTGAGGACGCCGTCGAATACGCCATGGTCGGGGCCGATCTGATCGGCGTCTGCACGCAGACCATGATGCGGGGATACGGCTTCCTTGCCGGATGGCTCGACCAACTGACAACGTACATGAACGAAATGGGATACACCTCCTGGCGCCGACTGCGAGACAGCCTGATCCCGCGAATCGCAAGTGCGGCCGACCTGAAGTGGACCGAAGGACACGCCCGGCTCGATCCGTCGCGATGCACCGTCTGCGGCTTGTGTACCCGCATCGGACACTGCCGCGCGATCGAGGCCGGGCAAGACAAGCCGCCGGCCATTCACGCGGATCGCTGTGAAGGTTGCGGGACCTGTGCGGACGTGTGCCCGCAAGGGGCCATCGAACTGGTCGCACATTCGTCGGAGTGACGACGCATGAAGACGATGACGGTAAACGAGGACCTCTTTCACAACGAACGCGTACCCGTGTCGCGCGGCCGATCAGAGCCGTCAGGGAGCGGACGGACTCGCGGCTGCGGCTGCCCAAGTAGGGGCGCCGTTTCTCATGGTGCTCGTGTCACAGCAATCCGACGACCTGGCGGGAGAAGCAGGCACGTCTGTCTGACGATGCCGTGGTCGGCCCTGGCTGCCGTCATGATCGCAATCCAATCCGCGAATCCCGTGGCGGCCCAAGACGCACTGCCCGACGAGTGGGTCGACAAGGACACCGGTCACAAGGTCATTCGCCTGTCCCGCCGCGAGGGCGAAAATCGTTGCCTCTACTTTCACCAGAACATGTTCACCGCCGACGGCGACAAGATGGTCTTCGTCGGAACCACACCCCAAGGCCGGCGAGCCTTCACCGTGAACCTCAAGACACATGCGATCCGTCAGGTGACCACGGAACCGGGCGGCGGCTTCGAGATCCTCGCGCCCAAGCGACGCGAGCTTTTCTACATCAACGGCCGAAACGTGATGGCCACACATGTCGACACGCTCGAGACAAGAAAGATCGCCCGAGTACCGCGTCACTATGCCCGAGGTCGTGGGTTCTCGGTAAACGCCGACGAAACGATGCTCACGGGATGCTATGCCCTAGGCGAGGGCGTCTTCTATGCCAAGTATCGCCGTCCGGAGTGGATTCGGAAAATCTTCGAGGCCCGGCTTCCAAACGCCATCTACGGGATCGACATCAAGACGGGGCGCATCGACGAGTTTCACCGCGAGAACGAGTGGATCGGCCACGTCCAGTTCTCACCGACCGACCCGAGTCTCGTCATGTTCTGCCATGAAGGACCCGAGCGGCGCCTCGACCGAATCTGGCTCGTTCGGACCGACGGTACCGGCCTCTGCACGTTCCGCGGGCAAACCGTGCCGGAAGAGTTCATCACGCACGAATTCTGGCAGCCGGACGGACAAGGCGTCTGGTACGATCTTCAGATCCCCCGTTATGCGGGGTCGTGTTCCGTCCTGCGTTTCTTCGCTTGGGCCAACGGCCCGCGCTACTACCTCGCCCGAAAACACCTGGCGACGAACAAAGAAGAACGATACCGCGTGCCAAAGCACCAATACTCCTGGCACTACAACGTCTCACCCGACGGCACGATGCTCTGCGGCGACGGCGACGGCCGCGACCCCTTCCAGGGCAGCGCCAACAAGTGGATCTACCTCTTCACGCCCCGAGGGAATCGAATCGAGGTGGAACGACTCTGCCGCATGGCCAAACACGACTACAACGAAGCGCCCCACGCACGATTTACACCCGACGGCAAATGGGTGGTCTTCCAGTCAAACGCCGGCGGTCACATGCAGGTCTATGCCGTTGAGGTGAGGCGATCGCACTCCTAGCCCGGATTATTCACACTGGCCTCTTTTTTACGACCTCCTTGTGGGTTAAG